>CAZVQC010000015.1:0-47161 GCA_964629225.1 uncultured Ruminococcus sp.
TCCTCGGTAATGAATCCGTCGATGGTGGGCTTCACGTCAAAGTAGATAGCCTCAACATCCTGACGGACACTTGCTGCCGCGGAAACCGGAACTGCAGCTGCAACGCAAGCAAAAAGCATGATCGCAACTATCGCAAGTGAAATAATTCTTTTCATTTTTGTCTCCTTTTCAGAAAAACATTATTGTTGTTCGTTTTAATAAACAGGGAGTGACAGGCACTACCCCCTTATTCAAATTATAGCTGACGGTGGCTCTTGTGTCAATCGCAAAAAATATGGTATTTTTTACAAGACCGTTTCAGCCCCGAATTACTCTGCGTCCTCGCAAAGTGCCTTGCCGCAAGAGGGGCAAACGATGTCGGAGGGGTCCATGCTGTCATCGAAGTAGATCTGCTCGCCGCAGGAAGGGCACATAGCACAGATCATATCCTCGTCGCAATCACAGTCACAGTCGCAACAGTCGTCGTCACAGCAGTCACAGCAATCGTCCTCGTCGATATCGTAAACTATCTCCTCAACGCCGCCGAGATCCTCGTCGATCTCCTCGATGTAGTCGTTGAGGGTCTCAAGATCGTCATCGATTTCGTCAATGGCGTTGGTAACGTCACCGAGAAGGTCGACCACTGCCTTGAGAACTGCGGTTTCGGGTTCTTTCTCATCAAGCTTCAAGCCGTCAAGAAGGCCCTTCAAGTATGCGCTTTTTTCGGAAATCGTCATTTTTCTTATCCTCTCTTAATTAAGATGTTGGGACTGCAAGTTACGCTCTTTCGAGATACTCGCCGGTCCTTGTGTCGATACGGATCTTCTCGCCCTGAGAAATGAAGAGGGGTACTCTGATGACCGCACCGGTCTCCGTGGTGGCATTCTTGGTGGCACCCTGAGCGGTGTCGCCCTTGACACCGGGCTCGGTATCCGCTACCTCAAGCTCCACGAACATGGGAGGCTCTACTGCGAAGACATTGCCCTTGTAGGACTTGACTGTGCAGAGCATCTCTTCTTTTACGAATTTGAAGTTATCGGACAGCTTATCCTCATTGAGGGGAAGCTGCTCAAAAGTCTCCATATCCATGAAATAATAGAGATCGCCGTCGGTGTAGAGATACTGCATCTCTCTGCGGTCCACACGGGCATCCTCGAATTTGTCGGTGGGGTTGAATGTCGTTTCGATAACGGCGCCTGTGATAACGTTACGAAGCTTGGTACGAACGAAAGCCGCGCCCTTTCCGGGTTTTACGTGCTGAAATTCGACTACCTGCATTACGTTGCCGTCCATGTCAAAGGTCACGCCGTTTTTAAAGCTGCCTGCTACTACCATAAGAACTATCGTTCTCTTCCTCAAAATGTCCTCGGAAAAGAACTGCTCCTTTCTTAGTTTAAAATATCTTACGCCCCATTCTACACTAATCCGTTATATTTTGCAAGGGGGCTGACGGATTTTTTTTGATGTTTGTGGAAATTTTACGATTTTTCCTAAAAACGGCAAACATAATTACGGGTCATTCGGCACGCAGTGCGGTGACCGGATCTTTCTTCGCCGCCACTCTCGATGGAACAAGTCCGGCTATCAAAGTCAGCACCACGCTGATGACGATCAGAATGACAGCTCCCCCCGCCGGAAGTGCGGATATTCCGGAAATACCGGACAGGTGCTCAATGAGAAGGTCGATCGGGATGTTGAGGAGCAATGTGATGCCGATGCCGAGGACTCCCGCCGTGGAGCCTATTATCACGGTCTCCGCATTGAAGACTCTCGAAATGTCTTTTTTGGATGCTCCGATGGAGCGGAGTATTCCGATCTCCTTCGTTCTCTCAAGCACCGAGATGTAGGTGATGATACCGATCATGATGGACGATACCACGAGGGATATGGATACGAAGGCGATGAGGATGTAGCTTATCGCATTGATGATGGTGGTGATCGAGGACATCATGATGCCGATATAGTCGGTGTAGCGGATCCTCTCGTCCTCCTCAAGGCCTCGGTTGTACTCATCTATCAGCGCCACTATCCCGTCCTTGGATTCAAAGTCCTTCGGATAGATATCGATCCTTGATGGGTCATCGATATCGGACGAGCCCATAAGCTTGAGATTTCCTTCATAAGTTGCATCCGTCTTCATACTCTCGAAGAGAGGCTCGAACTTTGAGAGCACTTCCGCCTCCGTCATTCCGGAGAGATACATTCCGTCAACGGTGCTTCTGTACTGCTCCCTCTCGCCGTCGGGAAGGCTGTCGATGTAGCTGTTAAGTTTTTCGGTGGTGAGGGGAGAATCATCGTTTTCGAAGGCAAGGCCGGTGAAGATATCGGTGTCGGGATCCGCCTTTTGTTCCCTCACGATATCGCTCTCATTCACCGCATTCACAAGGTATTCGGTCAGCTCTCTCGTGTAGCCGATGCCGCCGAAGGTCTTGACGGTACTTCCGGAGGCGGGACGGATAATTCCCACTATCTTGATCTCAAGAGCGGAGTCAAGTTTCTCTTTAACGTGACTCTCACTGCCGCTCATGTCCGTCCACCGTCCCGTCACACTGTCCTTCTCATAGTTGTCCGTGGGAAGGAGGAGCTTAAAGCGCTGGCTTGTCAGTTCATCGTAACTGTAGTCGGTCTCCTCCGATTCGAAGGTGCCGCCCTCCATGACCTTTTTCATATTCTCGGTTACCTCTGACTGAGGCTTGATACCGAGAGTATAAAGAGTGAAATCGCTGATCTCGTTGTTTTCGTTGACTATCAGCACCGCCTCGTCGTAGCTTGATGGCATCCGGCCATCAACTGTCTCGTACTGTTTTGAAAGAAGCTCGGCGTTGCTTATCAGCTCCTGCCACACGTCGGTGGAGGAGACTCCGCCCGTAACGGATGTCAACATCTCCATATTGGCGGCAGTCTCACCGCCGTACATAAGCTCGTACATTTTGCCGGGATTCACCTGAACTACGCCGTTTTCCGTGTCGGCACGGTAGATGTTCATCTCCGTTGAGTAACCGTATCTTATGTCGCTGACGTACTCTTCGATACCGCTCTCACCGGAGTCGAAGAACTCTTTGAGGGAGCGCAGGTCATTCTCCGTGACGCCGCTGCTCAAGGAATTGAACATATCCGAGGTCATGCTGTCGGTGTAGATGCGGTCCAGCGGACGGTCTTCCCTCTCCCCCTTGCTCTCCGTCATGGTCTCAACGAAGGATGTCATGTCCATGGCGGATCTTTCGATGCTGAGAGGATAACTTGACAACGTGTCCGCTTCCACGTTCGCAATGTAGTTGTCGACTCCGCTGGAAAGGGACAGTATCAGTGCGATGCCGATGATGCCGATGCTTCCGGCGAAGCTGATCATGAAGGTCCTTCCTTTTTTGGTCATCAGGTTTCTGAAGGAGAGTTTAAGTGCGGTAAAGAAGTTCATCCCCGTCTTTTTAAGGCTGAATTCATCCGCCTTCGGCCGCTCTGTGTGGGGGTTGCTGTCGGATACTATCCTGCCGTCCTCAAAACGCACTATCCTGTCGGCATAGCGCTCCGCAAGCTCCGGGTTGTGGGTGACCATTATGACAAGTCTGTCCTTTGACACCTCTTTGATGAGATCCATCACCTGAATGCTCGTCGCACTGTCAAGAGCACCCGTGGGCTCGTCGCAGAGCAGTATCTCCGGGTCATTGGCAAGAGCACGTGCTATTGCCACACGCTGGGTCTGTCCGCCGGACAGCTGATTCGGCTTTTTGTGAAGGTGCTCCGAAAGTCCCACCTTTTCAAGGACCTCAAGAGCTTTTTTCCTCTTTTTCGCTCCGGGTACTCCGGAGAGTGTCATCCCCATCTCCACGTTTTCGACTATGGTGAGATGAGGGATGAGATTGTAGCTTTGAAAAACAAATCCCACGGAATTGTTCCTGTAGGCGTCCCAATCACGGTCTTTGAAATCCTTCGTGCTCTTCCCCTTGATGACAAGGTCCCCGCTGTCGTATCTGTCAAGTCCGCCGATGATATTGAGGCAGGTGGTCTTTCC
This sequence comes from uncultured Ruminococcus sp., assembly GCA_964629225.1. Classification (GTDB taxonomy): domain Bacteria; phylum Bacillota; class Clostridia; order Oscillospirales; family CAG-272; genus RUG14199. The sequence continues at coordinate 3,989 of CAZVQC010000015.1, forward strand.
CGAACCGCTCTTGCCGAGGATCGCAACGAATTCGCTCTTTCTGAACGCCACACTGATGCCGTCAAGAGCTTTTGTCTCGATATCTCCGACTTTATAAGTCTTTTTTATGTCTTTTAGTTCCAGCATCTCATATCTCCATTTAACTATTATGTTTTACAATTGTCAAAACAGGTTGAATACATCGAAGTTCTTCCCGCATCTTGGGCATTTTACGCTGTGACGCCCCCGTTTTACGGGAAGCCTCAGAACCGCCTTACATTCGGGGCACTTTTTGTATCTCGCCTTCCCGATATCGCGCATCCTGTCCTTCTGCAGTTTGAAGAATGCGCTCACCTTACTAAAGACGGAAAAAAAAGCTCCGTTCTCCCGCCTTCTGACGGTTATATCCTTCGAAAGGAGCCTCCACACCATATAGAGTATCACCACTACGCAAACACCCTTCAGTGCCCATCTGACAACACCGTAAGGAAAGAAACTTCCCACCACGGAGATCACAAGATAGAGACACAGAAGAAAGACCGAAAAAGCATCGATGCCAAAGGTCAGATACCGACCGTAAAAATACCGAGCCATCCTTTCTTTGAACCGCATGATACCACCTCCTTCAAGACAGGTTATTCAAGATTATTTTGCCGTTCTTACTTATTGTATACTTAAAATGTGGAGGAAAAAACCGTTTTTTTCGAAAAATCGTTGCCACGGAGAGAATAATGTGCTAAAATGACAGGGATAAAAATAAGGAGCCAATACCTTGATATTTGAAAAAATGCTGATGCCGGACTACTGCTTTGACTCTTTTTCCGCGGTGACTCCGGAGTTTCTCATCTCCATCGGGGCTTCGGCTGTCATAAGCGACATCGATAACACACTCGTGCCCTACGAGACAGCACTTCCCACGGAGGAGATATTGGGATGGATAGCCTCCCTTAAAGAGGCGGGAATACCGATAGCCCTCGTTTCAAACAACGGACAGGAACGGGTAGACACCTTCGCCTCAGGCCTTGACTGCCCCGCCTATTACGACGTGGGAAAGCCCGGCACAAAATTCATTCTCAAAGCGGCAGACGACTTGAAGGTGGAACCGCAAGAGGCGGTCTTTCTCGGAGACCAGCTTCTCACCGACGCCCTCGCTGCTCACAGAGCCGGAATGCGGGCGATAATACTGCCTCCCATCAAGGACAAGACGAGCCTGTTTTTCAAGGCAAAGCGCCTTATCGAGCGGCCTTACATGGAAAAATACAACCGCATTCACGGAGGTGGAAAGAAAAAATGAAGATCTCTTACATCAACGGTCCGAACCTGAATCTGCTCGGCAAACGCCGACCGGATATTTACGGCCGTGATACACTCTCCCAGGTGGAAGGATTCATCAAAAGCAAAACTGAAGAACTGTTTCCCGAATGCGACCTTTCCTTCTTCCAGTCAAATTCCGAGGGCAGTATCATCGACCGCATCCACTCCCTTGCCGAAAGCGGAGTCGATGCGCTCATAATCAACGCCGGAGCCTACACACACTACTCCTACGCAATAAGGGATGCCCTTGAAGCGGCAGACGACATGGGTATGCCGGCATGGGAGGTCCACCTTTCCGACGTGAACGCAAGGGAAAAGTTCAGACAGATCTCCGTGATACGGGAGGTCTGCAAGGGATGCGTCTTCGGAATGGGAAAGCAGGGATACGTGGAGGCAACACGCCTTGCAGTCGGATATCTTAAAGACAAAACTAAGGAGACAAGCCAATGACAAGGATCGAAAAACTCAGAAAAGCAATGAACACCGCCGGCATCGACGGATTCTACGTAACGTCACCGGAGAACCACAGATACTTCTCAAACTTCAACAATCCCGACGGACAGCTCCTCATAACAATGGATCGAGCCTTCATGTTCGCAGACTTCCGCTACACCGAGGCGGCAAAGCGTGAGGCGGCTGACGGTTTTGAAGTGGTGATGCCCGAAAGCGGAGATGACAGGGTAGTAAAAAGATATGCGGAGGAGTGCGGCGTCAAAGCCCTCGGATTTGAGGAGGACGTGCTCTGCTATGCCGAGTACAGCGAGCTCAAGGCATCCCTCTCTTCCTGCGAATTGGTACCTGCCGCAAAGCTTCCCAGAGATATCAGAGTGATCAAAGAAGACCGCGAAGTGGCGGCGATGGAAAAAGCCCAGCGTATTGCGGAAAAAGCCCTCGTGGAGCTCCTCGGTGTCATCACCTACGATATGACGGAGACGGAAGTGGCGGCAGAGCTTGAATACAGAATGAAAAAGCTGGGAAGCGACGGCGCGGCATTCGAGACCATCGCGGTTTCCGGAAAGAATTCCTCAAGCCCCCACGGAGTACCGAGACCGGTCAAGCTTGAAAAGGGATTTTTCACCCTTGACTTCGGTGCTATGATCGACGGATACAAATCCGACATGACAAGGACCGTGGTCATCGGAAAGGCCGATCGGGACATGAAAAAGATCTACGATACCGTCCTTAAAGCTCAGTGCGCCGCCCTCGACGTGATAGCGGAGGGCAAGAATAATTTTGAAATGGACAAGATAGCCCGTGACATCATCTACGGTGCCGGATATGAGGGATGCTTCGGCCATTCCCTCGGTCACGGAGTGGGACTGCTCATCCACGAGTCTCCCAACCTCTCACCCAGATCTCCGAAGGGCATGACTTTGAGATGCGGAGAAGTCGTCACGGTGGAGCCGGGTATCTACGTTGAAGGAAAATACGGATGCCGTATCGAGGATATGGTTCTCATCACCCCCGGCGGCTCAAGAAACCTGACCAAAGCCCCCAAAGAACTCATAGAGATCTGACGCAAAGCGCCGGCAGACGGCAAAAAGCCCAAATAGTCCGAAAGCAAACTGCTTTCGGGCTATTTTATCGAGAATAAAGTGTTCCGCATTGCCGAAAGACCGGTGGCGACGATGCGGCGGCAAGACCCACGTCTAAAAGGCCTTTTTTCCTCATTTACCGCCCCGACGATCCAAAATTTTAACCTTGTCAACAACGTCAAAACAAATTATCAACAGTTTTATTGTATCATTGTTTTGTATGTTATCTTAACGGAAGGAGTGTGACAGGTGATACAAAAGCCGAAAAAATACCTCGCCAGATTTGCGTCCGACAAGCAGTTCAGAGACTCCGTAGCCCTCCACGGGACATTTCTCTTGAACGCCGGATACGCCGTCTTCAAGTTCGTCACCGGAGTGATCTACTCCTCCGTGTGGCTCGCCGCCATCTCCTTTTACTACGTGATACTCAGCATGATACGATTCAATCTGCTGAGAGGAATGAGACAGAACTCCAAAGACGAGACCATGCTCAGCGCCCTCAAGAAATATCGCTTCACCGGTTTTTCTCTTTTCGTCATGGACTTTGCAGTAGCTATCATGCTATTTCAAATGATCTGGCAAAACAGAGCCTTTGAATACCCCGGACACATAGTCTACGCCATCGCGTTCTACACATTCTACCGAGTCGTCTGGGCGTTCATCGACTTTATCAAACACGGCAACAGTCTCGACCCGATACAGAACGCCGCAAAAAACGTCAACCTGTCGGTGGCACTTGTAGCTCTCTTCGTTCTTCAAACTACCCTCCTCGCTAAGTTCGGCTCCGAACGTTCCGGCTTCAGACGAGGCATCAATATCCTGTCGGGGCTCGTCCTCCTTCTCGGCGTCTTCGTCATCGCAGTCCGTATGATTCGCTTCGGAAACAAAGAGATCAAAAGACTTCGCCTCGAAGAAGCCCGCAAGGAGATCTGACGTACCGCAGTGCCAACAGAAACAAACAAGGCTTGAGATCTCTCTCAAGCCTTGTCCTTTTTTATATCCGCCCCGCCTCGCCCTTTGCCGATACCGTTTAACGGGACTTGATACCGGAGGCGATATCGAAGTGGTATCTTACGATACCGAGGTCAAGAACGGTATAAAAGCCCTTTCCGGCTGTTGCCTTGACGCTTCCGTCATCCCTCAGTTCGAAATAGAATTTCTGTTGATTCATAGCGGTGGGAGCGAGAAGTGCCGCACTCATCCCCCGGGCAAAGTTTTCGGGCATATTATCGGCACAATTGCACAAGGCCTCAATGGGACGGCCCTTGTGGGGAACTCCCGCCGTCTTTCCGTATCCGAGGGAGATGATGCAGAGCTGCTTCTCTCCCTTTTTCACCTCCGCCTTGCTCTTTCCGTGGGTCAGCGCCACCCAACAGGTGGCAAGTCCCAGCTTTTGAGCCTCAAGCACCAATTTCTCACCGTAATATCCCGCCGTCACGTCAAGATCCTTTGACTTTTTTCCAACAACGGCGATATAATTTGACACACCGGAAAAATTCCCGTAATGCGCCATGAAGGAGTCAAAGCACTTCGGCTCATCGTAAATTATCTGAATATTGAGCCCGCTCTCCCCGTTGATATCTGTGACGGCTTTGTTCAAAGCCTCCCGTTTTGCCGCTTCGATCGGAGTCTCAAGATACTGCCTCACACTGTGTCTTTCCTTCATGATATCAATGATATCGCTCATTTTCCGTTTTCTCTCCTTGTTTTTGCTTTGCCTTTCGCACCGAAAACCGATAAGAGCCCTATTTTCGGCATTTTTGAGGCGAGTAAGGGAAATACCTTCATTAGAACAAAAAAGCCCCGAATATCGTCTTGCAAGGCCCTTACAGACGATTTTGAAGTGGCATCGGCGGCCGATATCAATATATCAGGTCATGCCGCTTACGATCCTTCTCAGTTTCACAAGATCCCTCGCCGTTATCTTGCCGTCACCGTCAAGATCGGCACTATCGGTTCTCAAAGCTCCGGTATCGCTAAGAACGCCGCCGAGATACCGTCGGAACATCAAAACATCCCTTGAGGTGACCCTGCCGTCACCGTCAACGTCCCCCTTTGTCACCGTCTCTTCTTCTAATCGGAGCGTTTCCACAGTCAACACCTCAAAGCACACAAGACACTCCTTGTGTCTCTCACCATCGGCGGTAGGTGTCGGCTCTCTGTCCACTATCCAATCTCCGGGCGTGTGAGGTATCAATGGTACGGCAACGTCTTCGCGGGAGAGCCATATCTCCCCATTCTCATCGGAAAAGCACTGACCGCACTCCCGGCAAAAATAGTGCTCAACGTTGCCCTTCTCGGCGCAGGTGGAAGGTTGCGCATCGACCTTTGCGGCAGAGTGGACGTGTCCCCCCTCAATACCGTTTCCCGTCACTTTGAAGGTGAGTTTCCCGTTTTCAATTGAGAGAACTTCAACTTCTACATTTGCAGAAAGATACTGAGACTCCCCCACTCCGAGGGCAGCATCGCTCTTTGTGGCATAGTTGCCTCCAAGCACCTCATAGTTCCAGTAGGATCCCGATGTATTAAGATTGTTCGGGAACTTGGTGTCCCTGTCAACAAGAAAACATACGAGACCGGACTTCAAAGTCAGCCCCTTGACGAGGGCTCCATCCGCATTGTAGACTTCCTTGTTCTGACTGTCATATCTGTTCGCACTGCTTTCGAAATCACGGTACTCAAGATATGCGGTCTTAAGTCCCCCCCGAAGTTCTATCTTGCAACAGATCACTCCGTTTTCCGTGCCGTCAGAGGTGACGTTGACACTGTAAGTTCCGGGCGCGCGGATCTTGAGAACGTTCTCATCTCCTATCCAGCCGAGAGCCTCACGCTCCTTTGAGGAAATATATTGGGGAACGGGAGATATCGCCTTCGCCATAGCCGACATATAGTAGACTCGGGAGTTTGTCTCGCTTCTGTACAGATCCTTAAGACCGAATATGTGGCCTGTCTCGTGAACGGCAGTCTTAAGACTGGCAAACTGAGCACCGTTCTTGTCGGAATACAGATAGCCGAAATTGGCTGTGAACTGAAGATACTGACCGCTTTTTATTTCCGTATTCCCGTCGGTGACGGTGACCCCGTTGTAAAAGTCTTGGTAGTTCCAAAGACAGTCGCTCCAGGACACGCTGTATTGATCCGAGTATTTGTATATCACGGTAAGGCTGTCGATGTAGCCGTCTCCGTTTTTGTCAAGGTCATGGTAAGAAAAGGCCTCATTCCCGCGGACATCACATATCGGCGCACCGTTTTCGATGGCGAAATTGACGGCATATGACCAGTCGGCCTTAAGTTCGTACATCCTCATGGCGTACTCATCGGGGGAGTACCCCTCTGAGCCCGCACTGTCCTCGGAACAGTAATAACCGCGGCGGTGACTCAAAGTAAGGGAGCCTCCGTCCACATCAAAAAGGTAGGCGTTCTGTATCTTCACCTTCCCGAATGATGCTCGCTCATAGTAATCTCTCACCGAGTAGTCGGCGGTGATATAGCTGTTTTCCACCACGTCTCTCACAGCGGTCTTGCCGCCGCATACGTCGTCAATAAATTCGCTTTCTCCGTCGAACTTCACAAACACAACGAGATTTGTGAAATTGGAAGTTTCCTTTGCCGCCTCACCGTCCACCGCACCGAAAATGACGGAGTGCGTGTTCAAAAACAACGTAGCAAAAAGAACCCACCCGACAAAAGCTCTGATAATTTCTTTCTTTTTCCCCATTCGGTCACCGGAAACCTCCATATTATTCTCACAGCCGATTATACCGTATTTTTTTGAATAATGCAACGCTTTTTCATGGCTTTGAGAAATTAGAAGTCCTTCAAAACACATGACGGAATAGTACCGGATGAAAGAATACCGGAAACACGACCGTGTCCGAAAAATGAGTTCATTTCGGCAAACAGAATGACATACTGACATAAGCCGCTGCAAATCAGAGCCCGATGCCGACTGTAACCGAGACACGTTCAACAGTTAAGATCTTCACCGGTTTTCGTCATCGCCAGATTAGGATAATATGGCGATCCCGGTTGACTTTTGCCGGATGTTATGATACAATGATCAACATGAATTTTAAGTTAGTTAATTCTGTCAAAAAAAATGTTTTTATTCCGCAAAACATAAAATTGAAATACTAAGCGAGATGCGATCATGACGGTACTCTTGACCTGTGCGGCACTGCTGCCTGCAGTGGTGCTTCTTATCTACATCTACATAAAAGACCGTGTCGAAAAAGAACCTATCGGACTTCTTTTGACTCTCTTCGCTTTGGGAGCGGTCATATGTCTCCCTGCGGCTCTTATTGAGGAGATCTTTTCGGTGGTGATCGATGGGGTCTTTTCGACCTTTGCTTACGACATCGGCGGATCACTCTATTTGATGAGCGGCACAAACAAACTCTACGTTTTCGTAAGCAACTTTATCGGCGTGGCACTGGTGGAGGAGGGGCTCAAATTCTTGATCTTGATTCTTGTGACTAGGAAGAACAAGAACTTCAACAGTCTGTTTGACGGGATCATCTACTCCGTGTTCGTCTCCCTTGGCTTCGCCGCATTGGAAAACGTGCTGTATGTGCTTGGAAACGGCTTCGTTAACGCCGTAGCAAGAGCAATAAGCGCAGTTCCGGCACATATGTTCTTTGCTGTTATCATGGGCTGCTTCTACAGTTATTGGCACATGTTTGAAAAAGCAAGGACAATAGAATGGGAACTTCACAGACAGGGCTACATCCCGTCGGTAAAGAACCGGTTCTCCGGCTCACGGTACTTGGTCCTAAGTATCCTTCTGGCCATCGCTGCCCACGGCTTCTATGACTATTGCTGCAGCATGGAAGAAACTATCTACTTCATTATCCTGATAGCGTTTTTGATCTTCCTCTATGTCGTCTGTTTTATGAACGTGAGAAGGTTCTCAAAGCGTGATACTATGGACCGGCCATGGATCGTCTTTCAACTTGTTAAAAAGCACCCCGTTTTGGCTTCGTATCTTGTAGTCAATGAGAATGGCGAATTCGTCTTCAAAGTGCGTGACACAGCCGTTTCGACATTTCAAAGTGCTGCTTCCATGTCTCCGGGCACATTCCAAAGCGGTCCGTCTCAAAGTACATCTCAATATCAAGACTTTGATGACAGACCCAAGCCGTGATCCGACAGTTTTCCGACAAAAAACAGAACTTGGTAAAAACAAAAGGTGACCGTATCTTACGTCCCGGCACGGGATCTCGGAGGTGTCACCTTTTTTATTCTGTCTACTACTATAAAATCGGCATATAGCAGACCGTCAAACGGGTCATGACTCACCGATATTTTCCGAAAATGAAGACTTCGCCCAATTGGATTTGCTCCTCGTTTTGACGGCCCGGTCAAAACCTTTTTCCGAGCGCAACGGCATCTCCGTTTCAATCATCGTCTTTTGCTTTGTCAGCCTCAGACAATCCGTCAAAAGGAACAAGACAATTGTGCATTTTGGCAAGGTCGTTTCTCACCTTACCGTAAACATAGCCCTCGGAGCGCATATATGCATTCCATCTGCGGTGTTCAAGTATTCTGAGAGCCCATCTATCCCTCTCATCACGGTCATCCGGTGCTTTATCGATGCCGGAAATACCGCATAGGGATTTCATCCTTCGATGGATAGCAGATGCCATTGAAGACTTGTAATTGTAGTCGAATCTCCAAAAGTCCTCTTCTTTACCCCACCTCATATGACGGGCAAGAGCTTCCCGCTCGATGTCCGATGAAAGAACAGTCTCTTCGGAAAATGAAGTCTTGATATCTCCGATAAAACCAATGTCGTACTTTTGCCCCTTGTAATTCGCAATATCGGAAAGTGCTGATCTCTTTTCGGAATCTTCCACCACTGCCTGTATTCTCGGCATAAGTCCCCACTGCAACAGAAGAGTGCGGAGCTTCATTGCAGTCGAAATATTCTTTTCGTCACTTCCCAGGGCAATAAAGACGTAAGTCGCAGGCGGAAGTTCTTTCAGTACCCTATCAAAAGCATCCGTATCCACATCTACCCCGGAGTGAACGTACAGTTCATATCTCGACTCACCCGGAATATCGCCCTTTCCACTGAATGCCGTAAGCTCGGGACAAGCAGAAGAAAACCGCGACTCTGCCATCGGGTCTGTATCAAAGGCATCGATACGCACCCGATATCCGTCCATTTGGCAAAACCAAGGAAGAGCCTTCAGCATTTCCGTACCGTGCCGTCCAAGGCCGAGGATCACCGCATTGATCTCTTTTTCCGCTCCGCCGTTATCAACAGCCGAGGAAAAGATCTCGCCGTATCCGTTCTCATATAAATTACGAAGTATCAGAGATCTGACCTCATTGACACGGCGCACCTTGATCTCAACGGGTCTTCCGTCATCTCCTCCGGCATTTTGCAAAGTGTTAGCCAAAATGGCCTCTGCTTCCGACTGGATCGAGAAAACGAAAAGATCCGTATTCTTGCGATGTTTGAACACATCTATGATCTTGACGGCAGACCTTTCGTTTTCCGTCTCATCTTCGCCTATCATAAAAAAGCACATACGGCTCTTGGAACTGTGAAATTTGAAATCGATACTTGAAATATCGTTCTTGAAACACACCGCTCCTATCATGTGGGCACGCTCCGTCATTTCAAAGAACTTTTCATCATCCTTGAAAACACCGAAAAAGACAAAGGATCTTTTTTTCGGATACGATTCGTAAAGGCTGTTTGCAAGTGCAAGTGACCTTTCGTTAAGCTCGGAAAAGATAAAAACATCCGATCTAAAATGGGTAAGATATCGCCAATAAGCTGAAAGATTTTTGAAAAAGGAGAGGACAAAACCGAACGATGACCATTATTCAGTACTTTTCCGCGAAAAGCAATGCTTTTTTTGAACGCCATATGGCATTCCATTTTCGGGAAAGTACCGAAAAAAGGGTGACCGACTTTTGCAGCCTCCTCAAAGGGATGCAATACGTCGGTCACTTTGCATTACAGTGTTATTTCAAGCGAAGCCTCGGCTCACGGTCATTTCTGTTGACCGTCACCTGTCCGCTTCTTCATCAATACCTTCTTCCGAAATCGGGCATGCCGTATCCGCCGTAGCCCATGTTCATACCGCCGTCGCCGTTCATACCGCTGTTACGGTTCGGGTCGATCATGTCGGGAGCGGGAGTTCTGTCTTTTTTGAGCATTCCCATAAGCTCCTCGAAATCCGGGTCTTCCACCTCTTCGGACTCATCACTGTCAGCTTTATCTCCGTTTGCGGTCTTCTTGGAAGCCTTGGCAGCATTCTTCTGCTCCGCATCCTCGTTCTTGTTCTCAAAGCCGGTTGCGATGATGGTAATGTCCATCTGATCCTCAAGTGCGGGATCGAACACGACTCCCCAGATGACGTTTGCATCCTCATGTGCCTCGGAAGCGATCATGTTGGAAGCAAGGTCGATCTCATCGATGCCGATATCGGGAGATGCGGTGATGCTGATAAGAATTCCCTTAGCGCCTGCGATGGAAGTTTCAAGCAGAGGGCTGGAGATAGCAGCCTTAGCCGCCAATTCGGCCTTGTCCTTACCGGTGGCACTTCCAAGACCCATGTGAGCGTAGCCCGCGTCCTTCATGACTGCGGTAACGTCGGCAAAGTCAAGGTTGATATAACCGGGGATATTGATAAGTTCGGAGATACTCTGGACGCCCTGTCTCAGAACGTCATCGGCAATCTCAAAAGCATTGACCATAGTAATGGGTCTGTCGGAGACCTGCTTGAGTCTCTCGTTGGGGATGATAACAAGAGAATCGACGAACTGTCTGAGTTCGGCAATACCTGTCTCGGCCTGTGTCATTCTGCGCTTTCCTTCAAATGCGAAAGGCTTTGTGACGATACCTACCGTGAGGATGCCAAGCTCATGAGCGATGCGAGCGACAACAGGTGCGGCTCCGGTACCGGTTCCGCCTCCCATACCTGCCGTTACGAAGACCATATCGGCTCCGCTGATGGCATTCTTGATCTCCTCGATGCTCTCCTCGGCACTGAGTGCGCCCACCTCGGGGTTGGCGCCTGCACCGTGGCCCTTGGTTATCTTCTCGCCTATCGGTATCTTATTGGTAGCATTGGAATGAAGCAGGGGCATCTTATCGGTATTGATCACGATGAAATCAACGCCCTTGACGTTAGAAACGATCATGTGGTTGACAGCATTGTTTCCGCCGCCGCCGACTCCTATGACTTTTATGTTCACTCCGCTGGAAATGTTGTCATCAAGTTCAAAAGGCATTTTTGTGTCCTCCGTCGTTATGTAATGATTGTTAGTTTCTGTTCTTCTCAAGTCATTTTCCGCTTTTGTAATAGGAAGTGCGAAAACAAACTTCATTTATTATGATATACTGTTTTTTCGGCAATTTCAAGATGTTAGCGAAAGTTTTTGCACCAAATTGGAGAAAAAAAGTAAATTTTTTTCGTTAACTACCAGTTATTGGCATTTTTTAGGTTTTTTGTCGTTTGACTAATTAGACGCACACTCAAACATCGACTTTTCAGCAACTGCAAAAGTTTTTTTGAAACGTTTTTACTCCACCTCAAGCTGATTGTCGATAATAACACTGCTTTTTGAGGTATCTCTCAGGTCCACCGACGCCTTGTTTTCGTTATTGAACAGCTCGTCCTTGAGTATTGCGGAGGCGAGCCGGATCTTCACATCCATATCCTCCTGGGTGCCGAATTCAAGTTTGATACGATGCTCCGACGCCATGTAAAGATCGAAGTCGTCGGTAAGATCCACTGAGGTTATCTTTTCCTTAAGGTCCGAGTCATTGAGCAACGTCACGGTGTTCTCTAGATATCGCTGTGCCCTCTCGCTTCTGAGCGTTATCTTTTCTCCCGCAACGGCGTTCGATACCGCCTGCAGCTTCAGCTTTATCATCCCGGCACCGTAAGCCTCACTCTCGTCGATCCTCTCAAGCAATCTAAGAGAGTCCGACACGCCGTAACAGACTCCGTAGATATCCGCATAGTAGGTGGGTGCCTCCTCGGTGATATCTATCTTCAGCTTGTCCGGAACCGTCCTGTCAAAGTCCGTGCTTGCCACAAGGGGGCAATAGAATTTGATCCTGTTTCCCACCTTGACGGAGCTGAAGGAGAACAGGTTGTCCCCGTTTTCGAGCCCCGTTGCCTCCAATATCTCCTCGGATGAGTAGCTTGAAGAACCCGTTATATCCACGTTTTTGACCTTGAAAAAGAGCTTGTACACTGCCGTAAAGAGCACCGTCACCGACAGTAACATAATAACTGCGGTGCCTGCCACCCTTTTGAATTTTTGAAGCCTTCGATTCCTCTTTGCTTCCTTTTTCCATTTCGTGCGTATCTTGGCAAGTTCCGCTTTTTTTCGTTTTTTTACCGTATCCGGAGTGTTGTCATAGAAATACGATCCGGTCTCTTTTCCGAAAGGGGTGATGACCCGTGTGGCAGTCCTTTCGGTCCGAACGCTCTTTTTGTACTTTTCCGTATTCCAGTTACTGTTACCGGTGGAATAGGGATCTCTCGTTTTAGTTCCGCTTCTTCCGTCGGACGCCACCTTTTGCACCCCCTTTCGATGTTTTGATATGTTTTATCTCAGTTTTCTGTTGACTATCTTCTTACTTTCCGCAACCATTTTGCAGATATCCTCATAGATCAGCCTGTTTGCATCCTTCACCGCGAACGCCTTCACAGCCTTTTCCATTGCATCTCTCTCACCGTCACCCGCTTTTGATAAAAGGTGGGATATCTTACTTACTATATCCGACTGATCAATGCCGTTTTCCTCATAGACCAATGCCGCTCCGGCATCGGCAAGGACACTTGCGTTCTTGAACTGGTGATTGTTGGTTACGTTTGGCGAGGGGATGAACAGTGCGCACTTCCCTGCCGCCGCTATCTCCGACACCGTCATTGCCCCTGCACGGCACACAGTAAGGTCGGATGCCGCCATACAGACCGGCATATCGTAGATGTACTCCGCAAGTCGAATATTATCACACTTATCAAGTCCGAGTGAATCGAACTGCGCCTTGACCTTCTCATAGGAGGACGCTCCCGTTGCGTGAACGTGGTAGATCTCAGGGTGTTTTGACACCACCTCATTCATCACCTTCAGCATCATCTCATTGACTTTTTCCGCACCGAGACTTCCTCCGTAGGACAGGAGAACGTATTCGTATTTTCCGTCAAGTCCCAGTTTTTCAAGAGCCTGATTCTTTGAAAACTCCGCAAACTGAGTCCTCAGTGGATTTCCAACGTGAAGGAGTTTTTCCTTTTCACGAAGGGCCTCTCCCGTCTTTTCAAAATTGAGCCATATGCGATCGACCTTTCCGGCGAGCATCCGAACCGCCACTCCCGGAACTGCGTTCGACTCATGGAGGGCTGTGGGTATCTGCATCTCGGAGGCAGCTTTCACCACCGGCCAGCAAACGTATCCCCCGGTACCGATGACGATATCCGGTTTGAACTCACGAATGAGTTTTTTTGCTTTCATGGGAGACGTCAGCGCATAATATGCGGTCTTGATATTCTCCGGAGACAAGCTGCGACGTATCCCTCGGATCTCGATATGGTGGACCTTGTATCCCGCCTTCGGCACCAATTTGTTCTCGATACCTCGGGACGTTCCAACGTATTCTATCACGCTGTCGGGATCGTTTCTTTTTATCGTGTCGGCTATGGCAAGCGCGGGATTGACGTGACCGCCTGTGCCTCCGCCCGTTATAAGAACTCTCATTGGATGATCTCCTTATTATGTTTCACTCAAGTATTTCATACGATCGCCTCGATACCCCAAGCACGATCCCCATCTCCGCCATCAGCATCACAAGGGACGTGCCGCCGTAGGAAAGAAACGGCAGTGACACTCCGGTATTGAAAAATGCATCGGACACCACCATGATGTTAAGAAACGCTTGGACTCCCACCTGTGTCACGATGCCGAAGACGATGAGGGACGAGTACTTATCCGGTGCTCTGAGAGCAATACGGTACCCTCTGATTATCAGCGCCATAAACAGCGCAATTACCGCAATTGCCCCAACGAATCCCATCTCCTCACACCAAATGGTGAAGATGAAGTCGTTATGAGCCTCGGAAACGTAACTGTATTTCTGTCGGCTCTGCCCAAGACCCATTCCGAGAAAGCCTCCCGATCCGATGGCAAGGGTACCCTGATAGGTCTGCCACGCCTCGTCGAGAATATCCGCCTCGTCATCAAAGAAAGTAGTGACTCTCTCCAGAGCGTAGGGATTGATCACAAGATAAACTGGGACTCCCACCGTTGCCAGCCCCATATAAAACGGGACTGTGATACGCATATCCACGCCGCCGAGGAACAGCACCACAACGCCGAGTATCACCGTGATGCCGAGACCCGACAGATGCTTTTCAAATGCGATAAGAAGCGCCATTACTCCGACGAATGCGCCGGGGATGAGGACTCCGTAGATAAGACGGTTCTTAAAACTGCCCTTGTCCCGGACTTCATTCTCGTGATTGGAAAGATACCACGCCAGCATGAGAACTATGGCAAGCTTTGCGATCTCCGAGGGCTGGATACGGATGTCCTCGGTGATATTGATCCACCTTTTGGCGCCTCCCGCCGTGGTTCCGAAGATAAGAACTGCGATCAGCATCAAAATGGAAAAGCCGTAGATCGCGGGTGAAAACTTCTTGATAAGGTGGGTGGGAAAGAACGTGCAGATCAGCATGATCGCAGTTCCTATGGCGATCCACCGAAGCTGCTTGATAACGTAGTAGGAGCCGGACAGCCCTTTGGCGATAGCCGCCGGATAACTGGCAGTGTAGATCATCACTATGCCGAGGCTGATGAGCAGTGCCACAAGGATGAAGAATATCCTGTCGGGACTTCCTTTAGTCCTTGCTACTTTTTCATACCAGCGTTTTTCCTTTTCCGCCTTGGCAAGGCTCTTTTCATCTGCCTTCTGTACGGCACCGTAGGGTCTGACCGACCGTCCCGAACTGTAGGAGCCTCTTTTGGGCGCTCTCGTCACCTCTGCTTTTGGGCGAGGAGATCTGGTTCCCTCCGCTTTTCTTCCCGGCAGAGGGCGCATTATTTCAGCTTTGGGACTAGTGGCATCGGTGCGCCCTTGGCGCACTTCACCGTAGCCTCCGTTTTCGGGGCTGCGCCGTCCTTCCGCATTATTGATCCGTCTTCCGGAACCGTTGTTCATTCGGCACCTCCCGGTGATGTTTTACCAATGCTTCAAAGTGAAAGCCATGCAACTGCGCAAAATACCGCTGCCGCACCGCTGAAGAGTAATACGATGGAGATCTCATTGAGACCGCATTTTTCAAAATGGTGATGTATCGGAGCCATCTTAAAGAGCCTCTTTCCGTGGGTCAGTTTGAAGTAGCCCACTTGGAGTATCACCGATGCCGCCTCGATAACGTACACGAGTCCGGCTATGAGAATGATGAGGGGATCCTTCATGATGAAGGCACCGCCCGCCATCAGCGCTCCGAGAAAGAGAGAACCCGTGTCTCCCATAAATACCCTTGCTGGATAGAAATTGTAGACGAGGAATCCCGCCGTAGCACCCACTGTAATAAAAGCCAACATTGAGAGCGACGGAGAATCCAAGGGCAACTTAAGCAGAGCATAAGCACCGTAGAACACCGACACGATAAGCGTCACCGAAGAGGCGAGGCCGTCGATGCCGTCGGTGAGGTTGACACTGTTGTCAATACCGGTGAGGACCAACATTGCGATGACATAGAACGCAAGGCCCACGTCGAGAGAAAAGCCACCCGAAAACGGGATCCTAAGTTCGCTTCCAAGGTCGCAAAGAAGACACATCGCCGCAAGATACAAGACCGCAAAAAGCACTTGAAGAGCGAACTTCTGCTTTGCGGAAAGCCCTTCGTTCTGCTTTTTCTTCAGTTTGGCAAGGTCATCGATTAGACCGGTCATTCCGCACAGAACCGCATATGCCATGGTGAGCACGAACGGAACGATGCTCTCGCCGCCGTACTTCACTCCGAAGAACACAGAGAGAAGGACAGAAGAAACGAGGGCGGCTATTATGAATGCGATGCCCCCCATCGTGGGAGTTCCCTCTTTGCTCTTGTGCCATCTGGGACCGATCTCAAGTATCGGCTGCCCGAGATGTCGGCTTTTGAGAAGAGGGATGAGTTTTCTTGAGATCAACACCGTGAGAAGGAATGTAAGGAGCATTCCCGCCGCCAGCACCGCTATATCTGTTTTCATATTGCTCTCCTTGTTCGTCCTTATTTGCCGTTTTCGGATCTTTTCTTTTTGCTCTTCGCCATCAGCGAGATGACTCTCTCCGCAGCAACGCCCCGACTTGCCTTCACAAGCAGAATGTCGCCTGTGAGAGCGTTTTTCATTATCCCGTCTGCCACTGTTTCCGGATCGTTAAGATCGGGGAAAACGAACACATTGTCCGCTCTGATACCTTTTTTTATCGCCGCCTCGGCAATGGTGTCCGCCATTGCACCGAAGCAGTAGAGCCTTTCTATCTTCATTTGAGCCGCATACTGCCCCAGTTGATCGTGCATGAGTCTTGCGTTCTCGCCAAGTTCCAACATATCTCCGAGAAGTGCCGTAGCACGGCCACCCTCTTTTTTCGCCTTTGCACAAAGCACGTCAATGGCGGCACGCATGGATTCGGGACTTGCGTTGTAACAGTCCTCGATGACGGTGATATTTCCGATCTTCAGGATCTTCTGCCTCATCTCCGTGCCCTCAAAGTTTGCAAGGCCGGTCCTTATCCTCTCCTCACTCATGCCAAGGAAGGTACCCACCGCAAATGCAGCCATGGCATTGTAGACGTTGTGTCTTCCGAGGATAGGTATCTCCATGTTGATGGCGGCACGGTCACCGTAGAGCACGTCGAACACCATTCCGTCGCCGCTCGTTCGGATATTCATGGCCTTGAAATCGGCACTTCTGTTGTAAATGCCCATGTAACGGGGAGCAGGAGAGATCAGGACTTTCCTTTCTGTCAGGAGAGGTTCGTCTCCGTTGAGCAAAAGAACGGAATCCTTTGCCATTCCCTCCGTTATCTCAAGCTTCGCCCTGCAGATGTTCTCACGGCTGCCGAGGGAAGCTATGTGGGAGGTGCCTATGTTTGTCACCACCGCAATGTCCGGTCTGACCAATTTTGTCATGAAGGAGATCTCACCGAACTTACACATTCCCATTTCAAGTACCGCCACCTCACATTCGGGGGTGAGTGAAAAGAGGGTCATGGGAAGTCCTATCTCGTTGTTGTGGTTCCCCTGGGTCTTGAGGGTGTTGAAACTCGCCTTTGCCACCGATGCTATGAAATCCTTAGTGGTGGTCTTGCCCACACTGCCGGTGACTGCCACGAATCTCGCTTTGGAAAAACTCCTGTAATATCCGGAGAGTTTTCCGAGGGCATCAACGGTATCATCCACCAAAACGGCTGTGAAGTTCTCACCCTCGGCATCCTTCGGTATTCTGTTGCAGAGCACCACGGATGCTCCCGCTCTCACGGTATTTGCTATGTAATCGTGACCGTCTGCCCTTTCGCCCTTAACGGCGCAAAAAAGGCTTCCCTCCCCCGCATCTCTCGAATCGTAGATCACATTCGTGACTTTTCCCGTTCCGCCGTTTCCCACAGCGACGGCACATCCCCCCGTTGCCGAAGCGATCTCCTCGGCAGTGAGATGCTTCAGTTTCAGAACAGACTTCATAATTTATCATCCTTTCAAACGGACAACTCCGTGTCATTCTCTAATATAATATTATAACATAACGTGACGTTTTTTGCCTTAGTGCATTTCAACAATTCTGCTTCCCTGTTTTTGGTGCTATTGTTGCAGTATCATGTCAAAGGACGTCATCGCAAGCGATCCCATGCTTCATATCACAGGATCGGACAGCTCAATCACTGCTGTTTCGCTGCTTTTCAAAAAGTGCCTTCGCCACCTCGTCTCTTTCGGAAAAAAATCTTTTTCCGCATTTGTCGATAATGTATTTCTCGTGCCCCTTCCCCGCAAGTATCACCGTGTCCGCCGTCCTTGCCATCTTGATCGCAAACCCGATACTCTCGCCTCGGTCACCTATTTCGAAGATCTCACAATCGGCATCGACGCTCTCGGCACCTTCAAGGATCTCTTTTCTGATCACTGCCGGGTTCTCACCTCTGGGGTTGTCATCGGTCACAATGCAGACATCGGAATACGTGGCGGCTATCTGCCCCATCTCACGCCTTTTTTCAAAACACCTTTCCCCACCGCATCCGAAAACGGTGATGAGTCTTCCGCCGCAGTATGAGGATGCAGTCCGAAGCAGTCTCTCAAGGGCATCCGGTGTGTGGGCGTAGTCTATTATCACCCGAATGCCCTCTTCGGTCAGTGCAACAGTCTCTCCCCTGCCGACAGGTCCTCCGTAAGCGGCAATTCCTCGGCGGATACTCTCGGTATCGACTCCCATTTCAAGTGCCGCCACCGCTGCCGCCGCCGTGTTTTCGATCGCAACAGGTCCCCACATGGGACTTTTCACCATGATGGCACCCTTTTCACCTTCAAGGAGATAGGAGACTCCGTCAAAACCATTCTCGGATACCTTCAAGACACGGTATGCGGCATCGTTGTCATCGCCGCCGACCGAAAAAGTCACCGCCCCGCAAATCATTTCCGAAAGGCGCTTTCCGTAGCTGTCGGAAGTGTTGATGACCGTTTTTCGACACAGGCGGCAAATGCCGGCCTTCGCTTCAAAATACTTCTCCATATCCCCGTGAAAATCAAGGTGATCCTTCGTGAGATTCAAAAAGATACCGACGTCAAAAGTGATGCCTTCCAGTTTCGACAGAGCGAGAGCGTGGGATGAAGCCTCCGCCGCAATGAATCGGCAGCCGTCCCGCAAGAGCCTATTCAAGGTAGGATAGAATACCTCCGGGTCCGGAGTGGTAACGCTTCCCACCTTTGATATCTCAAGAGGCTCTCCACCGGAAAACACGCCGGCAGTACCGATGATACCGCTCTTTTTGCCAAAGGATGTGAAAATGCTTCCGAGAAGCCCCGTAACGGTGGTTTTTCCGTTAGTTCCCGTCACCGCCGCAGTATTTACCCCAACAAGGTCAACGCCGCTTAAAACCGCCGCAGATCGTGCGAGAGCGCGTCTCGGGTCTTCGACTCTCACAAGGGGAATCCCCAAGTCTCCGACAAGTCGCTCCCCCGTTAAAATGCAGGCGGCGCCATTTGCCGCCGCCTGCACCGTAAAATCATTTCCGTCCTGCCAAAGCCCCCGAAGGGCAGCAAACAGATAGGCTCTTTTTACAAGAGATGAGTGCTCGGTTACGCCGACTATGTCGGGATCCCCTGAGCCCGTGACGGAAAGGGGAACTATCCCCGCCCGTCTTATAAGTTCGGACAGTTTCATGTTTTTCCTCCCGAAAATAGAATGAAAAACTTTCACGTCCTTTTTATTCTATCAGTCGTCCGAGGTGATGCTGTGCCTCATTTCAACAGTTACCAAAGTTCCGACGGGAACGACCTCTCCCGCAGCGGGGCTTTGAGCCCTTACCGTTGCCGCCGCACCGTTGGTGGCACCGGAGATCCTCACGTTGAGACCGAGATTGGTCACTATCCTGTTGGCTGCCTCCGCAGTCTTACCCACAAGATCCGGCATCGTTATCTCCGCTTTTACCAGGGATTCGTCGGTGTAGAGGTAGAGTACGCCGCTGTCCCTTGTGAAAGAGCTTCCTCCGTCGGGTGTCTGAGCCTTGACGGTATCTCCGTCTCCCACTATCTTGTAGTTGATCTTTCTCCAGGACAGATCGTTTTCCGCATTTGCCACGGAAGAACCCACGTAGTTCGACACGGTGACCTCATCGTACTTCATCTCCTCCTCGGTGTAGGAGGGCTCGTATCCGAGATACGGAAGGATGAAAGACAGAAGATTCGAAACGTAAGGCGCCGCAACGACGCTTCCGTATTCCACTCCGCCCATCGGCTCATCCACCATGATGAGCACCGCTATCTGCGGATCGTCCGCAGGAGCGTAAGCAACGCAGGAACCGACTCTGAGAGTATCCTCGCCGTTTTCGTCCATTTTGTCTCGCTTTTGAGAAGTACCGGTCTTTGCCGCCACCTTGTAGCCCTTCACGTAGGCGTTTCTTGCTCCCCCGTTCCCTGAGACACCTTCTTCAAGTATCTCCGTTATAGTGTCGCAAGTCTCCTTGCTGATCACCTGTCGCTTCACGTCCGTTTTGAAACTCTCTATGACGTTTCCGTCATCGTCCGTTATCTCCTTAAGAAAATGAGGAGTCACCAAGTTTCCACCGTTTGCAACGGATGCAATGGCCGTTATCTGCTGGATCGGGGTGGTCTTGAAGGTCTGGCCGAAGGAGTAGACCGCAAGAGACGGGATAGTGAAGTCCTTGTATGCGTGACTTATGGTGTTCGCTTCGTTTGGTGCGTCGATGCCGGTAGTGGACTTGTAGCCGAACTGGTCAAAGTAACGGTAGAATTTTTCCTGACCGACCCTGAGACCGATAGCCATCAGAGTGGGGTTACATGACTGTTGCAGACCCACGCGGAAAGTCACCGAGCCGTGCCCCCCTGCCTTGTGGCATCTTATGGGATCGGGATACCCCTCGACCCTCATGTATCCCGGACAATAAAACATCTCATCGGTGCGCACCGCCTTCTCCTCCAGTGCCATTGCGGTGGTCATTATCTTGAATGTAGAGCCGGGCTCGTAGGTCTCTGTGACCGCCTTGTTCTTCCACATTGTGTAGAGGAGCTCCAGTCTCGCCTTATTGTACTCATCGGTACCCTCGGTGTACTGCGCAAGAACGCTCTGAGACAGTGAGTCAAGAGTCCTCGGATCGTTCAGATCAAAGGTAGGAGCTACCGCCATTGCCAGGACCCCTCCG
Source organism: uncultured Ruminococcus sp. (assembly GCA_964629225.1). Classification (GTDB taxonomy): domain Bacteria; phylum Bacillota; class Clostridia; order Oscillospirales; family CAG-272; genus RUG14199. The sequence goes on from CAZVQC010000015.1 coordinate 24,701, forward strand.
GTCTTTACGTTCATGACGATGCCACAGACTCGGTTAGCCACCTTGTGATCCTTCAGCGCCGCTTCAAGCTGGTTTTCCAGCTCATACTGAATGTAGACGTCAAGGGTAGTGCCGATACGGTAGCCGTTTTCGGCTTCAACATACGTCTCGTATTCGAAGGGCATCTCATTGTTATTTGCATCCTGTGCGGTGATGTATCTGCCACTGGTGCCCTCCATCACGTTATTATAATAATACTCAAGCCCGTAGATGCCTTTTCCGTCAAGGTCGGTAAAGCCGATGACGTGGGAGGCAAGGTTTCCGTAAGGGTAGTATCTCATGGAGGATGCCACAAGGTAGATCTGTCTGTCAAAGCCGTACTCCTCTTTGAACTGCCTTATCTGATCCGCCACATCTTCGCCTATCTCCTTGGCGATGACCTCGTAACGGCGTCCCTCCTTACCGCATTTTTCAAGAACGGTTTCGTAGTCCACCCCCTCGATGACTCCCGACAGATATTTCGAGATGATCTCATCCATTTTGAGGCCGCTTTCACGCTTACCATCGAAATTATCCCACTCAAAGACCGGGGTAGCATTGTTCTCATCCACCTGTTTCATGGCATCTATAATGTCCTGTGGGGAGATGAATACCAAATATCTCGTCGTGTTGGTAGCCAGCAGGTTCCCGTTGGTATCGTAGATATCGCCCCGTTCGGGATTGACCTTCACCTCGGTGGTCATCTGATCTGCGACTTTGCCCTGATAGTCGGCGTAGGATATCACCTGCATATTGAAGAGAACGTAGATTATGTAGATGACCACACAGGCGAAGATGCCAAGCAGCACATAGGCTTTTATGTGGGTATTCCTGTCAAGTCTCGGTCTTCCTTTTTCCATTTGTCCCTCCAAAAAATCCAAACCGTTCTATTATATGACGGCATACCCGTCCCTAATACCGGCAAAAAAGTGTCATAAGATCCCATGGGCCAAATAAAAGACCCGATAAGATGAAAACGACCGAAGTGCTGCTTTCTTTGGCTCTTCGGTCGGTATTCGTCTGATACTCACCGTCCTACGACGGGTCTCAGTCAATGTATTCAAGCAGCTTCCGGAAATTGCCGCCCATGGCGGAAAGCATGGTGGAGAATGTGCCCTCGGAGGCCTCCTCTTCACCGTTCTTTATTACCTCTATCCTTTCGCCGCCGGCGATGGAAACGTGTCTGGTTTCAATGTAGTCGCTCTTGACCATGCCGATCTCATCGACTGCGTACTTTTCTATCTCGCGAATGTCGTCGCGGACACTGAGCATATTGGACAGTTTGTCCCGCTCCTCAAGAAGTGCGCTCTGAGTCTCCTTAAGAGACGCGACTTCTCTGGTAGCCTCAAAATAGCCGGAATACGTTCCGATAACGACAAAAAGCATCACCGTGCAAAGAACGACTCCGAAAACAAGTCCCTTGGGGAAGGGCTTGCGCTTTATCTTCTTCTCCGCGATACCCTCAAGTGCATCATCGGGGGCAAAGAAGGAAGCGAGACCGCGTCCGATCAATTTGAATAAGGAAGTCTTCTTCTTTTTTGTCTTATTTTGAGTGGCTCCGCGGCGGCGCTCGTAGGCTTTGCCATTGAATCTCGCCGCCTTGTATCTTATGGAGCTTCCGATTGCATAAGCTGTTCCGTAAGGCTCACCGGGAAGCGGAACGTTTTCCACACCGGTGCCTCTTGTGCCGTTATTTCGAGCATTGTTCCCCTGAGCACTGCGGCGATCGACACGGAGGCGTCTCTCAGTATTTTCGGCAGTGACCGAAGGGGCAACAAAACGGCTCGCATAACTTCTCGGAACCTCCGTTTTCGGCCTTGCCAAAGGTCTGTTAGAACCGGCTTGAGGACGTACCGTGACATTTGCTAGTCCCCGATCCTTGAATCTGTATTTCAGTTTTTCACACAGGTCAACATTCTGATATGTCATGGTATCTCCTCCTTTTTGAGTTATTTCCGAAACAGATGATCGGATAATTAATTATGTAATGAGGGCAAAAAAAGATCAGATCTTTTCAGCCCCACGGAGCTTTGCGCTCCTTGAACGGGGATTCACCGACAACTCCTCCTCGGTGGGAAGGATCGGCTTTCTCGTTACAAGCTTCACAGATGGCTTTTTACCGCAAACGCAGACGGGGAAGTCCCTCGGACATTCGCAGGGATCCGCCATTTTTGCGAAGGTGTGCTTGACTATCGCATCCTCAAGGGAGTGGAAGGTTATCACTGCCGCCCTTGCGCCCGAATTCATCCTTGAGACCGCTTCTCTCAAGGACGGCTCGATGACGTCAAGCTCACGATTGACCTCGATCCTAATCGCTTGGAAGGTCCTTTTTGCAGGGTGTTTGTTCTCTTTCACCCTCGATGCCTTCGGGATGCATTTCATGATCAGTTCCACAAGCTGTCCCGCCGTGGAAAACTGTTCCTTTTCTCTGCAGTTCACTATCTCGCGGGCTATTCTCGGAGCGAATCGCTCCTCGCCGTAATCGGATATCACCCGTCTTAAGTCTTCGTAAGAATAGGTGTTGAGGACGTCTGCCGCCGAAGGACCCTCCCCTCGGCTCATCCTCATATCAAGTGGGGATTCCGGATGCATGTAAGAGAATCCTCTTGACACCTCGTCAAGTTGATAAGAGGATACTCCCAGGTCCCACAATGCTCCGTCGATCTTTTCGATCCCGACGCTATCAAGAGCCGATGCAATGTCGCAGAAATTCGATCTTACAAGGGTTACCCGATTCCGATAGGGTGACAGCCGCTTCTCCGCCGCCGCCAGCGCATCCTCATCCCGGTCAAGGCAAATAAGTCTCGACCCTTCGGGAAGTCTTTTTGCGATCTCAAAAGAGTGTCCGGCACCGCCGGTGGTGCAATCCACGAAAACTCCGCCTCTTTCGGGCTTCAATAGATTGATGCATTCGTTGAGAAGCACCGAAACATGAGAAAACTCCATGATATCAGAGCTTGTTCTCTGCCATCTTGCGGGTGAGCTCGGAAATGTCCACACCGTCAAGATATGCCTGCCAGAGATCCGGATTCCAAATTTCGGCCTTGATGCCGCAGCCAACTATCGTGGCACGGCTTGAAAGCTTTGCGTACTCCATGTATTTTGCCGGTATGAGTATCCGCCCCTGTGAGTCAACGGATACCTTCACGGTGTTGCCGAAGAAGTGCCTGAAGATGTCCACGTCACTTGTGTAAGAGAGGGTCTTCAAAAGCTCGTCCTTGTAGGCTTCCCAATCTTCGACGGTCATAAGATACAAATTGCAGTCAGTGCCCTTTCCGAGGTAGACGGCGTTTCCGATGATATCCCGATACTCCGTCGGTAAGAACATTCTGCATTTGGCATCGATCTTGTGGTCGTACTGACTTGTGAACATACCGGGACTCCTTTCCTTGAAATTACCGTCTTGCCAAAATAGGCAACATACCCGTTTTTACAAATGCGCTCGCAAGGTGTTTCCTGCGGTGTCGCATTAGTTATCTGTCGATTTTATGTGACCTTGAGACGACATAAAGATCCGATGATTCTCTGTCGGATCTGATCTTTTTGCTCCACTTTGGTGCTTTTGAGATGATTCCGCACCACTTTAAGACACTTTAGTTGTCTCTCGGTTGCATTTTGGTTTTGCTTTATTATACTATCAACCACTTCACTTGTCAATAGGCAATTCTGCAAAATGATAAAAAAACTTCCTTTTTTTTCTCCGTTTTCAGCATTTTCACCATCTACTCCGACAAAACTACCCTCTAAACCGGTCTTTTGCAGCGACAAATGCCGTTTAATTTCGGTAATTGAAGAAATCCGTCGCATCCAAGCGACCGACTTCGATCGCAGACGACAAAAAAAACGCCGCTTGGGCGGCGGATAATAAAAAAGTCCTCGGTGCCGATGCGCCGAGGACAGAAAAATCGACAAAGCAGACGATGTAAATAAGTCTATCGGGGCGAAACACCGCCGACAAAGCTCCCCTTTGGGTCATTTCCCGACTGTCCTGGACGATCCCGTCATTCATTCGAAAAACGGCACCACCGTCCGACAGACCGTATTATTTCCCGTGAGATCAAAACGCTCTTCCCGCAATAGCGGCGACCTGTTCCGCAACGGAAGCGGGCATTGCCGTCTTAAGGTCCATACCATAGTCGATAACGCCCCTTGCAAACGTGGAGCTGATGTGTTCAAGTCCCGCAGATGCGGGAAGTATCACCGTGTCCACCCCACCGCAAACGGATTTAGTCTGAAGGTCAAGGGTCCTCTCATACTCGAAGTCTCCTCCGTTTCTCGCTCCCTTGACGATGAAACAGGCACCGACCTCGCCGCAAAGTTCGAACAGCGGACGGTCCCAAATAAGGGCTCTCAGACCTACGCTGACGTCAGACAGCTCGTTTTCGAAAAGGGTATCCAGCATATGAAGCCTTTCCTCAGCCGTAAAGCGACATTGCTTGGATGGATTTTTCGACACCGCAACGTAGAGGCAGTCGAACAGTCCCGCCGCCCTTTTTATTATATCTGCGTGACCGAGGGTCACCGGGTCAAAGGAACCCGCAAATACTCCGACCCTCATTCGTCCTCCTCCGTTACCGCCTCAAGAAGCGTTATCCTCGTTCTTCCGTAACGGGCGGTCTTTCTCACCGTAAATCTTTCCATCAAAGCCTCATCCGACATGAAAACGTCCTTTTTCACCGCTTCGTCGGCATCATCATTCTTTTTTGATCTCTTTTTTCTCTCTGCCTCCTCCGTGTCGGTCTCACACACGATGACTCCTCCGGGGGCAAGTATCCCACCGTCTTCTATAAGACGAAGGGCGTTTGCCATGCAGTCGGTATTGTAGGGAGGATCGAGGAAGATAAGATCGAATGCCACCCTTCCCGCAGCACCTTTGAGATAGGACTGATAATCCATGGCGGAAACGCTGCAATGCTCACGGAGACGTGCCTTTTGAGCGTTGGCGAGTATCACGTCCACCGCATCTCTCGATATGTCGGTCATGACCGCCGAAGCGGCTCCTCGGCTGAGGGCCTCAAGACCAAGCTGACCGCTTCCCGCAAACAGGTCGAGTACCCGCCTGCCTTCGATATCAAACTGGATCATTGAAAACAGGGCCTCCTTGACCATCTCTCCGGTGGGCCTTGTCGCCTCTCCCTCAAGCGTGATAAGTCTCGTTCCCCGTGCAGTTCCGGTTATTATCCTCATTGTTCCTTCTCCTTGATCTTTTCAAAATAAGATATTATCTCAAGCGCATCCCTCTCGCAGATTCCCTTGACTTTCATCAAGGTCCCCGCATCGGCGTTTTTAATATTTTCAAGTGTTCCCATGGACAAGAGCAGTTCCTTCGCCTTCACCTGTCCGATGCCTTTTATCTTTTCAAGTCCCGACGTCTTCAAGGTCTTGAGTTTTGCTGCCTGCATCCTTGATACGGTGAAGCGGTGGACTTCCTCCTGCATCCCGTAGATGAATCTGAACAGCGAGATATCCGAGGCTATGTCGATCTCGTTCTCTCCGTCCGTCACAGTTCTCGTCCGATGCTTTTTGTCCTTTACCATTCCGAATATCGGAACGTCCGCTACCAGGCGGCGTGCCACCTCTTTTACGGTGGAAACGTGATTCTCGCCTCCGTCAAGCAGTATGAGATCCGGCAGTTCCGAAAATGACGGATCCTCTCCCGACAGTTCCGAAAAACGTCTCTCCAAGGTCTCCCTCATGGAGCCGTAGTCATCCTGCCCGTCCCCGTTTTTGATCCTGAAATACCGATAGTCGCTTTTTTTGAACCGTCCGTTCTTAACGACTATCATACCGGCGGTAATGAATTCATCTCCGTAGTTTGAAATATCGTAGCATTCTATTCTGTCGGGAACCACCTCAAGCTTCAGCGCGGATGCAAGAGCCACCAACACCCGCTCGTCCGAGTCGGTGCGGCGACGCCTGCTCTCAAAATGGGTCTCAGCGTCGTTTTCGGCCATTTCGCAAAGACTTCTGAGTTCTCCCCTCTTAGGAGTCCTGAGAGTTACTTTGTGCCCGGATCTGCCGCTTAAAAGCGCTCCTACGAGCTCTTTCTCATGCTCCGGCATTTCAAATGAAAGCAGGATCTCGCTCGGAATGTATTCCCGCCCGGAATAGAGATTGATAATGAAGGCGGAAAAAGGGAAATCTCCGTCTCCACCCTCTGTGTCTTTTTCCGCTTCATCCGACAAAGCCGTTTTACCGTCGGCACTTTTTTGAGCCGCCGGCACATCGGAGGATCCCTTTGCCCCGATCTCTTCCCCATCCATTTCGTTCTTTGTGATGAAGCCGGTTATCTCGTCTGCGCCGAATATGAACTGTTCGCTGTCGGAAATGATGCCGTCTCTGACGTAGAATACGGCGGCGCACTGATGTCCCCTCGGAGATGACAGGGCAATAACGTCATACTCACCTCCGGTGGGGATCTTGAGAGTCTTTCTCTTTTCCCTGAGTTCCGACAGAGCGGAGATGCTGTCACGGCAACGGGCGGCTTCCTCAAACCTCTCCGCCTCAGCCGCCTCAAGCATCCGTCTTTCAAGCTCCTCTGCCACCGCCTTGGTGTTACCTCTCAAAAGTTTTGCGGCGCACTCTATTATGGCGGAGTACTCCTCTCGGGAAACGTCACCGGCGCAGACCCCGCAGCACCTCCCTATCTGCCGATAGACACAGGGTCTTACCCTCCCGATGTCCTTCGGGAAGGAATGCTTGCATGAGGGAAGTCCCAAGGTCCGCTCAAGAGTCCCGATAACTCCGTAGACTACCCCCGCACCGGAATAAGGACCGAAGTAGCGCCCCTTTTCCGTCCGCTTTCTCGAAAGCACTATCCTCGGATACTCACCGTCGGTTATCTTGATGTAGGGATAGGACTTCGAATCCTTGAGCAAAATATTGTATCTCGGTGAATACTTTTTTATGAGGTCGTTCTCCAGCACCAATGCATCCATTTCCGAGGCACAGATGACAAATCGAAAATTGAATACCGAGGATGCCATCTTCGAAGTTTTGATATCGTGTGAGCCGTGAAAATATTGACTGACTCTGTCCCTCAGCGATCGGGACTTGCCCACATAGATGACCTCGCCTTCCCCATTCTCCATAATGTAGACACCGGGGCATCTGGGAAGAGATGCCGCCTTGGTGCGGAGAAATTCAAGTGTGTCGGCATTCCGTTTTTCCATGGCAACTCCTTCCCCCCTCAATGCAGAACGTGTTAAGTGATACAACAGAAGGGCTGTCGCTCAATACTGACCGACAGCCCTTTCATAATACAAGATTCTCAATCGTCAAGTTCGGTCTCGATGAGGCTGACAAGTCCGTTGATAGCCTCTTCTTCGTCCGCACCGTCGGCAACAAGAGTGATGCTCATTCCCTTGACTACGCCAAGAGAAAGGACACCGAGAAGACTCTTAGCGTTGACTCTGCGGTCTTCTCTTTCCACATAGATAGTGGATCTGAAAGAATTTGCTTTCTGAATAAAAAATGTAGCCGGTCTTGCGTGGAGACCAACACTGTTCTTTATCGTAACATCGCGTGTAACCATTGAACGACTCCTAAAATATTAAGTTCTCCGTGCGAACGATCTACGCACCGTTTGATAGCACCAGTATAGCAAACTTCCCGGGTGAAATCAATAGTATTTTTTCTTTTTTGACATTTTCAACATTATTGACCCTTCAAAACGCCCGGTAATTGTTACATTTTGGCACTCTCAGATCGAAAAATACAAGACTTGGAAGCCGTCGGCCCATTATTAACGGCTATTTTGAAAAAAGCGGTGGCAGAAGAGGAAAACTTACGGTTGAAAAAGCGGGGATATTATAGTATAATGAGAAGGTAATACCGAAGAAAACAACGAAACGGAGGGTGACTTTTGTGTTCATTGATAAGATAAAGATCTTCGTGAAAGCAGGAGACGGAGGCAACGGATGCGTCTCCTTCAGACGTGAAAAATACGTTGCCAAGGGAGGTCCCGACGGAGGCGACGGAGGCAACGGAGGTAACATTATTTTTACCATCGACCCCGGAAGCAATACGCTGCTCGCCTTCAGATACAAAAGAAAGTTCATCGCCCAAAACGGAGGCCCCGGAGAAGGGGCGAAATGCCACGGCAAAAACGGTGAGAACGTGATCATCAAGGTTCCTGCGGGAACTCTGATAAGAGATGCAAACAGCGGTCGCATAATCAAAGATATGTCGGACTGTGACGACTACATTCTCTGCAAGGGCGGCAGAGGCGGCTTCGGCAACAAGCATTTTGCCACACCCACAAGACAGGTTCCCAACTTTGCAAAGAACGGCATCCCCGGAGAAGAACGGGAGATAATACTGGAACTTAAGATGATAGCCGACGTTGGGTTCGTGGGACTTCCCTCTGCGGGAAAATCATCTCTTCTCGCCGCCATTTCACAAGCGAGACCCAAGATAGCAGACTACCACTTCACCACCCTTGAGCCCAATCTGGGAGTTGTGTCCACGGGAGAGGGCAGCGGATTCGTTGCGGCGGATATTCCGGGACTGATCGAGGGGGCTTCCGAGGGAGCGGGGCTCGGTCACGCTTTTCTTCGCCACGTAGATCGCTGTCGGATGTTGGTCCAGGTAGTGGACATATCGGGCATTGAGGGACGAGACCCGGTGGATGACTTTGAGACTGTGGACGAGGAGCTGAAAAAATTCTCCGAGGTCCTCTATTCAAGACCCAGGATCATCGCCGCCAACAAATGCGACACGGTATTCGATGAGAAAGTGAAGGCGGATTTCGCAAAAGAGATGGAAAAGCGGGGATACGAAACGGTATTTATCTCCGCCGCCATCAGAGACAATACCCAGGCCCTCGTATCCAAGGTATCAAAAATGCTTGAAGACTTGCCGCCGATAACTGTCTACGAGGCCGAGGAGGCAGTGTACGAAGAGAATTACGAAGGCGCAACACCGGACGGCACCGTCATAAAACGTGCCGACGACGGCGCTTACGTTGTCAGCGGACGTTGGCTGGAGCTGCTCTGCGGAAGGATCAATTTCTCCGACAGGGAGTCCTTAATGTACTTTGAGACCCAGCTTAACAAGAACGGCATCATCGATATGCTCCGAAATGCAGGCTGTGAAGAGGGCGACACTGTCAGGATGTTCGAGTTTGAATTCGACTTTGTGGACTGATACCGGACATTTCTCACGGTATAAGCTGTGCTTCTCCCGGCTTGATAATTGCCGACCTCTCATTAATACAATACTATTGAAAAAAGCACCATATGTGGAGATGCCACGTAAGGTGCTTTTTCTATTTTACCCGAATTTTACACCGCCATACATTCGGATTTTACGGAGGCGTCCTATAATGAGACCGTAGCAAAAAGAAGGGAGAATGAAAAAAAACAGTTAGTCTTATCATTGCTGTGATCATACTCTGCACCGCCTTTGCGGCCTACAGAAAAAACGGAGGTGTCTCCACCGACGGCTCCACCTCCTTGAGCAAGGTAATGGGAGCTCTCGGTGAGTCCTATGAAAACGAAACCGGGGTCAACGTGTCCTACAATGCCACCGGCTCCGGCGGCGGTATCCAAGCGGTGCTTGAGGGAAGGTGCGACATCAGACTATCCAGCCGTGCCCTCAAGGATGAAGAAAAAGCAAAGGGGCTTAAGGCCACCGTACTTGCCTACAACGGCATCGCCGTCATAGTTAACCCTGAAAACCCCATCTCAGAGCTTGACGTGGCAACAATAGCCGACATATTCACCGGAAAAGTAACCGATTGGAAGGAACCCGGAGGAAACGAAGGTACCGTCATTCTGATAAGACGTGAGGCGGGAAGCGATACAAGAGACGGCTTTGAGTCCGTCACAGATACCGAGGACAAATGCAACTACCGCCAAGAACTGGTAACTACCGGAGACGTTATCGCCGCAGTGGCGGGCAATCCCAATGCCATAGGCTACGCGTCGGCAGCCTCCGTCAAAGACACGGTAAAAGCCCTGTCGGTAGGAGGAGTATCCCCAAGTGAAAAGACGGTGAAAACGGAAAACGGAGTCCCCACGCTAACAGTAAAAGACACCGGAATCGGCATCCCAAGGGAGCATCAAGACAGAATATTCGAGCGATTCTATCGGGTGGACAAGAGTCACTCAAGGGAGACAGGAGGAACGGGTCTTGGTCTCTCCATAGTAAAGCACGCCGCCTCGCTTCACAGGGCCTCAGTAAAACTTGAAAGCGCAGTCGGCGTGGGCACAACGGTGACAGTCTCCTTTGACGGCAAGAACAAGGGCATATAAGAGCCGTTTTAAGCCGCTTTGAGCCACTCCCAGCCAACCCTTCCTCACCATCCAAAAGCGCCGAAAAACAGTCTTAAAACGGCTCACAGGACGCAAAACAGCCGAGGGGCGGAATGCCCCTCGGCTGTTGTTTTATTTTTTTTAGAGTCCGAACTCCTGCGCCAGTTTTTTGAATGCCGGGAGAGACCGTTTTATCATTTCGTTTGAGACGCAGTAGGATATCCTAACGTAGCCCTCCACACCGAAGCTGTCGGAGGGGACGAGAAGAAGCTCATACTTTTTCGCCGCATCGCAGAACTCTTTTGCATCGGGAATGGGGGACTTCATAAAAAGGTAAAAGGCGCCGTCCGGGTGGACACACTCGAATCCACACTCGGTAAGAGCCGAATAGATCAGATCCCGATTTTCCCTGTAGGCATCGATATCCGACGTCAGCCCAAGGCATTCCTTTGCTACTCTTTGGAAGAGGGAGGGGGCACACACGTAACCGAGAGCCCTTCCAGCGCCGCAGATTGCGGCGAAGACACCGTCGGCGTCCTCCGCTCTCGGAGATACCGCAATGTATCCGATCCGCTCTCCCGGAAGAGAAAGGGACTTACTGAATGAGTAGCAGACCACGGTGTTACCGTACTCATTCATAAGGTAGGGCACTTCGGTCTTTTCATCGTAGACGAGCTCCCGATAAGGCTCATCCGACACGAGGTAGATCGGGTGAGAATACTCTTCACTCCGCTCTCTTAAAACGTCACAAAGCCTCTTTATATCGGCAGGTGAGACCACCGCACCGGAGGGATTGTTCGGAGAGTTGAGGATGACCGCCTTGGTCTTCTTTGAAATCTTTTTTTCAAGAGAGGCAAAATTGATCCCAAACCTTTCAAGATCCGCATCCACCGTCACGAGTTTTGCTCCGGAAGCCTCCGCAAAGACCTTGTATTCCGGGAAAAACGGAGCGAAGGCTATCACCTCGTCGCCGGGCTCGCAAAGAGCACCCAAAGTGACCGTAAGAGATGCCGCCGCACCGCAGGTCATGTAGATGAGCTCCCACTTGGCACCGGCGCCAAAGCGACTGTTGATGTCATCTGCCACTGCCCGTCTCACGTCCGGTGCACCGGGCGCCGACGTGTAGCCGTGGAGTGCCACCGGATCCCAACTTTCAAGAAGCCTTTTTGCGGTCTCATTTACCTTTTTCGGAGACGGAACACTGGGGTTTCCGAGACTGAAGTCAAAGACGTTCTCACGTCCTATCTCCTCTGCCCTTTTGTTACCGTACTCGAAGATATCTCTGATGACGGAACGGACACGTCCGAGTTCTGCCATGCTGTTGTTGAAACTTGACATTTTGCGCCTCTTTTCAAAGATCCTCTTCTCTCAGGATCTCGATACCGTTTTCCTCAAGGATGTCCTCGGTGACCGAGTTGTCTTCAACCCTCATTACGGTGAATGCCTTTCCGGCAACCTTAGTCACCAATGCGTAGAGATACTCCATGTTGATGTTCCTCTCGGAGAGGATGTGAAGTACTTCCGCAAGCCCGCCGGCGCGGTCAGGTACCGCAAATGCCGTCACCTCCGTAACCGTGGCAATGATACCGTTGTCACGAAGGATAGAGAGCGCTCTGTCGGTCTCCTCTACTATTATTCTGAGTATCCCGAAGTCTGCTGTGTCCGCAATGCTCATGGCACGCAGGTCGATCCCGTTTTTGGAAAGCAGGTCGGTAACGTCCGAAAGGCTTCCCTTCTTATTCTCAACGAAAACAGAAATCTGTCTTATTGCCATTTTTATCTCTCCTTGTCAGTCATGTAATTTGCGCCTGTCAACGACGCGGACGGCCTTGCCCTCGCTTCTCTCAATGGTCTTGGGAGCCACGAGATGAACGTGGGGAACGATGCCAAGCATATTGTGAAGAGCGCCGGACAGTGCTTTTTCTCTTTCGGATATCGCCTTCACGGTATCACCGAACTGTTCGGGCGACAGTTCAACGTAGACGTCAAGGGTGTCCGAATTGTTCTTTCTGTCGACCTCGATGCGGTAGTTCGGAGTGTAGCCCTCGCTGAGGAGAACGCTTTCCACCTGTGACGGGAACACGTTGACACCGCGGATTATCATCATGTCGTCGCTTCTGCCCATGGGCTTCTTCATTCTGATGAACGTTCTGCCGCAAGAACATTTTTCTCTTGTCAAAACGCAGATGTCTCTCGTGCGGTAGCGAAGGAGAGGAAACGCCTTCTTATCAAGGGACGTGAAGACGAGCTCGCCCTCTGCCCCTTCGGGAAGGACCTCACCGGTGTCAGGATCGATGATCTCCGCTACGAAGTGGTCCTCATTGATGTGCATCCCGTTTTGCTCCTTGCATTCAAATGCAACACCGGGACCCGACATCTCCGTAAGTCCATAGATATCGTAGGCTTTGATACCGAGAGTGGTCTCTATGTTGTCTCTTATCTCCTTGGTCCACGGTTCTGCACCGAAGATACCTGCCTTGAGAGGGATCTTATCGGGCGTGTAGCCCTGTTCCTTCAGGCTCTCGCCGATGTACGCGGCGTACGAAGGGGTGCAACAGAGCACCGTAGCACCGAGGTCCATCATGAACTGGATCTGTCTGTCGGTATTTCCGGAGGACATCGGGAGAGTGAGACTTCCCACCTTATGAGATCCTCCGTGAAGACCCATGCCACCTGTGAAGAGCCCATAGCCGTAGCAGACTTGGACCACATCGTCACGGCCGGCACCGGCAGCGACGAGTGCTCTTGCACAACAATCGTCCCAAAGATCGATGTCCTCTTGCGTGTAGTAGGCAATAACTCTCTTGCCGGTAGTACCGGATGTGGAATGGATACGAACGCAGTCGGAGAGAGGCACTGCCAACATTCCGTAAGGGTAGGTCTCCCTAAGGTCGCTTTTTGAGATGAACGGGAGCAGATGAAGGTCCTCTATCCCTTTTATGTCCTCGGGACAGACTCCCTTTTCTTCCATGAGCGCTCTGTAATAGGGCACGTTATCCCAAACGTGCTTTACTTGACTCACGAGTTTTGCCGACTGGAGCTCCTTTATCTTTTCCACCGGCATCGTTTCCGCTTCTTTTTGATAATATCTTTCTTCAATCATTTTTAATACCGATCAGTTTTCCCTTCCGAGCATGAATGCTTTTTTGTTGATCTCCGCAAACTTCGGCTTCACCGTTTCCTCAATTGCTGAGAGCCACGTCTCGACCGGTATGTCAAAGTACCGCGAGAGACGTCCCATGAGGACTATGTTGACAGCCTTTCCCGATCCTGCGGACACAGCGAGAGAATAGGCGTCGATGCTGTCCACATTCACCCCTTTTTCGGACAAAGTGTCGAGTATGTCCGCCGGATACTCGGCGGCTCCCGTGATAACAGGCATCGGGTCAACAGCTTGGGTGTTCGTTATGATGTGCCCACCCACCCTGAGACAGGCGAGATATCTTGCCGCCTCAAGTTTTTCAAAGGAGACGATGAAATCGGCTTCTCCCCTGTCGATGATGGGAGAGAACACCCTCTCACCGCACTTGACGTAGGTCACGACGCTTCCGCCTCGCTGACTCATTCCGTGGACCTCGGAGACCTTGACTTCAAGCCCCTCTCCCAAAAGCACGTGGCCGAGAAGCTTGCTGGCAAGAAGAGATCCCTGCCCGCCGACTCCGACTATCATTATGTTTCTGTTTTCCATCACTCATTACCTCCGAGAGCTCCGAAAGCACACAGCTGGGAGCAGACTCCGCAACCGGTGCAAAGAGAAGAGTCGATCTGTGCCTTGCCGTCTTTGATACTGATGGCGGGACAACCGATCTTCATGCAGGCTTTGCAAGTGCGGCATTTGTCCGCATCCACCTTGATAGCGGGCTTTGACTTGACATATTTAAGAAGTGCGCAAGGACGGCGGGATATGATAACGGATGCCTCATCTGACGCCAGTTCTTCCTTCAGCACTTTTTCGGTGTTCTTGAGATCGTAAGGGTCAACGACTCTGACTCTTTCGATACCGAGAGCTCTGCAAAGATCCTCCAGATCCACCTTCGCCGCAGGGTCTCCCTTGATATTGCGTCCCGTAGTGGGATTTTCCTGATGTCCGGTCATTCCGGTAATGGAGTTATCAAGGATGATCACCGTGGACTTTGAGTCGTTGTAGGCGATGTTAACAAGGCCGGTCATTCCGGAGTGCATGAAAGTGGAATCCCCGATAACACAGACAGTTTTTCCGCTGTCACCGCCGCCGGCTTTGTTGAAGCCGTGGAGTCCCGACACCGATGCACCCATGCAGAGAACGCTGTCGATGGCAGTGAGAGGAGCGGAAGAGCCGAGAGTGTAACAGCCGATGTCACCGAGTACGGTGCAACGGTTCTTGGCAAGAACGTAGAAGAGTCCTCTGTGGGGACATCCGGCGCACATTACCGGAGGTCTCACCGGCACGTCGGTATCAAGTGAAATGCTTTCGGGGACTTTGGCACCGAGGGCTTTTGCCACGGTGCTTTGAGATATCTCGCCGCACATGGGGAACAACTCCTTGCCCTCCACCTCAACGCCGATAGAACGGCAGAACTCCTCAATGTAAGGATCGAGCTCCTCGATAACTACCACCCGCTCGAAACGGGAAGCAAAATCTTTTATGAGCGCCGTTGGAAGGGGATTTACGATGCCCAGTTTCAAGATGGAAACGCTGTCACCGAAGACCTCCTTCGCATACTGATAGCAGGTACCGGACGTTATGATACCGAGGGTGGCGTCGTCCGCAAGTTCCATTCGGTTAAGATTGGATGTGACGGCAAAGGCTTCAATATCTGCCATCCTCTTTTCCACGTGAGGATGCCGTCTTATGGCGTTTGCTGGAGCCATTATGAATTTCTGCGGCTTCTTTTCGTAGGGAACCCCCTCAAAGGTCACTCTTTCCTCAAGAGTCACCGCGCTTTGAGAATGAGAGATCCTCGTGCACATACGCAGAATAACGGGAGTGTCGAATCGTTCGGAAAGTTCAAAGGCCGCCTTTGCGAAAATCCTTGCCTCTTCCGAATCTGCCGGTTCAAGCATTGGAACCTTCGCCGCCTTGGCATAGTGGCGGGAATCCTGCTCATTCTGAGAGGAATGCATTCCGGGGTCATCCGCAACACAGATGAGTAGTCCGCCGTTGACTCCGGTATAAGAGAGGGTAAACAGAGGGTCTGCCGCAACGTTGAGACCCACGTGCTTCATGCAGCAAGCACTGCGCTTCCCCGCGAGGGATGCGCCGAAGGCGACCTCGGTCGCCACTTTTTCGTTGGGCGCCCACTCACAGTAGATATCGCCGTATTTTGCAACGGTCTCCGTGATCTCCGTTGAGGGGGTGCCGGGATATGAAGAAACTACGCTGCAGCCCGCTTCGTACATTCCGCGGGCCACCGCTTCGTTTCCGAGCATCAGTTTTTTCATGTTGTCTGCCACCTTAATGATCCGAATCTCCGTCTTTGGGACGTTATTCGGGGATAATATATTATTATAGTGTCGAATACAGGAGAAATCAAGACCTATTATTTGAATTCTCAATCCTCCGAGAGAGAATGTTCTGCCGGTACGGTGACCTTCGTATCGTAACAGGAGAACATCTCACCCACTCCACCGGGAAGGGTCTTCCCCGTGAAGAGGCTCACAACAGGAACTATCACCAGTCCTCCGAGCATCGCAAAGACTCCGGAGTAGAGTGAGTTCTTGAATATCAATTCGAAAAACGCTCCGGGGAGAGTGACCGCCTTCATGGAGATAAGAAGCTGGAGCACCATCATACCGCATCCGAAGATGAAGGATGCCCACACTGAGGCGCGGGTAGCCTTTTTGGAATAGAGACCGTAGAGGAAGGGGGCGAGGAAACTGCCTGCAAGGGCACCCCAAGATACTCCCATCATCTGTGCGATGAAGACGAAATCCTTCCAAACGGTATCCTTCAAGATCGCAATAACTGCGGACACAGCAATGAAGAACACTATAAGCAGCCTCAAAATGACCAACTTCTTCTTTTCGCTGAATTCCTTCTTTGAATAAGGTACTATCACGTCAAGGGCAAGGGTCGAGGCAGAGGTTAGCACCAGAGACGAAAGAGTGGACATGGAGGCGGAGAGAACGAGAACGATGACCACCGCCGAAATAGCGGGGGACAAAGTGGAGAGCATCTTCGGAACGATGGAGTCAAATCCTCCTGCCGCAACGTCCTCGGGAGTGGTGAATATTCTGCCAAAGCCTCCCATGAAGTAACAACCGCCTGCTACGATGATGGCAAACAGCGTTGAGATGAATGTTCCCTTTCTTATTGCCGCCTCATTTGAGATAGCATAGAATTTTCCCACCATTTGAGGGAGCCCCCAAGTTCCGAGGGAAGTAAGGAGCACCACCACAAGCAGGGCAAGAGGATCCGGACCGAACATGGAAGTGAACTGCCAGCCACCGTTTTCGCTTGTGGCAAGAAGCTCCATTGAGCCCATGAGTCCTCCGTTCTTCAGAAGAACCGCCGCAACGACGGCTATGATACCGCCGAGCATTATGATGCCTTGGATAAAATCGTTGACTGCCGTCGCCATGTATCCGCCGAAGACGACGTAGACACCGGTCAGCGCCGCCATCACTACGATGCATACCCAGTATGGCACGTTAAGTGATGCGGCAAATAAGCTTGAAAGACCGTTGTAAAGCGAGGCTGTGTAGGGAATTAAAAACACGAATACTATGAAGGATGCCGCCACTTTCAACTTATTGCTGCCGTATCTCTTTGAGAAAAAGTCGGGCATGGTCTTCGATCCGATATGCTGAGTCATGACTCTCGTCCTTCTGCCGAGGATATTCCATGCGAGAAGAGATCCGATAAAAGCATTTCCCAGTCCGATCCACGTGGAGGCAACGCCGAAGTTCCATCCGAACTGCCCAGCGTATCCGACGAATATCACCGCCGAGAAGTAGGAAGTGCCGAAGGCGAAGGCCGTCAGCCACGGGCCGACACTCCTTCCGCCGAGAACGAAGCCGTCCACACTGTCGGCATGGCGTCTGCAGTAAAAGCCCACGCCGAGCATCAGTGCGAAGAAGCACACTATCATTGCAAAAGTCAGTATTTTTGTAGTCATTTTATTTTCCGCCTTTCTTTTTATCAGCCCTTGTTTTGGGCTTCCACCAACCGCTCTCCGCAATAGATCTCACGGAGCTTCGGCTTTTCAATTTTTCCGGTGGGATTCCTTGGGATATCGGCAAATATTATCTTTTTCGGACGCTTGTACCGTGGAAGTCCGAGGCAGAATTCCTCCACTTCCTCCACAGAACACTCGACTCCGTCTTTGATCTCGATTATCGCCGCCGCTATCTCACCGAGACGCTTGTCGGGAAGACCGATGACTGCCGCATCCTTCACCTTGTCAAATGCCCTCAAATAGTCTTCTATCTGCACCGGGTAGAGGTTCTCTCCACCGCTGATGATAACGTCCTTCTTTCTGTCCACAAGGAAGATGAAGCCGTCCTCGTCCTCCATTGCCATGTCTCCGGTAAGAAGCCACTTCCCTTTTTTGATCTCGTCTGTCGCCTCCGGATTCTTGTAGTAGCACTTCATTACTCCGGGGCCCGACACTGCAAGCTCTCCCACCTCACCTTTCTTGACGGGAGTAAGCGTCGCATCGGTCACTATCATAGTCTCCCAGCCGTATCCGGCTTTGCCGATAGCGCCCACTTTATCTATGTTTTCAACACCCAAATGAACGCATCCGGGTCCGATGGATTCGGAGAGTCCGTAGTTGGTGTCGTACTGTTGGTTCGGAAAGACTTTTTTCCATCTTCTTATGAGAGACGGAGGCACGGGCTGTGCGCCGATGTGCATCAGCCTCCACTGAGAGAGCCGGTAATCGTCAAGTCTCACGTCCCCTCTGTCGATGGCATCAAGGATATCCTGTACCCACGGAACAAGGAGCCACACTATCGTTGCCTGCTCGTCGGAGGCGGTCTGAAGTACCCACTCCGGCGTTACTCCTCTTAGAAGAACCG
Source organism: uncultured Ruminococcus sp. (assembly GCA_964629225.1). Classification (GTDB taxonomy): domain Bacteria; phylum Bacillota; class Clostridia; order Oscillospirales; family CAG-272; genus RUG14199. Next base: position 42,976 of record CAZVQC010000015.1, read on the forward strand.
CCTTTGAACCCGATATGAGAGAGCCGAACCAGTGCATCTTCGCACCGGTGTGGTAGAGGGGGGGAATGCAGAGAAAAACGTCATCCTTTGTCTGTGAATGATGCTTCTGCTCCGTCACCGCCGAGGAGAGGAGTGCCTCATGGGAGTGAAGTATCGCTTTGGGAAATCCGGTAGTTCCCGAGGAGAAATAGATCGCCGCATCGTCCCCGTCTCCGATAACCACGGGAGGGACAGTGGTGGAACAGAACTGCGTCATGTGTCCGTAATTGTCGGCAATATCCGGTGTGTCTCCCTCTTCTCCCACGTAAAAGAAGTCTCGGACTCCGGGAATCTCGTCTTTTATCGATAGGATGCGCTCCGTGAACTCCGGCCCGAAAACGAGTTTTGAAACGTCGGCAAGCTCAAGGCAGTACTTGATCTCATCGGCGGAATAGCGGAAGTTCATGGGGACTACAACGGCGCCCGTTTTAAGTACTCCGAAATAGACGGGAAGCCATTCAAGGCAGTTCATGAGAAGTATCGCCACCTTGTCATTCCTCTTTATCCCACGGGTAAAAAGAAGGTTGGCAAATCTGTTGGCTTTCACGTCAAATTCCTTCCACGTCATGGAACGGCGGTACTTTTTCGAATCGGAGGCGGGCTCCGTCAGGCTGTACTCACGCCACGTCACGTGACTTGCCGGCTGATTTGCCGGGTTGACCTCAACTATCGCCGTGTCATTCGGAAATACTCTTGCGTTTTTTTCGAGAAGATCGGTAATGGGCATTTCTATGCTCCCTTTCAGATAGATTCGTTTGTTTTCGAAAAGAGTGAGGAAAAACAAAAGCCCTCCGTACGAAAAACGTACAGAGGGCGAATAGATCGCGGTACCACCTCAGTTTACGAAAGCCTCACAGCCTTCGCCTCATCAGGCACAAACATGCCTTACCTCTTTTACGGTCGGTGTCCGTCGCCGCTTTAGCCCATGCCGACAGGTAGGAACGTTCCCGGCGCAGCTCTCGGAATGTATTCACGGCGCACCCCCGACTGCCTCGCATCACACGGCAGCTTTCTGAACGGTTCCATGCACGGTTACTTGTTTCCGGTCATCGCTTTATGGAGCGAGTATAGCACAAAAAAACTCCCGTGTCAACATTTTTTTGCAAAAAAATCAAGCCCGAAATTTCCCACAGTAACAAGGAACGTATCGGTGGGATAAAAAATGTCCCGCCGAGTCAGGTCGGCGGGACAGTATCATGTTTTAATTCTTTCGCTTTGCCCGTTTTACAAAGACCGACGGGATCACTCTGCCTTCGCCTCTGCTTCGGCTTCCTCTTCCTCGGGTTTTCTGACCCAAGGGCAGGTGAGCTTTTCGGCACGGTAGACTGGTGCTGCCCAACGTACGGCGTTCTTAATGACTCTTTGGACATTCTCGTCCTTGAAGATGGGATACGTCTCATGACCGGGCTGGAAATAGAATATCCTTCCATTTTCACGGTGGAACGTAACGCCGGAACGGAAGACCTCTCCGCCGGAATAACCACCTATAAAGACCACCTCATCCGGGTTCGGGATCGCAAAGGGCTCTCCGTAAGTCTCAACACAGGGCAGCTTGAAATATCTGCCGATGCCCTGAGCGATGGGGTGACCGGGATTGACCGTCCAAACTCTCTCATAGTCTCCGTCCTCACGCCACGTAAGGTTGCAGGTGGTGCCCATGAGTGCTCTGAAGAGCTTTGAATGGTGAGCGGAGTGAAGAAAAACAGCACCCATTCCTTTGAGGACCTCATTCTTAGCCCTCTCTACGATCTCGTCGGGAACGTCCCAATGTCTCATGTGTCCCCACCAGATGAGGACGTCGGTATTTTGAAGAACTTCCTCGGTAAGTCCGCATTCCTCCTCGTCAAGGGTCGCGGTGCGAACTACGATATCCTCTTCCTTTCCGAGGAAATCGGCAATGACAGCATGAATACCGTTCGGGTAGACTTTGCTTACTGCCTCTTCGATTTTTTCATGATGGAATTCATTCCACACTGTTACTCTGATCATATTTGACCCTCCGCCGTCTCGGCAATGTCTTTTTATTAAATCATATCATACTTGTGGGTAGATATCAAGTTTTTTCCGCGATTTCTTCGCATTTTTAACCGATTTTTATGTCAGACAGATAAGATACCTCAAAATGAGCAAAATAAAAACATAACACGAAAGGAAACGGCAATGAAAGAAGTAAAATCTCCAAAAAGACCGCTGATATTCTACTACGGCATCGTTTTTCTCATCATCGTGCTTTTCAATCTGATAGTAACGCCCCTTCTCAGAGATGCAAAGATAAAAGAGGTGGATTACGGCACCTTCATGCAGATGGTGGAGGAGGGAAACGTCGGAAGAGTCGAGGTGGACTCTGATGAGATCGTCTTCACCGACAAGGAAGAAAAGCAGATCTTCACCACCGGCGCAATGTACGACCCGTCTCTTACGGAGCGACTCTACTCTGCGGGCGCCGTCTTCTCAAAAAATGTAGAGGAGGCTACTTCGCCCATACTCAGCTTTCTTTTGACCTTCATTCTGCCCCTCGTACTGTTCCTTATTTTAGGCCAGTATATGAGCAAAAAACTCACAAAGCATCTAGGCGGCAATGCTATGTCATTCGGAAAGAGCAATGCGAAAGTCTACGTTCCCTCAACCGAAGGCATCCGCTTTGATGATGTGGCCGGCGAGGACGAAGCCAAGGAGAGCCTAGCGGAAATAGTTGACTACCTTCACGACCCGAAAAAGTATTCCGACGTGGGAGCATCCATGCCCAAGGGCGTCCTTTTGGTGGGCCCTCCCGGAACGGGTAAGACGATGCTTGCAAAGGCGGTAGCGGGAGAAGCCAAGGTTCCCTTCTTCTCCATGTCCGGCTCGGAATTTGTGGAGATGTTCGTTGGAATGGGAGCCTCAAAGGTTAGAGATCTCTTTAAGCAGGCCAAAGAAAAAGCCCCCTGCATAGTCTTCATCGACGAGATCGATGCTATAGGAAAGAAACGCGACGGTCAACTGGGAGGAAATGACGAAAGAGAACAGACTCTAAACCAGCTCCTCACCGAGATGGACGGATTTGAGGGCAACACGGGTGTCATCATATTAGCCGCCACCAACAGACCGGAATCCCTTGACCCGGCGCTGACCCGTCCGGGACGCTTCGACAGGCGAGTCCCCGTTGAGCTGCCGGATCTTGCGGGACGGGAGGCGATACTCAGGGTTCACGCCAAAAAGATAAAGACCGCTCCCGACGTAGATCTTCATACGATTGCAAAAATGGCGGCGGGTACCAGCGGCGCCGAGCTTGCGAACATCATCAACGAAGGTGCGCTGAGAGCTGTCAGGGCTGGTCGCTCCGTCGTATGTGAGGCAGATCTTGAAGAGAGCATCGAGGTGGTCATTGCCGGGTATCAAAAGAAGAACGCCATCATGACGGAAAAAGATAAAAAGGCGGTTGCCTATCATGAGATCGGTCACGCTTTGGTGGCAGCACTGCAATCCCACTCCGCTCCCGTTCAAAAGATAACTATAATACCTCGCACCTCCGGCGCGCTCGGCTACACTATGCAGGTGGAGGAAGATGACAAGGTACTCATGACCAAGACCGAGATCGAAAACAAAATAGCGACTTTGACCGGCGGACGTGCCGCCGAGGAAGTCGCTATCGGGGAGATCACCACCGGCGCATCCAACGATATCGAACAGGCTACCCGCCTTGCCCGTGCCATGATAACCCGCTTCGGCATGACGGACGAATTCGACATGGTGGCGATGGAGACCGTCACCAATCAGTATTTAGGCGGAGATACCTCCCTTTCCTGCTCCGCCGATACTCAAAAGGAGATAGACCGCAAGGTAGTCGAGACGGTGAAGCGTCAGCACGAAAAGGCTGTCAAGATACTGACGGATAACAGAAGAAAGCTTGATGAGCTGGCAAAATACCTCTATGAAAAGGAGACCATCACCGGTGTCGAGTTCATGGAGATCCTCGACAGGGACGGAGAGACAGCGGAATGAGAAATTGGAAATCAGAAATGAAGAATGAGAAATGAGGAATTATCCGACCTCCTCGGAACTTCCCCGACCCTCATACCCCGATCCCATCTAACACAGCAAAAACTCCGAGGCCAATGCTCTGGGTGAATAAGGAAGTATTTTAGAAAATGCGGTGTAACCTCAAAAC
>CAZVQC010000016.1:0-46935 GCA_964629225.1 uncultured Ruminococcus sp.
GTAGATGCCCTCATCGACAACGGCAGAAGGGGAAAATCCGTCACAGGACCCAGCAACCGCGCCTTCAAGTCACTTTCCGAGATGATCAAAGGCAAGCAGGGACGTTTCCGTCAGAACCTGCTGGGAAAGCGTGTTGACTACTCCGGACGTTCCGTTATCGTCGTTGGGCCGAGCCTCAAGATCTATCAGTGCGGACTTCCCAAAGAGATGGCACTGGAGCTGTTCAAGCCCTTCGTTATGAAGAGACTCGTTGAGACTCACAAAGACGTGAATATCAAGACCGCAAAGCAGAAGGTGGAAAAGGTGGATCCCGAGGTTTGGGACGCACTTGAGAACGTGATCAAAGAGCATCCCGTTCTTTTGAACCGTGCTCCTACCCTTCACCGTCTGTCCATCCAGGCATTTGAGCCGGTGCTGGTGGAAGGTCGTGCCATCAAGCTTCACCCACTGGTGTGCAAGGCGTTCAACGCCGACTTCGACGGCGACCAGATGCCGATCCACGTGCCCCTTTCAGCTGAGGCACAGGCAGAAGCAAGATTCCTCATGCTCTCCGCCAACAACCTTCTGAAGCCCGTTGACGGACGTGCCATTGCCGTTCCCTCACAGGATATGGTGCTTGGCTCCTTCTACCTGACTCTCGACCGTGCGGGTGAGCCCGGTGAGGGCAAGGTCTTCCGCAACACCGATGAGGCTATGATGGCCTACGAGAACAAGGTGATCGGACTCCACGCTCCCATTAAAGTAAGGAAGGAAGCCGTTATCGACGGCAAGAAGGTATCCAAGATCATCGATGCCACCATGGGACTTCTCATCTTCAACGAGCACATTCCTCAGGACTTGGGCTACGTTGACAGAACGGATCCCGACAAGGTGTTGGATCTTGAGATCACCAAGGTGACCACCTCCAAGGATCTCGGAAACATCATCGACCGCTGCATCAAGAAGCACGGCTTCGAGGTGACGGCAGAGATGCTTGACGAGATCAAGGCTATGGGCTACAAATACTCCACCAAGGCCTCCATTTCCATCTCCGTTGCGGATATGACAATACCTCCGGAGAAATATCAGTTGGTTGCCGAGGCAGAGAAAAAAGTCGACGTTATCCACAAGCACTATATGCGAGGCGAGCTCACAGAAAACGAGCGCTACCGCAGCGTAATAGCGACTTGGGAGAAGACTACCAATGACGTGGTCGCCGCTCTCCAGGCTAACTTCAACAGATACAATCCTATCAAAATGATGTCCGACTCCGGTGCCCGCGGTAACATCACCCAGATGAGACAGCTTGCCGGAATGAGAGGACTTATGTTCGCAACGGGCGGACGTGTCATGGAGATCCCGATCAAATCGAACTTCCGTGAAGGTCTTAATATCCTTGAGTACTTCGTGGCAGCCCGCGGAGCACGTAAATCCCTTTCCGACACGGCTCTTAAGACAGCCGACTCCGGATATCTGACAAGACGTCTCGTGGACGTTTCCCAAGACGTTATCATCCGTGAGGAAGACTGCGGAACGGACAAGGGCATGATAGTTTCCGACATCAAGGACGGAAACGAGGTCATCGAGCCTCTCAAGGACAGACTTCTCGGCAGATTCACCATCGGAGACGTGGTGGATCCGAGAACCGGAGAGATCATCGTTCCCCACAACACCATGATATCCGAGGAAAAGGCTTCCGAGATAGTCAATGCGGGAGTTACCGAGGTCAATATCAGAACAGTACTTCAGTGCAAATCCAAGCACGGTGTCTGCGCACACTGCTACGGTGCCGACCTTGCCCGCAGTGCGGCCGAGGTCAACATCGGTGAGAGCGTCGGTATCATCGCCGCTCAGTCCATCGGTGAGCCGGGTACTCAGCTTACCATGAGAACCTTCCATACCGGCGGTGTTGCAGGTGCGGACATTACTCAGGGTCTTCCCAGAGTCGACGAGCTCTTTGAAGCGAGAAAGCCCAAGAAGCCCGCTGTTCTGGCAGAAGTGGCAGGTATCGTCACCATTGAGGACGTTACCAAAAAGCAGCGCAATATCACGGTCACCCCCGAAACCGGTGACCCCATCACCTACCAGATCTTCGGCTCCCGTGTCATCGTTGAGGACGGTCAGTACGTGGCGCTGGGTGAAGCTCTCACCGAGGGCTACAAGACCCCTGCCGAGATACTGAAGGTCAACGGTATCGACGCTGTCTACGACTACATTACAAGGGAAGTCCAGAAGGTCTACCGCAGCCAGTCTATCAATATCAACGACAAGCACATCGAGGTCATCGCACGTCAAATGACAAGGCGTGTCCGCGTTACGGATCCCGGTGACACCGACCTTCTTGAGGGAACGGTAGTCAACAAGTCCGAGTTCATTGCCGAAAACGAGGCAGTGGAACAGAGGATGGCGGAAGAGGGCGACAAGACCCTTCGCCTTGCGGAATGTGAGCCTGTGCTCCTTGGTATCACGAAGGCGGCTCTCCAGACCGAATCCTTCCTGTCCGCAGCATCCTTCCAAGAGACCACCAAGGTCCTGACGGAAGCTGCCATCAAGGGCAAGGTGGACCACCTTGTGGGTCTGAAGGAGAACGTTATCATCGGTAAGCTGATCCCTGCCGGCACCGGTATGGAATGCTACCGTGAGGTGGACGTGGAAAAGACCGCTCTTGACAAAGAGGATGACGAGTTCGCAAAATTCGAAGCAGCCCTTGCGGAGGCGGAACAGCTCAGAGCCGAAACCGCCGAGGCGGAAGAGGACTACGACGATGAAAGCGCGTCCGGCGAGGACATGGAGGCTGAGGATGCCTACATGACCTACGAAGACGGCGAGGACGAGGACATCTTCGGTGACGTGGAAGAGGTTTTTGAAACCGTCGACTTCACAGACGAAGACTAAGTGACCGCGAAGGGGGCAACTGCCCCCTTCTACTGCTTAAGAGGAGGATAAAGATGGCAGCAAAAGTTTTTTTCACAAAAGAGATAACACCGGAAAGCATCAAGGCTCTCTATAGCCGTGTCTGCGAGGGCATCACCGGAAAGGTAGCGGTGAAGCTTCATTCCGGAGAAAAGGGCAATCAGAATTTCCTTCCGCCGGAGCTTTGGAAGAATGTTATCGACAGTATCGGCGGCACGGTCGTTGAATGCAACACCGCCTACGAAGGCTCAAGGAACACCACCGAGGCTCACCGCCGCACCATGGAGGAGCACGGTTGGTCAAAGCACTTCACTGTCGACATAATGGACGCCGAAGGTCCCGACTGTGTCCTTGAGATACCGAGGGGCAAGGTGATCAAAAAGAACTATGTGGGCAAAAACCTTACAAACTATGACTCCCTTGTGGTACTATCCCACTTCAAAGGTCACCCCATGGGAGGATACGGCGGAGCACTGAAGCAGCTCTCCATCGGCATCGCTTCCTCCTTCGGGAAGCAGTACATTCACGGTGCCGGGGTACCGGAGAGTTTCTGGACTGCCGAGAGAAACGACTTTTTGGATTCCATGGCAGACGCCGCTCTCTCCGTCACCGAACACTTCGGAAGCAGAGCCTGCTATATCAACGTCATGAAGAACCTGACAGTGGACTGCGACTGCTGCTCCGTTGCGGAGGACCCCTGCATGGCGGATATCGGAGAGTTTCTGGACTGCCGAGAGAAACGACTTTTTGGATTCCATGGCAGACGCCGCTCTCTCCGTCACCGAACACTTCGGAAGCAGAGCCTGCTATATCAACGTCATGAAGAACCTGACAGTGGACTGCGACTGCTGCTCCGTTGCGGAGGACCCCTGCATGGCGGATATCGGCGTGCTTGCCTCCACGGACCCGGTGGCGATCGACCGTGCTTGCCTTGATCTGGTGTTTGACTCAAGTGATCCGGGAAGAGACCACTTGGTGGAGCGCATCACATCCCGAAACGGAGTGCGCACCGTGGACTCTGCGGAAGCTCTCGGCATCGGAACCACCGAATACGAGCTCATCGAGATCTGAAATACCGAGCCGACTTGAAAGTCGGCTCTTTTTTTCACCTCCACTTCTTCCCTCTTCTTTCTTCTTTCTTCCTTCATCCTTCTTCCTTCTTCCCATCTCACCAAATATCTGTGCTAAAAACCGCAAATAATGGGAAAAGCGGCACCGGGATTTGTTGAAAACGGAAAAGTTGAGCGAAGTTCTCAAGTCCTCTTGACATTGTCGTTTTTAGATGATATAATACATTCGTTGACCTATGGGCTATTTATGCCCGTTTAACACCCCGATACAATCTCCGCCTCGGCGGATGCTGTATAAAAACAACTATTCTCGAAGAAAAGGAGGAAGAAAATGCCAACCTTTAACCAGCTCGTTAAGCAAGGCAGAAGTCAGAAGACCTACAAATCAAAGGCTCCCGTTCTTCAGTCCACGTTCAATTCACTGAAGAAGAGACCCGTTGAGCAGCACGCACCCCAGAAGCGCGGCGTCTGCACGAAGGTCACTACTACTGCACCGAAGAAGCCTAACTCTGCTCTTCGTAAGATCGCCAGAGTAAGACTTACCAACGGTATGGAAGCAACAAGCTACATCCCCGGTATCGGCCATAACCTTCAGGAGCACTCCGTTGTCCTGATCCGTGGCGGTAGGGTACGTGACCTTCCCGGTGTGCGTTACCACATCATCCGCGGTACGCTCGATGCTCAGGCAGTTGCCAACCGTAACCAGAGCCGTTCCAAGTACGGCGCAAAGCGCGCAAAGAAAAAATAAGCGCAATCCCGCAAGGGACGCGGCAATGCCGCACCTCGTAGTTATTCAACGATCAGCCCCTGCTTTTCTGCGATAATAGTTGTTTTATGCAGTCTGACAGCGGCGACAGACGGAATAATATTTCGAGTACCTATGATATCATCTAATATTAATGAAGGAGGGAAGCAAAGTGTCACGTAGAGGTCAGATTTCCAAGAGAGACGTCCTGCCGGATCCTATCTACAATTCCAAGCTGGTAACAAAGCTTGTGAACAATATCATGCTGGACGGTAAAAAAGGCGTCGCTCAGAAGATCGTCTATGACGCATTTGCGATCATAGAATCCAAGCTCGGTCAGAACGCTCTTGAAGTATTCACCGAAGCACTTGAAAACGTAATGCCCGTACTTGAAGTTAAAGCTCGCCGTATCGGCGGATCTAACTATCAGGTACCGATCGAAGTCAGAGAAGAAAGACGTCTCACACTCGGTCTGCGCTGGATCACAACATTCTCGCGCAACAGAAGTGAACGCACCATGGCAGAGAGACTTGCAGCAGAGCTCATCGATGCAAAGAATTCCGCCGGCGGCGCATTCAAAAAGAAGGAAGAGACACACCGTATGGCAGAAGCAAACAAGGCTTTTGCACACTTCAGATATTGATCTGAAACGGCAGTGTTTCATGCGGACGGTGCTATGTCCGCACTAAAGTAGTAGGAGAAAGGAACACAAAATATCGTATGCCGAGAGAATATTCGCTTGAACGGACCAGAAACATCGGTATCATGGCTCACATCGATGCCGGCAAGACAACTACAACAGAACGGATCCTCTTCTATACCGGCAGGACCCACAAAATGGGCGAGACCCATGAGGGCGGCGCGGTAATGGACTGGATGGAGCAGGAACAGGAGAGAGGTATCACCATCACCTCCGCCGCTACGACCTGCTTCTGGAAGAATAACAGAATTAATATTATTGACACACCCGGACATGTTGACTTCACTGTAGAAGTTGAACGTTCACTGAGAGTACTTGACGGCTCGGTAACAGTCCTTTGCGCCAAGGGCGGCGTTGAACCCCAGTCTGAGACCGTTTGGAGACAGGCTGACAAGTACAGCGTTCCCCGCATGGCGTATGTCAACAAAATGGACATCATGGGTGCCGACTTCTACCGTGTCGTCGGCATGATGCACGACCGCCTCCATGCCAATGCGGTACCGATCCAGCTTCCTATCGGAACTGAGGAGACTTTCCGCGGCATCATCGACCTCGTAAGGATGGAAGCGGATATCTACTACGACGATCTCGGAAAAGACATGAGAGTCGAAGCGATACCCGATGACATGATGGAGCTTGCACAGAAGTATCACAACGAGCTGATCGAAGCCGTCGCAGAGACAGACGAAGAGCTCTTTGAGAAGTTCTGTGAGGGCATCGAGCTTACGGAGGACGAGATCAAAGGCGCCATCCGCAAGGCTACTATCGCAAACAAGATGGTCCCCGTGACCTGCGGCACGTCCTACAAAAACAAGGGCGTCCAGAAGCTTCTTGATGCAATAGTGGACTACATGCCGTCCCCTGTTGACGTTCCCGCTATCACGGGAATCAACCCCAACACCGAAGAGGAAGAGGAGAGGCCCTCAAGCGATTCCGAGCCCTTCTCTGCCCTCGCATTCAAAATAATGACAGACCCCTTCGTCGGAAAACTCTGTTTCTTCAGAGTCTACTCCGGCTCCATGAACAAGGGCGAGAGCTGCCTCAACGCAAACAAGGGTAAGACCGAGCGTTTCGGAAGGATCCTGCAGATGCATGCCAACGAACGCAAGGACATCGATACCGTCTACTCAGGCGATATCGCGGCGGTAGTCGGTATCAAAAATACCACCACCGGCGACACCTTCTGCGATGAGAAAGCACCCATTATCCTTGAGTCAATGGAATTCCCCGAACCCGTTATCCGCGTAGCTATCGAGCCTAAAACAAAGGCCGGTCAGGAAAAAATGGGCATCGCCCTTGCAAAACTTGCAGAGGAAGACCCCACGTTCAGGACCTACACGGACGAGGAGACCGGTCAGACGATCATCGCCGGAATGGGTGAGCTTCACCTGGAGATCATCGTTGACAGACTTCTCCGTGAGTTCAAAGTAGAGGCTAACGTAGGCCGTCCCCAGGTCGCTTACAAAGAGACCATCAGACGTGCCGCAGAGTCCGATACCAAGTATGCACGTCAGTCAGGCGGTAAGGGACAGTACGGTCACGTCAAGATCAAGCTGGAGCCCAACGAGCCCGGCGCAGGTTATCTGTTCGAAAATACCGTTGTCGGCGGCGCTATTCCCAAAGAATACATTCCCGCAATCGACGCAGGTATCCAGAGCGCAATGCAGAGCGGCGTTCTCGCCGGCTACAATGTAGTGGACGTGAAGGTCAACCTTTACGATGGTTCTTACCACGAAGTAGACTCCTCTGAAATGGCGTTCAAGATCGCAGGCTCCATGGCATTCAAGGATGCTATGAAGAAGGCGGATCCCGTTCTTACAGAACCTATCATGAAGGTCACGGTCGTTACCCCCGAGGAGTACATGGGCAACGTTGTGGGAGACATCAACTCCCGCCGCGGTCAGATCTACTCTCAGGATATTTCAAACGGCGTCATGACCCTCACCACCTACGTTCCCCTTTCCGAGATGTTCGGTTACGCAACGGAACTCCGTTCACGCACACAGGGCAGAGGAATGTACTCCATGGAGCCCGACCACTTCGCAGAAGTGCCCAAGAGCATCCAGGACAAGCTTGCAAAAGCATAACTTCAGCAAAGCAAAACACAATATAAAAACACAAAAAAACACAAAAAGGAGAAATTCAAAATGGCAAAGGCTAAATTTGAAAGAACCAAACCGCACGTTAACATCGGTACGATCGGTCACGTTGACCACGGTAAGACAACTCTTACCGCTGCTATCACAAAGGTACTCTCCCTTGCTGACGGCAACATCGAATTCATGGCATACGACCAGATCGACAACGCTCCCGAAGAGAGAGCACGTGGTATCACAATCAACACAAGACACGTTGAGTACGAGACCGAGAACCGTCACTACGCACACGTTGACTGCCCCGGCCACGCTGACTACGTTAAGAACATGATCACCGGTGCAGCTCAGATGGACGGCGCTATCCTCGTCGTTGCTGCTTCCGACGGTCCTATGCAGCAGACCCGTGAGCACATCCTTCTCGCCCGTCAGGTTGGCGTTCCCGCAATCGTTGTTTACATGAACAAGACCGACCTCGTTGACGACGAAGAGCTTCTTGAGCTCGTTGAGATGGAAATCCGTGAACTCCTTTCCGAGTATGACTTCCCCGGCGACGATATTCCGATCATCAGAGGCTCCGCAAGAGTTGCTCTTGACTGCGCAAGCACAGATCCCACAGCTCCCGAGTACGCTTCCGTACACGAGCTTATGAAGGCTGTTGACGAGTACATTCCCACACCTGAAAGAAAGTCCGAGCTTCCTTTCCTGATGCCCGTCGAGGACGTGTTCTCCATTTCCGGACGTGGTACAGTTGCTACAGGTAGAGTTGAGCGTGGTACAGTCAAGGTTTCCGACACTGTTGAGATCATCGGTCTTACCGACGAGAGAAAGCAGACAGTCGTTACCGGCGTTGAGATGTTCCACAAACTCCTCGACCAGGCAGAAGCAGGCGACAACATCGGTGCTCTTCTCCGTGGTGTTGCCAAGAACGAGATCGAGCGTGGTCAGGTCCTCTGCAAGCCCGGCTCCATCAACCCCCACACAAAGTTCGTAGGCCAGGTCTACGTTCTTACAGAGAAGGAAGGCGGACGTCAGAAGCCCTTCTTCGCAGGCTACCGTCCTCAGTTCTATTTCAGAACAACTGACGTTACCGGTACTATCACCCTTCCCGACGGCGTTGACATGTGCCGCCCCGGCGATAACGTTGATATGACAGTTGAACTTATCACTCCTATCGCTATTGAAAAGGGTCTCCGTTTTGCTATCCGTGAAGGCGGCAGAACAGTTGGTTCCGGCGTTGTTGCTGAGATCATCGAGTAATTAGTAATAACTCCAGCATCAGGGGCACCCTCACAAGAGGGTGCCCCCAATGATATCTGTCTTTCGAAGCGACACTGCGGCAACTGTTAATTATCGGTGGACTGGCGTGGTGACCGTTGTAGTGACCGCCGGTGTGACCATCGTGGCGACCGGCGAAGTGACGGGCGAGTGGCTGACGAGCAACTGTCGGAGCGACCGCCGTGATGATTGTCGTGGTAGTTGTCGCGTAGCTATCTATGACCGACTGCGAGAAAAAATCGAAAGCATCGAAAACAAAGAGATATCACAGCCCGAAAATTTCCGCAATGCGCTGAAGCCCGTTTTCAGCCCGTTGCAGAGGCTTTTGAGGCAAGGACGATACATTGCCGCCCCAATGTGTTTTTTCGCTCAAAAACGGCTTTTTTGAGAGCGAGAGGACGGCTTTCAATGGCATCCGAAGCCATTTGCAAAAGAAAACGCCGAAAAGCCCGCTAAAAGTAAGATCGTCGGTGATGACGGCACCGAAAAGACCGAAGGACAAAAGCTACCGAAGGGAGGATGAGACATGAAAAAGAAAAAAACGATACCTGTTGCCGAGAACGACTCCATCTACGTTCAGGCAGAAAAGGGCAGTTTTCTCAAAATGATGCTGAAGATACTGATACTGACAGCACTTGCCACCGTTTTGATGGCACTTAAAGCAGACCTCTCCTTCGCCCCCGCTTATATCACCCTTGACTTCAGCGCCGTGGTCATCCTGCTTGCCTCCTTCAAGCTGGACCCGCTGATCGGCATCATAGTCACCATTCTAAAGGATCTGCTTGCGGTGCTGATAGTGGGGACTACCACCTGCGGAGTGGGAGAGTTCATCGATTGTGCGGCGATAATACTCCTTGCATTTCCGGCGGCGGTGATCTACGAAAACAAAAGAGACGCCGCCAACGCCGCCAACGCTCTGGTGATAGGAGTGGTGATAATGACCGTCACCACCTGCATCCTCAACTACTTCATACTGATCCCCTTCTACGCCAAGATACTGGTGCCCATGGAAGATATAATAGCCGAGGCAAATGCGGTGAACCCGAACGTCACCGATCTTAAGACCATGATATTCAATGTGATACTGCCATTCAATCTTATGAAAGGAGGCATCAATTCTCTCGTTGCCTTCTCTCTGAGGTACCCGATGGAAAAGCTTTTGAGCCTTTGATGCCTCCCTTACAAGGCTTTTGTAAGACCCTTGTAAGAGGTCTGTAAGCACCGTGTAAAATTTTCCAAATAAGGCTCCGTAAAGCCCGAAAGCTATTGACATTTTTTCCGTCTTTTGGTAGAATACCCTCATGGGTCGGAGGACGGCATCCGTCCCTCGGTGCTTTTGACTTCAAAAAATGAAAGGTGTCATGATGGGATCAGCACTCGAATTTCTCGCCTCCGTCAAGGAGTATGTTGTCACCCTCGTCATTTCGGTGATACCCGTCCTTGAGCTGCGAGCTTCCATAATCTACGGTTGGACCCAGGAACTGCCTTGGTACTCGGTCTACCTCATCAGTGTCATCGGCAATATGTTGCCGGTCCCCTTCATTTTGCTCTTCATAAGGCGGATAATCGACTGGATGAAGACCACAAAAAGGCTTCACAAGATCGCCCTCTGGCTTGAGAGCAAGGGCGAAAAGCACAGTGACAAGGTGCTCCGCTACGCTTTCTTCGGATTGGCTCTTTTCGTGGGCATTCCCCTTCCCGGCACCGGCGCTTGGACCGGCGCTCTCGTTGCGGCTCTGCTTGACATGAGAATGAAAAAGGCTCTGCCTTCCATCTTTCTCGGAGTTCTCATGGCGGGAGTCCTCATCATGCTTGCCACCTACGGCTCGGTATCCTTCCTTTCCTTTCTTACAAGGTAGGAATTCATATCTTATTTACCGACCGGACAATAATTGACTGTTTCCTTTGACAGCCTGTTATGATACAATATTAAAACAACAAAATACTTCTTATCAAGAGAGGCGGAGGGAGAGGCCCCGTGAAGCCCGGCAACCTATCGAAAGACAAGGTGCTAATTCCTGACAGATGAGAAAACTCAGTGTTCACGACTCTCAGTACTTCTGAGAGTCTTTCTTTTGAAAAAGAAGCCATTTAAGGAGGACGACAAAATGAAAAAATTCTTCACATCCGAATCGGTGACGGAGGGACATCCCGACAAAATCTGCGACCGTATCTCCGATGCGGTGCTCGATGCGATAATTGCGGAGGATCCCATGGCGCGTGTCGCCTGCGAGACCTGCTGCACCACCGGACTTGTCATGGTGATGGGAGAGATATCCACCTCATCCTACGTGGACATCCAGTCCATCGTCAGAAGCACCGTAAGAGAGATAGGCTACGACAGAGCAAAATTCGGCTTTGACTGCGACACCTGCGGCATCATAACCTCCATCCACGACCAATCCGAGGATATCGCATTGGGAGTTGACAAGAGCCATGAGGCGAAGAGCGGTGATGCCACCGATCTCACCACGGGCGCCGGCGACCAGGGAATGATGTTCGGCTACGCCTGCAACGAGACCCCGGAGTTGATGCCCCTTCCCATCTCCCTTGCTCACGCCCTTGCAAAGCAGCTCACAAAGGTAAGAAACGAGGGTACTCTTCCCTACCTGAGACCCGACGGAAAGACTCAGGTGACGGTGGAGTACGACGGGGACCGTCCCGTCCGTGTGGACACTGTTGTCATTTCCTCCCAGCACAGCGAAGAGGTTGAGCTTGACCGCATCAGAGCCGACGTGATAAAATACGTTATAAAGCCCGTCGTAAGCGAGGATATGATGGATGACGATACCAAGATATTCGTCAACCCCACCGGCAGATTCGTCATCGGCGGCCCCCACGGTGACAGCGGACTTACCGGTCGCAAGATCATCGTGGACACCTACGGCGGTTACTCCCGTCACGGTGGCGGAGCATTCTCCGGAAAGGATCCCACCAAGGTGGACCGCAGTGCCGCTTATATGGCGAGATACCTTGCCAAAAACGTGGTAGCGGCGGGACTTGCGGACAAGTGCGAGGTCCAGCTTGCCTACGCTATCGGCGTTGCGAAGCCGGTGTCGGTTTTGGTGGAGACCTTCGGCACCGCTAAAGCGGACGAAAAGAAGATAGCAGACCTCCTCAGCGAGAAGGTGGACCTGAGACCCGACGCCATCATCGAGAGATTCGATCTGAGACGCCCCATCTACAAACAACTCTCCGCCTACGGTCATATGGGACGTGAGGACTTGGGCGTTGCATGGGAGAAGTGCGACCTTGCAGAGGATCTTAAGAGTCTTCTCAAATGATCCGTCGGTATCGCAAGACGACTCTAACGCCCCCGCTTAAAATGATATCCCTGCCCCGAACGGTTCCGTCCGGGGCTCTTTCGCTCTCTAAAAAAACATAATTAATTATGGACGGCGAAATTGACATGGGGCGTGAAATATTATATAATAACTTGAAAGGCATTTCAAAGGAGGCGACGGCGTTGACACAGGACTTGATAGAACTGACCGGTACCGTGGATTCCGTTATCTTCGAAAACGAAGATAACGGCTACTCTATCTGTGAGATCGAAGACGAAATGGGAAATCCGGTAGTGCTGTCCGGAACGATGCCCTATCTTCACGAGGGAGATATTCTCACCGTGAAGGGCACCTGGGTCATCCACCCCACATACGGCCGTCAGTTGAAGGTACAGAGCTACGAAAAATCACTTCCCACCGGAAAGAATGCCATACTGAGGTATCTTGCCTCCGGTGCCGTCAAGGGCATCGGTCCGAAGACCGCCCTTAAGATAGTGGAGGAGTTCGGAGACGAGACCTTCACCGTGCTTTCGGAGCATCCGGAATGGCTGTCCCAGATCAACGGCATCAGCCCCAAAAAATCCCGGCAGATAGCGGAGAGCTACAGCCGTGTGGCGGGGGCACGGAACGTTATGATCTTTTTCAAAGACTATCTTTCCGACAACCAATCCATGAATCTCTATCGGAAGTACGGCGGAAGCGCCATCGATCGGATCAAAAACAATCCCTACCTGCTTTGCAATGAGTTTTCCGGCATCGGCTTTGCCAAGGCGGATCAGGTGGCTCTTGGCATCGGCTTTGAAAAGCACTCTCCCTTCCGCATCCGCGCGGGGATAGATGCCGTCATCAGAGCTGCCGAGTCAAGGGAGGGACATACCTGCCTTCCCGTTGAGTCCGTAAAGTCGGGATGCTCGGAGCTTCTCGGGATCCCTTCGGAAGAAGTGGACCGGGAAATGATCGAGCTTCTCGTTTTGGGAGAACTCCGAGTCACCACCATCGGGGACACTAAGTATCTCAGCCGGGCCCGGATGCACAATGCGGAAAATTTCATAGCGGAAAAACTCACCCTTTTGAACCGACAATGCGTCGGCTTCAACGATGGGGATGTGGAACTTCTCATAGAAAAGATAGAATACCAAAGCGGGATACGGTACGACAAAAAACAGCGTGAAGCCATCGCCTGCGCTTTGAACAGCGGCGTCATGATACTGACGGGAGGCCCCGGAACGGGAAAGACCACCGTCATCAAGGCGATGATATCCATCTTCGGCGATCTTGACATGGAGATCGCCCTTGCCGCCCCCACAGGGCGTGCGGCAAAGAGGATGAGCGAGGCCACCAGTTACGATGCCAAGACCATCCACAGGCTGCTCTGCATGGAATTCAACAGCGAGGACAGCCACTATTTTGCCAAGAACGAGGACGACAAGTTAGACGAGGACGTCATCATCATCGATGAGAGCTCCATGGTGGACACCCTTCTTGCAGAGGCACTTTTGAAGGCAGTGGCACCGGGAAGCAGGATCATCTTCATCGGAGATGCGGATCAGCTCCCGTCGGTGGGAGCGGGAAACGTGCTGTCGGATCTTATAAACAGCAAAATGTTCCCAACGGTGAAGCTTGATAAGATATTCAGGCAGAGCGAAAACAGCCTGATAATATCCAACGCCCATCTTATCAACGAGGGCACCTTCCCGGTGCTTTCCAACAAGAGCGACGATTTCTTCTTCCTGCCCCGTCAAAGCGACGAGGCCACCGCCGCCACCGTCACGGAACTGTGCCAAAGCCGTCTTCCCGGCAAGTACGGAGAGACCTTCGCCTCCCAGATCCAAATAATGACCCCCTCCAAAAAGGGAGTCTGCGGAACGGAGGCTCTCAACAGGCTTCTTCAGTCGGCGCTGAATCCGCCCTCCCCGAAAAAGAGCGAAAAACGGATAGGCAACACCGTGTTCAGAGTTGGCGATCGGGTCATGCAGACAAAGAACAACTACTCTCTTGAATGGACAAAGGGAGATACAGAGGGCTGCGGCATCTTCAACGGAGACGTGGGTATCATTGAGGACATCGACTTTTCCGAAGGCGCCATGACGGTGAACTTTGACGAACGCACCTGCGAATACGGATTTGAAAACTTGGAAGAATTGGACCTCGCCTACGCTATCACAGTCCACAAGAGTCAAGGAAGCGAGTATCCCTGCGTTATAATACCGCTCTACAGCTGTGCTCCCATGCTCCTTTCCAGAAACCTGTTCTACACCGCCGTCACAAGGGCGTCAAAGATGGTGATATTGGTGGGTAAAAAGAGCATCATCGCCCAAATGGTGAACAACGACAGACACATAGTCCGCTACACCGGACTTGAATTTCAACTTAAGAAAAGAGAAGAAAAATGAAGATAGTTTGCACCGACATAGCATCGGTATCCAAGGGAGACCTTGACGTATCGGTGCTGGAAAAATACGGAGAGGTGACCTACTACGACGTGACACCTGCCGAAAAGACCGCCGAGCGCATCAAAGATGCGGAGTTCGTTCTTGTGAACAAGACGGTCATCGGAAAGGCGGAGATGGATGCCGCACCGAACCTCAAATACATCGGCATATTCGCCACCGGCTACAATATCATCGACACGGACTACGCAAGAGAGCGGGGCATCACCGTCTGCAATGCAGGACAGTATTCCACCTGCGCCGTGACACAGCACACTTTTGCTTTGATCCTTGAGATCTTTTCACGAGTCGGAAGCTACGATGAGACCGTCAGACGGGGAGATTGGAAAAGTTCTTCCCTTTTCACCATGTTCAAGGGCGACACGGATGAGCTTTTCGGGAAGACTCTCGGCATAGTGGGCTACGGCAGCATCGGACGTGCCGTGGCGGAGGCGGCTCTCGCCTTCGGCATGAACGTGGCAGTCTCCACAAGGACCACGAAAAAAGACGAACGGGTGAAGTTCGTGTCCTTTGACGAGCTTCTTTCCGTTTCCGACGTGATCTCCTTCCACTGCCCTCTTACGGATAGTACCCGTGGGATGTTTGACGGAGACGCCATCGCAAAATGCCGTGACGGGGTGATAGTCATCAACACGTCACGGGGACCGGTCATCGATGAAAACGCCCTTGCCGCCGCTCTAAAGAGCGGTAAAGTGGCTGCTGCGGGACTTGACGTTCTGTCATCCGAGCCCATGGCAAAGGATTGCCCCCTTCACAATATCGAGAACTGCATCATTACTCCCCACATCGCCTGGGCACCTCTCGCCACAAGGAAGAGACTTCTCTCAATCGTCACCGACAATATTGAGGCGTACCTTGCGGGAAGCCCCAAAAACAAAGTCAACTGAGGTGCCGCCGTGTTCACCGAAAAGAACCCGAAATACAGAGAGGCTCTGAAACGGGCGGAAAAGCTCCTCTCCGAAATGACTCTTGAGGAAAAAGTCATTCAACTGACACAGTACATCGGCTTTGACAACTCCTACAACCCGGAAAGCAAGGACAAGAGCGGACGGTCAAAGGCGGGGCGTTGCGGCTCCCTTTTGGCAGTGTCCGGAAAAGACCGGGTCAATGAGATAGAAAAGACCGCCGTCGCCCACACTCCGAAGGGCATCCCGGTGATCACCGGAAACGACGTGATCCACGGCTACCACACCACAATGCCCATACCCCTTGCTCTGGCAGGGACCTTTGATGCGGCTCTCGTTCGGAGGTGTTTTGCCACCGCCGGGGAGGAGGCGAAGGCAGATGGTGTTCACTGGGTATTCTCCCCCATGGTGGACGTGGCAAGAGATGCAAGATGGGGACGGGTAGCCGAGGGATTCGGTGAGGATCCCTACCTCGCCTCAAAAATGGCGGAGGCGGCAGTCAGAGGATACCAGGATGATGCCGGGATAATGGCGTGCCTGAAGCACTTCGTCGGATACAGCGCCGCCGAAGGCGGACGGGACTACAATACCTGCCAGATCGACACCGAGACCCTTTTCAACACCTTTCTCCCTCCCTTTGCCGCCGGTGTCAAGGCGGGGTGTGCCACCGTTATGGCATCCTTCAACACCGTCGGAGGCGTTCCCATGTCTGGAAACCGGGAGATACTGACGGGAGTTTTGAGAGGGCAGCTGGGATTTGACGGATTCGTGGTATCCGACTACGACTCCGTCCACGAGCTTGTGGATCACGGCTTTGCCGAGGACTTTGAAGATGCCGCACTGAAAGGATACTCAGCCGGCGTGGACGTGGTCATGTCGGGCGATCTCTACAATGACACACTGCCCCGTCTCGTCCGAAAGGGCAAGATATCCGAAAACGCCATCGATGCATCGGTGAAGCGTGTCCTTGCGGCAAAGTACCTTATCGGCATCATGGACGAGCCCTTCGTAAAGGACGGCAGAGTCGGCTTTGACGGCGAGGCGTTGAACACTGCCCTTGAAGCGGCGATCAATTCCGCCATCCTGCTTGAAAACGATGGCATCCTTCCGATAACGGATGAAAAACTTAAGAACGGAAAGATCGCCCTTGTGGGGCCGGGAGCAAAGGATCGCTCGGAACTGCTCGGCTGTTGGGCGAGCTGCAAAGATCCAAATAGAACGGTCACCCTTGAGGAGGGTCTCAAAAAGGTCTTCGGTGACTCTCTCGTCTGCGAGCCGGGTCTGTCCTATGACGGCACCGTTTGCGAGATTGACAGAGCGGTTGAGGCGGCATCGAAGTGCGATGTGATCCTCGCCGCCGTCGGAGAGAAGGCCTCGGAGTCCGGCGAAGCCACCGGCAAAACGAGCCTTGACCTTGACTCAAGACAGCTCCGACTGATAGAAGAGCTTGCAAAAACGGGAGTGCCCCTCGTGCTTCTCATCACCGCAGGCCGCCCCCTTGCCCTTGGAAAACCGAAAAAGCTTGCAAACGCCATCTTGTGGCTGTGGGCTCCGGGAACCATGGCGGGAGATGCGGTGGCATCTCTTATCGGCGGGAGACGCGAGCCTTCGGGAAGATGCGCCATTTCCTTTCCCCACAGTGCCGGTCAGTGCCCTATCTACTACAACTGCAAGACCACGGGACGGCCCGCAGATGAAAAAAGATTCTTCACCTCAAAATACATCGACTGCCCGACGGGAGCACTCTACCCCTTCGGCTACGGGCTCACCTACACCGATATCTCCTTCGAAGAGGTGACGTCCGACAGGGACGTCCTCAAAAAGGGAGAAACGCTGACCCTCTCTGTGAGGCTCAAAAACAGGGGTTTTAGAGCGGGAAGCGAAACGGTGCAGTTGTACCTCAGGGACGTGGTCGCAAGCGTCACAAGGCCCCGCAAACAGCTCATAGGATACGAAAAAGTCACACTCCTTCCGAATGAAGAAAAAACGGTGACGTTCAAAGTCACCGAAAGTGATCTTTCATTTTGGAATAACCGGGGAGAAAAGGTCACCGAACCGGGCCGCTTCATCCTGTGGGCGGCAAAAAACAGCGACGACGACTCTCACCCGGTGGAGTTCCGTCTGGCAGACTGAGCATTTTTGCCGAAGCGACATTGGAGCGGAGAGACCGCTCCGAGTAGATAACGCAGTCTCCCCGACGGAAACCGTGCCGTCTCTCGCACCGAAATGACACTACAAAAAAAGAGGAGCAACGCTCCTCTTTTTATTTCGGTCACTTGCCGCTTTCCTCCCCGTCGGTGCCGTCATTTCCGTCACCGTGGGTGCTGTCTGTGCCACCGTCCGGATCCTTCGAGCCGTCGGCAGAGTCATCATCCGCCGCGAGCCCGCCGTCATCCTCCTTGAAATCGTCGCAGAACTCTCTTTCGAGTTCTCTTATCTCCTCGTCACGGCGCCGTCTTTCTTCTTCTCTCTTTCTCTCGTTCTCCTCGATGACACGGCGACGCTTTTCGTTTTCTTCATCACTGCGCTTCTTTTTGTCTGCCACCATTGCGTTCAGTTCCTCAAAGGTCACTTCTCTTTCCATGACCGCCTTGAACTGCTCCGCATCCATGGTCTCGTTCTCCACAAGATAAGAGGCGATGAAATGAAGCTTGCCGATGTTCTCATTCAGTATCGCGATCGCCCGCTCGTAGGCGTCATTTATTATCTTGTGGATCTCGCTGTCGATCTTGAATGCCGTCTCCTCCGAGTAGTTTCTTCCGCTTGAGAAGTCACGGCCGAGGAAGACCTCGCTTTGACCGGTACCGTACATTACGGGGCCAAGCTCATCGCTCATACCATACTGCATGACCATCTTGTGGGCGATCTCGGTAGCTCTCTGAATATCGTTGGAAGCTCCGCCGGAGACGTCGTCAAAAATTATCTTTTCCGCCGCTCTGCCGCCGAGAAGCATGGATATCTTCTCCTTAAGTTCCTCTTTGTAGACACTGTACTTGTCCTCTTCGGGAAGATTCAGCGTGTAACCGAGGGCATTGCCGCTGGGCACGATGGATATCTGATGCACCGGATCCATCTTTGGAAGGACGTGGGAGATGATAGCGTGGCCCGCCTCATGATAGGCGGTCTTCTTTTTCTCCTCCGGTTTGATCTTCATGGACGTCTTCTTCGGCCCTGCCACTATCTTGGTGAGGGCTTCCTCGATATCGAACATTCCTATAAGAGTCTTGTCTTTTCTCGCCGCAAGGAGCGCCGCCTCGTTGAGGAGGTTGGCAAGATCCGCACCGGTGAAGCCGGCTGTGGACTTTGCGACGGTGGAAAGATCCACGTCCGCCTCAAAGTGCTTGTTTCTTGCGTGGACCTTCAGTATCTCCTCCCTGCCCTTGATGTCCGGGTAGTTGACGGTTATCTGACGGTCGAAACGTCCGGGTCTGAGAAGTGCCGGATCAAGGATGTCGGGACGGTTTGTGGCAGCCATGACGATGATCCCTTCATTGGAGCCGAAGCCGTCCATCTCAACAAGGAGCTGATTCAAGGTCTGCTCTCTCTCATCGTGACCGCCGCCGAGACCTGCGCCACGGTGACGTCCCACCGCATCGATCTCGTCGATGAAGACGATGGATGCGGGACTCTTCTTGGCAGTCTCAAAAAGGTCACGGACACGGGAGGCTCCCACGCCCACGTACATTTCCACAAAATCCGAACCGGAGATGGAGTAAAAAGGCACTCCCGCCTCTCCTGCAACGGCCTTCGCAAGAAGGGTCTTACCCGTTCCGGGAGGACCCACCAAAAGAACGCCGTGGGGGATCTTCGCCCCAAGCTTCGTAAATTTGTCGGGATCACGGAGGAACTCCACTATCTCCTCAAGCTCCGCCTTTTCTTCATCCGCACCGGCAACATCCGTGAAGTAGACTTTCTTTTTTTCGCTGTTACCGAGCTTTGCTTTGGCTCTTCCGAAGGAACCTATCTTGGAATGTCCCCCGTTCGCCTGACTCATAGTGAAGATCCAAATGCCGATAATGACGACTATCAAAATGATGTAGGGGAGAAAACTCACCCACACCGGTATCTCCGTCAACGCCGGGATATCGTAGCTTTCGATGATGCCCTCGGCTTTCTGCTCCAGCACAAGATCGCCAAGGTCGCTGTAAAAGACGTCCAGTCCCCGAAGCTTGTAAGTGACCACCCGGTCCTTTGACACATCATCGGGACTTTCGGGATCTCTCACCACCATCGTGATGTTGTTCTTCTTGTCGATGTCGAATCTTCTGACCTGCTCGTTTTGGAAATAGGATACCACCTCACTGTAGATCACCTTGGTGTCTGAAGTGTTTCCCCAAATGAACGCCGCCACGCCGAATATTATCAGAAATGCCAGTGCGTAGCCTATGGCGCTCCTCAGTACCTTCTTTTTCATTTGTCCTCCTTAAAACGTCGGAAGCTCACGCATCCGGTGCGTAGACGCTCCTGTCAAGAACTCCCACGAATGGAAGCGTTCTGTATTTTTCATTGTAGTCGAGACCGTAGCCGATGACGAACTCATCGGGGATTATCTTGCCCACGTAATCGGGCTTGAAATCCACCACTCGGCGGTCGGGCTTGTCGAGAAGAGTGCAGGTCTTCACGTCCCTTGCGCCGTTGAGCCTCAAATACTCGGTCAGGTAAGAAAGGGTCTTTCCGCTGTCTATGATATCCTCGATTATGATGATCGTGGACTCGGAGATATCCGGGCGGTTCAAGTCAAGAATGATATTGATCCTGCCGGAGGTCTCGGTCCCCACGTAAGAGGAGACCTTCATAAAGTCGATCTCCACCGGGTGGCGGAGCTTCTTCATCAGGTCGCTCATGAACATGACACTGCCCTTGAGAATGCCGAGTATTATCACTTTTCCGTCATAGTTTTCGAAATCGCGGTCGATCTCGGCGGCTATCCTTGAGGTGGTCTCGTCGATCTCCTCGGCGCTCATAAGCACCTTTTCGATCTCGGTCCCGATAAGATCTTTTCCAATCATCGTCATAGTCGATTCTCCTTTTCGGTAGCACTGTAAGTGATGAGGATGCCCCCGTCGCCCTCAAAGAGGGTCCCGTCCCGTTGGGGGAAGCCCGGTATCCAAAGTATGCCGTCCCCGTCGCAGACTATCGGGATGCTGTCACGGCTCTCCCTCGGTATCTTGGCATCGATAAAGAGCTCCTTGACCTTCCTGCTGTGACCCCGGAAGCGATAACTGTCTCCCGGGAGCCTGTTTCTCACAGTGAGATTACCCTTTATTTTACCATCGATGCGAATGCTATTTATTAACTTATTGTAAATAATGGGGTGTCCCGGCTCAACTGTCATTAAAAAGCCCTGCTTCGAAAAAACATTCTCCCCCATTTTAAGGATTCCGAAGAAACCGGTCTGCCCCTTTTCTCCTTTTTCGGCTTTTTCGGCGTCCGTTTGTCCGATCTCTGTCTCACCAATCGCCGCAGATCCCGCCGACACACCGTCGCCGGACTCGGTATCGGTAATTCCCGCACCGTTTCCTTCGGTGCCGAGATCTTCGTCGCAGAGAGCTTCGGTTGCCGCCGCGGTACTTTTTTCAAGGATCAGCATCTCCCCTATCCTTGCGGTGATGCCGCAGGGAAGATCGAGCTTGCGGTAGCCGTCTTTCCTTGCAAGTTCAAGCATCTTTTCCGCGTGAAAGAAGGTCATGTCCCGATCGGAAAGATTCCGATAGAGCACCGTCACGGCTCTTCTGCCGATGACGGGATCGAGAGAGGCTATCAGCTCTCTCGGCGCCCGCGTACCGTCCTTCCATTTTCCCAGTGCCTCACGAGCCATTCCGTCAAGAAAAGCGTCCTCCTCGGAAAAGATGACGGAGCTTCTCTCTGCCGCCCGTCTCACGGAGGGGTTCAGCCTCTCAAGCTCCGGCACAACAAAGTGGCGTATCCTATTTCGGGAATAGTCGTTCTCCTCATTGGTGCGATCTACTCGGTATCCGATCCCTTCCCCATCGCAAAACTCTCTTATCTCTGCGGACGAGAGGCACAGAAGAGGACTTATCCTCTCCCCTCTCACCGGAGGGATGCCCTTCATCCCTCTCGGCCCCGCTCCCCTTGTGAAGTTGAGCAGAGCGGTCTCAAGGGAATCGTCTCCGTTGTGTCCGGTAGCAAGGCAGATCTCCTCCGCTCCGACTCCGAGTTCTCTCGCCACTTTTATTCGGCACTCGTCAAAAAACAGGTATCTCTCCCGTCTGGCGCACTCCTCGGTGCCAAAACCCGACTCCTTTGATATCCTCGGTACGTCAACGCTTTTTTCAAAAAGGAACACTCCCCTCTCACCTGCGAAGCTGCGGCAGGCAAGAAGGTCTTCCCTTGACTCCTCACCTCGGATCATGTGGTCCATATGGGCGGCAAAAAGAGGCTTATTCGGGAAGCACCTTAAGAAAAATTCAAAAAGCAAAGTGGAGTCCGCTCCTCCGGAAAATGCAATGAGCACCCCGGCGGATCTGTCAACTGCATCCGAGATGCCGCTCTTTTTCGAAAAGTCAAGTATTCCGTCAAAAATATTCCGCTTCAAGAGTACTCCTCCCTTCTCATTCTCCGTCGTTTTTTATCGTCACGGCAAAAACGTAAAGCACTCCCGCCACCGTTATCACCGCCGCCGCAAGGATGTGCTCCATCATTTCCGGCACGTCCGACATTCGAGGCACAAGTAGTCTTGACCATTCCGTCGTGCCACCCTCCGCCACTGCGGACAAAATCAGCAGCGCCTCCGCAAGTACTATGTAGCATATCAAATTTGCCAAATTCAAAAAAGATCTGTTATCCATCTTGATCCCTCCCAAATGATGATATCACAACGCCGTCGGGATCTCAATAAAAATATTTTTCCAGTGTTACCGAAACATATTATACTAAAGTGCCGTCCCCATGTCAAGAAGTCGCCGCTGAAAATGCAGTGACGGCAGTGTGAACTTGCGGCGTGCCGTGTTGACGGGGCAGAAAAATCAGTATAATAACAAAAGACGAAGGAAAGATGATCCGAGAAAGAAATAGCCTCGTCAAACTTCACCTACGACATCTCCACGGACAAGTACACACCGATAAAATACGAAGAAATGTCGGCGGCGCAGCGGACCTCTACCGGAGGTTCGCCGCATGCCTTGAAAAATTCTCCGCTTAAAATGCCAAAACGGACACCCCGGTGTCCGTTTTATCTCATCACGACGCCCCTCGGAGCGAAACGCCTTATCTCGCCCGTTTTAAAGCCGTTTTTCGGCTGTTTTTCTCACTCTGTGGGAAAACCTTCGCAGAAGATTCAAAGACGTCAAAAATGCCCGTTTTGAGCCTCTTGGAAGGGTTCAAAACGGGCACTGTCATTTCAACCTGATGATCAAAGGGCGATATTTCCCGCAAGATAGCTTCGAAGCATCGCAACGTCCGTCGATCTTATCCTGCCGTCACCGTTCACATCCGCATTGGCATCAACGAATCCTGCCACGGTGCCGCCGGCGATGTAACTTCTCAAAAGGATAACATCGCTTGATCTCACGTAGCCGTCGCCGTTCACGTCACCGAGAAGGCTCGGCGCACTTACGGTGACATTAAATGTGGCGGAAAAACCACCGTAGGTCACCGTCACCGTCTGCTGTCCGTATCTTGTGGAACTGTAGCCGCTGACCGAGTAGTCCGTCACTTCGAACTCTCCGTCCTCGGTAACTGCCACGAAGATCATTCCGGTAAGGTCGAGGCTCTCGCGGCGCTCGTAGGTGAGCTTTTCGGGAAGAGACGTGATCTTCACGGAAGTGACTCCGTCAATGACGAATTTGAATCCGTAATCGGAAGCGAAAGTCTCGGCGGCGCTGTTCTTCTTACCGTAGATAACGGTGACATCCGGACAGTCAAGTGCCGTCGGAGCGATGGATGTAACAGAGGCGGGAACCGTTATCTTTTCAAGGGACACACAGTCCGCAAAAGCCCCCTGTTCGACGGAAGCAACACCGTTGGGGAGCGTTATCTCTTCAATGGAGGTGCATCCGGCAAATAAAAAGGTGGGTATCTTTTCCGTGCCGTCGGCAAACGTCACATTTTTCAAAGTGTCGCAGCCGAAGAAGGGGCCTGCGTTTTCCACGGTGTAGGCGGTTTCGCCCACCGTGACCGAGGCATTGACTACGGAAGCCTTTGCCGTCGTAAGGGACGCGGGGATAGCTATCTCCGTTATCGCTGTCCCCGAAAAGACACTGCTCCAAAGAGTAGCCAAGGTGCTTGGGAGAGTGACCGACGTGAGGGATGAGCATCCCGAAAATGCTCTTGAGTCGATAGTCTCCACTTTAGAGAGATCCACGGAAGAAAGGGATGTGCATCCGAGAAAAGCGTTCATTCCCACCGACTTGACTGTGTCGGGAAGGGTGACGCTCTTCAGCGCCGTGTTATTTTTGAAAGCGCCCGCACCCACTGCAGTGACGGTGTAGCCGCTGACAGTCGAAGGTATCACAAGATCGGTGGCGTTGCCGTAGTAGCCGGTGACCGTGCAATTTGAGCCCTGCACCGACAGGGAATACTCGATCCCCGCCGCCGATGAAACGAGGGCAAAGGATGCGGCAGTGAGCAATATTACCGCCGACAGAAAAAATGATATCGTTCTCTTCATGTTCTTCCTAAATTCCTTTCTTTCGGGAAGTACGGTGTGAATCGGTCCCACCGAAAAAACATTCACGTAAGCTGCGGCTGACACCGCAAACACTACATCCCATTCTATCACCATTTGTGAAAATTGTCAACCGAAAAATGTTAAAGAATGGAATAGGTGCCGAATTAAAACGGGACGTGCCGAAAAAAGGCACGTCCCATTCCGTCGTTATCGGTCTGAAAATGACTCTCAGAGCGTTATCACGCTGTCAAGATCCCGACAGCGCTCTATCTGCTCTCTGCCGCCGACAATGCAGACGGAGGCATCGGAAAATGCCTTGTCAAGCAGGTCTGCCACAGCCTCAAGATCCTTCGGCGTTGCGCCGAGAAGTTCTTTTCTCTTTTTGCAGAGAGTCTCGTAGGAGACCTCCGAAAGATATCTGTTGTCCCCAACGGTGGCCTTCTGTCTCGACGTGAGAAGAGGTGAGGCACTTGCCACCGCACCGATGATGAAGTCGGTGAGATCCTCACCGCTTTTCGCTATCTCACGAAGGGCATCGGGAGCCTCCATGTAACGGTCAAGGGAATCGGCACCCGACGGGTCTCTGTAGGAGGAGCATCCCACGTAACCGTCCGCAAGACACTTCATACCGGTGCCATATGCGCCGCCCCGCACCCGGATAACGTTCCAAAGGTAGGCAAGGCTGATCATCTGGGAGGCAAGCTGGAGCTGTCCGGAATGTTCCCCTCCGTAGGGACGGATATTCGCCCCCATCACGGCAAATGAGATATCGGAGGGTACTATGATGCCCTCTTTGGTCTTTTCTCTCGTGAGTATCTCGACCGGGGGCTTTTTCTCCCTTTCGGGAATGAGCCTTGACACACCGTCCGCAAGTGCGGCCGTCTCTCCCCCGTCGGCGCCGCTTACGCTGAGTATGACGGCGTTTCTGTTGACGACATCGGCGAGTATCCGGCAGATGCGACTGTTTATCACGTCAAAGTCCCAATTATCATCGGCATCCTTAAGCCACTTGTAGTAGCCGATACCGCCCACACAGTCATCCACGACTCCCGCCACGGAATACTGAGCCATGATCCTTGAAAGTCCCACGGAATTACCGGACATTATCGCCCTTTCGAAAATACCCGTCTTGGTCTGGCGCAAAATATCCCTGGCGGTGGCGCTGTCAAGAACGCTTTCGGTGAGTATTTCGGCTACGTGACCGAGTGCCGCCTCAAGATCTCTCTTCATGGTGCTGAAGGTGACACAGAGCTTCCTTCTGACATTCAACGGGTCGCCGCCTACGGTGAAGGAAGCCGGGTACATTGCAAAATATCCGCAGAGAAGTCTCGTTGAGTTGATCAGCTCCTCGGCACTGTGGAGCTTCGTGTCACACTCGCCGAGCAGAGCCGATGCAAACGACAGATAGGAGAGATCCTCCTCCGTCAAAGAGTCGATATCAAAGTAGAGACTCACATAGAGGATGCCGCTGCAGTTAAGGTCGTGAACTATCACCGGAATGCCGGATATCTCTCGCACGTCGGTGGGTATCTTCTCCGGCTTTGAAGGGATGTCTTCGATCGAGAGTTTGGGAATGGTCTCAAGCATTTCCGGAGAGTCAACGCTCTCCTGCCAAAGGGCAAGCTTCTCCTCGGCTTCTTCGATCTCCGCTCTCTTTTCGGCACTCCATGAGGAGACTTCCCTGTCAAGGCGAGCCTGTTCTCTGCCTCGCCGCTCCGCCCCCTCGGTATGGGAGGGACGGAGAAGAAGTCTTGCGCTGTGGGGACATTCAAGAAGCACCTCTTTTATGAGGGACTCAAAATAACCCTCATCCATTTTTTCACGGAGTCTCACAAAAAGGTCTCCCACTTCAAGGAACGCCGCGGGATCTCCTCCGTAGAGCCAACTTTCAAGGGCGGTAAAGCCGAATGCAAGACCCTTCGGCTCCGAGCCGTAGTCCCGCTCTCTCATCCTGAACTCGATATTTGCCATCACCGCCTCAAGCTGAGCACGGTCAATTCCCTTTTCGCAGAGCTCCCGAAGTGTCGCTCTTATAACAGCCTCTACCTTTTCCGCATCCTCCTCTCGGAGGTTTCTCACGTCAATGACCGCAAAGGGCTGAAGAACGCCGTCGTTGATATCGATGGAAATCTCCTCACAAAGCCCCTCACTTAAAAGTGCCTTGCAAAGGGGAGCCTGGTTGCTTCCCGTAAGTACCGAGGACAGCACGTGCATCGCCACGGTCTTCTCCCTCTCGTCAAAGGTCCCTATCACACGGCCGAGAGCAAGGCGGACTTTCCCCTCCGTATCCTCACCGTCCGAAAGTTCGTAAAAGCCCTCTCCGCTGCCGAAAACGGGTGTCTGAAGGGCGGGAGGAGCCATCCGCTCCGTCCTTTCGTATTTCGACAGGTACTCCCCGTCCAAAATGGAAAGCACCTTTTCAATATCCACGTCTCCGTCAAGGAAAACGTAGCCGTTTGAAGGAGAATAGAAACGGCTGTGCGTGTCGGTGAAGCTCTCGTAGGTCAAGTCGGGTATCGCCTCCGGGTCACCACCGGATACGAATCCGTAGGGAGAATCCGGGAAAAGGATCCTCAAAAGACCGCAGTAGACAAGTTCATCCGGGCTTGTGAAAGCGCCCTTCATCTCGTTAAATACCACGCCCTTGTAGGAGACCTTTCCATCAGCATCCGTCTCATAGTGCCATCCCTCTTGACGGAATATCTCCGGCTTCGAGTAGATCAGCGGGCAAAACACTGCGTCAAGATAGACTCGCATAAGATTGATAAAATCCTTCTCGTTTCGGCTGGACACCGGGTAGAAGGTCTTGTCGGAAAAGGTAAGAGCGTTGAGAAAAGTGTTCATTGAGCTCTTCATCAGCTCCACGAAGGGCTCCTTTACCGGGTATCTGTCCGAGCCGCACAGCACGCTGTGCTCAAGGATGTGGAAGACTCCGGTGTCGTCAAAGGGGAGCGTCTCAAAGGCGATGCCGAAGGTCTTGTTCTCCTCATCTCTCTTGAGCCAGACAAGCTCAAGCCCCGTTTTCTCATGAGTCATGCGATAGTAAGTGGCGCATATCTCATCAAGCTCCCTCGTCTCTGTTATTTTGAAGCCGAAGCGGCTAAAGTCGTTCATTCTTTTTCCTCCGAAAAGTAGTTTGAGGCAGCGCCTCCGGCTACAAGGTCCTTGAAAAGATCTTGTAGTAGCCGTTCTCACATGACAGTTTTTCCGGTGTTCCCACAGCGTCCAGTTCACCGTCCTTCATGACGATGACGTTATCGGCATTCTTTGTCGCCGCATAGTTGTGGGCTATCATCACGGTAGTCCGTCCCCGCATCAGCTTACCGAGAGCATCGGTCACCGCCGCCTCGCTCAAAACATCAAGGTTGCTGGTGGCCTCATCAAGAAGCAGTATCTCCGCATCCCGAAGCATAGCCCGTGCAATGGCAATGCACTGACCCTGTCCGCCGGAGAAATTGGAACCGCCGAGTCCCACATCCTCATCAAAACCGCCGGGTTTTGCCATTATGCAATCGTAGCAGTTCGCCTCTTTTGTCACCCGAATGAGTTCCTCCTCGGTGACCGTTCTGTCAAGACCGTAGGTCAAGTTCTCACGGACGGTTCCTCCGATGAGGCCGTCCCTTTGAGAAACGTAGGCAAAACGCTCACGCCACGCCTTCAGATCGAATGTAGCGATATCCTCGCCGGCGAAGCGGACGGTGCCGCAATTCGGCTCGTAAAGACGGGTCAAAAGCTTGAACAGAGTGGTCTTGCCGGCGCCGTTTCCGCCGATGACCGCCGTCACCTTGCCCGCAGGCACCGTGACCGACAGATCCTTCAAGACGTCCCTCTCACCGTTGTAGGAAAATACCACATTTTCAAAAACGATATCATGCATCCCGTCGGGAACGGGAGAACCCTCTGCAGACTCGGAAGGGGTGTCCATCACCTGTGCGGTCTTTTTCATCGTTCCGAAGGAGGTGAAAAGTGACCCGGTATTGATGAAGAGAAGTCCGAGCTGAACGGATACCACTCCCGTCACCATGTAGAAGCCCGTCAGATCCCCCACTGTAACGTCACCGGTTGCCACAAGCCTTGAGCCCAAAACGAAAACGATGAAAACGTAGATTATCGACGTGAGGCTGTTGATCATTTGAAATACCGCCACGCCGAGCCAGCTCAAGAACTCGGCAAGATACATCCGCTTGAAGGTACGACTGCCGAGCTTCGCTTCGATCTTTTCCGCCACTGCGCTTTTTATCAGCCTGAAATTGCGGACTCTCTCGGCTATGTAGCCGAGGCTTCCCGCGATCACTTTGGTGCTGTAGACACCGAGCTTGAACTGAAGAAAACCGTAGAGGGCGAATGCCGCCGCTATTATCGGCACTATCATGAGTGAATAGTTGGCAAGGAGAGTGTTGGTACCGTAGAGCGACTTGAACGCCTGCAGGACCGTCACCACCGATGTGATGCAGGTCACAACGACAGAGATCAGTGAGGCGGGTGCCGAGGCATCCGACGTGACACGGGTGATCAGTTCATTGCCGTTGTCGGCATCGTAATAGGAAGCGGGAAGATGCATTATCTTCTTCCACAGCTTGACCCGAACACGCATGGTGATGGTCTCTTCCATCTTCCTTGTAAAATAGTTGCTCGCCACGTTCAGCGCCGCATAAGCGGCAGTCAGTACCACGTAATTCAAAAGCTCCTTCGCTTTAATGGCGTTTTGAGTGGCATCGATGATATCTCCGGTCATGGTTGCCACAAGTATCTCGCTTCTTCCGAGAGCGATGGAAAGAACGATGCTGACTATTATCAGTATCCAAGGGAGCCTGACTCCGCTTAAGACCCGAAGGTAACTGCCTGCGCGGGGAGCCGAAGCTTTTTTGTCTCTCATATTACTTCTCCCTCCGTTTCGGCGTTTTCATTCATCTCTCTGAATACTTCGCAGCTTTTCATAAGTTCTTCATAGGTGCCCTCTCCCACAAGGGATCCGTTTGAAAGGACGAATATCTTGTCAAAGCTCTCCGCAAATCGCAGATCGTGGGTGACGGATATCCGAGTCTTTTCCGCAAATACTCGACTTACGGTGTCCTGTATCTTGGCGGAAGCATCCGCATCGAGGGCACTCGTGGGCTCATCCATCAGAATGATATCTCCTCCGCGCAGAAGCTCCCTCGCCAAAACGAGGCGCTGGCGCTGTCCACCGGACATGGAGTTTCCTCCCGCCGACACCTCCGTGTCAAGGAGCCTGTCGCAAAGCATCAAATACTCATCAAAGCCGGTCTTCTCGCAGGCCTCCCTTATCTCGCCGTCACTCACGTCTCTTTCGATACCGTAGGTGAGAAGTTCCCTCAGGGTACCGCTGAAGATGGCGGCTTCCTGTTGAACATAGGAAAAATGCCGACGGTAATCACCGAGGGAAAGATCCCTTATATCGGTGTCCCCAATGAACACCTGCCCTTCATCCGGATAGTAGAGCCGCTCAAGGATGCTGATAGCGGTGGTCTTTCCGCTTCCGCACATACCTACTATTGCGGCGGACGTGCCCCTCGGAACGGTGAAGGAAACGTCCTTCAGCGCGGGGGAATCGGTGTCGGGATAGGTGAAGGTCACATTGCAAAAACGAATGTCACCGTCAGCGGGAATTTCCTTGACGTCTCCGGTCTGCTCGTTTTCGCTGTCCATGATCTCAACGATCCTGAAAAACGTTCCTTGAAGTCCCTTGAACCGTGTCCAGCCGTCGAATATCTGGTCAACGTAGGGAAACAGGCTTTGGGTGAAAAGGAAAAATGCCAGCCAAGTGGCAAGATCGATCTTCTTCTGCCTCAAAAGCACCACCGCCGCCACTATGACGACGAATTTCTGCAAAATATCCACCACCGACAGGAACACCTCGGCAACATTGCCCTGGTGAACGATGCGCATGTTGGCTTTCATAAGTTCCTTTGCGGCAACCTCGCCGTTTTCCGCTTCCTTTTCCTCATTGGTGCAGGTCTTGATAAGATGCAAATGAGAGAGGCGGTCCGCAAGAAAGCCGGTCAGAGTCCCGATGCGGTCATAGAGGCGGATACTGCTCTTTTGAAAGACCCGTCCCATTATCAAAGCGTAGAGATACTTCAGCGGGAAGAGCACAAAGCAGGAAATGGCGAGCACCGAATGATACTCACCGATCTTGAACATCGCCCCCACCACGTAGTAGAAGGCCGGGATCAAATTGAGAAGCAAGTTAACAAGGTCATTCGATGCGCCGGAATCGTTCGTGAAGGTGCTCATAAGCTCGGTGGGATCGTTTTTGTCAAACCACTCCATCCGCATGGAGAGCATCTTTTTCCAAAGGACATCACGGGTGCGGCGAACGCTGAAGGTCTCCGCATGTGTCATGGCGGCCACGGAGATGATGGAAACGATGCCTGTGACGGCATAGTAGAGTATCGCCTTCGCAAGTGTCTCTCCGGAAATGTCTCCTCCGAGAAGAGCTGCGGTGGTGTCCGGAAGCTTCAAAAGAAGATCCGCCTCGGTCAGATTGACAACAAGTCCGAATGCGATCCAAAGCCACGGAAGCCTAAGGGCAATAATGGCACGGAACATGGCACCGAAACTGTTGCCGGAGGTCTTTTCTTTCGGTCTTTTAGTCATTTGTTTCTCCAATTACTGTTAAGAACAGAGGCCGCAGCTTTTACTGCGACCTCGCCGTCCTGTTGACTCTGTCAACAGGACGGCAGAGGGGGAATAACGAAGTTATTTTTTGTGAAAGCCCAGCGTCGGCGTAGTGACCTACGGTAGCGATAGCTTTCGCAAAAGCGGCTGAAAACAAGAAAAAAAGTCGAAACCGAGTTCCAAATCTCATTTTCCAGTCGGTCTCATACGGTCGCAATAACTCGTTCTCCCCACGCCTTTTTCAAGCCGCGTAAAGAACGAGTTAGTCTTCCCTCTGACGGGAGCCGCAGCCAACGCTGCGACTCCCTATTTTATTACTGCTCGTAGACCATCATGAGGTAGCTATCTTCAACATTGGTAGCATAACCCTCAAAGCTATCGTCGGTAAGAACGGAATAGCCGATGTAGGAGTTGATGATATCCTTCAGTTCCTGTCCCTTCACACCGTCTTTGACAATGGTGTCGGATACTCGCTCAAGAGTACCGAAGCTGTTGCCGGTAGAGGCCATCAGCTTGTCTGCGGCATCCTTGGTCTTGTATTCGTAGTAGATCACGTGAGCAACTGCCTTGCCTTCAAGTCCGTAGACTACGTCGGTACGTCCCACCATGTCTTTTTCAAAAGACTCATCCACAAAGGAGTAAGCACCGCTTGATGTCAGCACTCTCTTCTCGTCGAACTCGACGTCCTCGGGAT
Source organism: uncultured Ruminococcus sp. (assembly GCA_964629225.1). GTDB lineage: Bacteria > Bacillota > Clostridia > Oscillospirales > CAG-272 > RUG14199. Next base: position 31,380 of record CAZVQC010000016.1, read on the forward strand.
CCTTTGCCTCACTGCAGGGCTTGTAGGGGTTCACTCCGTAGTTCTTGAGCCCCAGTTCCATCTTCAGATTCTCAGCATAACCGGAAGCGCTTCTGTCGGACTGGATCTGACCGTACTGCTCCTGCCAAAATTCAAACTGAGCGGATACAGACGCCTCGACCTGAGCACAGCAGAGCACCGTGTCGCTCTCGCTTGTCATCTCGAAACCGTAGTTCTCACTCAAAACGGTTACTACCGCGTCCTTGTCGGATGTATCGGAAAGGAAAGCGTAGAGATAGGATGCAACAGTTGTCCCCTCGTTACCGTAGATGACCGCACCAAGGGTAATGTTGCCGGAAAAGGTGATCATAAGATCCTCATCGGGCATTCCAAGATCCTGTGCGTCCTCGTGGAATTCACCGGTAGCATACTCGATCCAACCGGTGGCAAGACCAGTTGCGGGATCGTAATCGTAGCTTCCCACGGGCATTCCGTCATCACCGTAGACGAAGGTGTCCGGGTAAGCGGCGGAACTTACGATCTCCTCGGCCAGGGTACCGAAGTCCTTGTTGATGAGTACCTTTCTCTCATCGTACTTCAGTCCGTCGGGATCCTTGTGTGTGTAGAGTTCTTCAAACTGAACGGTGGAATCGTCGCTGAAGAGACTGCATCCGGCAGCGCAAAAGAGCAACGTTGCCGCAAGGATGATGGCAAAAAATTTTTTCATGGTTCTTCTCCTTAAAATAGTTTTTATTTTTTTATTTTTCTTTGTAATAGAGTCGGCAGTGGCAGTACCCTTCGAAATTCGGGTCGGCACACTGAGCCTTGAATTCCTCACAGATGCACTTATACTCCGGAAGGCGCTCACTTCTGCAGGGGCAAAATCCCCCGGTGCGCTTCAAGCCTTCCCTCACCCGTGCCACCTCTTCTATGTTTTCGTTAAGTCGGATCTTAGCCATTTTGACCTCACTTGTAGAGCATCTCGGAAATGTGACCGAGCAGCTCTTCCCTTTCCATGGATCCCACAGCCTCACAGACCTTCTCTCCCCGTCTGAAGAAAAGGAGCGTGGGCATGGCGGTTATTCCGTACTTGTCTGCGATCTCCGGGTACTGAGTGATGTTGATACGGCCGAAGGATATTCCGGGCATCTCATCCGCCACAGCATCAAATACCGGAGCCAGCATCACGCAAGCGGAACAGAAATCACCGTAGCAATCTATGACGGCATAATCGGCGGAGGAAAACTCCATCCATTCGCTGTTCTTAAGTTCACAAGTTCCCATTTCAGTCCTCCCCCATATCTTTCTTGACGGATGCCTCAACTGCGGAATACATTCCGGAAACGTAGGCGTTGAAAACGGACTCCTCCGTCAATTCCTCACGGCTCGGTACCTCCATTTCCATCATCCGATACAATTCCAGCATCTCGTCCACCTGTGCCACGGCGGAATCCACGTCCACGGAAACGCCCCACTCCTCGCAGAATGCCACCGCAAGCCAGCTCTGCTTCTGCTTCTCAAGTATGGCATCTCGGAGCTCCTCAAGGGAAGGCTCCTCCATTCCCGCGGCGAGATATTCTCCTAAAAGAGCATCCTTGTTGTCCTTCACGTAGGCATCAAGTTCATCCCCGTCGTAGGTGAAGGTGCTCCTTTTCATCATCTCACCGACGATGTAATAAGTCGCCTCCTTCGCCTTTTCAAAGCGCATTTCCGCCAGCATCTTCTTGCTCACATAGTCCCGGTATGCCGAGACCGTAGTAACGCCTTCAATACCAATGGAAGCTATCAGTTCGTCATTTATCTCGGCGGGTATCGGATGAACGCTTCCCGTAACGGTAAGACGAACGCCCTCACCGAATATCTCCGTATCAAACGAATCTCCGATCGCCTTTCCCACAACGACAGACACTGCCGCCTCTGCACCGGGCATCTCCATTCCGGTAAAAAGAAGCACCTCACGCCCGTCAGCCAAAGGACCTCCTTCGGCACGCAAGTGAGCAATGTCTCCCACAGTCACCCGGTCCGCCTCGGTCATCCTTGCATAACGTGCGGAAAGCCTCCGAAGATCACTCTCCACAGCACCTGCATCCAAAGCCACTTTAAGGAACCCCTTCGGCAGCTCAATATCCTTCGGCAGGCACAGCTTATCCACTCTACCTTTCATTTTCTATTCCTTCCAAAAACAAGCCCCCATGAGCCTTTTTACTAACTACTTGAATTCTACCATATCATTATAATAAAAGCAACACCAAAACGCAAAATACCGAAAGAATTATGTGGGGAACCTCCCTACTCCACCACAGTATCAAAAAAGAAAACGGAGAATGGAAAACTCCGGAACACAACCTCAACTGACAAGAACCGACGGGACACGTTCCCAAAATATCGAAAAAATCCGGTTGACAAATCCGATAAGATGTGGTATTATAACGAGGTACGGATAATTTTGATCGGTCGTCTTTCAAAAATACGCTGTCATGAGAGACAGCGCCTTAGTTGCAACAGGACATAACGAGGCGGAGCCGAGGATAATTTAATAGCGAGTGTTCTGCTCCATCTTTTGGAGCCGACATATTCGGAGGGTTATCGAAGTGGGGACGTTTCCGAGCGCTGCCGGCGGCAGATGCAGCGAGGAAAAAGGAGTGGCCGCAACTTAGGCGGTGGCGAGTGAGTTCCGAACGATGACAGCGCCTTAGTTGCAACAGGACATAACGAGGCGGAGCCGAGGAAAATTTAATAGCGAGTGTTCTGCTCCATCTTTTGGAGCCGACATATTCGGAGGGTTATCGAAGTGGTCATAACGAGGCGGTCTTGAAAACCGTTTGTCTTCACGGACACGTGGGTTCGAATCCCACACCCTCCGCCACGAAGCCCCGATCTTTCGGGGCTTTTTTAACGAATAAGGAAGTTAACAATGGATAAAAAACAGGACCCAAAAGAGCGCCCAATCGTTGCGTTTTGGAACAAACACAAAAAGAAAATTGCCATTGCGACCGGAATAGCCGGTACTGTAGGTATCACTTTTTTAGGCGCTCTTGGCGTGAAATACTATTGGAATTCTTCTTCGTTTGAAAGGTGGTTTAAGAAAGCCCCATTGGATGAGCTGAAAACAGTGAGAGGAAACATTCATTCGGAATACTTGAATCATGCTGTCAATGACGAATACCGCGAATCCTTATGGAACTTAATGTCGAGATTGGACAGAAAGATCAGCGACCTTGAATGGACAGGCAAAACGTATTCCGGACCGGCATACCACCGAGAACACGGTTTTAACTTGTATAAGCCCGATCAATAGGCTAAGGCACAGTCCCACTAAGGTTGTTTATTCCGAGCGAAATGCCGGACGAGCAAAAAATATTGCTCACCAACTTCAAAAATATCACTCACCGGCTTCTCAAAATGTTGCTCAAGAGCTGCTAAGTGAAATTTCTCGATCCTACGCCGACACAACAAAGCCCCCACCGCTGTTGCGGTGGGGGCACTGTATTTCGGGCTGCTTGTTCTGCCGTGATGCTCAGAGGCTCTGAGCGAAGCATTTTCTCTCGGCGGCGGTAACGAGGTGCTCCATCAGCACCGTACCGGTGACGGCACCTACTCCGCCGGGCACGGAAGTTATGGCATCAACGGTCTCCCTCGCCCGAGGGAAGACATTGTTTGTCGGTGTCGCTTCGAACATTATTAAGATGTTCCTCAACATTGACAAAGCGGATACCGTTCACATCCGGCGTTTTTCCGCAATAGATAACGTATTTGCCCTCGATCTTGCCGAAGTGATCCCTCCCCTGTCTGAACCGACACCGGTCAGGCACCGGTCATGGAATGGGAGTCTCCCATTCTCACGCCACCCGCATAACCTATTGACTTTTGCAAAAAAATAGGTTATAATTGATCCGACACACACAGGTAAATATTCAAAAGCGAGGGTGAGGATATGAACAGTATCACAGAACAGATAGCTCTGTTGGAGAAGGAGCTGTCGACCTGTCCAAACGGATATATATCCCGTAAAATGATCAACGGAAAAGAGCGCTTCTACTATCAATGGACCGAAGAGGGCAAACTGAAAAGCAAATATATCAAGGCAGACGAGCTTGAACAGGTACGCACTTTGGTCGAACGGCGCAAAGCGCTCCAAGAAAAATTGAAAGAGCTGAGGTTCACGCCCGAGGGAATACAAAGCGGCAATCTCAGACGAAAGGCGGTGCGAAATATGCAAAGCATTACGGGAACTCTCATGTCGGAGGACCGTCCCATAGCAACCGTAAAGAACGGCATTATCACCGGATCGGACGATGCTCTCCTTCCTTTGTACCTCAAACGGACAAAGGATGTGGAAGGATGGATCGCCTCTCGTGCCATTGATCCTCACAGGACAAATTCGAGGCTCTTGAAAAAAGCACTTCGACTTCGCACTACGGATGATGTTCAGACCGCACTTGCGGTAAGTGCGGCGACGGTAACAGACTGCTATTGGTTCAAGCCGGAGGGATCGACTGCCGTATACGAGGACATCCGTTTTAAGGAAAACTACTTCGATCAACTCGCCCTCCGCGGCGATCCCGACAGTTTCTCGCGAAAGCCCTCAAGGACCCCCGAACTGACTAACACGGGCAGCTTCGAGAAATGCTGGAAACTCATCGACGGCAAATGGTGGATGTATAAGAACGGCAATGAAAAAGAGCTTTTCTCGGAACTGTTCATCTGCAAGTTGGGTGAAAAGCTCGGACTCAATATGGCGCACTACGAAATGGACGGCGAATATATTCGGTCAACGGATTTTACAAACGGAGCCTCCGTCAACTTTGAGCCGATACGATCTCTCGTGGACGATGATGAGGATTACGAGAACTGCTTCAACGTTCTGAAGGCAATATCACCGAAGATCGCACGGCAATATCTCATTCTGATCTGGATGGACTCAGTCTGCTACAACATGGATCGGCATACCGAGAATTTCGGTCTGCTCCGTGATGTAGAGACGGGGGCGATCCTGTCACTCGCGCCCAACTATGATAATAATATCGCACTCATAGCAAAGGGATATCCCTCGAAGGTGAGCAGGATCGGTGACGGATTGATCCGTTTTCTCAGCGAACTCATACAGAACTGCGAAGAGGCGCGTGAGATGTATCGCCGGATGGATCTGCCGGAGATCACGGCAGATGTTATCGACGAGTGTTTGAATGAGATCCCCATCGAGGTCGACCGTGATTTTATCCGTGACTTTATTATGAACGGACAAAAAATTATCCGAGAGATCATCGACACGGGTGAAGGAGCATCCGAAAGCGAAGATAGGGAAAGTAATTAAACTTCGGTTTTATACCCCTTTGTCAAGGGGTATAATTGGGGTATAATTAATAGTATTGCTCACCAAGTCCCGGAAATATTGCTCACTTACTTTCCAAAGCACCTCTAAGTGAAGGCTCTCCGTCTACCGCCGACACAACAAAGCCCCCACCGCTGTTGCGGTGGGGGCACTGTATTTCGTGCTGCTTGTTCTGCCGTGATGCTCAGAGGCTCTGAGCGAAGCATTTTCTCTCGGCGGCGGTAACGAGGTGCTCCATCAGCACCGTACCGGTGACGGCACCTACTCCGCCGGGCACGGGAGTTATGGCGTCAACGATCCCCTCCACTTGAGAGAAGACCGCATCTCCCGCCATTCCGCCCTTTCCCTTGGGAGTTATCTTCTCCGGGTCATAATTCATTGAGACGTCGATCACCGTCTGCCCCGCACTTACAAAGTCTCCGGTGAGGCTTCCGAGAGCACCTGCCGCAGTCACTATTATGTCGGCGCTCTTCGTTATCTCGGCAAGATCACGGGTCTTGGTGTGGCAGACCGTCACCGTGGCATTCTTTGCAAGAAGCATCATCGCCACGGGCTTTCCCACCACAAGACTCCTTCCGATGACTACCGCCCTCTTTCCCTCACACCCGATACCGTAGTAGTCAAGCATCCGAATGCAAGCCTCCGGCGTACAGGGGGCAAATCCCAAGGGCTTTCCTTCAAACACCCCCGCCATGGAAAGATCGGTCATGCAGTCCACGTCCTTTTCGGGGCGTAGCCGGTTGCAGATCTCACTCTCGTATTTTTTCAGATGGCCGGGAAGGGGACGGAACATAAGTACCCCGTCAATGCTCTCATCCGAGTTGACACCGTCGATAACGGAGATGATCTCCTCCCTTGTAACGTTCCGGTCAAGCACGTATTTCACCACGTGAGCGCCTATCTCCGAGGCACGTTTCTCCGCTCCCCTCTCATAGGAAAGGTCGGAGGGCTCCTCGCCGCACCGGATCACGGCAAGCTTCACTCCCTTGCCCTTTTCCCTCAGTGCCGCCACACGGTCAACGAGAGCACTCATCATTTCTCCGGTCACTTCTTTTGCAGTCAAAATTCTTGCCATACCGTCTCCCTCCTCAATTTAAAAGTCCCGAAAGAACAGAGTCGAATACCGACTCCGCCTCTCTCTTTCCGTCCTTAAGCAGTTCAAGACAACGGCCGTTGATCTCTCTTGCCCGTTCTCGGTCACTGAGACACCGAGTGTTAATAAAAACGTTGAGGGAAGCGCATCTCATAGAAGCAAGTGCAGCCTCGGCAGCGCACCCCGCATCCGACACCGCCAGCCGAGAACCTTTTTTTGCCAGTTCTCCGGAGACGGTCACCACTTCATATGCAAGTTCCATTATCCGAAGGGGTGCCGCCAGCGCCCCAATGGAGGCCCCGTCTATCACCGACTGACGCATCGGATCCTCCTTCGGGATCGAATATGCCGCCGCCAAGGGGAGAAAACCCTTTTCGTCGGCCTCCACTTGGGACAGAAGCTCTTCCTTCAGCCTCTCGCATTCGGCTCTTAATTCCCGCATCCGCTCTTCCACCTCAAGATACTTCTTCTTTCCCACGGTGAGGGATGCCACCATTGCGCCGAGAGCTGCTGCGAGAGACCCTATCAAAGCCGCCGCACCGCCCCCTCCCGGAGCGGGATCGGAGGATGCCAGAGCCGCCGCGAATTCACGGCAGGAAGCATTTGTCATATCCATTTTTATATCCGCGAAAACGCCGGCATTCACCGGCGTTTTCTTTCCTTGTTACCGTCTTTTACTTGGTTTCAACTCTCGTTCCGGTGAAGTCATCAAAGTACCAAAGCATGGGATCGATGATATCGTCCCTTGACTTCGGAAAGTTGGTACAACCGGAATTCATCTCGCCCTTTTCATCGTACTTCTTAGTTCCGTCGGACACCGAGGAGAGTGCAAGCTGCTCCGAACAGATGATGTCGTACATCGCCTGATAGCTTGCTACCCACTTAGCCCTTGCTTCATCGCTTCCGTTCACGTAGTCCCGGTCGTAAGTTGCGGAAAGGCCGAGAAAATCGCAATGTATCCTGAGAAGAGACACTCTGAATCTGCGAGTATCGTCCTGAGCCGCCGCATAGGCTTTGTCAAACAGCTCTGCCATCTTGAGATAGTTGGTCTCGAAGTACTGCTTGCTGTACATATCCCAGGGGAACTCAAAGTTGTTGGTCCAGCATCCCATAAGGTCGCCGGCCTCATTCGACATCTCAAGGTACTCTCTCACATACTCCCAGCCATCGCCGTAGTAGAGCATGAGATACTCATTGAGAAGGCTCTCAAACTCCTCCTCGCTCATGAAGGGGTTCCACATCATCTTGCCCGCAAGGTACCCTCTCAGGTACTCAAAACTTGCATAGGGCCTTGAGGATCCCTCGGAATAAAATCCGGAAGCACCGGTGGAGCAGATGTATCTGAAGTCCTCGTAAATGTTGAAGATGTTCGGTGAGGGTGACATATAGTAGATGAAGTTAGCACTGTAGTACCACACCTGAAGGTTGTCCGTCAGCTCCGCCCATCTGTTGAAGTAGCCGACATCGATGGCGTTGCTTTGGTTTCTGTTCTGACCGTCCCAGGTCTGGCTCTGAAGTCTGAAGTTTCCTCCCGCCTCAACGCAAGCCTCGGTGTCGTTGTAAGTATGGTTGTTGCAGCCGCCGAAGCAGAAGCATACGCAGATATTGTCACGGGGACGGGTGAACTTCGGGGGATTTCTTGCATCCCAATAGGCGATAGTATAGATCTCGATGCCGGGGTAAAGCTCGTCAAGCTTTTCAGCCACCCGGTTGGAAAGACGGAATACCGTTCCCGCAATGCTTCCCTCTTTAAGGTAGATACCCTTGCAGGCCTCGCACTTGCAGAAGTTGATATTGTCATTGGGAGAGCAGGATATCTGGGACCATTCGTATCCCATCCTCTGTCCCCAGGTCTTTCTCTGTTCGATCAGCTGAACGCTGTAGTCGATGACCTTGTCATAGAACGCGGTATTGGTAAGGCAGGGCTGGCTCTGCTCGTCCGCAGTGGTGATGGCGACACCGAAGCCCTTGTCCTGATAAGCGTAGGAGTGGGCGTGGATAAAGAGGGTCGTGTCCTCGCTCCAACCGTACTCCTCACCGCCTCTGGAGTTGGTCTTCATTGAGCCGTAGTTGGTCTCGTTATTTCCGCCCTGAGCGATGCAACGGTATTCAAGATAGGGCACCTCCGTCTCGGAGAACGCTTCGGGAATACCCACGCTGTCGGCGGCGTAGAGATACTCAAGTTTTCCCACCTTTGAGGGATCCCCGAAGAGGATCCTGTAGCCGAGGATATCCTCAATGATGTAATAGGTGGCATACCAAGCGCCGCGCCTCGTTCCGCAGATTATCTGCAGATCCCCGTTTTCGTCAAGTTCGATATGATATCCCTCTTTACCCAGCTCGTACTTATCGTCGGTATCAAAGGAGTATCTGATCTTGTAAGTGCCGATACTGTCGTCGGTGGTGGTATTGAGAGTGATACCGCAGGCCGTGGAAACATAGTAGCGGAGCTTCCTTGCGGAATTCTCCATGCACTTGTTTTCGGGATCGGTAAGAACTATGGAGTAGCGGCTGATATTCCGTCCGCCCACTGTCACTTTTCCAACCTTATAAGAGCCGTCCTCATTGTTGAGAGGAAGGTCCGCAAGACCGGAGAGCACTCTTTTCAGCGCAAGAAGATCCTGGTACGTGATGAAGCTGTCGCCGTCAAAGTCTCCCGCAAGAAGGGAAAGGTCCTTTTCTCCCGCCAGATTCGACAGGTACTTTTTGACGAGGAGCAGATCCTTCAAAAGAACTCTGGCATCATCGTCAACGTCACCGAGCTGGTAGCCGTGGGTACCGTCCTCCATCGGCGTTGCCGATGCGAAAACGGAAACGGCGGAAAGGATCATCGCAAGTGCCATCAGCACCGAGATCAGTCTTTTCATCGTTTTTTCTCCTTTGGTTTTCAGTTATCGTTGGTCCCGCCCCGCGGGAAAAAGTTCATTTTTCTGTGTCTCCGGAAAGAAGGGTCTTTTCGCTTCCGGAGAGCTTGTAGGTCTTGAAGGGCTGACCGTTCTCGTGAATCTTGTAGGCGGAGTATCCGGTCTCACCGTCGGGACTGAGCATCACAAGCTCCACATCCCTCTCTCCGATATCCACGTTTTCAAAGACCAAACGGCAGTATCCGTAGGGACCCTTTCTCTCAAACTCATTTGCCACCGGAAGAATTTCTTCCTCATTTAAGAAACTGCCGTCCTCGGCCTTCTCAAACAGATAGAGCTTGTAAGAAAACTGCTCGTCCTCCGGCAGTGACAGCTTCTTGTAGACGCTCACATTGTACTTGACCGTCAGTTGAAGTTCTCCCTTGTCCGGGATAGCGACGATGGAGTAGGCTCGCATGAAACCGTCACTTGATATCTCCTGGGCGGGAGTGTGGGTCTCAAAGGCCGCCCCCTCGGAAAAAGCGCTTTTTGCGTTCTCCGTGGGAGTCACCGAGTCAAGGACATTTGACGACCTGGATACGATGATCCTCAAAATGAACGCAAGACAGAACAGCGCAAGGAAAGAATAAAACACGTATTTCAACACTTTTTTCATCAGAACACCTTCAAGAACAGTTGAAAGAAAGCCGCTCCGATATATCGGCACAGTCTTCCGAGCACAGTATAGCAGTTTTGCCGCCCCGTTACAAGAGGGAACGCACATATTTTTATTTTTTTACAAATTTACAGAGCGGTCACCAAAAAAAGTCTGCTTTAACTTGACAAGCGAAAGTTGCCATAATATAATAGGGTATCGAAAGTGAGGGCTTGAAATGATCGACATTACTTCTCTTCTCAACGGAAGAGTCAGCAAGCTTGAGATCGGCTACGGATTCGACCCGGCGGAAAATGCCGACTGCAGCGCCATGATACCGGACGATATGAGGGTGATCCCTCCGGTCAGGGTGACGGGCTTTGCGGAGGATAAAAACGGATGCCTGTTTCTGAAGGCGAAGATAGAAGCAAGATACGAGACCTTATGTGACAGATGTCTTCGGGATATCGGCGAGGTCGTCACCCTCCCATTTGAAAGGATGGTATCCCTCGATGTACCGCCAAATGAGGACGACGAGAGTCTTGACAACGTGGTCTTCGCAAATGGCTCAAACTTGGATATCGACCGTCAGGTGACGGAGGAAATAGCCCTTGAACTCCCCCCTTACCACCTCTGCAAAGAGGACTGTAAGGGACTTTGTCCGAGGTGCGGAAAAGACCTTAACGAAGGCCCTTGCGACTGCAAGGAGGAAAAAGAGATCGATCCCAGATTAAAAATATTGCAAAAACTACTTGAAAATTCCGACGAACTGTAGTATAATGCAATGGTTGAATGATTTCAACGATCTTTACAGGAGGAAAACTTAGATGGCAGTACCGAAGAGAAAAACTTCCAAAGCCCGCAGAGACAAAAGACGCAGCAACGTCTGGAAACTCCCTACCCCCGGTATGGTGAAGTGCCCCAACTGCGGTGAATTCAATCTCAGCCACCGCGTATGCTCCGCTTGCGGATTCTACAAAGGCAAAGAGATCATCAAAAAGGAAGAAGCGTAAGCTGTTCCACAGTAAAGACCGCACGTTCACCGTTGCGGTCTTGCGCTTTATATAGAGGTATTTTCCAAAAAGAAAATAAAAGAAGGAGATAAAATGAGATACGAGCCGAAAGCCAAAAATAAGATAGCACCGGTGGCGGCGATAGTCTTGACGGTTACCGCAGTCATCCTCTTCTGCTTCAGCGCGCAGCCTTGGCTGAAGGGAGCCGCCGCAGTTCAGCTTCTGTCCTTTGCCACCCTTGCCGTGGCGGTGTTCTTCATGCTTAAAAAGGTCACCCGCTATGTCTACATAGTCCACCCGAAGGATGCAGAGAACGAAGAGGACATGAAAAAGCCGGCGGGAGCCCTGTCCCCGAAGGATCTTGCCTTCACCGTGGCAAAAAAGAGGGGCAAGTCAAGGGAGGACTACATGGTGATGCTGGACCTCTCAAGCCTGAGAAAGTTCAAAAGGCTCCCAAGTGACAAAGCAGAGCAAAAAAAACTCATCAAAGAGCAGGGCCGGATGTCGGTATACAGGTACACAGCCACCCTTGGGGGAGACCCGGAGCTCTATCTCGCCGTCTTCAGCAAGGTGGGATACGACAAGGTGGGAGTCATCATAGAAGCCGAGGGCGAGTTCCCAAGCTACCTTCGCACCGTAGTCGAGATCAATAAAAACACCCCCGATGAGGATGAGGACGAAAACTGAGGACTTCCCGAAAGTCAAATGGTCTTTCGTCCAGCAAGATCCGATGGATCCGAGACCCGATCCGAAACGGCTATTCATACAGCCCGAAAAAGGTCCGTCAATTGCAAAGCACCCGTGACATCCAAATGTCACGGGTGCTTTTTGGTGTCAGCCTCACCCCGTCACAGACTTATTTGCACGTTTTTCAAGGTTTTTTCGGGCATTAATTGCACGATCTTCGCGGCTTTTCGGAGACTTAATTGCACGTTTTTCCGTTTTGACATTTTTCAAGCCTCCCTTTGCCGATACCGAAGCGGACAAAAAAGGCTTCCTCTCCTCCACCGATATCACCTAAAAAGCCGTCTTTGCCATCCAAACAACGAAAAAAGCGGCAGAGAAAGCCACCGCCGCACCACTTTACACGGATTTTACATAAGTTACACTGCAGTCTTTACAGAGGAATGATAAAATACTTCAAAATGATAAAGACTAAGCTGAGACCCTAAATGGAGGATCGAATGGATTTTTTTGAATTTTTGGGGCAGATACTGACGAACCCCATGCTTGCGGTATCTGCGGTGCTGACTCTGGGCGTGATACTGGTGAACGGCTGGACCGATGCCCCCAATGCGATAGCCACCTGCGTTTCCACAAGAGCGATAGGAGTCAGAAAAGCCATCATTATGGCGGCGATATTCAATTTTCTCGGCGTTCTCGTAATGACTTCCGTCAACGCATCCGTGGCGTTCACTATCTACAATATGGTGGATTTCGGAGGCAACTCCCAGCTTGCCCTCATTGCCCTTTGCGCGGCAATGGCAGCCATCGTCATCTGGGCGACCGCCGCATGGTACTTCGGAATACCCACCAGCGAGAGCCACGCACTGATAGCCGGCATCTCCGGTGCGGCAGTGGCGATACAGAACAGCTTCTCCGGCATCAACGGCAAGGAATGGATCAAGGTGGTCTACGGGCTGTTTCTCTCCACTCTGCTTGGATTCATAATGGGATTCGTCACGTCAAAGATAACGGTGCTCATCTGCAGAGACCGAAACAGAATGAAGACCGAGCGCTTTTTCTCCAAAGCACAGGTGGCGGGAGGAGCGGCAATGGCATTCATGCACGGCGCTCAGGACGGACAGAAGTTCATGGCGATATTTCTCTTAGGTGCGGCGATGGCAAACGGTCAGTCCGATGCCACCTCCTTCACCGTCCCCATTTGGCTCATGGTGTTGTGCTCTGCGGTGATGGGACTCGGCACCTCCATCGGAGGATACCGTATCATCAAGTCCGTGGGCATGGACATGGTTAAACTGAAGCCCTACCAAGGCTTTGCGGCGGATCTCTCCGCCACGTTCTGCCTGCTTCTTTCGTCCCTTACCGGTATCCCGGTCAGCACCACCCACACCAAGACTACGGCAATAATGGGCGTGGGAGCCGCAAAAAGGGTGTCCGGTGTCAACTGGGGAGTGGTTAAGGAACTGATACTCACATGGGTATTCACCTTCCCCGGCTGCGGGCTTCTCGGATTCGGAATGGCAAAACTGTTTTTACTGATATTCGCATAATAAGGAGATAAAAATGGCAAAGAAAAACAATAATTACTTCGAGCTTATCAAAACGCAGACCGAATACTGCGTAAAAGCATCCGACCTTCTCCAGACAGTACTTTCGGACTTCGATCCGGCAAAGGTCAGCGACTACCGAGAGCTGATGCACACCACAGAGCACGCCGCAGACGGAGTCCACCACGACATTTTGGAGAAGCTCTCCACCGAGTTCATCACCCCCATAGATCAAGAGGACATACTCCGCCTCGTCCAAATCATCGACGACATCACAGATGCCATCGACGAGGTGGTGCTTGACATCTACATGTACCGAGTAGACCGCATCCCCCAAAAGACCGTTGAACTCGCTACGGTGGTCTCAAGGTGCGTAGGCGCCCTCTATGAGGCAACGACGGAGCTTAAAAACTTCAAAAAACCGGAGACCCTCCGCCAAAAGCTCATAAAAGTCAACGATATCGAGGGCGAAGCAGATGCCATCTTCACAGAAGCCCTCTACGAGCTGTTCGGAAGCGATGCCGATGCAAAGACCCTTATCGGAAGCCGAGGCATCTACGAGAGCCTTGAAAACTGCTGTGACCTTTGCGAGCACGCCGCAGACGTCATTGAGCAGGTCATCATCAAAAATACCTGAGGATCGAATTATATTGCAGGGGAGCAGGTCTCAAAAGGGCCTGCTTCTTTGCTTGCGTGAAGACTTCACCCGGTATGGCACACGGATGGCTTTTTCGGGGCATTCAAAGGGCTTTTCGGCGGCTTTTTTTCTTGGAGACGGTTAACCTGCCGAGGATGATCAAAGGGGCAAATAAGCGGCTTATTTTCCCCGCTTGCGCCACTGTCATTTTGGCTTTTTCTTTATCTTGCTATTGCGGACGGCGGAAATATGCGCTATGATGGAAGGAGAAGCGATCTTACGGCATTCACGGCATCGCAAAAACGAAATACCGACGGCGGTTGCCCCCGTCGAAAAAATAAAAAAGAAAAGGATACCGAAATGGCATATTTGACCGATATCGAGATAGCACAAAGCTGTCAAATGAAGCCCATAGGAGACATTGCAAAAAAAGCACATCTCACCGAGGATGACATAGAACAGTACGGCAAGTACAAGGCGAAGGTGGATCTGTCCCTTCTCAAAAAAAGTGACAAAAAGGACGGCAAGCTGATACTTGTCACCGCCATGACTCCCACCCCTGCCGGAGAGGGCAAGACCACCACCATCGGCCTTGCGGACGGACTGTCCCGCATCGGAAAAGACGTTACCGTGGCGCTGAGAGAGCCGTCTCTCGGCCCTGTTTTCGGAGTCAAGGGCGGTGCCGCAGGCGGCGGCAGGGCTCAGGTAGTGCCAATGGAGGACATCAATCTCCATTTCACCGGAGACTTCCACGCAATCGGTGCGGCAAACAACCTGTTGGCGGCAATGCTTGACAATCACATCAAGCAGGGCAACGCCCTCCGTATCGACGTGAGCAAAATAACTTGGAAGCGGTGGCACAAAGGATCTACGGTGCCGACGGCATCACCCTGACACCCGGCGCAAAAAAGCAGATAGAAAAGCTCACCGTCCTTGGCTTTGACAAACTCCCGGTTTGCATCGCAAAGACTCAGTACAGTTTCTCCGATGACCCCACAAAACTCGGCGCACCGAAAGACTTCACCGTCACCGTGAAAAATGTCAAGGTGTCAGCAGGAGCGGGATTTATCGTGGTAATGACGGGAGACATCCTGACCATGCCCGGACTCCCCAAAAAGCCCGCAGCGGAAAATATCGACGTGGATGAAAACGGAAGGATAACGGGCCTGTTTTAATCACGAAAGCAGCACCGCTAAGTAGGATCATTACAAAGCGAACCGAAAAGCTCCACAGCGCACATTCGCCGTGGGGCTTCTCTTTTCAGTGACCAACTTGGCGGTTTCCACGCCAGACACCGAAGCAGATGCTAAAAACACCTTCGTGCCGAGTGAGCGCACAGTTGGGAGTGATGCGCCGTAAAGCGAAAAATCCCATTTCCCCATTAATGGGGGCTTCACGCAGGGAAAACAACCTATTACGGCGGAACCGGTGCCGAGATGACTTTTCGGTGGCCGGTGACTCCCTCCCGCCCACGGCACCGCAAAGCAGAGCGAGAAAAAACACCCCCGTCCCAAAAAGCCCGAACGGGGGAATGAACCGCGCCAAAAAACCTGCCTGAAGTTTTTTTGAAGGGGTGCGGGGGAACTTTTTTTGCAAAAAAGTTCCCCCGCAAAAAATCCCCGAAAATCCCCCACAAAAAAGCCTCCTCAAAAAACAAATAAAACCACTTGACAAAACATCCCAACTATGATACAATTACGATGTTGCAGATATTGCACGGGCCATTAGCTCAGTTGGTTAGAGCAACCGGCTCATAACCGGTCGGTCCGGGGT
>CAZVQC010000017.1:0-45221 GCA_964629225.1 uncultured Ruminococcus sp.
TACCAAT
Organism: uncultured Ruminococcus sp.; assembly: GCA_964629225.1. Lineage (GTDB taxonomy): Bacteria > Bacillota > Clostridia > Oscillospirales > CAG-272 > RUG14199. The sequence continues at coordinate 8 of CAZVQC010000017.1, forward strand.
TGTCTTTACCACTTGTTTTCAAAACCTTCGTTACGGCACCTCATCATTCTTCCGTTGCCTCTGTTTTTGTAACGGGCGCTCCGCTGACTTTGTATCCGCTGACTCCGAGGACAGTTTCTCCATCGATCTGCAAAGCGCAGGGAGTGTCAAATTCCACTTCGATATCATGTCCCACGAGAACCTCCACCATTTCGGTGTGCTTCACGTGCTCTCCCTTGAAAATGGAGGGAAAGACTGTGAGGGTCTTGAGTTTTCCAAAGCCGTGATAGACCATGACCGATAGGGTGTTGTCCTGTGAAAGTCTGTCCTGTGCCGGGGTGGGTATCATGCCGCCGCCGTAGAATCTGCCGTTCATTGTGGGGGCGAGCCAGACCTTTTCGTAGGAGTGGACCTTTCCGTCCACTGTTATTTTTGCATTTCTCGGCTTGAAGTGGAACAGAAGTCCTTTGATGGCAATCGAGGTGTAGTTGACCGGTTTGTCGGAGACCGCTCTTTGTCGGTCACCCTCTTCGCAACAGTATCCGTCAATGCCGTAGCCGATGCCGTTTATGAACTTGTAGCTCTTTCCTTCCACCTCAACTGTGGGAAGGTCTTTTATGTAGTCATCTATGCAAACGGGATCTGCACCTTTTTCAATTCCGATATCGCAGAGAAAATCGTTCCCGCTTCCGGTGGCAAAGTAGAATACCGATGGGATATCTTCAATGTCTGCGGTATCGTTGACGAAACGGTTGAGAGTTCCGTCTCCGCCGGCGATCACAAGAGTCTCGTCCTGTGACAGATCTTCGAAAAAGGCGGAGTAGTCTTCAATGGAGGTCATGTCTGTGAAAGTCAGTTCGGAATCCGAAAGGATGTCACAAAGCTTTTCGGCTTCGGTTTTGCCGCGCTTGTTCCCTGCAAAAGGATTGTAGAGGATGCGGTATTTTTTCATGATTTTGCTCCTTGTCCGGTACTGTCGTTTTACGGTCGCCGGATAGACAGTTATTTATATTATCTATTATACCGCCCTTTTCGGATTTTGAAACAGTCAGATTTTTTATTATGTCGTAAAATAGGACAAAAACGCGAATCTGTAATAATTCGGAATAACGGTCAGCTTACCGGCGAGTAGAATACGTCAAGCACAGTTTCAAGGACGGCGTCCTCATCAAGATAGTATTCAAGATAGGTCTCTCCCATTAACGCTTCTCCCTCAAGGACTCTGATATCACTGAATTCGAATGCGCCGCTTGCCGCAATACATCCGCCAAGGTAGACTGCCCTTGAAAGGTCGATGTTGGTGCAGGTGTAGTCACTTGAAATGTTGTAGAGCTCGGTTACCGTGCCTACGGAGTCGTTTTTAAGTCGGGAGAGGGCCTTTTCGGAGAAGCCTCTTATGAATTGCATCTGTCTCTCCCGTCTGAGAGAGTCGGTGTTGAATTTTGAGGTGTCTCTTGCCTGAACGTATTTTTGAGCTGCCTCACCCGTCAGGTGATATCTCTGCCCTGCAACGAAGTCAGCAATAGTCTCCGTGCTGACCACGTCAATGCCGCCCACGGCATCCGTGAGTTTTCCTATCCCTTTCAGGTCGAGGGAGAGATAGGTGTCGATGTTGATACCGCAGAGGACTTTACTCATGGCGTTGACGGTATTAAGACAGCTCGTCTCCTTGCCGTCTCCGCTGGCGTAGGACAGACAGAGTTGCATCTTTTGGATGCCGGAGGTCTCTCCGTTTTCATCAAGGATGTTGATCTCCACCATGGTGTCGCGGGGTATCACGATGGCAGTCATGCTTCCCGTGGCGGTATTGAGTGCCAGTACCATGTTGGCATCGGATTGACCCGCCTCGTTGTTGTAGGTTTGATTAGTACCGAGTTTTTCGGTGTCGATGCCCATGAATGCGATGGGGACTACGTTCTCGTTAACGGCGTATCTCGTTCCGTTATAAGTGACGGTCCTGCCTTCGTCAATGGCGGTGACATTGCCGTTCAAGGAGGTTATGGCGTTGATGTCCACCACAGCCGGCTTTATATTGCGGGATCCAAGGAAGAACAGCGCAACGACGGTGCCGCCTACGATCAAAAGAAGAGCTAAGAGCACCGATACTACGGTGATCAGTGCTTTGACGCTTTTTTTCATCTTTTTTTTGCGGCGGTGACGGTCTCCGTGGCTGTGATGAATGTGATGAATGTGATGACCGTGATGGCTGTGGTCACCGCTGTGGCTGTGATGGCCGTGATGCTCTTCGTCACAGTCTCCACCCGTTCGGTGTTCCGAATGGTGGGGGCACTCGCCGGCGGTGTCTTTGCGGCCGTCATCGTCACTTGCCGTCAAGTTTTTTGCGGGATCGTTCTTCTCGTCGGCAAAATAGAAGGGATTGCTTTCTGTGTTTTTGTTGTCGTTCATATCGTCTCCGGTATCGGTCCGCTATTTGGTCACGGTGTCACTCACGAATTTGCAGCAGACCAGGTATCTGTAGGAATTGTTGGACATGCAGGTGCTGAGGACCAGGAGTCTGTCGTCCTCGCCCAGCTCGGCTCCTTCTCTAACATTGCGGGGGAAGGCGGTGGGGTTGAGCACGGTGTTGAAGAACTCGGTCTTCTGCGCCGGATCGTCGAAGTTAAAGTAGTTCATTATGTGACGGTTATCGTATTTGAACGCCGAGATGATCTCATATTTGAGGATGTGCCCCGGCGTGTAGACGGTCACATCGCGGTTCTCGTTGAAAAAGGTCTCGTCCTCAAAACTGTGGAGGGTGGCGAACATGGATCCGTCTTCCGTCATATTGTGACCGTAGACTAAGGTAACGGGGTCGGAAAAGTCCTTTTTATTGTGGGACTGGGTGAAGATGACTCCCGAAATAAGGTAGTTTTTGTCGAGGCCTCGCCTCAGGTAGTAATTGTCGTCAACGCCGCTTTGAAGGATCGGGTAGTTAACGTTTGTATTCGGGATGTAGATGTAGGCGTAGATGTCGTCGTTCTCACTCATCCATTTTGAAAAATCAATGGGGTTTTCCGGCAGTTTCGGCTGCGGCGGTTCCGCGACATCTTCGACCCTTGACGTGTCTGTGTCTGTGTCGGCAGGAGTTACCGGCAGTGTGGGATCGGGTCGGCTGAAGGTGCCGGTGCATTTTACCAGGACAAGGACGGAAACGGCGATGACTGCGACCAAGACGGCAACGGAGATGAGAAAGGCTATTTTGGCTCTCATCCTATCCCTTGTTCTGCGGTCGTTTTCGTGACTCATTGGGAGGCTCCTTTCGGGTGGGATAACAAAAGAAAGACCCCTGTTACTCATTCCTCGGAACTGATAACAGGGGATATCTTGCATCAAAACGGAACAGTAACAACTGCCGTGGTGATCATTTTACCTTTGCGTATTTCCTGCCTGTGTAGACTACTGCGCCTGCAGACAAAACAACTGCAAGAGCGATCACTGCAAAGAGAGCAGTGGTGTTGTAGCCGGTAACGGGGGAGATAGCACCGGGATCCTTGCTGACGCCGTCACCGAAATCAGCTACGAAAGCAACGTCCTCAAGAGGTCTTATCTCGATCTCTGTGGAGTTTGCATCGCCTTTTACCCATTCGAATGCGCCTGTGAATGTCCAGCCGTTGAAGGTGTTGTTTTCATCCGGCTTTGCAACGATGGTAGCGGTCTCGCCTGCAGGAACCTTGGTCTTGTCGGCGTTGACTGTGCCGCCCTTGTTGTCCTTAACGGAAACGGTAACGTTGTAAAAATCGGGATCTGAGGGGCTGAGGAATTCCTCGCCTGCGGCAAAAGCACCGATAGCAAGAACGGAAGTCAGCATCAATGCCGCCAAAATAACGGAAAGTATCTTTTTCATAACACGTCGCCTTTCAAAAAATGAAATTTCAAGTTATTATACATCAGTATCATAACACGAAACTAAAATTTTGTCAACAGTTTTTCTTCCGAAAACCAAAAATTTCCGAAGAAACGTTCCTCACCGTAGGAGAGAAAATATTTTGAGGAGTTTTTTTGCCGATGAACCGTCAACGTCACGGGTGGGGTCGTACTCAACGCAATCAAAGGATGAAGGGTGACCTTCTTCAAATATCTTTTTTAGGATGCCGAGTACCGTGTCAAAGTCAAGTCCCTGTGGCATTACGTAGCCGGTGGCGGGGAAGTCCTCGCCGTCGATGGAATCTACGTCGAAGCTCAGGTGGACGTGCCTTCCTTTCGTTCTGTCAAGGACAAGAGACACTACATTCTCCCATCCGATCCGCCTTACGTCATCTGCCGTGAAGAGGGTGACTCCTTCTTTTTCCACGATACCGTATTCGCCGGGGTCGATGCTTCTGGCGCCGATGATGAAAAGATTTTCTCCGAGTATTGCCGGTCTGTTCTTTCCCACCTTCAGTTTGTCACTGCAAAGGCCCAGGGCAGCCGCAAGCGGCATACCGTGGATGCGCCCGGTTGGGGACGTTTCTTCGGTGTTGATATCCGTGTGGCCGTCGACATAGATCACGGCGGTGTTCTCGCATCCGTAGAAGTCGGATATTGCGGCGATCGATGCCATCGCCAGTGAATGGTCGCCTCCGAGAGTAATGGGCAAAAAGCCGCCTCTATGAGCCTCAGAAAGGGTCTCGTAGACGGTGCGGTTCACCGCCATGACAGTGCCGAGTTCCGTTAGCTTCCCGTCGGGATCCGTTTCGGAGGACGATCGCTCTCCCTCGTATCTTTTCAGTACCGCCCTATTTTCCATGACCTTTTCAAGTCCCGCGTCCACAAGGGCGGCAAAAGCCCCCTCCGTGCCCACGGTGGGAGATCCGACGCAAAGAGGCGCCTCGCAGATAAGATATTTCTTTGTCATCCTTCGCCTCTCTCTGTATTCCGAACGTCTTTTCTGAAAAAATATTTTTTGAAGTTTTTGTATTGGCCGAAATAGTACCGCTTTATCCAAAAGATTCTTCTCGGATCCCGGTCGCCGGGGCAGTCGAGAGTCCGTGCGTATTTCTTCTTTTTCAAGAGATCCTTGATCTCTTTTTTCAGTTCCTGGTCAAATACGTGATCGAGCACGGTGCATTTTGGCACGTTAGCCCAGAGTGCGGTCTCGCGGGATACCTCGGTCTCCCGTCTTTCTCCGCATACCGTGTCCTCAACAAGGTATTTCATCATGTTCATTCCCGCCGCTCGGACGAAGTAGCTGCTTCTTCCGAGCCTTGGGTTGATCTCGAACATGACACATCTGCCGGTGTTACGGTCGATCTTCATGTCAAGATTTGCAAAGCCAACGTATCCGATGTCCTCAAGGAAGGTCTTGACCTTTTCGCAGATATCGGCATCGTATCTTGAGATGATGGCGGCGTAGTTGCCGAGGGTCTTCGGTGCGTATTCCTCAAGCACCGGCTGACCGAGGCACATTGCTCTGACCTTCCCGTCTCCGTCGGAATAGGTGTTGATGACTCGCATGGAATCATCCCCTCCGGCTATGAATTCCTGGATGATCAGTTTTCCCTTGTAATCCGAGGCGTTCATGCTCTCCATCACCTTGAGATAACTTTCTCGGTCATTGAAGAAGAACACCTTTTTCTTTCCCTCAAATGAGCAGTGCAGATACTCGTAGGCGTTGCTGTTTTCGGGCTTGACTACGATGGGAAACGAGAATGGGAGTCGGTCCACTGCGGTGAGCCTGTCCTCGGGGTCTGCCACGTAGGTTTTCGGGTAGTCCATGCCGTGCTTCTCGCAGAGAGCGTAGAAGCGGTCTTTTGTGTCGAGAGTGGAGAGGAGCTCCTCCGATATGAAGCGGTTGGATATCATTCCTTCAAACTCCCCGTAGTGCCGTGACAACATTGCGCAGTAGTAGTCCGAGCAAGGCACCACGATAAGATGGCGGTAGTCATCTTTGTATCTCTCAAGAACCTTTTTCAGCGCCTTTGGAAACACGTCCTCCCGGTCGAGATCCTCTATCTGCTCAAGCGTGAAAAGAGAACTGTAATAGGTGGGTATCAGCCGCCTTGTGCAGAGCAGCAGGGGCTTCTTACCATAGGCCTCGCAAAAGAGCCTGGCGGTACCGTAGGCGTTCTCGTCACTGCCGAGTATTATCGGTAAAAAATCATGTTCTGTCATTCTTTCCTCCGGGTCGTTACCTCAGGATAAAGTACTGCTCGTACCAGAGTAGGAACGAGTAGACCGTGTAGATCACGCGGGCGTTGTTGGCTCTTCCGGCTTTGTGGTCTTCAAGCATGGCAAGGATGACGTCCCTTTTGAAGAATTCTGCGGTAAAATCCCGCAAGAACATCTCCTTTACCCTGTCGTAATACTTGTCCTCTTTCAGCCAAACACGGAATGGTACCATGAATCCCGCTTTTTTGCGCTGTGCCCACTCCTTGGGGATGTGGGAGAACGCTGCTTTGCGGAAGGCTCTCTTGGTGTGTCGGCCTTTCATCTTCTGAGAGTTCGTAAGGCTCGATGCCACTTTCCAGACCTCACGGTCAAGGTAGGGCACTCTCGCCTCAAGGGAGTGAGCCATGGTCATCTTGTCTGCCTTGAGAAGGATGTCGTAAGGAAGCCAGAGATTCATGTCAAGATACATTTTTTTGGTCAGGTCATCACAGCCCTTCACCTTCTCGTAATAGGGTGCGGTAACGTCCTTGTAAGAAAGGGTGCTCTTGAATCCGTCGGCAGTGATGCGGTCCGCATCGGCATCGTTCATTATGAACGCCTGACCGATGTAGGTGTCCTCCACCCGTTCGGCATTGGATCCGAAAAAGTGTCTCACGTGGGACGCGGGAAATTTTTTGAAGGCTTTTGCGAGAGTTCTTCTGAAGCCGAGCGGCAGCTTTTTGTAGAACCTGGAGACTTCACTCTGGATATACCAGTCGTATCCTCCGAAAAACTCATCCGCTCCCTCTCCGCTCAAAACTACTTTGACGTCCTTTGATGCCAAGTCGGACAGGTAGAAGATAGGGACTGCCGAAAGGTTGGCGTGGGGCTCGTCCGAATGGTACTGTACCATGGGGAGAGCGGCAAAAAACTCATCGGGAGATATCTCCTTTTTTTTGTTGGGCATCTTAAGGATGCCGCAGAGCTCCTTTGCAAGATCCGTCTCGTCAAATCCCTCGATCTTGAAGCCCACGGAATAGGTCTTCATGGGACGGACGGTGGATGCGACGTAGCTTGAATCGACTCCTCCGGAAAGGAAGGAGCCCACCTCCACGTCTGCGATCTGATGGTACTCTACCGAGGATAGCACCGCCTCATCGATCAGTTTGACCGCTTCGTCAAAGTTTCTCTTTTCGGGAGAAAACGTCACTTTAAAGTATTTTTCTTCGCTGAACACCCCTTTTGAATAGGTGAACTGGCTTCCGGGGGAGAGTTTGAAAACATTTTTGAAGAGAGTCTTTTTCATGGGCGAGTACTGGAACTCAAGATACATTTTGAATGCATCGGGATCGATCTCTTTTTTGAAGTCCGGATTGGGAAGGAATCCTTTGATCTCGGAGCCGAAAAGGAACGTGTCCCCCATTTGACCGTAGTAGAATGGCTTGATGCCGAAGGGGTCTCTTGCTCCGTACATGGAATGCTTCTCCTTGTCGTAGATCACGAAGGCGAACATTCCGCGAAGCATCGACGCGGTCTTTTGTCCGAAGGTCTCGTAGGTCTTCAAGATAACCTCGGTGTCGGAGTCCGTTGAAAACTCGGCGCTGTGCTCCTCAATGAGCATCTGCCTCAGCTCTTTGTAATTGTAGATCTCGCCGTTGAATACGATCACGTAACGTCCGTCCTTTGAATGGATGGGTTGGTCACCGCCCTTTAAGTCGATTATGCTGAGACGGCGAAAGCCCAAAGCGACCTTCTCATCAAGAAATGAACCGCTGCTGTCGGGACCTCTGTGGGCAATGGCCTCTCCCATTGCGTCGAGGGTCCGTTGCCTGTCATAGGTCACGTTGTCGGTATTGAAGTATCCGATAAAACCGCACATTTTCTGTCTCCGTTTCAGTCTGCATCGGCAGAACTGTCATATTCTTTCAAAAATTTCAGTGTGTGATCCACGTCCGAGGGGCAGTCGACGTAAGCGGTGCCCCGCTTCTGTCTCGTCTCCTCTCCCTTTCCGGTGAGAAGAATTATCTTTTTCGGCGCTCTGTACTCAAGTATCGCCTTTCGTATTGCTTCTCCCCGGTCTTCTATCACCGTGTAGTCGCAGCTTTCGATGTTGGCGGCGATGTCCTTTGCGATGTTTTGGAAGGGCTCTTCTCCGGAGTCCTCCTCGGTTATTATGATGTAGTCCGCATTTTTGCCGGCGATCTTTCCGAGGTCGTGGCGCCTAAGCTGCGCTTTTCCTCCGGGGCATCCGAAGACCGAGACGATATCACGTCCCGGATACTCAATGCGAACTGAGCTGAAGAGGGCATCGAAGCTCATCTCATTGTGAGCGTAGTCCACGATCACGACGATTTTTCCGTCACGGCTCTTGTAGACTTGCATCCGGCCCCCGGCTCTCGCCCTTGCGAGGCCGCTCTTTACGTGCTCGATCGGCACGCCGAGAACGTGACATATCGCAATGGCGGCAAGGGCATTTGAAACGTTGAAGAGACCCGGCATCGTGATCTTCATCTCTCCGTCATAGTCGGGAGTCTTCACGTGAAACACCGTGTCCTCCCCTCTCTTTTCTATGCCGCTGCAGTAGATGGTGTCGCTTTCGTGACTTCCGAATGTTACGATGCGGCATTTTCCGTCCGCATAGGCAAGGACCCTGTCGGATAGATCCGCATCTGTGTTGATGCAGGCGCACTTGCAACTGTCAAATATTTTGAGTTTTGACTTGAAATAGTCCTCAAAATCGGTGTGCTCGATGGGACTTATGTGGTCGCATCCGATGTTGGTAAAGCAGGCCACGTCAAGTTCGATCCCAAGGACACGTCCGTATTTCAGCGCCTGACTCGACACCTCCATCACAAGGTGGGATATCCCGCTCGACTCGGCGTTGTTGAAGTGTCTGTGAAGCTCGATGGCCTCGGGAGTAGTTATGTGAGACTCCTCTCTTATGACACCGTCGTAGGTGTCAATGGAGGAGATGATGGCGCATTCAGGCCGGCCATCCCTCTTGAACCAGTCGTTGAGGATGGCACGGACGTAGTATGCGGTGGTGCTTTTTCCCTTTGTTCCGGTGATACCGACGGAGGTGACTCTTGAGGGAGCATCGTTGTAGAATTCAAGTGCCAATTCCACCATGGCACGTCGCACGTCGCTTACGATGATGTAGGATGCCACAGCGGAGTATTTTGTCTCGGAGACGTAGGCTACGGCGCCGTTTGCCATCGCAAAGTCAAGATACTCTTCCTTGAAGTGAGCACCTTTGCAGACGAACAGTGCGTTCTTTGTGACCTCTCCCGTGAAGTAAGTGAGGCATTCTATCTCTTTTGTGCTGTCTCTGTCGATATCGGTGGCCACTAAAAGCCCTTTTCGGCTCAGAAGCTCGATATATTCCGAAAGTGAATGCTTTTTCATCCTACTTATCTCCGATGCTTTCAAAAATATTTTGCTTTTATCTGTCACGAACGGAAGGCTGGTTTCGCCTTTTGTCCTACGGGGACTATTTTAGCACAAAACATACCGTTTTGCAATGCCGCAGGCGACAAATGAATTATTTGTTTTGACCGGGTGCTCACGGCTTGCAGGAGCCGCAGGGAGAGTAGCCCGCCGCTATCAGCTCGTCCCTTGTTTTTTCGGACACCGCTTTGTTGGTATTGTCGATCTTGCCCACCGATGAGCAAGTGGGACGGTGGAATTTTTCCGTCTTCGTGTTGAGAATGTAGCTTTTCTCGGTAGCCGAGGGAAGGGTCTCGCCTTCAAGGCAACTGTCTCCGGTGGCGTGATCCAAAGTTATCCCCGGCTGGACGTTGTAACAGAAGACGCAGAACATTATGTCGTCATCCTCGACCGACCGAGCTTCCATCAAAACACCTCTTGCCAAAAGCTCGCTTTCCTTGAATATCGGGGTGACCCGATACATAACGTGATTGCCCGTCTCATTCACATAGTCCGCCACCATGTTCTCAAAGGGAAGCATCCCGGTGACGTTCAGGTATCTCGTGCCGGTGATCAGATTTCTCTCATTGGCGTTTTCACCGGAGAGCTGATACCCTATCAGGTGACATCTGTTGTAGAGGCTCTTGCCGTCCACGTTTTCGTATTTCACACTGTGCCATCCGGTGGGCTTCACCGATCCTATGTCGCCTCTCTTTTCCGTGGGCATGAGATCTTTTCCCACGCAGGCGAAGGCTTCGGTGCATCTTCCGAGGCTGTCAAGGGCGCCGTATCTTTCAAAGGAGGTGTCGGTCATCTCATCTTCCGTAAAGAACGGGGTATTGCTGTTGATGACGGCGTAGGGAGAGCCCTTGTAATCGGGAACTTTTTCAAGAGAGAATTCACCGCCGCCGGCGGACGGAGTCCCGTTTTCTTCGAAGGTGAACCTCAAGATCTCCGCGGGGGATGCGGTCTTGAATGCGATGGCACAAACCGCATAGAGGATCAGTACCAGTGCAAGAGTCGATATTAAGGACGTCAATATCCTCTTTTTTGTCTGCCCTTTTTTCATCTTGAGTATTCCTCCTTCGTTATCTTCTCATGTGACGTGCCGGGAAATTCTGTTGCGGGTGCCGCCACGACGAACTCCGAGAGGTCGATATCGAATGAGAGATCGTGAGGATAGTCTCTATTCCAACGGTAGATAACGATGCCATCCGTCATTTCAAGAAGCGATGAGGGGAGAATGTCTTCAATGAAAAAGTAACCCTCCCTTGGAACAGCATCCGGGGATGAGACTGATTTTTTTGCGTCCTTGAACAGGGCTGAGGAAAAATCGGTGAAGAACAGCCTGTCTCCGTAGCAGTCCAAAATGTCTTCGGTCACCCTTGAATCACGACTGAGCCGTCTGTTATTAAAAAGCATTCCTCCGCTGTTTTCAACGCAGACTATCAGTTTCATATCGGCCTCCTTTGTGCTTTTTTCTTACAGTGGGGCATGCCCCATCCAAATTCCAGTATAGCGTATTTACGCCGTCCTGTCAAATATTGAGAGCGAATTTGGGGCCTTTTTTCAGAAATATCAAAAAAATACTTTGCAAATGCTGAAAAAAGTAGTATAGTATAAAATTAGGGGAGTGTGGAACCGCTACGGAGCGCTTCCCAAGCAAAATCTGATAATGATCGGGAGATAATTTTGGATACTTATTTGATGATCGCCCAAATGCTGGGTGGGCTTGCTCTGTTCCTCTACGGAATGGAAGTCATGGGAGACGGGCTTAAGAGCTCTTCTGCCTCCGCACTCAAGAAAGCCCTTGAAAAAGTAACGTCTAATCCGGTGAAATCCTTCGTTTTGGGATTTCTTATCACGGCGGTGATACAGAGCTCCACGGCGACGATAGTTCTCGTGGTGGGTCTTATCGGAGCCGGTGTTTTGACCTTGAAGCAGTCGGTCGGCATCGTGATGGGAGCCAACGTGGGTACAACGGTGACAGCACAGATCATAAGACTGGTGGACGTAAAATCTACGGGTGAGGCGAGCGCAACGGTGCTCGATCTGTTCACTCCGAATTCCCTCGCACCTCTGGCGGCAATAATAGGTATCGTCCTTATCATGTTCATCAAGAAGGGCAATTCAAAAAACATCGGCATGATCGCCATGGGATTCGGTGTTCTCTTTACCGGGCTTCTCAATATGACGACGGCGATGGAGCCCCTTACAGAGTCCGATATGTTCAAGGAACTGATACTCAAGTTCTCCATCAACCCCTTCTACGGACTCGTTATCGGCATGATAGTCACCTTCGTGATCCAGTCCTCTTCCGCATCCGTCGGTATCCTTCAGTCGCTGGCGGCATCGGGAGCTCTCGTGTTCAACTTTGCCTACGCCTACGTTATCGGCGCAGCCCTCGGCACCTGCATCACCACTGCCATCATCTGCAGCATCGGTACCAAAGAGGATGCAAAACGCATCGGAGCCATCCATATCATATTCAATATTATAGGCGGAGGTCTCTGTCTCGCTCTTATGTGCTCTCTCAAAGCGTGGAACGTATTCCCGGCTCTTTGGGACACGAACAATGCAGTCAGCGCCGGAGATATCGCCAACTTTGAAACACTGTTCAAACTTGCCACTGCCATCATCCTACTGCCGTTCACTCCCTTCCTTATCAAGGCGGCAAAAGCGATAGTGAAGGGCAAGCCCTCCGAAGAGAGCGACGCCGATATCGCGGAGAATCTGAGAGCCCTGAATCCTCAGCTCCTCTCCTCTCCCGTTCTTGCTCTCGGTCAGGTAAAGCATTTGCTTTGCCACATGTGCGAGCTCTCCATCAAGAACTACGATGCGGGAGTGAAGCTTCTGCTCGAATACGATGAAAAGAAGCTTGGGCGCATTGCCGAGAGGGAAGCACTCATCGACAGGATGGCGGATGCGACGAACAGCTACCTTTTGACCCTGTCGCCCAACATTGAAAATCCGAAGGACAACCAGACCCAGAGCTTCCTCCTTCAAACGCTGACTGAGTTTGAAAGGATCGGAGACCTTGCTCAAAATCTCGCCAACACCGCAAAGTCGATGGCTGCCGAATCCATAACCTTCTCCGAGGGAGCTAAGAAGGAGTTTGTCATCATGACCGATGCGGTCAGGGAGATACTGGGAATGTCATACAAGGCATTCAGTGAGACGGATTTTGAAACTGCGGCGGCAATAGAGCCTCTTGAGGAGGTCATCGACGATCTCAACGAGATGTTGAGGCAGAGACACATTGTCCGTCTCAAAAAGGGCAAGTGCACTGCCGCAGGCGGTATCTTCTACTATGACGTTCTCATCAATCTCGAAAGGCTCGGAGACCAGTGTTCCGACGTTGCGGTCTACGTTCTCGGTCTTAACGATGCCAGCATCACCGGCAATGAGCACGAGTACATCAGGAATCTTCACAAGGCCCGTGACGAGTTCTATGCGGAGGAGTTCAAGAAGAACAAAGAACTTTACATCGACAAACTGGACGAACTTGCATAAGAAAATAAAAACAGCGGAGAGGCACATGCCTCTCCGTTTTTTCAATCCCTGTTTCTGTTTACGATGACTATCAGCCGCAAAAGCTGTGCTATTGCAGTGGCAAGAGCGGCAACGTAAGTCATGGCGGCGGCGGAAAGAACCCTTTTCGCCCCCGGCAACTCATCATTTGAAAGTGCTCCGGTGTCTCCGAGTGCTTTAAGTGCCCGTGAGCTTGCATCGAATTCCGATGACAGTGTGAACAACTGGAACAGGACGCTGAAGCCGAAGCAGATGATGCCGGCATATGCGACCCATATGAACTGCTCACCGAAATAGGTCAGCGCAATACCCAGAATGATCAGCGGTATCGCCAGCTTTGAGCCGATGTTGGTGACGGGGATGATAGCATTTCTGAATCTTGCCGGCGCGTAGTCCTCGGCGTACTGAACTGCGTGACCGGCTTCGTGAGCCGCAACGCCAAGTGATGCTACCGAATTTGAAGAGTAGACAGCGTCGGAAAGGCGGATGACCTTGTTTTTGGGGTCGTAGTGGTCTGTAAGTTTTCCGGAAACGTGCTCGATGCGGACGTCCGTAACTCCGTTTGACATGAGTACCGCCCGTGCGGCATCGGCTCCGGTGAGCCCACGCCTCGATGCGACCCTTGAATATTTGTTGAATGTGGAATTGACCCGAGCGCTCGCTATCAGCGCGAAGACGAGCATCGGGATCACAAAGACGTAGTACGTCCAATCACCGAAATAAAATGGCATTATATTACCTCCTATCGGTCCTGTAGTTCGTAGTTGAATGAAAGGCAGGCGAGTACGAAGGATGAGGCGGTCTCCGTCCGAAGGATCCGTTTTCCGAGTCCTACGGAGATGAGTCCCGCATCTGTGGCAACGGATGCTTCCTTTTGGGAGAATCCTCCCTCCGAGCCGATAATGACGGAAATGCTTTCGGGTTGGTCTGAAGTTCTCAGCGCCGTCGGGAGAGTTCTTGAGGATTCCCCCTCGTAGCAGAACAACGGAAGAGCGCACTTCGCGGCATCAAAGATGGCTTCCTTGAAGGTCATAAGCTCCCGTATCTTAACGAGAGTCCCTCGACCGCACTGCTTTGCCGCTTCGTCTGCGATCCGTTGCCAGCGCACCGCTTTCTTGGCGCAAGAGTTTTTGTCAAGTCTTGTGACACAGCGCTCCGTCAAGATAGGAACTATCTCGCTGACACCACATTCCACCGCCTTTTGAACGACGGTATCGAATTTGTCTCCCTTGACCAGCGCTTGGTAGAGCACCGCCCTGTAAGGCGGCTCGCTGTCAGCGGCTCTTTCGCTTTCTACAAGGGCACATACAGCCTCTTTTAGGCTGATTATTTTACAGAGGTATTCTCGGCCGGTCATGTCGCAAACGGTGATATTTTCCCCCTCTTTCATCCTGAGAGAGCGGGTTATGTGGGCGGCGTCGTCTCCGAGGATAAGAACGGTCTTTCTGCCGTCGTCCCGAAGACCTATTTGGGATGCGGTAACGAAAAATCTCGGCATTTTATTTTCCCGATACCTTTCGTACTGCCGCACAGTACCAGCCGTTTTCGTAGGCGTCGTCAAACACTTCAAAACCGGCATCGTTAAGTGCCGCTACAGTCTCGGCACTTCGCTCCGTTATGATGCCGGAGACGATGAAAACGGCACCGTCGGAAAGAAACTCTCCGATATCGGGAGCAAGGCGGATGATAACGTCCGCCACTATGTTGGCACAGCAGACGTCATAGCCGTCACAGACCTTTTCCACCGACTTTAGCAAGTCGGACACTTCGCATCTCACGTTGGGAGTTTCGTTGATCTCCGTGTTCTCTCTTGCGATCCGGACCGATACCGGGTCGATGTCGCAGGCAAAGCATTCCCCTGCGCCAAGTTTCGATGCGCAGATGGCAAGGATGCCGCTTCCACATCCCACATCTAAGACTCGGTCGCCGCCTTTTACGTATTTTTCAAGCATTGCGGCACAGAGCCTTGTGGTCTCGTGGGTACCGGTACCGAACGCCATTCCGGGATCCATAAGGACAGTTATCTCCCCGTCCTTGGCATCGTATTTTTCCCACACTGGGACGATAACTATCTTGTTTCCCGTTTTTATCGGTTTGTAATACTGTTTCCAAGAGTCCGCCCAGTCCTCTTCCGACACTCCCACGCAGTCGCATACTGCGGGAATGCCGAGAACGGAGAGCCGCTCCTTGATGAAGGATGCGGATTCGGCAGGACTCTTTTCCTCGGGGATAAAGACGGATACGGAGGCGTGGGTGCGATCCTTTTTCAAAAGCTCCTCGTCGATAAGGTCACCGTAGACACCGTCAAGTTCCTTCTCCACATCGGAGAAGTCCTCTATCATCAGTGAATTGTCCACCATGCTCATTACCGCCGACACATCGTCAAGGTATTTCCCCTCGCAGGTCACCTTGATCTGGATCCATTTGCTGTTGTCCATTTTCATTCTCCGGTCTTGTTTTTGAAGAGTTTTTTGAAGAATTTTTCTCTCTTGGCGTAGTTCTTTTCTCCGCAGGATTCTGCGAATTTCGAAAGGAGCTCTTTCTGCGCTCCGCTCAGGTTCTTAGGCACCTCCACGTTGACGGTAACGTAGAGATTGCCCCTTGTTTTGTAATTGGGATTTTGGATGCCCTTTTGTCTCAGAGTGAATCTCGTTCCCGTCTGAGTTCCCTCGGGTATCTGGTATTTTATCTTTCCCTCAAGGGTCGGTACGTCGATCTCGGCACCGAGAGTCGCCTCGGTGAAGGTGATCGGAATGTCACAGTAGATATCATATCCGTCACGGACAAAGAGATCGTGACGGCGGACTGATACGTTGATGATCAAGTCTCCCGCAGGACCTCCGTTTGCTCCGTCGGACCCTTTTCCGCGAATCACGATGCGCTGTCCGTCATCAATGCCCGCGGGGATCGATACCTCAAGTTTTTTCGTAACACGCTCAAATCCCGTTCCTCTGCAGTTCTTGCAGGGGTCATCGATGATCTTACCGGTGCCGTGGCATGCATCGCAGGTGCGGCTTGATTGCATCACACCGAAGGGAGTGCGCTGCTGTACCTTGACCTGACCGCTGCCTCCGCAGGTGGAGCAGGTCTTTGCACTTGTGCCCTTGGCGGCACCCGTGCCGGAGCATTCATCGCATTTTTGAACTCTTTGATAGGAGACTTCCTTTTTTGCTCCGAATACCGCTTCCTCGAAGGAGAGAGTCAGTTTTGCTTCTATGTCACTGCCACGTTGAGGACCGCGTCTGCCGCCTCTTGAGGAGCCTCCGAAAAAGCTTGAAAAAATGTCCGAGATATCAAAGCCGAAATCTCCGAAATCAGCGCCGCCGAAGCCGCCGAAGCCTCCGCCCGCCGCGGGGTCGAATGCGGCGTGTCCGTAACGGTCGTATTTTGCTTTCTTATCGGCATCGGAGAGAACAGCGTATGCTTCGTTGACTTCCTTGAATTTGGCCTCGGCGTCTTTGTCGCCGGGGTTCATGTCGGGATGGTACTTTTTTGCAAGCTGCCGGTACGCTTTTTTTATCTCGTCTTCAGTGGCGCTCTTCGATACTCCGAGCACCTCATAATAATCTCTCTTGTTTTCTGCCATATTTCTCTCCGGATATCACTTTAATGTTATGTTGAAAAACGAAGGATAGGGCGGCGTGGGCCGCCCTCAGTCTGCAGATATCATCTGCAGACTGTCAAAGGAAGAGAGACCGCGTTATTTTTTGTGAAAGCCGAGTGTCGGCGTAGTGACCCACGGTAGCGACGGCTTTCGCAAAAGTGTCTGATATGTGGCAAAAAAGGATCGAAAAAGTGCCTGGGTTTTCATCCTTGCCACGGTAAGCAGGCAACGGTATCGCAATGTTGCCGGGTCTTCAGACATGAAAAGAACGGGTCTGTCTTCACTTTGAGGGCGGCGTGGGCCGCCCTCGGTTTTCTTATTTGTCGGATTTGTCCTCGTAGTCGGCATTGTAGTAAGTTCCGTCGGAACCGTTCTGAGTGCCTGCCCCACCCATATCGGGGCCTGCACCTTCAGCGCCGCCTGCCTGCTTGTAGAGCTTCTCACTGATGGCATAAAAAGCTTTTTCAAGGGCTTCCGTATCCGCTTTGATGGCGTCGGTGTCGTTTCCTTTCACGGTCTCCTTCAGCTTTTCGAGAGCCGCCTTAACGTCGGTCTTCTCGTCCTCGCTTACCTTGTCACCGATCTCCTCAAGAGTCTTTTCGCTCTGGAATATGAGACTTTCGGCACGGTTCTTAGCCTCTACCGCTTCCTTCTGCTTCTTGTCCTCGGCTGCGAATTTTTCCGCGTCCTTGACTGCTCTGTCGATATCTTCCTTGGACATGTTGGTGGAGGAAGTGATTGTGATGTGCTGTTCCTTGCCTGTGCCCAGATCCTTCGCGGAAACGTTTACGATACCGTTGGCGTCGATGTCGAAGGTCACCTCGATCTGAGGAACTCCGCGGGGTGCCGCAGGAATGCCGTCAAGATTGAATCTGCCGAGGGTGGTGTTGCCAGCTGCCATGTCACGCTCGCCCTGAAGGACGTGGATCTCAACGGAAGTCTGCCCGTCAGCTGCGGTGGAGTAGACCTGGCTCTTTTTGACGGGGATGGTGGTGTTTCTGTCGATAATGCGGTTGAATACTCCGCCGAGAGTCTCGATACCGAGGGACAGAGGCGTTACGTCGAGAAGGAGAAGATCCTTGACGTCTCCGCCGAGAACGCCGCCTTGGATAGCCGCACCGATGGCAACGCATTCATCGGGGTTGATGCCTTTGAAGGGCTCCTTGCCGGTGAACTTCTTTACTGCTTCTTGAACTGCGGGGATCCTTGTGGAACCGCCCACGAGAAGGATCTTGTCGATCTGGGATGCGCTGAGTCCGGCATCCTTGAGTACCTGGTTCATGGGCTCTACCGTCTTCTGTACCAGATCCTGAGTCAGCTCGTTGAATTTAGCTCTTGTGAGAGTTGCATCGAAGTGCTTGGGCCCTGTTGCATCTGCGGTGATGAAGGGTAGATTGATGTTGGTGGACGTTACGCCGGAAAGCTCGATCTTTGCTTTTTCGGCAGCTTCCTTGAGCCTCTGCAGTGCCATCTTATCCTGGCGCAGGTCGATACCGTTTTCGGCTTTGAATGTCTCTGCGATCCAGTCGATGACTCTTGCATCGAAGTCGTCGCCGCCAAGTCTGTTGTTACCTGCGGTAGCAAGTACCTCGAACACTCCGTCGGAAATGTCGAGAAGGGAAACGTCGAATGTGCCGCCGCCCAGATCGTAGATCATGACCTTTTGGTTGTTTTCCTTATCCATGCCGTAAGCGAGAGCTGCGGCGGTAGGCTCGTTGATTATTCTGAGAACCTCAAGCCCCGCGATCCTGCCGGCATCCTTCGTAGCCTGACGCTGTGCATCGGAGAAGTATGCGGGGACGGTGATGACTGCCTGTGTAACGGGGCAACCCAGGTATGCCTCTGCATCGGACTTCAGCTTTTGAAGGATCATAGCGGATACCTCTTGAGGTGTGTAGTCCTTGCCGCCAAGGGATGCCTTGTGGTTCGTACCCATTTCACGCTTGATGCTCATTACAGTGCTGTCGGGGTTTGTGATCGCCTGTCTCTTTGCCACCTGGCCGACCATTCTCTCTCCGGTCTTGGAGAAGGAGACCACGGAAGGAGTGGTTCTCGCTCCTTCGGGATTGGGGATGACTGTGGGCTCGCCGCCCTCAAATACTGCTACGCAAGAGTTCGTAGTACCCAGATCTATACCAATTATTTTTGCCATGATAATTACCTCCGTAATCGATTTGTATTTTTTTGTTTTGATAACTTGTTCTAATAATATGCTTGGCTTTTCAGCCTGTCTTTCCTTGGTTTAGGTGCCACCGGCCCAATCCGTTTTGGCGGTTCGTTTCGGGACCTCTGTGTCGGTCAGTTTGCCACCTTCACCATAGCGTATCTGACTATTTTGTCACCGATGCGGTATCCTCTTTGGAAGACCTCGACTATTTCGGATTCACCGAATTCCTCGTTTTCCTCATGCATTATCGCATTGTGAATGTTGGGATCGAAGGTGTCACCCTTCTCTCCGAACACCTCCACGTTCAGTTTCGTGAGAACGTCCGGAATGGTCTTCAGTATCATCTCAAGACCCTTGGCAACGCTGTCTCCGTCGGTGTAAGCGGAGGCGCGCTCAAGATTGTCAAAGAGAGGGAGAAGTTCTTTTACGCTGTCGGAAACCGCATCCGAATACACAGCATCTTTTTCCGCCTTGCTTCGCTTTCTGAAATTGTCATACTCCGCCACGATGCGAAGGTATTTGTCGTTTGCTTCCTCAAGTTGCTTTTTGAGAGACTCGGTCTCCTTTTCAAGGGCGGCGATTCGGGATCTGTGCTTTTTGTCATCCTTCTTGCCCTTGGCATCGGGAGCACTTTCCGTCTCTTCCGCTTTCTTTCCATCCTCGGTGTCCTTCACCTCGGTGGCAGTGCCGTCGACTTCTTCCTGCATCAATTTTTTGATTTCTTCATTTGTCACGTTGTGGGTCCTCCTTTTTCATTCCTGCCCGGTCCCGATCCCTCGGGAAGTGCTATCGGGGTTCCGCTCATTATTTCGCAGACTCCCTCGGTCAACTGATTTATCATCGCGATCACCCGTGAGTAGTCCATTCTCGTCGGTCCTATTATACCGATGGCTCCGACGGTCTTGCCCTCTTTTACTATCGGCTTGAATATCAGAGTCGAATTGTCCATGGTCTTGACCACGTTTTCGCTTCCGATGATAACGTGGACGGAATCGTCCGTGCCGTCCTCACTCTCCTCGCTGATTACGTTGAGAAGATCTTCTTTGTCCTCAAACAGCGTCAACATATCCTGAAGTCTGTCCACGTCATAGAATTCCGGATAGGACAAAAGCTTGTTGACCCCTTCGAACCGAAGCTCTCCTCCTCCCTCGGTGCGTATCGCCTCATAGACTGTCTTGACGATGGGGGAGACCAAGAACCCGTAGGGCCCCATCAACCTCTCCATTTCCATCATCATATCAAGGGTGATACTGCCGCCGGAGATATCGGTGAGGTATCTGTTGAGAAGCTCGGTCATCATGGCCGCCGCTTTCGGGGTAACGGGTCGCTTTGAGTGGATATTTCTCGTTTTAGCCGCACCGGTTCCGGTGACCATGACGAGAACGAGATCGTTTTCATCCACGATTATGAGACTGTATTTCTTCACCGTGAACGCCCGATGCTTCGGACGCACCGCAATTGCGGTGTAATTGGTCATCGAAGCGGCCAGCTGCATTGCGGTGTTGAGGATGTGGTCAAGCTCCGACTGCTTTTGAGTCAGGGTGCTCTTCAACTCCCCGATCTCCTTTGCGGTGAGATCGTACCCCTCGATTAGCGAGTCCACGTAGAAACGGTATCCCGTTTCCGAAGGAACACGCCCCGCCGAGGTGTGGGGCTGCTCAAGGTACCCCATGTTCTCAAGCTCTGCCATCTCGTTTCGGATAGTTGCGGAGGAGCAGTTTATGTTCTTGTTCTTCATGATGTACTTGCTCCCCACAGGCTCTCCAAGCTCAATATGAGCTTCGATGATGGCCTTGAGAATCTGCTTCTTTCTTTCCGAAAGACCGCTGTCTGGGTTTCTCATGCTTTGTGCTCCTTTCCGCTCGGCGTCCTTAGAGGAATGACTCTTGTTGAGCTGTGGTTTTTAGCACTTGCGTTACCCGAGTGCTAACTCTTATGCTCTTAATGTATCACCTTAATCGGGGATTGTCAATAGATTGGGGGAAGATTTTTGTGAATATTTTGTAAACACCGAGGGAGAGTGCTAAAAGATCACCAATATCCGCCCCGCCATAGCCTGCTTTTTTCAAAAAAACGAACCTTGAAGGTCGGAGACCCCCGTTTTTTCGGAGCTGTCGGCTGCTTCCGGTGGCACTTTCCGTTTTTAATTTGAAATAGTGTGATGCGCCATATCTTTAATGATGATTTTTGCCACGGCGAGTACTTTCGGCGGCAGTCTGTGCCATTTGGGAGAAGTTTTGTTCCCATTGCTTTTGCGCCGACCAAAGCTTCGGTGCCACTGTCGACCTAAAACACCGTGCCGATACGTTTGGCTGAGGTCTCGCTTGCCGGCATTTCTCGGATCCGCCATTGACGGCTGTCCGTCTTTCGAAATGCCTCTTTGGAAAACTCGGATCTTTTCCGCTGCTCTCTCTTTAGTTTGTGCACGGCAAGGATCGCAATACTCTGTATCTGCTTTTTATTCGAAGAAAAAAACCGTTCTTGCATCTGCAGGGACGGCTCTTCCGGATATTACCGTTGTTTCTTCGGATAATAGCGCACCGGATGAGTTGCTTTTTCATGACACGGAACAGCACATTTTCGCAGTATCAAAAAAATGTCCCGATGCCGTAAAACCCTGTCGGGACGGAGGATTCTACCGAAGGTAGAGCGCTTACGGAATTATTCTACCGGGGCATTTTTTACAATAGAGCCCCTTCGACGCAAAGTTCCTTGAATTTTTTCGGGAAGATGGTATCATAATAACGTATTACGAATCCGGGAGGCAAGAATGAAAAAGAAAAAAACTGCGGAGTACACTCCGAAGAAGATCGATACTATCAGAGAAATGCTGGATCTGGCGGCAACCGAAGCCCCGGATAAGGTGGCATACCGATACAAGAATAAAAGCGGAGACGTGGTGGATGTCTCCTTTTCGGAATTTAACGAAGCGACCGAGGCTCTCGGCACCGCACTGACGGCACGGGGATTCGGGTATTCCCACGCCGCCTGCATTTCGGAAAACCGGTATGAGTGGATAGTAGTCTACCTTGCAGTGCTCAAGAGTGCAGGGGTGTTTGTTCCCATTGATAAGGAGCTTCCTCCGGACAACAAGACTTTCCTTCTCAATGACAGCGAAAGCGACGTAGTCTTCTACAGCGCAAAGCAAAAGAAGCATATCGACGAGATAAGAGATACCGTACCGAATGTGAAACTCTTCGTCTGTCTTGACGACTGCGACGATGAGGATGCCGTGACGCTTTCTTCCTTGTTAAGAGAGGGAAGACTCTATGAAAACCGTAAATCGAAGGTTGAATACGACGGAATGACCACGAATCCGAATGAACTCAAGATGCTGGTCTACACGTCGGGTACCACCGGTATCGCAAAAGGTGTTATGCTGACGGAGCACAACCTGGTGTCGGGCATCTACTACGGACTTCAGGTATCCCGTATCTATGACGTGGGCCTCTCCGTGCTGCCGTACAACCACACTTACGAGGCGGTATGTGACATTCTCGTCTCCATCCACTCCCGTGCGACACTGTGCATCTGCAGCGGCATCAAGGAAGTGGTGAAGGAGATGAAGCTCTACAAGCCCGATTATATCTACCTTGTTCCCGCCTTTACGGAGTTCATGTATTCAAGCATCATGAAGAATATCAAAAAGCAGGGCAAGGAGAAGAAGTTCAACACCGCCATCAAACTTTCAAGAAAAATGCTGAAATTGGGCATCGACATGAGAAAGACCTTGTTCGGAGATATCGTTGAAGGTGTCTTCGGCGGAAATCTTAAGAAGATAGTCTGCGGAGGAGCGCCGATACGACCGGAGATAGGAGAATTCTTCGGAGATCTTGGGGTCGTTCTCACCGGCGGATACGGCATTACCGAGTGCTCGCCCCTTGTCAGCGTGAACGACGACAAGACCAATAACTATGCCACGGCGGGAATGCGCCTGCCCTGTTTGCGCTGGAAAATAGTGGATCCGGACGAGGACGGTATCGGTGAGATAACTGTCAAGGGTGACGTGGTCATGAAGGGATATTACAAACAGCCCGAAAAGACGGCGGAAGTCCTTAAGGACGGCTGGTTCAGCACCGGGGACTACGGCTACATCACCGAGGATGACAACCTCGTTATCACCGGCAGAAAAAAGAACATCATCGTCCTCAGCAACGGAAAGAACGTCTACCCGGAGGAGATCGAAGAGTACGTCATGAGAGTAGACGGCATCTCCGAAGTGGTTGTCCGCGGCATCAAAAACGAAAAGGGAGACGAGGTTGGCCTCTCTGCCGAGATATTCCTCTCGGATGAAGGAAAGTACATGACGGAAAAAGACGTCCTTGATGCCATAAGAGCAGTCCAAAAGGACCTCCCCGGATACAAGCGCGTCTCCGAGGTCATCCTCAGAGAAGAGCCCTTCGAAAGAACATCCAGCAATAAGATCAGAAGATGACCAAACACAAAAAATATGCGGGGCCGAATGCCCTGCATTTTTGCTTTTTAGGGGAGCGGATAAAACGAACGGTAGAATGTGAGCGCTTGCCGCGAAGGGGCTTTTTTGTTTGGCATTTGCGTGAATGTGAATAAAAAGAGCTAAAATGCCAGAAAATAGCTTTTGCGATAAGGAAAATATTTACAATGATTTTGCAAAATGCCGAGGCGCAGAGAGTTGATAAGATGGCAAAAATGGGGAATTGTAGTGCATATTGGGCAGCAGTATGGTGCAAACTGCCGAAACTGGAGAAATTTGACAATTCTTCGGAGAAATCTTTTCAAAAGGGGTTGAAAAGAGCTCTGAAATATGATAATATAAAATGTAATTAAATGGAAAACGCTCCCGGCATTGAAGAGAGAAGAGAAGAGACGGGACGGTGTTTTCGGAAAGAGCAGCTTCGCTTTCTGCCTTTTTGGCGGCGAGGTCATCTTTGCATATCTTTTTTAGGGGAGCCGAAGACTCGTTTTGAGGGTGCGCGGGCGTGCGTAATGTATGAGGAGTGAAGAGACAATATGGAAAGACTCGAAAAAGCCGAGGGCGAATACTACGCGATCGATGTGCTCCACATCGCAAAATCGTTGTTAAAACGCTCTTGGCTTATTATTTTATCCGGGCTTTTGGCGGCGGTGGGCTTTGGCATCTCGGCCTTCGTGATACCGCCGAAGTATTCGTCCTATGTGAAGCTCTGTGTCGGATCTTTTGCTCGGTGTGAAGGTCAATCACTATGCATCCCTGACTCTCGACTCCGTTACGGTCCTCAACGACCTTGTCGGCGGAGTGGAGATTACGGTGCTTGACGATTTTACCGGTATCGACGATACTTTGAAGGTCGGAGAAAAGGTGCTCCTTACGGGAGACCACGCCCTCAACTACGTAAGGACGAGATACGGTCTTGACGACAGCTCTAACAGCAACCGAATGAAGAGGCAGGAGCAGTATGTCAACGCCCTTTATGCTAAGTTCAAAGGTTGTGCCGAAGAGGATGACGGGTTCATCGTCAATGCCGCAACGGAGCTGTCCGATCACATGATCTCGGACCGTTCGGTGACCCAGCTTGAGGAACTTGCAAAAAAGATAGAAGAATATGAATTCAAGGGTATCGTATCCGTTGAAGGAGAGTCACGGATAGGAGAGGAATACGTTGAATTCTATCCCGATGAAGCGGCACTTGAAAAACTCGTGGCAGATATCTTCTACGAGCCGGTCGCATAAGGGGGATATTTAAGAAGAGACAGACAGTCAAAGGAAGGACAGTCTGAGTGTACGGATGTTTTTTGAAGAGAGATGTACAGGAATTATTTGAAGAGGATACTCGATGTAGTGCTCTCCGGTGTCGCCATAGTTCTGCTCGCAATACCTATGCTCGTCATAGCAATAGCGATCAAGATAGATGACCCGGGTCCGGTGTTCTTTTCTCAAAGGAGAGTCGGAAAGAAAAAGGACGGTAAGATCACCTATTTCATGATACGGAAGTTCCGCAGCATGAAAATGTCTACCCCCCATGATACCCCGACACACCTTTTGAGAGACCCGGAGCAGTACATAACGAGAGTGGGTAAGTTCATCAGAAAAACAAGCCTGGACGAGCTTCCCCAAATATATCAGGTATTCACGGCAAAACTGTCGGTGGTGGGCCCAAGACCTGCCCTCTGGTCCCAAACGGACCTTATCGAAGAAAGGGAAAAATACGGCGCAAATGACGTAAGACCCGGAATAACAGGCCTTGCCCAAATAAGCGGCAGAGATGAGCTGGAAATACCCGTGAAAGCAAAACTCGACGGCGATTACGCCGCCGCCCTCAAAGAGGGTAGATTTAAAGGCTTTGCAATGGATGTGAAATGCTTCTTCGGCACCTTCATATCTGTCCTGAAAGCCGATGGCGTCGTCGAAGGCGGCACCGGTGAGATGGAGAAGTTGGTGAAAGAAAAGCAAGAGGTTACCAAGTGAAGCGTATATTGATAATAGCGGTAAAAAGATTTTGAATAATCTTCAAGTGAAAAAACTCACAATTGATAGGCAATCTACTGAAGGTAACTTTAAGTCTGCCGACTGCACAATCGAGCTTGAAGGCACCGATATAAAAATGACCGCTTATGTTAATCTCAGTTGCATCAAATGCGATGACGGATCTTGGCAAGTGGAATCTTGCAACGAGCTTTCCAAACCACCGGTAGTTCCCAAATATCAACCGGATGAATCAAGTTTTATTTGGAATATTCAGTGATACGAGGAACTGTATTCGCTCACAAAAGTAAATGAATACATAGATTTGGAAAACGGAGAGATTACATATTTCTATTCTGTCCTTGATGAGGGCTTCACGGGAAACGGCGTGTCTTGTAGTGCCGTATTCAAGGATGCGGGAATGGATTACTATGAAAAAGACATTTATTATTGGAGTTTTTCTAATGAAGTCAACTAAATCAACAACGGAAATTACTAGAATTTGTGTAAACGCTGAAATGGTGTAAAATACAGAGTGGTAATCGGGAAGCAAATCAAAGGCTATGTACTCATCATTTGGAATACATAGCCTTTCCTCTACACAAATAATAAATTGTTATTTACGGTTTCTGTTGCTAGGTTGCGGATATTATTCATTTTTCCTACCCATTGCATTTGATTATCTGCTTTGAGTTGTTCTGTCACGCCCTCACACTCAGCCATTTGATTTACAAGTCGAAAAAACATATCCTCAGCCTGTTTGTCGATGTCGGCAAGATGATCGTTTATATTTCCGCTTGTCAGCAGATTGTAATATAAAACCTTGCGGTGTTGTTTTAAGTATCTTAAGTGCCGTTGTCCCCATATACCGATATGCTGCTCTTTTTCATCGGGGTAAGCAAGGTCGGGTAAATAATAATCGCCTTGCAAAGTATAGCCGATGCCCGTTTGTTCGTTAAAAATGTACTTTTCCATAGAATTAACCCTCCTTATAAACCACCTTGAATTTCTTTTGCTTTGCCTTGCTGAATTTAATCAGCAGTTCATCTACCGCATCGGTAAACTTGCCTTTGGCAATCAAAGCGTTCCTCATTTCGTTTAAGCAGTTGATAATTACCCGTTTTTCGTAATCATCAAGTGCTATGTAATACTTCCTATCTCGCATATCGCAACCTCCTTTGAGTTTCTACCATAATTGTACTCGAAACGGCGGCTATAATCGAATGTGCGGATTATAGAGAGCAAAAAACTCCCCGGCTACATTTCTGTAATCGGGGAGTCGGTTTTAGATATAAAGTCTTACTGAATGTCGTTCCAGTTATAAACACGGCGCTTGGTTGACAAGGAATAGACATATTCCTTTGCATCATCAATCGTCAGTGTAAATTCAGCGAACTGCAAGAAGCTGTTGTTTCGGGGCAACACATTTTTTAATTTTCGGGGCAATTTGAATTATAAAATTACCATTTCATAATTCGCTTAAAAAATGATTATAAAATCCGTGTTTTATAAGCTTTTTCAAGGGTTTTCAGTGTAAAAAAAGACCTCATAGGATTTCTCCTACAAGGTCTAATTTTTATATTCGGTTTTGCCTTATTTTTTCAAATCGGCTTTGCCCAAAAACAGCTGTGGCTTATTTCCTGCCATCCTTGATCGCTGCCTGAGCTGCTGCGAGGCGGGCGATCGGAACTCTGAAGGGTGAGCAGGAGACGTAGTCGAGGCCGATCTCGTGGCAGAATTCAACGGAGGTGGGGTCGCCGCCGTGCTCACCGCAGATACCGACATGGAGTTTTGCATTTTCGGGTCTGCCGAGGGCGATAGCTGTCTTCATGAGCTTGCCGACACCTACCTGGTCGAGTTTTGCGAAGGGATCGTTTTCGAAGATCTTGGAGTCGTAGTAAGCGTTGAGGAACTTACCTGCGTCGTCACGGCTGAAGCCGTAGGTCATCTGTGTGAGGTCGTTAGTACCGAAGCAGAAGAAGTCAGCTTCTTTTGCGATCTCATCTGCTGTGAGGGCTGCACGGGGGATCTCGATCATAGTACCGACTTCGTACTTAAGGTCGACACCTGCTGCTGCGATCTCGGCATCTGCGGTCTCAACGACGAATTTCTTAACGAACTTAAGCTCTTTTACGTCGCCTACGAGAGGGATCATGATCTCGGGAACGATGTTCCAGTCAGCGTGATTCTTCTTAACGTTGATAGCCGCACGGATAACTGCTGCTGTCTGCATCTTGGCGATCTCGGGGTATGTTACTGCGAGACGGCATCCGCGGTGACCCATCATGGGGTTGAACTCGTGGAGAGATGCGATGATATTCTTGATAGTTTCAACGGATTTGCCCTGAGCTGCTGCGAGGGTAGCGATATCCTCTTCCTCGGTGGGAACGAACTCATGGAGCGGAGGATCCAAGAATCTGATGCAAACGGGAGTGCCTTCGAGAGCCTCGTAGAGAGCTTCGAAGTCAGCCTGCTGCATGGGAAGGATCTTAGCGAGAGCGTTTTCCCTCTCTTCGACTGTGTCGGAGCAGATCATCTCTCTGAATGCCGCGATCCTGTCGGGCTCGAAGAACATATGCTCTGTACGGCAGAGGCCGATACCTTCTGCGCCAAGCTCACGTGCCTTCTTAGCATCTCTGGGAGTGTCGGCATTAGTTCTTACTTTGAGCTTTCTGTACTTGTCTGCCCAAGACATGATCCTACCGAACTCACCTGCGATGGTAGCATCAACCGTGGGGATGATACCGTCATAGATATTACCGGTGGAGCCGTCGATGGAGATATAGTCGCCCTCGTGGTAGGTCTTACCTGCCAGCTCGAACTTCTTGTTTTCCTCGTCCATCTTGATGTCTCCGCAACCGGAAACACAGCAGGTACCCATGCCACGTGCAACGACTGCTGCGTGGGATGTCATACCGCCGCGAACCGTAAGGATACCCTGAGAAGCCTTCATGCCTGTGATATCCTCGGGGGATGTTTCGAGTCTTACGAGAACTACCTTCTCGCCTCTTGCCTTCCATGCTTCCGCATCATCGGCAGTGAAGACTACCTTACCGCAAGCTGCTCCGGGGGAAGCGCCGAGGCCTTTTCCTACGGGGTTAGCTGCTTTGAGAGCCTTTGCATCGAACTGGGGATGGAGAAGTGTGTCAAGGTTTCTGGGGTCGATCATGAGAACTGCTTCTTCCTCTGTTCTCATGCCTTCGTCGACCAAGTCGCAAGCGATCTTGAGAGCTGCCTGAGCGGTTCTCTTACCGTTACGTGTCTGGAGCATATAGAGCTTGCCGTGCTCGACGGTGAACTCCATGTCCTGCATGTCTCTGTAGTGATCCTCAAGGGTCTTGCATACCTTCTGGAACTCTTCGAATGCTTCGGGGAACTTCTGTTCCATCTCAGCGATCTTCATAGGTGTGCGGACACCTGCAACCACGTCCTCGCCCTGTGCGTTGGTAAGGAACTCACCGAAGAGGCCCTTTGCGCCGGTTGCGGGGTCACGTGTGAATGCAACGCCTGTTCCGCAGTCGTCACCCATGTTACCGAATGCCATGGACTGAACGTTGACTGCAGTACCCCAGGAGTAGGGGATATCGTTATCGCGGCGGTAGACGTTCGCACGGGGGTTGTCCCAAGAGCGGAATACTGCCTTGATAGCGCCGAAGAGCTGTTCCTTCGGATCGTCCGGGAAGTCAGCGCCGATCTTGGACTTGTACTCAGCCTTGAACTGCATTGCAAGCTCCTTGAGATCGTCGGCGGTGAGTTCTACGTCCTGCTTAACGCCTTTTGCTTCCTTCATAGCGTCGATGAGCTGCTCAAAGTACTTCTTACCGACTTCCATGACCACGTCGGAGTACATCTGGATGAATCTTCTGTAGCAGTCCCAAGCCCAACGGGGATTGTTTGACTTTTCTGCGATGACGTTGACAACGTCTTCATTGAGTCCGAGGTTGAGGATAGTGTCCATCATACCGGGCATGGATGCTCTTGCGCCGGAACGGACGGATACGAGAAGCGGGTTCTCCTTGTCACCGAATTTCTTGCCTGTGATCTCTTCCATCTTAACGATGTTCTCTTCGATCTCTGCCATGATCTCGGGAGCGATTGTTCTTCCGTCGTCATAGTACTTTGTGCAGGCCTCGGTCGTGATGGTGAATCCCTGAGGAACGGGGAGACCGATGTTTGTCATTTCAGCAAGGTTTGCGCCCTTACCGCCGAGGAGCTCACGCATATCTGCGTTGCCTTCGGTGAACAGGTAAACAAATTTCTTTGCCATCTTGTTTGGAACCTCCGTATTAAAAAATAAGATTTTCAGATTTGAGGGGCGGCAAAAAAACAGCGCAAAAAAGCACCGGTATCCGCCGCAAACGATATTATATCATAAAGCATGAAAAATTTCTACCCATAAAACCGAAAAAAGTAAAATTCATTAAAAATTTACGAGAAACGGCTCTCCGACGGTCGCTATCTGCGATAATTTGCTGTTTTGACGGTGTTGTGGAGTCTCCGGCGGATCGGCATGGCGGATATGATGAGGCGGCAAAATCGGAATTCAAAGGGAGCGGCAAGGAGCAGTGGGTGAGGAAATAGGATAAGATGTGGGAGCAAGAGGCGGATGAGGGAAAGCAAAGAGAAAGAGCAAGCTTGGAGGCGGAGGTGGAGATGCGGAGGATGGAAAAACTGGTGGAGGAAAACTGACGGTGGGAGCGGGTAAAAAAAGAAACTTCGGTCGGTCACGGGGCAATAAGCCGAGCCGTCCTTAAAAAGGGGGCGGCGATAGTGATGGGGATAGGATTTTTGCGGTGGCGAGACGGAAAAAAACGCTCTTATCGGGAAAAAAGAGGAGAGAACATCGGAAATCGTGGGCAGGTGGGCGTCGGGCTTCAGTTTTTGGACATTTTCTGTTTTTTCGGAAAAGTTAGAGGGTAATTTTGCTTCTTTACTTGACAACAGATGAGAAAACTGATATTCTAATGATGAGGGAGTTTGTCCTTTGGTCACTTCCGACGAAAAAAAGAGAGGTCATGATTTCAAAAATGATGAAAACCGATGTAGTAATAGTAGGCGCGGGACCTGCGGGTATTTTTACCGCGCTTGAAATGATCAAGAAGGGGTCGAAAAAGAAGATCACCATAGTTGAAAAGGGCGCGGCGATAGAAAAGCGTATGTGCCCGAAGATAAAGACGAAAAAATGCATGAACTGCAAGCCCTACTGTCACATTACTACGGGCTTTTCCGGTGCAGGTGCTTTCTCCGACGGAAAACTTTCCCTCAGCTACGAGGTGGGAGGAGATCTTCCTCAGCTTATCGGTGAAACTCTTGCTCAAGAGACCATCGACTATACCGACCGTATTTACCTTGATTTCGGAGCGGACACCCACATTGAGGGCATCAACAACTCCGATGAGGTCAAGGAGATAAGAAAGCGGGCGATCCAGGCGGGACTTAAGCTTGTAGACTGCCCCATCCGCCATCTCGGAACGGAGAAGGCTCAGGACATCTATCTTGCCATCGAAAGATTTCTTCAGGACAACGGCGTTGAGATACTTTTCGGCTATGAGTGCGGGGACGTTATCCTTGACGGCGACGTTTGCCGAGGCATTGAGGTAACGAAGGGCGATGAGTCTTTTGAGATACTTGCCGACACCACCGTAGTTGCTACCGGACGTAGGGGGGCCGACTGGCTTGAGAAGGTCTGCGCAGAGCACAATATCGCTCACGCTCCCGGCACCGTTGATATCGGTGTGAGAGTCGAGGTGCGCAACGAGGTCATCGAAAAGGTCAACGAGGTGCTTTACGAATCAAAACTGGTGGGCTATCCTCAGCCCTTTAAGAACAAGGTTCGCACATTCTGCCAGAATCCCGGCGGTTTCGTGGCTCAGGAGAACTACGATAACGACCTTGCGGTGGTCAATGGTCACTCTTACAAAGAGCTGAAGAGCACCAATACCAACCTTGCCATCCTCGTTTCCCACAACTTCAATCACCCCTTCAACCAGCCCATCGAGTATGCACAGAAGGTGGGCGAGCTGACCAATATGCTGGGTGCGGGACACATTCTCGTCCAGCGCTTCGGAGACATCCTTGACGGAAAGCGCACGTGGCCCAAGGAGCTTGCTCAGTCCAACGTGCGTCCCACCCTTCCCGATGCGGTGGCAGGCGATATCACGGCGGCGATGCCTTACCGTGCCATGATGAACATCATCAATTTCATAAAGGCGGTGGATCACGTGGTTCCCGGCTTTGCTTCCATCGAAACGCTTCTTTACTCCCCCGAATTGAAGTTCTACAGCAACAGGATCAAGATGGATGAGAACTTCAACACCAACGTCAAGGGGCTCCACTGCCTCGGTGATTCCAGCGGCTGGACACGGGGACTTATGATGGCATCCGTCATGGGTGTCCTCATGGGAAGACGTCTCGCATCTGCCGAGTGACGTTCGGGGTGATTCAGATCAAAACAAGGAGATATCGAATATGGTACATTTTCTTATCGGACTTGGCGTGATAGTTTTCATTGCCATAGTTTTCAACCTCGTTATAGTGCCCCAGGCAAGTGAGTATGTTATCGAGTTTCTCGGAAAATACAAGGTGACATGGGAAGCGGGACTTCATATCAAGATACCTTTTCTTGAGAGGATAGCCAAGAGGATAACTCTCAAGGAGCAGGTCTTAGACTCTCCTCCTCAGCCCGTTATCACCAAGGATAACGTAACGATGCAGATCGATACGGTAGTCTACTTCAAGATATTTGATTCAAAACTTTACACTTACGGTGCCGTGAACCCCATAAGTGCCCTTGAGAACCTAACGGCGACGACTCTTCGAAATATCGTCGGTGAGCTCGAACTTGACGGTACTCTCACGTCCCGTGATACCATCAACGGAAAGATGACGTCCATACTTGATGAAGCAACGGATCAGTGGGGCATCAAGGTATCAAGAGTGGAACTTAAGAACATAATTCCCCCTCAGGAGATCCAATCTGCCATGGAAAAGCAGATGAAGGCGGAGCGTGACAGACGTGAGACCCTTCTTCAGGCAGAAGGTCACAAGGCGGCTGCCATCACCAGAGCCGAGGGTGACAAGCAGGCTATGGTGCTTGCCGCAGAGGGTGAAAGGGATGCTCGTATTGCCCGTGCAGAGGGTGAGGCAAAGGCCCTTCTCCTTGCAAGAGAAGCTGAGGCGGCAGGTCTCGTAGCTCTTAAAAATGCCGGCGCCGATGCCGCAGTTCTTGAGCTTAAGAGATACGAAGCACTCGTCAAACTTGCAGACGGCAAGGCGGCAAAGGTGATCATTCCCACCGATGCGGTGCAGGCGGTCTCCGGAAACGTTATGTTCAGTGAGACCTCAGGTCTCGGTGATGCCACCGATCCCGCTTCGGATCCGGTGCCTCCCGCAAGAAAGCCCGATCTCTGTTGCGATGACTGAAGGATGCGGGGACGGTCGGTAGATCCGAAGATGAAATGAACGCAAGTGAACGCAGACTGTGTCTGCGTTCATTTTTTCGTCAAGCACTTGATTTTTCAGTTTGGTGTGATATACTGGAATTGTAAAATGCCGTTAGGACACGGCAATACTATTACGAAAGGAAAAAAGAACATGGATCAGAAATACGAAGCCCTGTTCACCCCGTGGAAGATTGGGAATGTCGAGATCAAGAACAGAATAGTCATGACCTCGATGGGAGGAACCTCCATATTCGGATGGATGGAGCCCAATCACTTTGATGAGGAGGCGGCAAAGTTCCTTCTTGAGAGAGCACGCAATAACGTGGGACTGATACTCCCCGGTATCGCTCCAATAAGGGACATTCTTCTCGGAAAGTGGCTTTGGCAGGGAAAGGGAAAGTACGAAAAGTTGAAGAGCTTCATGGACGAATTCCACAAGACCGGAGCAAAGATGTTCGTTCAGCTGACAGCCGGGTTCGGACGTTCCCTCGCCATCAATGACATCATGGTGAAATCGATCCACAACAAGGCGCTGGGAACGGTCTTGAAGCCTTTCCTTGACGTGAGCTATCTCACCGCCAGCGCCAGCGCTACTCCCAACCGTTGGGAGGATACCTGCATCTCCCGTCCGATGACGAAAAAGGAGATCGATGACATTGTAGAGGGCTTTGCCAAGACTGCTAAGCTCTGCATGGATGCGGGAGTGGACGGCATCGAGGTTCATGCAGTCCATGAGGGATACCTGCTTGACCAGTTCACGATGAAGTACACTAATCAAAGGACAGATGAATACGGCGGCAGTTTTGAGAACCGTTACCGTTTCCCGGTGGAGATCGTGAAAGCTATCAAGGCAGCTTGTGGCAAGGATTTCCCCGTTTCTCTCCGTTATTCCGTCGTATCGAAGACAAAGGGCTTCGGAAAAGGTGCTCTTCCCGGTGAGGAGTACGTTGAGGTCGGACGTGACATGGAGGAAAGCGAAAGAGCGGCAAAATACCTGCAGGATGCCGGCTATGATATGCTGAACTGCGACAACGGTACTTACGACGCTTGGTACTGGGCTCATCCCGCCCCCTACATGCCCCAAAACTGCAACCTTGCAGAGGCCGAGCACATCAAAAAGTTCGTTGACATTCCCGTAGTTTGCGCAGGCAGAATGGAAGCGGACGTGGGTGCCGAAGCAGTTAAAGAGGGAAGGATCGACGCCGTCGGCGTTGCCCGTCAGTTCCTTGCGGATCCTGCTTGGGTCACAAAGCTCATGAACGGGGATGAGGCTTCGATACGTCCTTGCATCTGCTGTCACAATGCTTGCTTCAACATGGCTCACTATAAGGGAGTGGGCAATGACCAGTCCCTTTCCGACAATGCGGGAATGGCACGCTGTGCTTTGAATCCCGAGACCATGCAGTCGAAAAAATACCGCATTGAAAAGACGAAAAAGCCGAAGAATGTTGCCATCATCGGCGGCGGTATCGGTGGAATGGAAGCCGCAAGAGTTCTCGCTTTGAGAGGGCACAAGCCGACACTTTACGAAAAGAGCGACCGTCTTGGCGGAGTATTTATCGCCGCTGCCGCTCCCTCCTTCAAAGAGAAGGACAGAGATCTGATAAAGTGGTACGAAAAGGAGATGGCGGATCTTAAGGTGGAGGTGAAGCTCGGATGCGAGGTCACCGACGTCTCTTCCTTAGGCGCGGATGCGGTCATCATCGCAACGGGAAGCCATGCAAGACGCATCTCCGTTCCCGGTGCCGATAAGGCGATCGAGGCTTGCGAGTACCTTCTCGGAGAAAAGGAAGTGGGAGACCGCGTTGCGGTCATCGGCGGTGGACTCACCGGCTGTGAGATCGCACTTGACCTTCACAGAAACGGAAAGACTCCCATCATCGTTGAGATGAAGAACGATCTTGTGGCGGTGAAGGGCGTTTGCCTTGCAAACTCTTCTTATTTGAGAGACTACTTTGAGCACAATCAGGTGGAGGTCCATCTGGAGACGTCTCTTAAGGAGATAGGCGACGGCAAGATCGTCATTGCGGGAAAGGACGGAAAGGAGAGCACGGTGGACGTGGATTCCGTGATACTCAGCGTAGGATACGTACCCTCGCCTCTTGCATCCAAGGCTAAAAATACTTATCTCGTGGGAGATTGCGACGGCATAGGCAACCTGCGCACCGTTATCTGGCGTGCATGGGATGTTGCAATGTCAATCTGACAGGAGGTAGCATAATGAGACTTACAAAAGAACAACAGGCCATTCTCGACGGAGAAAAAGGCGAGGTAATGGCAAAAATAATGAAGACTCTCGTAATGTACGGCGAGACCTTCGGAGCTGAAGAGATGATCCCGGTGACGTCGAAATACGGTCACATAGTCACCTCCTTCGGCGTTATCATCATCGAGGGCGTCTTTGATATGATGGATGAACTCATAGAGGCGGGAGTGGTATCTCCCCAAAAGTTCTCGGCAGACCCGAGACCTACGGACAAAAACGTTCCGAAAAACCTGATTCAGGATATCGTGTTCAAGGTGATGTACGGCCCTCAAAAGCGCTACGAGGAACAGCTCCGCAAGATAGGACTTCTTGACGGAGACCCCTTCACCTGCGCCTGCTATTTCCCGGAGGTGGGAAACAGACCGAAAAAGGGTGATATTCTCTCCTGGGCTGAGTCCAGCGCTGTCAACTATGCCAACTCCGTCCTCGGAGCACGCTGCAACCGCAACTCCGGTATCATCGAGATGTTCGGCTCCATTGTCGGCTGCGTTCCCTATTTCGGACTTCTCACCGATGAGGGGCGCCGTGCTACGTGGGTAGTTGAAATCAAGACCACGAAGAAGCCGGAGGCTCAGCTTCTCGGTTCCGCCATCGGAATGAAGGTCCTTGAGGACGTTCCATTCATAAAGGGGCTTGACAAATGGATAGGCACCGAGCTTGACGATGACACCTGTGCGTACCTGAAGGACTTCGGAGCGGCTACCGCTTCCAACGGCTCGGTGGGTCTCTATCACGTGGAGAACCTGACACCCGAAGCGGTTGAAGAGGGAGAGGCTCTCATTTGCGAGGGCGCGAAGACCTACGTTATCGACGATGCCGAGCTTGAAAGGGTGAAAAAGTCCTACCCGGTCATCTGGAAGGACAAGGATGCATCTCCGAAGCTCTGCTTCATGGGATGTCCCCACATGACTCTGTCTCAGCTCAACAACTGGACCGAGAAACTTGAAAAGAAGCTCGAGGAAAAGGGTCGCCGCAAGGTCACCGTCAAAACGGTATTCACCAGCGCTCCCGCAGTTATCAAGGAGTTTGAAAAGACTCCGAATGCGGCAAAGCTCCGCGCGATGGGAGTTACGGTGTCCTATATCTGCCCCCTCATGTACATGAACAACCCCATGTGTGCTAAGATGCCCGTTATTACCAATTCCAACAAACTCAGGACCTACACCACGTCGAGATACTATTCCGACGATGAGATCCTCGATCAGATCACCGGAGGTGCCGCAAAATGAAAAAAACATTTCACGGAAGGACAGTCGTGCCCGGAACGGTAACGCTGAAAGCCCTCGTGTCCCACGGCGGATTCAACACTCTTGCCTCTTACAAGGACTGTAAGAAGGGAAAGAACATCTGCTCCGATCAGAACAATCCGGATCTCTACGGTAAGTCGACTGTGGGAGTGGCTCTTTGTCTGCCTCAGACTATCGGCTCTACCACAGGCGGAATGGTGCTCTACAATTCCGCAGTTATCGGATGCAATCCGGGAGCGCTCCTGTTTTCGAACCCGATAGATTCCCTTGCAGCCGCAGGTGCGATACTTGCAAGTGTTTGGACAACTAACAACATCCCCACTGTAGACGGACTCGGCGAGGAGTTCCTTTCCTTCGTCAAGGACGGAATGACGGTGGAGATCGCAGAAAACGGGGACGTGACGGTCTCCGACTGAACACACAGACCGACATAACAAACAGCGCAATGCCTTTTGGCATTGCGCTGTTCTTATCTTTTGCTTTTGAAAAAATCTCGCGTAAGCTCGGTGCATTCATCCTCAAGGATACCGAAGCGGTATTCCGGCCTGTGGTTCAAAGGAAGTGAACATATGTCGAACACACCGCCGAAGGCGCCGCTTTTCGGCTCTCTTGCTCCTACCGTGACCTTCGGAACCCTTGCGTTGACAATGGCTCCGGCACACATGGGACAGGGTTCAAGGGTCACGAATATCTCAGATGCCACCAGCCGCCAGCCTCCGAGGGCACGGCAGGCATCTTTGATCGCCAGTATTTCCGCATGAGCGGTGGCGTCCTTCGTCATTTCCCTTCTGTTTTCCGCCGCCGCTATTATCTCGTTGTGGCGGACTATAACGCATCCCACCGGTACGTCTCCGTGGAGAGCGGCGACTCTTGCCATTTTAACAGCTTCTCCCATGAAGAATTCAAGCCGCTCGGTCTCTCTCGTGATATCGGGGGGCAGTTTGTCAACTATGAATTCCGGAAGTGTCTTTTTCGGCTCTATGTATCTTTTGGTATCGTACTTGTTTGACACGCGTCACCTCAAAGATCCAACTTGAGGTCTCCGTCTTTTATCATTCCGACCTTTCGGAAGATGAAGCTGAGGAGCGCCGCAAGGACTGCGGGGATGACGAAGCATATGAGGACGAGTCCCACGTAATAGAAAACGGTCTTATCGCATTCTGCAGTCAGCACTCCGATGGGGCCTACAAGTCCGCAGGTTCCCATGCCGGCGGAAACACCGGTGCACTGAAGCCTGAAAAGGGCGGAAGAAAGGGGTCCGGTCACAAGTGAGATGATAATGGCGGGTATCCAAAGTGTGGGCTTTCTTACGAGGTTACCCATCTGGAGCATGGAAGTGCCGAGTCCCTGAGCCACAAGTCCTGATACCTTGTTCTCTTTGTAACTGAGGACTGCAAAGCCCACCATGTGAGCACAGCATCCTGCTGCAGCCGCTCCCCCTGCAATACCTGTGATGCCGATCATGGCGCAGATAGCGGCGGAGCTGATAGGAAGAGTCAGTGCGATACCGACTACTGCGGACACGAGCATTCCCATGGGGATGGGATGAAGCTCGGTGGCGGTGTTGACGAAGTCACCGAAGTAGTACATCACGTAGGCTATCGCCGGACAGAGTAGTTTTGCCACCAGAACGCCGGATATGATGGTGACGGAAGGGGTGACGAGGATATCGATCTTAGTTTCCTTTGAAACGAGTTTTCCGAGTTCAGCCGCAACGAGGACAGCTATGAAAGAGCCTGCAGGTCCGGCAGTTACCGTTTTTTCCATTCCATCCACAAGCAAGGTGGCCCCCAGTTCGTATCCGGCAACGCCGACGGCGGCGGAGGATAAGAGCACAAGAGTGGGGGCTTTCAGTTTTTCCGCCACCGCCACACCGATAGCAGCGCCGGCAGCCTTTGACGCAAACGAGCCCATTTGGGTCAAAAATGCGGCGACGGCGGCGATCCATCCGGTCTGTCCTATGGCAGATGCGCCGAGGTATTTGCCGAGAGTGGAGAAGATAGTGCCGATAAGAAGGGATGCAAAGAGACCCATTGCCATGGAGCCCATGGCATCGACAAAATAGACTTTCCCGCTCAGCGTAACGTTTTTCCTTTCAAAAAAGGCTTTTACCTTGTTCATTTCAGTTTACCTCAGTTTTTTTTCAGAATTCAAAAACGGGATACCCGTTTTCAGTCAGCATTTGCTTTGCCCTCTTACGGGCGGTCTTCGAGGTGAATAGCCCGACGACAGAGGGACCGGCTCCGGAGAGGACTGCTCCGTCGGCCCCACAGAGGAGAAGGATCTTTTTAGCCTTTTCTCCGTAGCCGCAGGCCGCATCAAAAATATTGTAGAGTTCAGAAAACACGGTATCCTTATCCCCTTTTTCAAGGGATGATATCATGCGGTCGGCGCTTTTTATTTCTCTTTTTTCAAGACCGTCCACAGTGCCGTAGGCGACTTTCGTTGAGAGCTTTTCTTTTTTTTCAAGTGTTATGAGACCACTCGGAACAAATTCGGTCTCTATTGGGGTCATAATGTCCCCGATACCTCGGCACAGTGCCGTGCCGCCTTCAAAGCAGAAGGGCACATCTGCTCCGAGCTCTGCGGTGATGGAGAGAAGTTCCGCTTTTGAAAGGGGGCTTTGGAACAGTTTGTCAAGTGCCCGAAGGACGGCGGCGGCATCGCTGCTGCCTCCTGCTAGTCCCGCACAGACCGGTATCCGTTTTTCTATCACGATATCCACTCCCGGAAGGGTGATACCTTTTTTAAGAGCCTCTTTGTAATACCGCTTTGCCGCAAGATAGGCGATGTTGTCCTCCGCTTTGACTCCTTCGAGCTTTGAAAAATACGGGTAATTGTCAAAGCGGCAATCGAGGGTGACGGTGCTGTTGCCGTTTTCAGAGACTTGGACGGTGTCAAACAGAGGGATCGTCGTCATGACGCTCTCTATCTCGTGGTATCCGTCATCTCGCTTTTTTAGGACTTCGAGAAATAGGTTGATCTTGGCAGGTGCCATCTCAAAAACTTCAGACATTTTCCCGCTCCATTTTTTCGCTTTTTATCATTTCCCACATCGTATCCGCAATAGCTTTCGGCGTGAGACCGACTCTCTTAAAGAGGTTGTTGAGATCGCCACAGCGAACCGGGCTTTCCACGGCGTGGATCGCTACTTTTACGGGGAATTTGGACCGTGCAACGGCCGAGGCTATCTTTTCTCCGATGCCACCGGTACCGATACCTTCTTCCACCGTGACGATGCCGATGCTGTTTTCGGCGGCACTTTCTATGAGCTTGCGGTCGAGAGGGAAGATCTTCACAAGTTTCAGGATCCGTACTTTGACACCGGACCGTTCTGCGACACTTGTTGCCGCTTCTTTCACGGCGTGAGTGATGCGGCCGTAGGTCACGGCGGTCAAAATATCATCGGAGTCCTCGTTCCCGACGTATTCCTCGGTGTAGTCGCCCATCGAAACGGCGGCGCTCCTGTCGTAGTGTTCCTCTTCCCCTTTGGGGTATCTTATTATGTCAAAACGTTGGGAGTCAACGCATTTTTCAAGAAGCTCTTCAAGTTCAAAGAAGGTCTCCGGTGAAAAAATATTCACTCCGGGGATGCCGGAAAAAGCGGAGACGTCGTAGATGCCCTGATGGGTGATACCGTCCCCTTCCACAAGACCCGCTCTGTCAAGACAGAGGGTGAAGGGGATCCCCTGGAGAGCCACGTCATGGAAGAGCTGATCCCAGACTCTTTGAGAAAAGGTGGAGTACATCACCGCCACCGGCTTGAGACCTCCCTTTGAGAGCCCCGCAGAGAAGGTCACGGCGTGCTCCTCGGCGATGCCGACGTCGTAGGAGTTCCTTGGAAATCTGTCAAAGTACCCGTCAAGCCCGGTACCGCTTCCCATTGCCGCAGTCACGGCGCAGACTGTGGGATCCTTTTCGGTGATATTACACATGGTATCTCCGAATACCGAGGAAAACGTGGTCTTTTTTGGGGGAGTTCTTCCCGTTGCGGTGTCAAATGAGGATACCGAATGGTACTTTTCCGGGTGAGCCTCCGCAGGCGGGTATCCCTTGCCTTTTTTAGTCACTATGTGAACGAGGGTGACAACGTCCTTTGTTGCCGCCTCTGCGAGGACGGTCTCCGTTTTTTCGATGTCGTTCCCGTCAACGGGGCCGATGTAGTCAATGCCGAGACACTCAAAATAATTGTCTGCTATGAGAAGTCTCTTTGCGAGGTCACGGGTCTCACGCACCAGACTGTTGAGGGCGTTTCCCACAAGGGGGATGCGTGAGAGATGCCTTTTGATGCGATGTTTTGTCATGAAGTATCTTTTACTGGTCCTGATGCCGTTGAGGTAATGGGAGAGCCCACCCACGTTTTTCGAGATGGACATCTCGTTGTCGTTGAGGATGATGATCAGGCGTCCGCCGCTCATCTTGCAGTTGTTGAGAGCTTCGTAGATCATCCCGTTGGTGAAGGAGCCGTCCCCCACGATGGCGATGACATACCGCTCCCGTCCCAAATGGGAGTTCGCTTCGCTGACTCCGAGCGCTTGGGACACGGAGGTCCCGCTGTGACCCTCTGTAAAAAGGTCGTACTCGCTCTCTTCCGGGGACGTAAAGCCCGACAGACCGCCGTCCTGCCTCAGCGTGGCGAAATCACGGTAACGCCCTGTTATCAGTTTGTGAGCGTAGCACTGGTGACCTACGTCGAAGATGACGGAGTCCTTCGGCGTGTCAAATACTCTGTGGATGGCAAGAACCGTTTCCACAAGCCCCAAATTAGATGCAAGGTGCCCGCCGTTCTCGCCGACTGTTTCTATTATGTTGTTTCTAATTTCCTCCGCGAGCACCTGAAGTTCCTGATAGTTCAGTGCCTTAAGGCCCTTTGGAGAGGTTATGGTTTCAAGCATTTTTTCAATCCTGTCTCTGTGACGGCTTGTATTTTGAGTAACTCTTTTTATTCTACCACGTTTTCTCGCTTTTGTCAAAAATTCCGGATATTATTTCCAGCCGTCGATCTCTCCCCGTTCAAGGGCGCCTACGATCCGTCGGTAGAGGCCTCTGTGTTCCCTGTCTATCGAATGGAGCAGGTCCTTCATCGCCGCCCTTTGAGTGTTGCCGTTCGCGGGGCAGGGGCTTTCCTCCACAGGAAGGGATGCCCGTCTCACGAAGGATCTTATCAGTTTTTCTTCCGTCATAACGAAAGGTCTTATAAGGAGCATTCCCGACCGTGACATATCGGTCACCGGCGAAAAGCAGCCCACTCTTCCCTCGAAAAACAGATTGAGCATCATCGTCTCTGCCGCATCGTCAAAATGGTGCCCGAGAGCCAGTTTGTTGCAGCCGATCTCTTTTGCCGCATCCACGAGGGATCCCCGTCTCATTCTGGCACAAAGGGAGCAGGGGTTGCTTTCCTTTCTCACGTCGAAGATGATCTTTGCAATCTCGCTTTTTTTGACCACGTAGTCCACGTTCAGCCGTCGGCAGAGTTCTCTTACCTCACTGTGGTCGTTGTGGGGAGCGGCTACTGCTTCGGACAGGTTGAATCCCATGTCCAAGGTGAGGGCAGTCAATTCGAATTTTTTCGGAAAGAACGTGCGCAGCTCCGAAAGGGCGCAGATGAGGGCAAGGGAGTCCTTGCCGCCGGAGACCCCCACCGCTATGCGGTCCCCGTCTTCTATCATACCGTATTTTTCTACTGCCGCTCTGACACGGCTCAAAAGCTTTTGCATCTCTTTCATATCTGTGTCCTAAAAACTGTTTGAATGCTGCGTGAGGCTCGGTTGTCAAAACCGAAAAGCCGTCATATAATTGGGTAATGAAATATGTTATCGAATACCGGAGGGAAGAATGGCCATCAAGATATTCATAGATCAGGGGCACAACCCGTCAAACCCCAATGCAGGGGCTGAGGCAAACGGATACCGGGAGCAGGACCTGGTCTACATAATCGGGATAATGACGGCAGAACTGCTCAGGGCAAGGGGATTTGACGTTAGAGTGTCACGTCCCACCTCATCGACTCAACTGGGGACCTCGATATCCACGTCACTTGCCGCAAGGGTGACTGCGGCAAATTCATGGGGAGCCGACGCTTTCGTCAGCCTCCACGCAAATTCCTCCGAGATCACTTCCGCATCCGGCTGTGAGGGATTCGTCTTTGCTGCGGGAGGGGATGCCGAGAGGCTCTCGGAGAGCATCCTTTCCGATCTTTCTCGAACGACGGGACTTGAGAACAGAGGTGTCTTCGTCCGTCCGACTCTCTACGTGTTGCGCAAGACCGCAATGCCGGCAACGCTGATAGAACTGGGTTTCATAACGAATCCTTACGATGCCTCTCTCATGGCGGACTCTCCCTATCTTTTTGCGGAGGGCGTTGCCAGAGGAGTTGCTTCATATTTTGCCGTCGGCTGATCTATTGCGGATCGGAGCTTGTCTCCGATCCTTTCTTTTTTCGTTTCTTTTTCGGCTCTTCCGGCGGGATCTTATCCCACAGATCCGGACGGTTTGCTTTTGTTATCTTCTTAGCCTCGTCAAGGCGCCATTTTTCAATGTTTGCGTGATGTCCGGATAAAAGCACCTCCGGAACCTCTCTGCCCAAAAACACCGCGGGACGAGTGTACTGAGGGTATTCTAAAAGCCCGTCCTCGAATGACTCCTTTTCAAAGCATTCCTCATCGGAGAGCACCCCCGGCACGAGCCGTCCCACCGCATCCGTCACGATACAGGCAGGTATTTCCCCACCGGTAAGGACGAAATCTCCTATGGAGACCTCCTCGTCCACTATCTCCTCGATGATACGTTGGTCAACTCCCTCATAATGGCCGCAGAGGATGATGAGCCTGTCGTAGGACGCAAGCTCCTTTGCCGCTTTCTGATCGAATACCCTGCCCCTCGGGGACATATAGAGCACTCTTTTCTTTTCGTCCTTTGGGGAGTCCTTCGTAAGTTCGGTGTAGCAGTTGTAGATAGGGGGTGCCGCCATGAGCATTCCCTTGCCGCCACCGTAGGGGGTGTCGTCCACGCGACGGTGTTTGTCCTCCGAATAGTCACGTATGTTGACGGCGCTTATTTGAAGTATCCCGTTTTTTCTCGCCCTTCCGATGATGCTTTCGGAGAGTACCGTCTCCACAAGTTCAGGGAAAAGAGTCATTATATCGATCCTCATTCGTCCTCCGTCATTCCGTCGATCAGACGGACGTAGATAGCGGCATCGGAATCCTCTCCGAGGGAGATCTTTTTGATGAACTCTTTGACACAGGGGATCATGAACTCACCGCCGTTTTTCTTTTTTACCACGTAGACCTGCTGTGCCGCCGGAGCGAGGACCTCCTTCAGCACTCCGTACTCCTCGCCGGTCTCGTGATCGACCACGGGAAGACCGATGAGATCTGCGATGAAGTAGTCTCCTTTTTCGACACGGATGTCATCTCTGTCGGCAAAAAAGACGGTGTTTTTTAGGGCGATCGCCTTTTCCACTGTATCTATACCTTCAAAAAGCACGAGAAGAAAATTCTTTTGTACAGAGGATGACAATACCTTGAGAGGGACGAATTCCCCCTGCTTTTTTAAGTAGAATCTTTTGATCTTCGCAAGGGATGCGGGAGTGTCTGCGTAGCTCTCCAGTTTCACCGCGCCTTTCACCCCGTGAGTATTGACGCATTTTGCACATTCGAGATACTGCCGAAGCAGAGCTTTTTTGAATTCCATCGTAGCCTCCGTCTTACCGTTTCATTTGCAAGAGATATTCTATCATTTTTCCCTCTCTATGTCAATATTTTGAGGGCGATGGTATGCAAAAACGGTCGAAAAAGAAGTGACGGAATGTTTTTTAAGCCAGTACAAAGCGCGTTTTTTAAGAAAATAATTGACACCCGCTGAAAATTCATGTATACTGACTTCGTAAGGCGGTGTTCTTCCCTTCGTGCCGATAAGACGTGGCGATGTTTGGGACTGTGACGGACACCGAGTGACGTTTTGACCGTTTGAGACTCAATATCCGAGGGATTTCATTTTGCCAAGGGAGTTATTTTTGACAAAAGAGTTTCAAAGGACGGGATCGGGCTTCAAGAGCGGTAATTAAGAAAGTTAGGGGTGGACCACAATGAAATGTCCTTCATGCGGATCCGAGAACATAAAGGTCGTGGATTCACGGCCGGTGGATGAGAACAACAGCATAAGAAGACGGCGGGAATGCACCGTTTGCCAGTCGAGATTCACTACCTACGAGGTGATCGATTCTTTTCATCCCGTTGTGTTGAAAAAGGACGGCAGTAAGGAGTATTTTGATAAGGACAAGCTCTTGACGGGACTCTTTCACGCCTGCCAAAAGAGAAAGGTCGACCCGGAGAGGATTGCAAACGAGATAGAGAGCGAGCTTCTCAACGGGCTGAAGAGAGAGATAACGTCCTCCGAGATCGGTGAGATGGCCATGGAGAAACTGAGAGCGGTGGATGCGGTAGCTTACGTCCGTTTTGCCTCGGTCTACAGAGAGTTCAAGGACGTGGATACTTTCGTCAAGGAGATAGAGCGGATCAAGCGCCGCAAATGAGAGTATAAAAAGCCGGGAGCACTGTGCTACGGGTTGATAAGGCAGTATAGAAACTTATTACATCTGTGGCATTGCAAAGGGAAGAAATTAGGCTTTGGCTTAAAAGGTCAGAGTCTTTTTCTTTTGCAATAAAACCCGCACATTC
This sequence comes from uncultured Ruminococcus sp., assembly GCA_964629225.1. Taxonomy (GTDB): domain Bacteria; phylum Bacillota; class Clostridia; order Oscillospirales; family CAG-272; genus RUG14199. The sequence continues at coordinate 44,838 of CAZVQC010000017.1, forward strand.
GTCTTTTGAGTCTCCTTGATTTATAATTAGTATAAGCAAACGCAATCAATAGAGCAAATAAATTACCACAATATTAAAATTCACCAAATAATGACAAGGCCGCCTGCTCACTTTGAGTAGACGGTCTTGTTTTTGCTTATTAATTTATTTTCCAATATCCTGTTTTGTTAGAGCCGACACGCTCTATGATGCCTTTTTCTTTTAAGGATTTGATTACTCGCTCGACCGTACTCATACTTAGTCCCGTTTTTTCTTTCATTTCAGGTTTTGTGATTTTCGGATTGTCCGAAATTAGTTCGAGAACAGTTTGCTCATTGGTATTGAGTGTTGATTTTATCACTTCATTTATCGCTTCATTATTGTCTTTTATCACTTCATTTATCA
>CAZVQC010000018.1:0-45042 GCA_964629225.1 uncultured Ruminococcus sp.
ATAACATAAATGCTACAACATAAGGAGTAATGAACATGATTATCATTGGTATTTTCTTCATAATATTCCTACCCTTCTTAAATGTAAATTCCTTTTAAAATTCGATTTTATGTTGCGTATCTTTTCTTGACAGCAAACAGACCGTCTCAACATGGGTCGAGACAATGCCGTTAATGTCATAGGTTGACGGAAACATATCAACTGTCTATGTTGTAGGGAAGATATCCGGCTCATCAAATGAAATCTATTGACCGTATAAAACTTACAATGCAAAAGCAACTCTGTATGGTATTCCCTGATATTTTTCCTTTAGCTTTTCAAAATTGTTCACATATTTCTGGATTTTTTCTTCATTACCTTTTACTTCTAACACCGGCTTACGCTTACCGACGATAATTGTCTGCAGATCATCAACCAAATGTTCATTTGAATCAAAAGGCATAACATCAATCTTCGCTTTAAGAGCATAACCATCCAACATAGGATAATTTGCAACAATCCAAGCAACTTGCTCGGTCATAAACATATTGGTATCGAAATCAAATTCCTTGAGATTTGGCATATTTTCAAGGAATGACAAATCATTATCTAAAATAGCTCGTCCTGTAAAAGACAATTTCTCAATTTTAGTATTCGCTAAAGGCATAAAACTATCAACGACCATTTTACTCCAGACGGCATTTCCGATTATTAACTCCTTCAAAGCCGGAGCTTTTTCAACACCTTTTACAGAGGTTAGTTTTGTAAAATCTTCAATGCATAAACCAGTTAATGATGTATTCGATGTCATATCCCAAAGAACTGTTACTCTCTGATTTGCAAAAAAAGATACATATTCAAGTTGTGGTAATGTCCCAAGCAACGACAAATCTTCCACAAATTTATTTTTAAAAAAGCGAATTGCCTTTAATTGCTTTCCATATGTTTTGATAAAATATTCAAATGTATCTTGCCTCAGTCCAGAAATTATTACCACCTCTTCATTTGGATAATCTTTCATTCTGTCAATATCTGCAAAGGATATTTTCCCACCGCCAATATCCATATTTTCTTGGTGCAACCACAGGCAATTATGTTTATCTGTGGTTTCATCATAATCAAATTGACCATTCACAAAAGATTCGAATGAAAAATTCATCGTATATCCTCCTTTGCGCTATTGTTTGGTTCTTGACAGCAAACACACCGTCTCCACGTGGGAGGTGTGGGGAAACATATCGAAGGGTTGGATAACGCTTGCGCGCCAGCCGCCGGCTCTCATGTAGGCAAGGTCCCGCGCCAGAGTTTCGGGGTTGCAGGAGATGTAGACTATCTTTTTGGGGGCTATGTTCATGAGCTTTGAAAGGAAGCTCTTGTCACAGCCGGCTCTCGGCGGGTCGATGAAGACGGCGTCGTAGCTTTCATCCCTTGAGGATGCCTCTCTTAAAAATGCAACACTGTCGGAGGTGAAGAACCTTATGTTGGAAACTCCGGACAGACGGGCGTTGCGAACAGCGTCTTTTACCGCCGCTTTATTTGTTTCGGTGCAGTGGACGTATCCCGCTCCTTTGGCGGCAATGATGCCGATCGTGCCGATCCCGGAATAGGCGTCAAGGACAGTCTCTTTTCCGGATAGTTCTGCAAGCTCGACGGCCTTGGAATAGAGTCGGGCGGTCTGGGTGGGATTGACCTGGTAGAAGGATCTGGCGGAGATAGAAAAGGTACAGCCGCAGAGGATATCCGTTATCTGCTCGGTGCCGTAGATGACTCTTTCCTTGTCCGTCATCCAAATGGGGGTATCGGTGTCGTTGATATTGTGAATAATGGAGGTGATCTGAGGGAAGCGTTCGGTCAAGAGGGATACGAACAGCTCTTCCTTCGGAAATACGGCAGTTCTCGATACGATGACCACCATGACGTCTCCCGTCTTGAATCCCTGCCGTATCAACACGTGACGAAGAAATCCACGGTCCTTTTCCGGATCGTAGGCGTGGAGGTGAAGCTCGTTCATTATGTTGCAGATCTCTTTGATCATCCGGTTGGCAAGGGTAGTTTGCACGGGACATCCGTCACATCTCACTATCCTTTGGGAGGAAGATTGATAAAGTCCGGCAAAGACCCGTCCTCCCTGTTCAAAAAATGCCGCAGTCGCTTTGTTTCGGTAACCGACGGCGTTCTCCATCGGCACTATCTCCTCAATATGGCAGAACTGTCCCAACTGTTTTATCAGCCTGCTCATTTTGAAGGACAGCTGTTCCTCATAGGAGAGGTTTCTAAGGCGGCAAGAACCGCATTTTTTATAGTACTTGCAGTTGTCGCTTGAGCTTTTCACGGCAGAGCCTCCGACTACGTATTACTTCTCAATTATATGATATCAGTAATCGGGGAAAATTGCAACAGTAAAAAGCGAGAATTCGACATTTTTCTTCGTTAAAAGGGGGTGAAAGATCCTGATGAAAAACACGGGGAGCGGTCCGGGTCGGCGGATTGGCCTTGAAAAGCGGCAAAAAGCCCGCCGCAAGCGACGGGCAAAGCAGTTTGTTTTTGTTTTTACTTTGTGATGAAGTCAAGAATGTTGAATCTTACCACCAGTGCGGCAAATACGATGGATACCATTGAGAGGAGTTTTATCAGGATGTTGATGGACGGGCCGGCGGTATCCTTGAAGGGGTCTCCGACGGTATCGCCCACCACGGCTGCCTTGTGCTGCTTGGAGCCTTTTCCTCCATGCTCGCCGCTCTCAATGTATTTTTTCGCATTGTCCCAAGCACCGCCGGAGTTTGACATGAATATTGCGACCAAGAATCCGCTTACGGTAGCTCCCGCAAGGAGTCCGATGACGGCGTTGACTCCAAAGAGGAGCCCCACTGCCACCGGGACGATTATGGCGACCAACGTGGGGAGCACCATCTCTCTGAGGCTTGCCCTTGTGCAAAGGTCGACACACTTTGCATAATCCGGCTCACTTTTCCCGTCCATAAGTCCCGTGATCTCACGGAACTGACGTCTTACTTCAACCACCACGGACTGGGCGGCTTTTCCCACCGAATCCATCGTGAGCGCGGCAAAAACGAATGGCAGGCACGCTCCTATGAACAGCCCGATGAGGGCTACCGGGTTAGTGATGTCGATGTTGAATACAAAGTCGGGGGCAATGGCTTCTATCTTCTCCTTGTAGGAAGCGATGAGGGCAAGGGCGGTCAGCGCGGCCGCACCGATGGCAAAGCCTTTGCCGGTGGCGGCTGTGGTATTCCCGAGAGAGTCAAGAGCATCCGTCCTTCTTCTCACTTCCGGCTCAAGACGGCTCATCTCGGCTATTCCTCCGGCATTATCCGCAACGGGTCCGTAGGCATCGGTGGCAAGAGTGATGCCCAAGGTAGAGAGCATTCCCACTGCCGCAAGGGCGATACCGTAGAGACCCATTCTTTCATTTGTCGCTCCTCCGGAGCAGAAATACGCTATGAGAATGCAGACGGCGATCAAGATGATGGGAGCGACCGTTGAGAGCATTCCGAGCCCAAGGCCGCTTATGATCAGCGTAGCGGATCCGGTCTCGGACGAGGACGCCAGTTTTTTTGTCGGTCTGTAGCTGTCGGATGTGAAGTATTCGGTGGTAGCACCGATCAAGACTCCCGCCGCAAGACCCGACAGTATCGCAATATAAATACCGATATGACCCTTTCCGAGGACGAACCTTACAAGGAAATAGGAAGCGACGGCTATGATAACGGCACTGAGGTCGGTGCCTCGACGGAGAGCCGAGAGCAGAGTTTTCTGTTCCGTCTTCTCTCCCGTTCTTACAAAGAATGAGCCGATGATGGAAGCGATGACTCCGAGGCTTGCAAGTATCATGGGAAGGGCGAGGGCTTTGAATTCCTGTCCTTCAAAAGCCGCAACGCCAAGGGCGGAGGCCGATATCACCGAGCCTACGTAGGACTCATAGAGGTCGGCTCCCATGCCGGCAACATCCCCCACGTTGTCACCTACGTTGTCTGCGATAACGGCGGGGTTTCTCGGATCGTCTTCCGGGATGCCCGCTTCCACCTTGCCCACAAGGTCGGCGCCCACGTCGGCGGCTTTGGTGAAGATACCGCCGCCCACTCTTGCAAAGAGAGCCATGGAGGAAGCTCCCATTCCGAAGGTCAGCATTGCACTCGTTATCTCACCGGCACCGTAATGCAGCACGAACTTCATGAACGAGTACCATATAGAGATATCAAAAAGGCCGAGTCCCACCACGGTAAATCCCATGACAGAGCCCGCCGAAAACGCCACACGAAGCCCTTTGTTGAGCCCGGAGCGGCACGCATTTGCTGTTCTTGCGTTGGATGCTGTTGCTATCTTCATTCCCACAAATCCCGAAAGCCCGGAGAAAAATCCTCCCGTCACGAAGGCAAAGGGCACGCAGGGATCCAAAAGCTTTGCGATCGCCATCACTTCGAGAATAACGAACATTACGGCAAAGAAGATGCCCACGATGATGTACTGGCGCTTAAGGTAGGCGTTGGCGCCTTTCTTAATGGATACGGAGATACCCTTCATGGTCTCGGTGCCTTCGGGCATCTTCAAGACCTTGACAGCAGTGAACACCGCAAACAGGATCGCTACGATCGAGCAGATGAACGTAATGATCACAAGACCGTTATCCATGTTGTTCATAACACACCTCACAGTTTTGAATCTTTTTCAAATTATATCATTTTTTTCCAGCACGGTCAACCGCTTTGAAAAGACTCGGTATTCTAAAAAACTCACATGGTGCCTATTGTTTTCGCAACTCTCCTTTGACGGTACGGTGTTTCGGCGTGTCATACGGGTCTGTGAAAGTCGTGTAAAAAGGGAGCGGCAAAAAATGCGTGTGGGCTTCCTTCGGAAGTGGCGAGACGGAGAGAGACATGAAAGCACGAAGGACAAAAGAAGGCACGGTAACCGGGTGAGCTCATTGCAGCGTTACGGAGAATGTCGATCTAAAACACAGTAAAACGGCATTAAGGAGACCGGGGGGGAAGGGTCTTTTTACCGGTCTTCCGGACGGAAACTCAAGGTACACAAGGGTATTATGCTCCCATTTTGAATTTTTAAGCACCCGAAAACTCCTTTCAATCACTTTTTATTAAAAACTCGGAATACCGTTGCTATTTTCGTCGAATTATAGTAAAATGGGGTAGGAATGCTCCGCCTTCGGCGGATGAAAGAAATGTCGGCTAAATGCCCGAGACACAAGGTATGGAAGACAGAAATTATTTTGAAACCAGCGGGACGGCAGTTCTGCCCGAAGAAAAGGCTGCAGCCACGGAGCCCTCCGATAAGGGCACCGAGATACCGCCTCTGTTTGACGGAGACGATTACGTTAATGCGGGAGATTCCGTCTTTGATGATGAGGCGCTTTTCGAGCAGCTTGACGTAGCGGAAGACGGCTTTTCGACGGAAAACTCCGATGGGGATCTTAGAGAGCCTCCCGAAAAGAAAAAACGAAAGGCGTCAAGGGTGATAATGGCAGTGCTGTTGCCGCTTATCGGCGCTATTGCGATACTTTTCTCTGTCTATTATTTTTCCCCGATAGAATTGATCCTGTCGGGGAACGATGATATGACGGTCTCCTTCGGTGGGAAGTTTGAAGATCCGGGGTGCAGCTCCCGATTTCTCGGCTTCGATCTCGGAGGATATCTGGATTTCGAAACGGACGTGGATACCGGAGCCTGCGGAGAATACTGTGCCGGTTATTCGGTCACCCTTCCTCTCAAAAGAGCCGAGGTGAAAAGAAGGATCACCGTAGTTGACGATGAAAGCCCTTTTATCACATTGAACGGAGAAGGGAGCGTGACCGTTTTTACCCCCACTTACGAGGATCCCGGATGCAGTGCTTTCGATGCCTGTGACGGGGACATCACCGAAAGTGTTACCGTTACGACGGACTACGTTTCCGGCGTCGCCGGGGACTTTACCTTCATTTACGGCGTGACGGACAGCCAAGGCAACTCGGCGGAGGCGAAAAGACGCGTTTCCGTAAGAGATGCCGAGGCTCCGGTCTTGACGCTGAACGGAGGCGGAGGAGCCATTATTTCCGCTTGGGACGGGTTCAATGAGCCGGGATACAGCGCCTATGACGATTTTGACGGAGACGTCACTTCAAAGGTCACCGTTACCGGAGTTCCGGATACGTCGGTGACTGGGGTGTTCGATGTCACTTATTCGGTGACGGACGTGGCGGGAAATACCGCAAGTGCCGTCAGGACTGTCACGGTGATAGCACGGTCCGCAACGGTGCCGGGACAGGTGAACGGCGGCGGTGTAGTCACGGATTCCACAGTCTATCTGACCTTTGACGACGGTCCAAGCGGCAACGTAACGCCGAGGGTGCTTGACATACTGAAGCAAAACAACGTGAAGGCGACCTTCTTTCTCATCGGCTACAGTGATGACAAAAAGCCCATCATATCCAGGATGATCGATGAGGGGCACACGGTGGCGATCCACGGCTATTCCCACGATTATGCCACCGTCTACTCGTCTCCCGCCGCCTTTTCGAACAACATAGAAAAGCTTCACGAGAAACTGATAGCCGACTTCGGATACAATACCAACATTCTCCGTTTCCCCGGAGGCACTTCCGCCACCGTTTGCAACCGGTATTGCCCCGGAATAATGTGGCAGATAGTTCCCATGGTGACGGAACAGGGCTACGTTTATTTTGACTGGAACATATCAAGCGGAGATGCTGCCGGAGGGGCCGTTTCCGCCGCGACCATAGCGGCAAATGTGAAGGGGTCTCTCAGACACAACAGGACGAATGTGGTGCTAATGCATGATGCGGCGGCAAAATCCACCACAGCAGATGCCATTCAGGACATAATAAATTATGCAAATAACAATGGCTACTCGTTTGCCGCGCTGTCATCCTACACGACACCCGTCCGCCACAACATTCACAAATAGAATTACTTAAGTCATTTTTCGGGAGGTCAGTATGAATTTGCTTCACATGAAATACGCAGTCGAGGTTGCGGAAATGAGGTCCATCAACAAGGCGGCGGAGAAGCTCTACGTAGGTCAGTCTGCACTCAGCCGAGCCGTCAAGGAGCTTGAATCGTCTCTTGGGATTACTGTGTTTGAGCGCAGTGCCAAGGGAATGACTTTGACTCCCGACGGGGAGATATTCATACGCTACGCCAAGACCGTTTTGAGACAAGTGGACGAGATCGAGAATATGTTTTCGGAGGGAAGAGTCAGTAAAAAACGTTTTTCCGTCTCTGTTCCGAGAGCAGGATATGTTGCCGATGCCTTTGCCAAGTTCTCAAATCTTCTTGATCCCAATGTGCCGGTGGAGCTCTTCTACAAGGAGACTAATTCAAGACGGGTCATAAAGAACATTCTGGAGCAGGATTACAAGCTGGGCATCGTCCGCTACGCACAGAATTATGATAGGTACTACAAAGAGATGATGGAGGACAAGGGGATAGAATACGAGCTTATCACGGAGTTCAATTACGTTCTTCTCATGAGTCGTGAGAGTCCTCTTGCAGCGAAGGAGGATCCGGTGTACGATGACCTTAAGGATCTGATTGAGATCGCTCATGCAGATCCCTACGTTCCCTCCTTGCCTCTCGCCGAAGTGAAAAAGGAGGAGCTTCCCGACAATACCGCAAGAAGGATCTGCGTTTTTGAGAGGGCAAGCCAGTTTGAACTTCTGTCCCAAAACAAAGACACCTTCATGTGGGTATCTCCCGTGCCGAAGGAGATACTTGACCGTTACGGACTCGTACAGCGCCCCTGCGCCGAGAATAAGCGGGTCTACAAGGACGTTCTGATCCACAGGAAGGACTATTCTCTTTCACCTCTTGACAAGCTATTCATAGAACAACTCGTTAGCGCAAAGCGCCGAATAATCGGCAAATAACGGGGTCACAGCCCAGTCGCTACCCGGCATATCGATAAGTGGAATACCGATATGAAAAAGCGGCAATTCACTTTCTTCTCCAAGTGTGGTAGAATAAAATCGTATTTGCGTCGGCTGTGCCGACTGAAAGGAGACGGGAATGAAGAACGTTGATCTGTCCCGTGCGACCCTCGGCAGAATACCTTCTTATCTCAAGTATTTGAGAGAACTTCCTGCCGACAGAAAAAGTATTTCGGCCACCGTTATTGCCAAGGATCTCGGCCTCGGAGAAGTTCAAGTCAGAAAGGATTTGGGCTCTCTTTGCGGAAGCGGAAAGCCCAGAGTGGGATACGTGGTGGAGCAGTTGACCTCAAGCCTTGAGGAGTGTGTTTCGAGAGATTTCGGAGGTGCCGTCATCGTCGGTGCGGGAAAACTCGGAAGGGCTCTTCTCGACTACGGCGGCTTTTCCGACTACGGGCTTGATATTTTGGCGGCCTTTGATAAAAAGAACACGGAAGCCGAGTCGTCTCCAAACGGAAAACCGATACTTCCCGTGGAGAGATTTGCGGAGTTTTGCCGTCAAAACACGGTCAACATCGGCATTATCGCAGTTACCGCAGATGCGGCGCAAGAGGTCTTTGACTTAATGTACGAATGCGGCATCAGGGCGATGCTCTGCTTTGCCCCCTGCAAGCTTGTGATACCCGGCGATGCGGTGATACGTTATGAAAACATGGCGCTGTCACTGGCGCATCTCAAAATGCAGATTAAAAACAACAACTGACGCTCCGTATGAGCGTTTTAGGGAGGATAAAATGAATCTTGACAGGATAATTGCCGTTCGAAATGACAAGACGGTCTTCCGTGACGGCGACAGGTGCGTCAAGGTATTTAACGAAGGCTATTCAAAAGCGGACGTGCTGAACGAGGCGTTGAATCAGGCGAGAGTCGAGGAGACGGGGCTTTTCGTGCCTAAAGTGCTTGAGGTCATGGTGATCGAGGGAAAATGGGCGATAGTCTCGGAATTCATAAGAGGACGGACCTTGGAGCAGCTCATGACGGACGAGCCGGAAAACAAGGAAAAATACATCGGGAGTCTCGTTGACATTCAGATGAAGATCCACTCCACCATGTGCCCGGATCTTGCAAAATTGAAGGACAAGTTGAATCGGAAGATCTGCGACACGGATCTTCCCGCTACCCTTCGGTTCGATCTTCATTCTAGGCTGGATTCGATGCCCAAGCACAGCAAACTGTGCCATGGGGATCTTGAACCCTCAAATGTGATAATTACCGAAGACGGGACTCCTTACATCGTCGACTGGTCCCATGCGACCCGGGGAAATGCGGCGGCGGACACGGCGCGAACGTATCTTCTTTTCTGGCTTAACGGAGATATAGACGGAGCCGAAAAGTACCTTGATATGTTCTGCAAAAAAAGCCATGCCGAGGTTCGCTACGTCAAAAAGTGGATGCCCATCGTTGCGGCGGCGGAAAGTGCTCGCGGTAACGCATCCCGCAGAGAATTTCTGCATTCATGGATCAATGCGGTCGATTACGACTGATAATAACAGTTATTTATTTTTGGAGGATGAAACAATGAAAGTAACAGTATGTATCGGGTCTTCCTGCCACATCAAAGGATCCCGCCAGGTGGTCGAGAGGCTTCAAACTCTGATCAGCGAGAATAACGTAGGCGACAAGGTGGAGCTTGCGGGCACGTTCTGCATGGGAAAATGCCAGCAGGGGGTCTGCGTCAACGTGGACGAGGAATTTCACTCCGTCAGCCCCGAGACCGTGGATGAGTTCTTCAGTGATGCGGTCATGGAAAAGGTGAAATGATGATAATTCAGATCTGCGTCGGTTCTTCCTGCCATCTCAAGGGCTCGGAAAAGCTGGTACAGCTTTTCCGAGATGCGACGGCAAAGCACGGCCTTGAGAACGAGATCACCCTTGCGGGAAGTTTTTGCACCGGCAAATGCAATAGGATAGGTGTCACCGTAGCGGTGGATGATGAAGTCTACACGGGGGTTACGCCGGAAGGATTTGATGCCTTTTTTGAAGAAAACGTACTTGGAAAGATAGGGTCCGAAGGGAAGTGATGAAATGGATTGCCTGACACTTAAAAAATCAAACTGCAAAAACTGTCACAAGTGCATCCGCCACTGCCCGGTCAAGTCCATTCGCTTCTCCGGAAACCAAGCCTACATAATCGGAAATGAATGCATTCTCTGTGGTCAGTGCTTTGTGGTCTGTCCTCAGGATGCAAAGCAGATAGTGGACGAGACCGAAAAGGTCAAAGTCCTGCTTCAGGGAGACGAGCCCGTTATCGTCAGCCTTGCTCCTTCCTTCGTCGCAAATTACGAGGGAGTCGGCATCGGGGCTATGAAAACGGCTCTTAAAAAGCTCGGATTTTACGATGCGGAAGAGACCGCCATCGGTGCCACCATCGTAAAGACGGAGTATGAGAGAATGCTTGCGGAAAACAGCCGTGATATCGTGATATCATCCTGTTGTCATTCGGTCAATCTTCTTATCCAAAAGTATTTTCCGGAAGAGCTTCCCTACCTTGCCGACGTAATGTCACCTATGCAGGCGCACTGTGTTGACATTAAAAAGCGGTACCGCAATGCAAAGACCGTTTTTATCGGTCCCTGTGTCGCAAAAAAAGACGAGGCATCCCACTACGAGGGCATCGTTGATGCGGTGCTCACTTTTGACGAACTCACCGCATGGCTGAAGGCGGAGGGAGTCGAGCTTGAGCGTGTTCCCGACAAGGAAGAAAAGAGCCGTGCCCGTTTCTTCCCCACCACCGGAGGAATTCTCAAAACTATGGACTGCTCCGGCGCCGACTACACTTACATGGCTATCGACGGGACGGAGAACTGCATTGCGGCCCTACGTGATATCGAAAGCGGAAAGATACATCGGTGCTTCATAGAGATGTCTGCCTGCGCAGGCAGCTGTGTTGGCGGCCCCGTTATGGAAAAATACCACCGCTCCCCTGTCAAGGATTATGTTGCGGTGTCGGATTTTGCCGGGAAGGAAGACTTTGAAGTCTCATCTCCGGATCCTCTGTCCATCCGCAAGACCTTTGAGGTCATCGAGCACAAATTGAAGCAGCCGGAGGAGGAAGAGATCCGAGAGACCCTTCGTCAAATGGGCAAGATGAAGCCTGCGGATGAGTTGAACTGCGGTTCCTGCGGATACGATACCTGCCGTGAAAAGGCCATCGCCATCTGTCAGGGCAAGGCGGAGTTCTCCATGTGTCTGCCCTATCTCCGTGATAAGGCGGAAAATTTCTCCGATACCATCACGAGAAACACCCCCAACGGACTTATCGTTCTCAACGAAAAACTTGAGGTCCAACAGATCAATCCCGCTGCATTGAAGCTTTTCAATTTGCGCAGAGCCTCCGATATAATGGGGGATCAGGTAGTGCGCATCCTTGATCCCGGTGATTTTGCAAGAGTGCTTGAGACCGGAAAGGGCATCCGCAACAAGCGCATCTATCTTGCCGAGTACGGAAAGTACGTGGAGGAGACGGTAGTCTATGACAAAGAGTTCCGCCTCATCCTCGGTCTTCTCCGTGACGTCACCGAGGAGGAGACTCAAAAGGAAAAAAAGGAGAATATCAGCCGCCAGACCGTTGAGATCGCAGACCGTGTCGTGGACAAGCAGATGAGGATCGTTCAGGAGATTGCATCCCTTCTCGGTGAGACTGCGGCAGAGACGAAGATCGCACTTACGAAGCTGAAGGAGTCGATCAACGATGAATAACCTGTGCGCCGATATCGGCTGGAAAAGCATCAACCATGAAGGCGAGCAGCTTTGCGGAGACCACGTTGACATAATAGAGCAAGACGACAACTCGACCGTTATCGTGTTGGCGGACGGGCTTGGAAGCGGCGTTAAAGCCAGCATTTTGTCCACTTTGACCTCAAAGATCATCTCCACCATGATGGCGGAGGGGCTCTCTCTTGAGGAATGTGTCTCCACCATTGCGGCAACTCTTCCGATCTGTTCGGTCAGGGGAGTTGCATACTCCACCTTCACTATCATTCATATTATCAACAACGAGACCGCCGAGATAATGCAGTACGATAACCCGGACGTCATTTTGATCCGCGACTGCGAGAATGTCAGTTATCCGAAAGATGAGATAGTTATCGGCGGTAAGAAGATCTACAAGTCCACGGTGAAGCTTCGCGAAAATGACGTTTTTATCGTCATGAGCGACGGCTGCCCCCATGCGGGCATCGGCCTTGCCTTCAATTTCGGTTGGAGCGTTCCCGATATTGCCGATTTTATGAAGACCTTCGTTCACGTGGGCTACACCGCAAAAACTCTTTCCACCATGTTGGTGGACGAGTGCTACAACCAGTACGGCGGTCATCCGGGAGATGACGTTACCGCCTGTGTCGTCAGAGTGAGACGGAGAGAGCCCATGAACATTCTGTTCGGTCCGCCCTCAAGACGCGACGACTGCGACCGTATGATGTCCCTGTTCTTCTCGAAAGAGGGTAAGCATATCGTCTGCGGCGGTACCACTTCATCCATCGCCGCAAAGTATCTCGGCAAGCCCCTTCGAGCGAGCCTTGACTTTGTTCAAAGCGATGTCCCGCCGATGGCAGAGATCGAGGGAGTTGACCTTGTGACTGAGGGAGTCATCACCATCAACAAGGTCATCGAATACGCAAAGGATGCCCTCGGAAAGAACGAACTCTACGAGCAGTGGAGCTTCAACCGAGACGGGGCCTCCATGATCTGTCGGATGCTTTTTGAGGAAGCTACGGATATCAATTTCTACGTCGGGCGTGCAGTCAATCCGGCACATCAGAATCCCGATCTGCCCATCAATTTCAACATCAAGATGAATTTGGTGGAGGAACTTTCCGAATGCCTCAAAAAAATGGGAAAGCGGATCAAGGTCAGCTATTTTTAAGGAGTTTTACTACGCATGAGAAAATTTGACACTAAGGTACAGCATCTTAAATACAAGGTCTTAAGAGAGGTGGCAAGGCTCGCCTGGAATGACACCCTTCTCGAACACGTTTTTGACATTCCGAAGACCATCGTCCCCGGCAACGTACCTACTATGAGATGCTGTGTCTACAAAGAGCGTGCCATCCTCGGAGAGAGAGTTCGTATCGCAATGGGGGGCGACAAGGAGAACCACAACGTGATCGAGGTCATCGAGACTGCCTGTGACGAGTGTCCCATGGGCGGATACGAGGTCACTAATGCCTGCAGAGGCTGTCTTGCTCACCGTTGTGAGGACGTTTGCAAATTCGGAGCGCTGTCTTTTGATGAGAACCACGTCGCACACATTGACAAATCGAAATGCAAGGAGTGCGGGGCTTGCTCCAAGGTCTGCCCCTACACCGCCATAATCAGCAGAAAACGTCCCTGCGAGAACGCCTGCAAGATAAAAGCGATAAAAATGAATGAGAACAAGGCCGCCGCTATCGACAACAGCAAATGCATCGCCTGCGGAGCCTGTGTGTACCAGTGCCCTTTCGGAGCTATTACGGACAAGTCTTTCATCCTCGATGTGATAGATATCATTAAGAAGAGCGGCGGCAACAAGAATTACAAGATTTTTGCCATCGTAGCACCCTCCATTTCCAGCCAATTTACCTACGCAAAACTCGGACAGGTCATCACCGGACTTAAGGAGCTTGGATTCCACACGGTGGTAGAAGCCGCTCTCGGTGCGGATATGGTAGCGGATGCGGAGTCAAGGGAATTGGTGGAGAAGGGCTTTTTGACAAGCTCCTGCTGTCCAGCCTTCGTAAGCTACATAGAGAAGTCTTTCCCGGATCTTATGCCTCTTATTTCCCACAATCTGTCTCCCATGGCAGCGATAGCAAAGTACCTCAAGGAACACGAAGCGCCCTGCAAAACGGTGTTTATCGGCCCCTGCACTGCCAAAAAAGCGGAGGTGCAGAAGGACGGGGTAAAAGAGTATGTTGATGCGGCAATGACCTTTGAAGAGCTTCAGGCGCTCTTTGACAGCCGTGATATCGACATTATGACTCTTCCCGAGGGCGTTCTTGACAATGCTTCATATTTCGGACGTATCTTCGCCCGTTGCGGAGGCCTTGCGGATGCGGTTGCGGAAGGACTGCGCGAGCACGGAGATGACGGTTTTGAGCTCAAAGCCTGCTCCTGCGACGGTATTGAAGCTTGCCGTACCGCCCTTCTCAAAAAGAGCAAGGGAGTTCTCGATGCCAACTTCATTGAAGGAATGGCTTGTGTCGGCGGTTGTATCGGCGGCGCAGGATGCCTGACCCATGGAGAAAAGAACAAGGCAGAGGTGGACAAATACGGTAAGGAAGCCTTTGAAAAGACCATCAGCGATGCAATATCGGTGCTGAAATAACTAAGAACCCCCGAAGCGATAGCTTCGGGGGATACTTTTTCATTGCTCCTCGGTCGCTCTGATAACGTCCCATGGCGTTATCATTGAAAGAAGTTTTGAATCCTGCGTGCCGTCCTTGGTTACGAATACGGCGGCTACTCTGCGTTTTCCCGGTCCAAGTGAGCGGAAATCCTTCTTTATTTTTGAAAGAGGAGTGTCCGAACAGGCGAAAAGATACTTTTCAAAAACATGATTTTTCGGTGCCAAGAGGTCGAGAATGTCGGCAATCTTGGCATTTTTCTCCGGCAGGGCCGGATCCTTTGCCAAGACGGAAAACGCCGCCGAAACGCTGAACACCCCTACAAGGATACCGCTTTTTACGATCGGTACGTGAGAAAAGCCGAGGGATGCCATCTTTTCCGCAAGCCAAAGTATTCGGTCTTCGGGAACGGCTGTAAGAAGCCTTTCAAGAGGGGTTCCCATCTGCCTTGCGGTCACGGGGTTCTTGACCTCCTCTATTACCCGTCGCAAAAAATCCAAAAGCTCGTCGGAAGGATGGACCGCATCCGTTCCGCAAAGGGACGAGTGGTGAGTTAAAACGTTTCTCAGTTCTCTGCAGAGATCCAAGTCGTCAAAGTATTTCTTTCCGTCACCGTGCATAAAATCGTACACAAGGGTGGAGTGCCTCTCGGCCTTGGCGGGATATGCCGCCTTCAAAGCCTCTTCGAGTTGACGGTACAGATCGAGAAATTCGCTGATGTCGTTCATTTTGAAAAACTGCCTTTGAAAAAATTTTTAAATGCGTGTTTTTTAGTTCACCGGAGGCGATCTCACTGAACTAATTCAAAGCAAAAAAGTCTTGTAATCCCCGTCAGCAAAGGACTGAGGCCGTTCACAATTTTTTTGCGTTTCCCACCGGATCGGAGAAAAAATCGTTCATGAATTGAAAAGCGGACAAAGAAAAAGGCGAGAAAAATCGAGTTTTTTCGCCTTTTTGACCCGATATATTGTGGTCAAAGCGGAAACTGACACAATATCATGAAAAAAGCGGATCGGGCAGCCAAATTCGATATTTTTTCGCGTTTTTCGGTGGTAAAATGGGCTCATAAGAAATTCAAACGGAGGTCGCTCTATGAAACTTGCAGATAAGACACAGGTGGTTTCTCAAAGAGTCATTGACGAAAAAAATATCTCCATTGCGGGATACGAGTTGAAGTACGTGTTGTTTTCCGAGGTGTCGGAGGGTATCGAAAGATATTCCGTCAGAGCTATCCAGTACCGTGACGGAAACGAGCTCTGTCGTGCGGCAGTGTACGATGTCTCTACCGACCCGACTGAGGCCGAAAGGATGTTCCGAGCGGTATCCGAGGGTGGAGTTTTTCCGATCACCTTGTCGGATGTTATCTACGATTTGTTGCCGTGATCCGGTGAGGTATTTTTTCGTTATCTTGACGGAGCGGAGAAAATGATCTTTTTGTCCTTCCGGAGTGGCACTTCGGCCGCATCTTTTCTTCATTGCCGTGAGATATCAAGACCGTTTCAAAAACTTTTCCTTGGGAAACGTTGTTCGAAAACTGTCAAAAGAGAAGTCTGTCCACCGCAAAATAAGCGAGGGTTATCTGTGCCGCAATTATGCACGGAAAGCCGATCATGAAGGACGGATGCCTTGTCTTGTGGCGTATTAGGAGCATTGTGAGATACATAGCTCCCGATGCGCCGAGAACTGCAAAGAGAAAAAGGGTCTTTTCGGGGATCCTTCTCTTTCTTTTTTTGGCACTTATCTTATCGTGGATACAGAGCACCGTCCCGATGACGGAAACCGCCAAAAGACAGATAACGAGCCATTTGATGACGGGAGCTTTTTCAAATATTGCCGTCGGAGAAAGGAGGGAGCTTGCAAAAACAGGAGTCAAAAGAAGATGAGCCATTTCAGTCATCCTTTTCTTCCTTGAGTTTGTCGGCTTCCTTTTGTGCCATCTCATCGCATCTCTCATTGAACGGATGCCCTGCGTGGCCTTTTATCCACTTGTACGTTATCTCATGACGGCTTTCAAGCTCCAAAAGCTTCTCCCACAGATCCGAATTCAGGGCAGGGGATCTGTCGGATTTTTTCCATCCTCTTTTTTTCCAAGATGCTGCCCAGCCCTTTTCCAGCCCGTCGATAAGGTACTTGGAGTCGGAGCACAGTGTCACGGAGCAGGGCTCCTTCAGTGCACTGAGGGCTTCAATTGCCGCCGTCAGTTCCATGCGGTTGTTGGTAGTGCTTTTTTCTCCTCCCGATAAGGTTTTCTCATGACCGTTCCATCGGAGTATTGCACCCCAACCGCCGGGGCCGGGGTTGAATTTGCAGGAGCCGTCGGTGAAAATCTCTACCTGTTTTTTTGTCTCTTTCATCTTTCTTCAACGCCGTCTCTTGTGATAAGTACCGAGTAACGGCTTTTCCACGCCTCCTCTATCAAGGAGTCTACGTCCACCTTCACCTCTTCCGCTACCACCTTTTCGAGCACCGGCTTCGTCCTCGGATGGCGGGGAGTGAAGACGGTACAGCAGTCCTCGAAGGGCAAAATAGAGGTGTCGTAAGTTCCGATGCGGCGGGATATTTCGATTATCTCTTCCTTGTCCATGCCGATGCAGGGACGAAACACGGGGATGTCGCTGACACTGTCGGTGACACAGAGTGCTTCGAGAGTTTGGCTTGCCACCTGTCCGAGGCTCTCTCCCGTTATTACGGCGGGAATAGAGTATTCTTTGGCAAGACGCACCGCAAGTCTCATCATGAAGCGGCGGAGAAGCAGCGTGAAGTAGTCCTCCTCGCAGCAGTCTCTGAGTTCTTCTTGAATGTGGGTCAAGGAGATGACGTGGACCCGGATACGGCCTGTGTATTCGGTCATTTCACGGGCCAGCTCAAACACTTTTTCACGGGCTCTTTCACTGGTGTAGGGGAAGCTTTCAAAATGGAGGGCATCGATATAGAGCCCCCTTTTTGCCATCATGAAGCCGGCAACGGGGGAATCGATGCCGCCGGATAGCAAAAGCAGTCCCCGCCCGGCGCTTCCGAGGGGATTTCCTCCCGCTCCCTTGTCCTGTCCTGCGTGGATATAGGCTTCTTTTTCGCGGATCTCTATCTTGACCTCAACGTCAGGATCATGGAGATCCACTTTGAGACGGGGCATTACCGAAAGTACGGCGCCTCCCGTTTGAGCTGCGATCTCGGGGGACGTCAGGGGGAATTTTTTATCGCTTCGCTTTGCAATGCATCGGAACGTCCGCACGCCCTTGAGTTTTTCCGGCAGATACTCCTTTGCAACTCGCAGAATATCCTCCATATTCTTTTCGGCGCAGGCGCAGACGGCAACGGCGGAGAAGCCGAAGACCTTTTTCGCTTCCTCAAACATCTCATCGAAGACGTCGTCCGTAATAACATCTTCCGGTTCGACGAACACTGTGCTTTGAGCGTAGGATATTTTGAATTTGCCTATCCGCGCCGCACGGCGTCGCAACTCTTTCATTAAGACCGCTTCGAAACGGGATTTATTGTTTCCCTTCAAAACGATCTCTCCGTATTTGCAGAGAATGATCTTTTTCATGATTGTTTCCTTTGATGCGTGATTTTTCGGGTGGTCAAATTTGTTTTTCTGTTAGCTTGAATACCGCTTTTTCTATCGGCGGTATCTTCAAGATGCCGAAGGTTATGAGCGCTCCTAAGACGTTGAGTATCAGATCGTCAACATCAAATGAGCCGGTCATAAGAAGGATTTGAAGCACTTCGATCGCAAGAACTGTTGCAAAGACGGTTAAAACAAGGCGAAGCACGCCGACCTTCTTTTTTGAAAGGAACGGGACAAAAAAACCAAAGGGCGCTGTCGCCGCAAGATTTCCGAGGATATTGACCGTTATCGCATGGATCCCCACGTTTCCCTTCAAATACCCTCTTATAAAATCGGTGACGGTGGCAAACGGCGCGAGACTTGAATGCCATCTGAAATGCTCCGCGATCTTTTCGGGATCGAGATCTCTGATACTCGGAAAGCTCCTTCCGTATCGACCGCTGAAAAGCGTGACATAGGCAAAGAAGCAAAGGTAGAGCACAAACAGCACCGAGACCGTCACTTTGGCGATCCGGGCTTTTTTGGATCTGGTCTCCACGGTCATTCCAGCTCTTTTTTCAAGGACCGGGAGAACAGTTTCAAAAGCTCCTCCTTCGGGTCGGCCGCTTCATAGAGGATATTGTAGACGGCGGTGGATATGGGAAGATCCGTGCCATACTTTTTCTTGAGAGTCATCAGCGCCTTGACAGTGTAGTAGCCCTCTGCAAGAGACGGGAATTTTTCCCCTTTTACGAACATTTCTCCGAAGGCTCTGTTGTGGCTGTGCTTTGAGAAGAGAGTTGCCTCGTAATCTCCGAGTAGGCAGAGCCCGGAAGCACTGCGCTCGTCTCCTCCCATGTCACGTATCAGTCTTGCTATCTCCCTTGTGCCTCTGGACATAAGGGCGCCCTTGAGGGAGGTCATGGAGAGTCCGTCAAGCATACCGGCGGCAATGCCGAGAACGTTTTTTGCGGCCCCTCCTATCTCACTTCCGATTAGATCGTCTCCGTAGTAGAAGCGGATGAGATTGCTTGAAAAGCTGTCGACCAACGTGGTCTTCAAGCCCTCGTCCTTGCTGTCGATCACCATACAGTTGGGTACGCCCCTGTAAAACTCCTGAACGTGACCGGGACCGAGCCAAACTGCAATCCGGTTGGAGGGATCCAGCTTTTCCTCTGCGATCTCGGAGAGACGCTCCCCGGTGGCGATCTCGATGCCCTTCATGCAGAGCACGAAGTTCTTGTTCTTGATTTGAAGTTCGTTCAACTCATCGAGAAGTCCTCTGAAGCCTTGGGCACCGATGCTGATGACAACGGTCTCCGCTTTCGGAATGTTGTTTTTATCTGTGGTAAGGGCGATGCTTTCGGGAAATTCGAGCAGGTCGTTTCGTCTTTCCTTCAGAAAACGCTGCATTTCCGGGGCATCCTTCAGCCCGTAGACTGTGACATCGTGACCGATCATATCAAGGTAGTAGGCGATGAATGATCCCCATCTGCCGCAGCCGATGACGGTTATTTTCATTTTGATCCTCCTAAACAGTTCTGCCTTGCGGCGTTATTTCAAGGTGTTTCGGTTCTTTCTTCCGCAAGCCTCTGCCGCAGACAGTATTCCGAGTTTTCCGGACTCAAAGGTCAGACCACCCTGGAGAAATGCGGTGTAAGGTGGACGCATGGGACCGTCTGCGGAAAGTTCAATGGATGCTCCGCCGACGAAAGCGCCCGCCGCCATGACCACCGGATCTTCATATCCCGGCATCTCCCACGCTTCCGGAACAACGAAGGAGTCCACGGGAGATGCGGACTGGATACCTCTGCAAAAGCCCACGAGCCCTTCTCCGGTGCCCAGTTGGACGGTCTGTATGATGTCGTGCCGTCTTTCAAAGGGACCCGGCTCCACAACGTAGCCAAGCTCATTGAAAACATAAGCGGCGAAATGGGCTGTCTTAAGCGCTTGAGCCACTGTATGGGGAGCATAAAAAAGCCCCCGTAACATATTTCTGTTCTGCCCGAGGGAGGCGCCGGCATCTGTTCCCACTCCGGGACAGCAAAGTCTGTATCCCGCAAGCTCCACCGCTCTTTCGGTCCCGACGAGATATCCTCCGATATCCGCCATTCCTCCCCCCGGATTCTTGATGAGAGATCCGATGATGAGATCCGCTCCCACGGCGGTGGGCTCGGCAGTTTCGGTGAATTCTCCGTAGCAGTTGTCAACTACCGCAAAGACCGGATGTCCTACTTCTTTTTTTGAAAAGGCAATGGCCTCTCCGATCTCCGACACCGACAGGGTCTTTCTGTTCATGTAGCCTTTGGAGCGCTGGATAAAAATGACCTTCAAAGTGTCGCGATGCTTTGCTATTGCCGCTTTCAAAGCCGGGTAGTCAACGGTTCCTTCGGCTGTTAGGGGCACTCTGTCGTAGTTGACTCCGAAATCCTTGAGAGATCCGTTCTTATTGTCATCGTAAGCGCCGATGACCTCCTTCAGAGTGTCATAGGGCTCGTCGGTGACGGACAGCAGTGTGTCCCCCGGTCTCAAGAGGCCGAAAAGTCCGATGGTCAATGCGTGAGTACCGCAGAGTATCGACGGCCTCATAAATCCGGATTTTCCGCCAAACACCTTGGAGGCTATCCTGTCGACGGCATCCCGTCCCGCGTCACCGTAGCCGTAACCGGTGCTCGGAGCGAACATCGCCTCGGAGACCCGCTCTTCTTTGAAGACGTCCAGTACCCGCTCGGTGTTTTCACAGGCTACCTCATCTATTTTTCCAAATATCTCCGCAAGATCCCTTTCGGCTCTTGCTCCGAGAGCTCTCATTTCTTTCGATATCTTCATCGTCGGTTATGTCCCTTCTTTTCATGATGTCATCATGTTATCGTCCAATTATACTACAAAAAAACAAAAAAGTAAATAACAGCTTTTTACGGGAGTGAAAAATAGAACGACTTATTTTGACATTCATTTCCGATCCATGCGTTTCTTTCCTGCTGTTTTTTCTTTGATAACGGGAAAAATACCTTTGGAAGAGTTCTTTATGAGAAAAACAAGGAGGCAAAACAAAGTGAAACAAAAGGATCCCATGGATAAGATGCCACTGGAACTGGTGATGAAGCTTGAGGTGAGATGCGATGCTCTTGCGGAATATAACAAGCTGAGCGAGGACAAGAAGGAAGAACTGCGCCGGCAGGCGGCAAACGCGTCCTCAAGGGAGGAAACGGAAAGGATAATAGATGGTATCGCAAGCGGGAGATACTACGGTTGACGGATGATGTTTGAGGCGGGGTTCTCCCCGCCTTTTTAACAATAATTTTTCTTTTCGGCTCGGAAGTTTTTTTGAGATCGTTTCGGTCATCACTTCCGAAACTGTGGACTATCTCGGCAAAAAAGCACGAAACGAGGGGATTTTTTCTCTTTTCGGCATTTCTTTTTTTAAAAAACACAAAAAATTTGCCGAAAGGTATTTATTTCTGCTTCGAGATATAATATAATATAAAATATAATGGCGTCAGTGTTGCTTGTTGCTGTGCCGAATGCGGTGCTACATAGCGAGTATCCGGTCGAGGGTGCCTGAGAAGCCGTCATCAATGCCGTTGACGTAGGCGGGAACAAGTTTTGGACGGGAACCGAAAAAAGCGGCTTTGACCGGAAAAGCCGGAACGGATGTGAGATCAAGCCGAAAGGCGGCTTTGAGAGATCGAGAATTGAAACCGAAAACGAAAAATAACAGTGAAATAAAAAAGGAGAAATACCATGGAAAAGAAAAGATACGAGATCGAAGTGGCGGGCGTTCAGCTTGCGATACTCTCCGATGAGCGGGAGGACTTCATCAAAAACACCGTGGAGGCTCTCGACAAACAGATCCGAGAGATCACCGTGGCCTCCAAGAGAAGCTCCAATCTGGATGCGGCGATCCTTTGCGCTCTCGAATATTACAGCGAGAAGGTCAAGGCCGAGAAAAGGGCGAGAAATCTTGAAGCTCAGATCTCTCTCTACGATGCTAATTTGAGGCGTTTTCGCGACGAAAACTCAAGCCTGAGGGAAAAGCTTGCCGCTCTTGAAAACGGCGAAAAAACCGAGGCTCCCGAGGACGAGAAGGCCGCTTCCGATGAGACCGCAAATGAAACCGAGGAAGAAAAGCCCGAAGAGAAGAAGGAAGAAAGAACTGCAGATGCAGACGGAGCACGTGCGGCAAGACTCCGTGCTATAGAAGAGCTTCTCAAGGCTCGCGGAAACAAGGGTGAATAAGAAAGACCGTCTTTGTGAAACGAAGGCATCTGTCGGATGTGTCAGTTTGCCCGAACTTTTGGCTCCTGCGGGAAACATGGAGACTTTGAAGGCGGCGATAGATGCCGGCTGTGATGCGGTGTATTTCGGCGGCGGAGATTTCAACGCCCGAATGAGGGCACGGAATTTCGATGCGGAGGAGACTGCGGAAGCGATCTCTCTTTGCCGTGAATACGGCATCCGCTCTTACGTTACCGTCAATACGAGGCTTCGGGATGGGGAATACCCTCCGGCTCTTGATTTCGTGAGAAGCTGTTTCCTTTTGGGAGCGGATGCATTCATCGTTGCGGATGCGGCTCTTGCCGAGATGATAAAAAAGGACATGCCTTCCTGCGAGATCCATGCCAGCACGCAGCTCTCCTGCGGCTCGGTCTACGATGCCGCAGAACTTCAAAAGATGGGCTTTTCACGGATGGTTTGTCCGAGGGAGTTGTCCCTTGATGAAATAAGAGATCTTGCCGTCGGATCTCCTATCGAGATCGAGATGTTCGTTCACGGCGCTCACTGCGTCTCTTTTTCCGGACAGTGCATGATGAGCTTTGCCATGGGAGGACGAAGCGGTAACAGGGGGATGTGCGCTCAGCCCTGCAGACTTCCGTTTTCCGTGGGGGCGGTGCCGAACGGCTACCCGCTGAGCCTTAAGGATATGTGTCTTGCCGGAAGCATTGAGGATCTTATTGTTTCAAACGTCGCTTCGCTCAAGATAGAAGGAAGACAAAAGGATGTTTCCTACGTTTCGGGAACCGTTGCCGTTTATCGGAGGCTTTTGGACGAAGGTAGAAACGCCACGGCAAGCGAGATCGCAGAGCTTGAAAAACTGTTCAGCCGCGATGGATTCACCGACGGGTATCTGAAGGGCAGATACGGCGGTATGCTGGGCGTTCGGGGAGATGCGTTGCGACTTCCCGAAAATAAGGCGGTCCCATCGGGAAAGATAGCGAGAGAGCTTCCGTTAAATGCGGAACTTGTGCTGAGAATAGGGAAACCTGCGACCCTTCGCCTTTCATCAAACGGCAGGAGTACCGAGGTAAAAGGCGCTATCGTTGAATATGATACCGAAAGAGGGCTGGATGCCGAGCACGCGGAGAAGAATCTTTCAAGGCTCGGAAACACGGCGTATCGGCTTGACCGCTTTTCTTTCGCTGCGGACAGCGGTGCTTTTATCACCTTGTCCGAGGTCAACTCGCTTCGAAGAGAGGGGATCCGCAGGCTGATGCCTCCGCTTCCGAAGGCAGAGGATGCGGGACACCTTGATCAGATGAGGAGACCCGGGCCGCAGAATAACAGAGTTCTAAAAAGAAGAAGGTCTGCGGAGTTTCTTTCCTACGGAATGATACCGGATGAAGCCTTTGAGTATTTTGATCGGATCTTTGTACCGATAGAGGATGCCGAATTTGCTGACGGAGAAAAGGTCTGTGTCATCCTTCCTCCCGTTACGGTGGGTAAGGCCGCAGATGAACTTGAAGAGACGCTTCGGAATCTTTCCGGTCACGTTCTGGTCCATGGGATCGGACAGGCAAGATCGGCAAGGGAGAGTGGACTTGAGCCGGAATTCTCCATTCGTGCCAACGTGCTTTCCGCAAGACTTCTTGAGAAGCTTTCCGAGTTTGCAAGTCCGGTGTGCTTCTCCCCGGAGGCATCAATCGGGGCAGCAAGGGATGCTTCAGTTCCGTTTTCACTTGCGGTCTACGGAAAGATACCGCTGATGCACACTCAGAGATGTCTCATTTCGGACGGGGCGAGGTACTGTCGAAGCGGAGGCTTCGGAGGACGGCACTTCCCGGTGTCCGAAAAGAAGCCCCAAGGCGGAAGAGTCAATTGCGACGGTAGGCTCTGCTTTGCCGAGCTTCGGGACAGACGGGACGCAACGTTTTTCACAGTGGGGCTTCCGGACTGCTCGAACGCGGTGTTCAACAGCGTACCCATCTACATGGCAGACAAAATGGATGAGATCGATCTTCCGATGCTTGAGTCTCTCCACTTTATTTTCACCGATGAGACGAAGGATGAATGCCGGAGAGTGATAGAAGCCTATCGGCTTGAAAAGAGACCTGAGGATCCTTCGAAGGTGAGACGGCTGAAATAAAAACAAAAGGGAAGGAAGGGTAATGATGGAAATTTCCGTGAAGATAAAAAAACTTCGTATCGGTGCAGTGACGCCGACTTATGCCACGGTGGGAGCGGCGGCCTGCGATCTGTGTTATGCGGGAGACTGCCCCCTTACGATACCTGCGGGAAAGACGGTGAAGGCTCCATCCGGCCTTGCCATCGAGCTTCCGGATGACAGTGTTTCCGCACTGATCTACGCAAGGAGCGGCATCTCAACAAAATTCGGTATTGCCCCCGCAAACTGTGTGGGAGTTATCGACAGTGACTACAGAGGCGAGATATCTGTGCCTCTGCACAACCATTCCGACAGCGACTACACGGTCATGCCGGGGGATAGGATAGCACAGATGATATTCACCCCCGTCATAAAAGGTGTTTTTGAAGAGGTCTCGGAGCTTGGAGACACAAACAGGGGAGTCGGCGGCTACGGCTCCACCGGAAAGTAACAGAGTTATGGCAGAAAAAAAACAACTTATTCTTGCATCGGCAT
The DNA here is from genome assembly GCA_964629225.1 of uncultured Ruminococcus sp. Lineage (GTDB taxonomy): Bacteria > Bacillota > Clostridia > Oscillospirales > CAG-272 > RUG14199. The sequence goes on from CAZVQC010000018.1 coordinate 24,684, forward strand.
CGCCCAGGCGACATGAGATACTTGAGTCCGTCGGGCTTTCCCATGAGATCTCGGTTCCCGACGTTGATGAAACGGTGAATGGCGGCCTCGGATGCGAAGCGGCGGTCAAGGAGATTGCTCGCAGAAAGGCTCTTGCCGTACTCGGTACGGCGCCCGTCGAAAGCGTCGTCCTTGCGGCAGATACCATGGTAGAGGTGGACGGAAGGGCTCTCGGCAAGCCCACGTCAGGGGCGGATGCCTGTCGGATGCTTGAGATGCTCTCCGGAAAAACTCACCGAGTATTTACGGGTCTTGCCGTCAGCGACGGCAAGACGACCGTCTGTGAGGTGGTCTGCACCTCGGTCACCGTGAGAGAATTGAAGCGAGACGAGATAGAAGGCTATGTTGCCACAGGAGAGCCTCTTGACAAAGCAGGAGCCTACGGTATCCAGGGAATAGGAGGCGCCTTCGTCTCCCGCATCGACGGAGACTATTTCAACGTGGTGGGACTTCCCATTTGCAGAGTCGTTGAGATCCTTCGGGATTTTGGGATCAGTCTCTTTGAATGACCGAATAAAACGGTGCCGGATGCATTTCGCGTCCCGCCGTCAACATAATTATCGACATACCGCCGAGTGTGGCGGGCAAAGAAAGGACATTACATGAGCAAAAGTATCGGAATCGATCTCGGTACGGCGAATACCATAGTGTATGTGAAGGGAAAGGGGATAGCGCTCAGAGAACCTTCAGTCGTCGCCGTTGAATCGAGAAGTAAAAGAGTTGTGGAAGTGGGTAACGATGCAAAGTTGATGCTGGGAAAGACCCCCGGTTCCATCATCGCAATGCGCCCTCTCAAGGATGGAGTCATTGCGGAATTCGACTATACCACCCAGATGCTGAGACGCTTTTTCAAAAAGGTGTCGGGAAACACGCTGTTCAGCCGACCTAAGGTCATGATCTGTGTTCCCTACGGAGTTACCGAGGTGGAAAAGAGAGCCGTTCAGGACGTTACCTTGGAGGCGGGCGCTCAGAGCGTGGGACTCATAGAAGAGCCCATAGCGGCGGCCATCGGCTCCGGTCTTAAGGTGGAGTCCGCAAGGGGAAGCATGATAGTCGACATCGGAGGCGGAACTACGGAGGTCGCAGTGACGAGCCTCGGTGGGATCGTGCTTTCCACATCCCTCAGAACTGCGGGAGATGAGCTTGACGATGCCATCGTCTCCTATGTCAAGAGAAAATACAACATACTGATCGGAGAAGTGACCGCCGAGTATCTGAAAAAGAGCATCGGCAGCGTTCATCCCACTGCAGACCGAGGCATCATGGAGGTGAGGGGCAGAAATCTTCTCAACGGACTCCCGGCGATAATAACGATAACTTCGGGAGAGATCCGTGAGGCCATGAGTGAGCAGATCGGTCACATTCTGGAATGCATCAAGACTACCCTTGAGAACACTCCGCCGGAGCTTTCCAGCGACATTTACGACAACGGTATCATGCTCGCCGGAGGCGGCGCTCTTCTTTCGGGACTTGCCGTCCTGATAAGTCAGGTCACCGGCATTAGAGCGACCATTGCAAAAGCACCTCTTGACAGCGTTGCTATCGGCATCGGCCACGTTATCGAGAACGATACCGATGGAGTCAACTACAAAAACCGTTACAAAGGACTTTGATCATCCCACTGCCGCTTTCGGCGGCATGGATGCTTTGGGAGGGAACGATGAAGGATTTCTTCAAAAGCAGATTTTTCATGATACTTGCGCTTGTACTGGCAGTCATGATAATAGTTCCCGGTATCATCACCGCTATGGGAGCAGGTTCTTTTGTCAAGAGCGCCTTGAATACCGTCACGACTCCGATCCAAAAACTATTCAATTATTCGGCGGACGCGCTGTCGGGTTTTGCTTCGTATTTTACCGAATTTGACCGAATAGCAGACGAAAACGAAGAACTGCGAAACCGGATTGCGGAGCTCAATGACAAGGTGGCAAAGGCGGAAGAGACGGAAGAGATGAACAACTGGCTCTACAATTACCTTGAGCTCAAGCGGGAGCACCCCGACTACAAGTTTGCGGCGGCAGACGTCACCGGACGTGAGGCGGGAAATTACATGACGGTCTTCACCCTCGACAAGGGAAGTGCTCACGGCATTGAAAAAAATATGCCGGCGGTTACCGACTACGGAGTCGTGGGCTATGTTGCCGAGGTCGGCGTCAACTGGTGCAAGGTGGTAACTCTTCTTGAATCCGGCACCGCTGTCGGAGCATACGTTGAGCGGACCGGCGAGGTGGGAGTGGTAGAAGGAGATTTCGCACTCTCCAAGGAAGGGCTTTGCAAGATGGTCTATATTTCTGCCGGATCCGATATCAGAGAGGGCGACAGGATCTTCACCAGCGGCTACGGCAGCGTCTACCCGCGGGGTCTTACGGTGGGTACCGTCAAGGAGGTAGTGCCGGACCCGAACAGTCAGACACTGATAGCATACATTGAGCCTGCCGAAAAAATGCAGGACATCAAAAAGCTGATGATAATCACCGACTATGAGGTGACACTGGATGAATGAAAACAAGGAGCGCAGTGACTTCGAGAGAGTCGGCGCATCGAACGAAAGAGAGCAGAGGAAAAAGAGGACTTCCGCAAGACGGGTCCGCTTTCCCGACGGGACTTACGGAGTCTACATGGGGGAGACCGGAGCCGGTAGTGCGAGGCTCGGACCGAGAAAAGGGCGTTCCTCCTCAAGCGGTGCCGCACCGAAAGCGATAACTCACCCCGATGGAGCAGAGCCCGGGAGCCACGGAGAGAATTCCCGTCCCGCCTCGGCATATGAAGGGGAGAGGCTTCGACGTGAGCGTTTTTACAGAGAAAAACGCCGCCGGGAGGCAGAAAGAAAAAAGGAGCTTGAGGATCAAACTCCGATAGAGAGATTTGTAAGATTCATCCACGACAAGACCTACCTCAAGCGCATGGCGATATCGGTGGACGTGGAATGCCTCATCAAAGGGTTTGTGACCGGGGCGCTTATCCTTGTTTTTGCACTTCTTCAAACTACGGTGTTTTCAAGATTTGCCCCGTTTGGAGCAACTCCGGATCTTATGCTGTCCCTTTTCATTGCCATTTCAGCCACGGAGGGAGAAAAATGGGGCTCTGTTTCCGCTCTTATCGGCGGATACCTGATCTGTGCCCTCGGAAGCACCGGAGGAGAGGCCATTTTACTGCTTTATGTTGGCGTGTCTATAGCGGTCGGACTGCTCGGCAGGTATTCTTACCGTGATTCCGTCCCGGTAAGGGCGATCTACACGGTTTGTGCTTGCCTGATCGAAACGGTATTTACGGTAATTCTAATGCTGGTAACTTATGATTCGGTATCGGCAGGGGTCATATTAGGCTCCGTCGTGATACCCGAATTCTTTTCAACGCTTTTGACGGCGCCCATAACCCATGTTGTGGCATGGCTCTGCATGAAGCCGTTCAACAAATCGAGAGCCGAAAGAGTGGACTGACGGAAGACACTGCTTTTTGCTTTGAAAAAGGAGGGAGAGCGTGAACCCGAAAAGAGAACATTTGGCACGATACATTGCCATCGGAGTGATCGCAGTGGCTTTTGCCGTGGTGTTTGCCGCGCGCCTTATCAACATAGAAGTCACGGGACAGGGTTACGTGGAGGATGCATCGAGATCCGATTCCCGCACTAGAACGGAGCCTATTTATGCGCTGAGAGGAGAGATCCGAGACAGAAACGGAAAGCCCCTTGTCACAAATTCTTACTATTATGTCATCTATCTTGATGCGGGAGCCCTTTCAACCGAGAGCGAAAGTGAAAAAAATTCGGTGATACTTCGCCTTTTTGAGGATGCCGAGACCGCATTCCAAACGGATACCTATTCCGAACCCTCATCTCCCTTTGTGAGAGACGGAGAAGGCAACATCGGCTACGACGGTGACTACATGGAGACCGTCTACGGCAAGCGGTTGAAAAAACTACTTGCCGGCATCACGGAAAAGGAGGACGAGGTGGAGGCGGAGACCGCTACGGTGCTCCTTTGCAGAAGATACGGGCTGACCGATAAGGAGGGAGAGCTTCTTTACGGGGAGGCGGACGCGGAGCTTTTGTTCCGCTTGAGGCTCGACATGGAGCTTCATAACTTTTCGGTCAAGGAGCCCTACACTCTGTTTTCCGACGTATCCGATGAATTCATAGCACTCGTGAAGGAGGATTCTCTTCGCGGAGCTGCTGTAAAGAGCGAGATCGAGCGAGTCTACAATTACCCGGGAGTTGCATCTCATCTCCTCGGAAGGACGGGAAAGATCCAACCCGCCAAGGCGGACTACTATAAAGAGCTCGGTTATTCCTCCGATGCCACCGTCGGAATATCCGGAGCGGAGGAGGCTTTTGAAGAGTACCTTCACGGGGAGGACGGAGAAAAGACGATAATCGAGGACGAGTACGGAAACGTCATCGACGAATATGTTTCAAAAGAGCCCGTGCCGGGGAAAAACGTTCTTCTTACGATAGATATCGACCTGCAGGCAGTTGCTGAAGAAGCGCTGAAGAGCAACATAGAAACTATCATTGAAAAAGCGGAATCGAAAGAGGGAGAGCTCGACGGTGAGGATGCGGATGCGGGAGCGTTGACGGTGCTCAGTGTCAACGGAGACGAGGTCTTAGCGGCGGCTTCTTACCCAACTTACGACCTTTCCACCTTCGATGAGGACTACAAAACGCTGAGCGAGGACTCTCTCTCTCCCATGTTTAACAGGGCTCTTGAGGGGACCTACGCACCCGGCTCCACCTTCAAACCCGGTGTCGCCGCCGCCGCTCTTCAGGAGGGAATAATCAACACCGGCACTCTGCTTCCCTGTGACGGACAGTACAAATACTATGAGAGCAGCGGTTTCGTTCCCGCCTGCTGGATATGGAACATCTACCGCGGGAAGCACGGTCCCATCAACGTCACCGATGCGATCCAGGTGTCCTGTAACTGTTTCTTCTATGAGACGGGACGTCTTATGTCCATTCAGACTATGAACCGCTACTGCAAAGGCTACGGACTCGGTCAAGCGACGGGCATCGAGCTTCCCGAAAAGACGGGAGTTTTGGCGGGACCCGAATACAGAGAGGAAAACGGCCTTGAAGCATGGACTCCGGGACAGACGATAACTGCGGCGATAGGCCAGTCGGACAATCTGTTCACTCCGTTGCAGATGAGCCTCTACGTTTCCACCCTTATCAACGGCGGCACCCGTTATAAAGCACATTTTCTTTACGAGGTTCGGGAGTTCTACACCGACGAGCTGATCCTTAAAACGGAACCGGAGGTTGCCGACAACTCCGTCTCTCTTTCTCCTAACGTGGTGAACACCGTGCTTGAAGGAATGAGAAACGTTACCGAAAACGGCTCTGCCGCAACGCTTTTTAAGAGCTTCCCCATTGCGGTTGGAGGAAAGACCGGTACGGCGCAGGTCACAAAGGATCATTCCGATAACGCCGTTTTTACCGCATTTGCCCCCTTCTCATCCCCCGAGATCACCGCTACCTGCGTCATCGAGCGAGGTGCAAACGGCACGGATGCCGGCTACGCAATAAGAGACGTGTTCTCTCGGTATTTCGGTATCGTTGAGGAAACTGCGGATACAGCGGAGGACGAAGGATGAGACACTACAAGAGGCTTGAGGAAAAAGCGGCACAGCTTGAAGCGGTGCTTTGGGAACTGTATCCCGAAAGCCGGTGTGCTTTGGAATACGGCAGTGATGCATGGCGGCTTCTCGTCATGGGGATCCTCTCCGCCCAGTGCACCGACGTTCGGGTGAATGAAGTTTCAAAGGAGCTGTTCTCGGCTTATCCCACGGTTTTCGATATGGCGGGGGCCGATGTGGCCGAGGTCGAACGGATCATCCGTCCCTGCGGACTTTTCAGGTCGAAGGCGGGAAATATCTGCGCATCTGCCGTTTTGATCTGCAAGGAGTTCGGCGGAAACGTTCCCGATACCATGGAGAAGCTTTTGACTCTTCCGGGAGTCGGCAGAAAGATCGCCAATCTCGTTCTCGGAGATATCTTTGATAAGGGCGGGATAGTGGCGGACACTCACTGTATCAGGATCTGCGGAAGGCTTGGATTTTACCCGGACGACAAAAAAGATCCGCTTCTTTGCGAACGGACTATGGAACAGTATGTGGAAAGAAGTAAGCAGAGCGATCTTTGTCATCGCTTAGTGAACTTCGGCAGAGACAGATGCCGTGCGAGGGGACCGCTGTGTGACGGATGCCCCGCAGCATTTCTCTGTGACAGTGCTATCAAAGCGAAAAAGATCAAGAACTGTTGATCTTGAAGGAGGATACAATGAGCAAAAATAAAAACCCACGCCTCGGACTCGTCGGCGGACAGGCGGTCCTTGAGGGCGTTATGATGAAGAGCCGCGACCGAGTGAGTCTTGCGGTCAGAGGGGACGACGGGAAGATATCGGTGAAGAACACCACGTTTTCGTCCCTCCGAAAGAAAAACGGCTTTTTCAACATCCCGATCATAAGAGGATGTGTCAACTTCGTTGAAATGATGAAGCTGAGCTACACGACTCTCGAGGACTCTGCAACGATGTTGGGACTTGACGACATTGACGAAGAGACGAAGTTTGACAAGTGGATCAAAAAGAAATTCGGGGACAAGTTGATGAGAGTCGTCATGATGATATCGATGGTCCTCGGTGTCGCTCTTGCGCTGGGACTTTTCACTTTCCTTCCGGCGCTCATCACGAAGGGCATCAATCATCTGACCCACGACAGCCTCGGCTGGTGGCAGAATCTCATTTCCGGCGGCATCAGGATCGTCATCTTCATAATCTACATGCTGCTGGTCTCCCTTATGAAGGACATCAGAAGGACCTTCGAGTATCACGGTGCAGAGCACAAGTCCATAGCTTGCTATGAGGCGGGCATGGAACTGACTCCCGCCAATGCGAAGAAGTGCACCAGATTCCATCCCCGTTGCGGAACGAGCTTTATCTTCGTTATCATGATCATTTCCATTCTTATCTTCTCCGTCGTAAAATGGGACATGAACATCTTTGCCATGATAGGGCTGAGACTCTGCCTTCTCCCTCTCGTGGTGGGTATCGGCTTTGAATTTCTCATGTTCGCCGGAAAGCATCCGAATCCGGTGACCCTTGTCCTTTCCTATCCCGGTCTTCTCATGCAGAGGATAACTACGAAGGAGCCGGATGAGAGTCAGCTTGAAGTGGCGATAACGGCCCTTAAGAATGCCATGCCCGATGAATTCCCCGAGGTCTTGGAAAAGACCGAGGACGGCGCGGCAGAGGATTCTCCGAGCGACTTGGGAGAAGTCGGAGATGCCGAAGCGGCTGAGACCGTTGAGGATGCTACGGCGGAGACTGTCGAGATCGAGACGAGAGAGCCCGAAAAAAAGACAAATGACGCTGAATGAGGTAGCTGAGAGATTTAAGGAGGCGGGAATCGTCGAAGCAAGGCACGAGGCGATGCTTCTTGTCTCATCTCTCTTTGACATTCCGTATTCAAGGCTGATGCTGGAAGGAGACCGTGATCTTTCGGACAGCTGCCTTGAAAAGGCGGTGAGTCGCCGCCAAAATAGGGAGCCGCTTCAGTACATTCTCGGCTCGTGGCAGTTCATGAATGAGACCTACAGGGTGACTCCGGAGGTGCTCATTCCGAGGGCTGATACCGAGGTGCTCGTGGAGCTTGCGATAAAAGGCATCCCAAGAGGAGGGAGTTTTGCGGACCTTTGCTCCGGAAGCGGTTGTGTCGGCATCTCGACTCTTGCCGCAAGGGAGGATCTCACCTGTGTGTCGGTGGAAAAATACCCGGGGGCATTCGCTCTTACGGTGGAAAACGGAGAGACAAACGGCGTTTCCCGTCGCCTTTCCACCATTCTCGGAGACGTTACCGAGGACGTTTTTGAAAAAGGTGAGCGCTTTGATGCCATCCTTTCAAATCCCCCCTACGTCACGGAGGCGGAATATGAGGCTCTTGATCCGGAATTGTATTTTGAGCCGAAAGTCGCCCTTACCGACGGCGGAGACGGTCTTTCCGTTATAAGGAGGATAATAGAGATCTATCCGAACCACTTGAAGGATGGAGGATTCCTTGCCATTGAGATCGGTGCGGATCAGGCGGAGGCGGTATCTCAGATCGCGTCTGAGGGCGGTCTTGGATATGACATGATTAAGGATCACTCCGGACATGACAGGGTGATCGTCATGAAAAAGAAGTAAGTATCGGCACCTTGCGCAATATAATAAGAAGGAAGAAAAATGAAAAAAATACTGACGGTATTCAAAGCGGTATGTCCCGTTTGCACGGCGGTGACTGTCTATGGAGCATTCTATTACGGAACGAAGGAAACAGCGGTGGCGTTTGCCATCGCGGCGATCTTCAGCATTGCTCTCACTGTGATGTGCTTTGTTCTGTCCTCCCTTTTTGACAGGGTCTCTTTCCTTGAGACCGTCCTCAGTGACGATGGGTGGGCTCAGGATGAGAGAGATCTTGCGAAAAAAGAATGTCCGGTCTGTCACGCCTTACTTGACGAAGATCACAAGGTCTGTCCTTATTGTGAGAATAGTAGTTTCGATGAGGAATACTTTCACACCGGAGCGAACGGCGTGAGATTTGACACCGACGATCCGGACTACAACGGGACGGATTTCAGCGGCGAGGAGCTTGTCAGCGCCAACTTTGATACGTCAGACGACAGCATGACAGAAAACGAGGTAGAAAAATGAAAAAAACATCACTTTGTATTCTTTTCGGAGGGGCTTCCTCCGAGCATGAGGTATCTCTCGTGTCATCCTACGGAGTTCTCTCTAATTTGGACCGCGAGAAATATGATGTTACGGCGATCGGTATTACCAAAAAGGGAGGATGGTACCTTTTTGACGGCGATATCGAGAGGATAAAAGACGGGACGTGGTTCTCCGACGGACTTTTTAAGGTCATGATCGATCCCGCTCCCGGAAGTGAAAATATCCTGCTCTGCGATGGCGGCAGGATCGTTGAAAAGAGAAAGATAGACGTGGTATTTCCCGTGCTCCACGGAGCGTATGGGGAGGACGGCTCCCTTCAAGGGCTTCTTTCCGTAGCGGGCATCCCCTACGTTGGCTCAAAATGGACCTCCAGCGGCATTTGCATGGACAAAGCCTTCACAAAGCAGATAGTATCCCATTTGGGTATTCGGCAGGCGAAGGCGGTTATCCTGTCAAAGAGGGATCTCTTGCGTGACTGCAAGGGAGCCTTTGAAAGGGTCTCAAGCCTCGGATATCCGGTCTTCGTAAAGCCCGCAAACGCAGGCTCCTCGGTGGGTGTTTCAAAGGTCAGAGATGAGAGTGAGCTTAAAAGCGCTCTTGACATTGCCTTTTGCGAGGATTCGAAGGTGCTTGTTGAGGAATTCATCGACGGCCGCGAGGTAGAGGTTGCCGTAATGGAGAAGAACGGAGGATGCGTGGCATCCGTTCCCGGTGAGATCGATCCCGGCTGTGATTTTTACGATTACGATACCAAATACAAAACGGATTCGGCATCCTACTACATTCCCGCACGGCTGTCGGACGAAGAGAGTGTCCGCATTAGGGAATCTGCGATCCGCATATTCGAGGCTCTCGGATGCCGTACTCTGTCGAGAGTGGATTTCTTTGCGACAAAGGACGGGGATGCGGTCTTCAATGAGATCAACACCCTTCCCGGATTCACTCCCATCAGTATGTACCCGAAGCTTTTCATGCAAAGCGGCATGACTTATTCGGAAATAATCGACGAACTCGTTGCATCGGCTCTTGAGGGCTGAGACTGAGACTTTCGGATCATTCAACAGATTTTTTAAAAAGCGAATAACAGGTGGCATCCTTTGACCATAATACTCCGTAAGATGATTTGAAAGGCGGAATCAAACATGGTAAAAGGCTGTCAAAAAAAGATGATCCATATCAAGGATACCAAAAGCAGGTACTACGAAGAGGCGTATTTCGTTTTGAGACCCGGCGTGGGAGACCCCAAGGTGCTTGAGACGAGCATGATCGACGAGGCGATGAAGATCGCCGGAGAGAGCATTCCCTCCGCTGTGACGAAGAAGCGTAGACGGCGGGCTGTCATCTCTCTATTACCCTTTCTTGTGGGCGTTTTTGTAGGTGCTGCGGTGTCGGCGCTACTCTTTGCCGTCTGCCTGCTTTGATACCCGCCCGAATTTTGGGCGACTAAAGACAGAACATTAATTTTGAAATCTCACATATAAAAACAGAAAGGATACTTATGGCAAAAAACAATAACAAACCGAAGCTCAGAGTAATGCTCCTCGGAGGACTTTGCGAGATCGGAAAGAACATTACGGTGCTCGAATACGGCGACGATATCGTCGTTATCGACTGCGGTCTTGCTTTTCCCGACGAGGATATGTTGGGTATCGACCTTGTCATACCGGATATTACGTACCTTGAAAAGAACGCAAACAAGGTGAGGGCGATACTTTTGACTCACGGTCACGAGGACCATATCGGCGCAATACCCTACGTTCTGCGCTCCATCAATCCCCCCATCTACGGAACAAGGCTGACTTTGGGAATCCTTGAGAACAAATTGGCGGAACACAAGCTTGACAAGCAGGCAAAGCTCATGACGGTGAACCCCGGAAGCGTTGTGAAGCTCGGAGTCTTCACGGCGGAGTTCATAAGAGTCAATCACTCCATCGCTGATGCCTGCTGTATTGCGGTGAAGACCCCTGTGGGCGTGGTCTTCCACACGGGAGACTTCAAACTCGACGTAACTCCCATCGGAGGCGAGATGATGGACTTGACCCGGATCGGAGAATACGGCAGAGAGGGAGTCCTCCTCATGCTTGCGGAATCCACCAACGTGGAGCGTTCGGGATTTACCCCCTCGGAGCGCAAGGTAGGATCCTCCCTTGAGAATATCTTCAGGTCTAATACGGACAAGAGAGTTATCGTAGCAACCTTCTCATCCAACGTCCACCGCGTTCAGCAGATAATCAACGTCAGCGTAAGATACGGAAGAAAGGTAGCGATCACCGGCAGGAGTATGATCAACGTGGTGGGAGCTGCGGTACGTCTCGGCTACATGGACGTCCCCTCCGACACACTCATCGATATCTCCGAGATCGGAAGATACAATCCGGAAAAACTGACTATCATCACCACCGGATCCCAAGGTGAGCCCATGTCCGCACTCTATCGGATGGCGTTTTCCGACCACAGCACGGTCTCCCTTTCCTCAAAGGATCTTGTAGTGCTCTCGTCCCACGCCATTCCCGGCAACGAGCTTCTCGTGGGAAGGATCGTCAACGAGCTCTACAAGCTCGGTGTCAACGTCTATCACGACGAGGCGGAGGTCCACGTTTCCGGACACGCCTGCCAAGAGGAACTGAAGTTGATGCACGCTCTTGTGAGACCGAAGTATTTTGTGCCGATACACGGAGAATACAGGCACTTGATGCAGCACAAAGAGCTGGCAGAATTTTGCGGAATGTCCTCAAGCAATATCTTCGTTCTCAACATAGGCGAGGTGCTTGAATTTGATGAGAACGGAAATTGCAAGAGAGCGGGAAGCGTTCCCTCCGGTCACATCCTCGTTGACGGCTACGGTGTCGGAGACGTCGGAAATATCGTGCTCCGTGACCGCCGTCATCTGTCCCAGGACGGACTGATCGTAGTGGTGGCAACGGTAGATGAACAGAGCCGCGAGGTAGTTTCCGGTCCGGATATCATTTCCCGCGGATTCGTCTACGTGAGGGAGTCTGAGGAGCTGATGGACGAAGTGAAAAAGCTTGCGGAAAGCGTCTTTGAGGAATCGGTGTCCGACGGTGTGTTCGAGTGGAATCAAATCAAAAACAACGTCAGAGATACCCTTGCCAAGTTCATCTACAGCAAGACCAAGCGCAAGCCCATGATACTTCCAGTTATTATGAATGTGTGAGGGCGAGATGGTACGGCACATAATACTGTGGAGAATAAAAGAAGGTCTTTTGAAGGAAGACGTCGCCCGGGATATCAAAACCAATCTTGAGAAGCTTCCCCTCACAGTTCCCGGAATAATGAAGCTTCGGGTGTTGACGGAGAACCTTCCCTCGTCTTCGTGCGACGTGATGCTTGACAGTGCTTTTGAAAGCGTTGAAGCGCTGGCTGCGTACAGAGTGCATCCCGACCACGTGAGGGTGGCGGACACTTACGTTCGTCCCATGTGCGATGTGCGCCTGTGCTTCGATTTTGAAGATGAATAAAGAGCGGTAAAGCACCGTAGGCGACAATAACACGCTTTGAGGTGCAAGACCCGAAATGCCCGCCGGACAGGACCGAAGCGGGCATTTCTGTAATTATGAAATGCGGCATCTTTTGAAGAGGTGCTCTCTATTGTGGTGCTTTTTAAAAAAGTCCCACATTCCGGAAAACTTCGGGCAGGTTTTGAAAAAAGATCTGCGACGGGGTGACGTGGGCCGTCACTACCTAAAAAAGCGGGGATATTTTCGGATACTGTTCCCCGTTTTCGGCATCCGAACCTTTTTCTTCGTCAAGCCCCCCTGCCGACGTTCAACCGATAACCGATCGATGCCGCTTCGATCCTTTTCTGTACTTTATGGGCTTTGAAGACGGTCAACAACTGCTTTTTCGTCAAAAAACTATGATTTTACCAAAAAAACGCACCGAGTTTTAGAAAAAATACTTAAACTGCTATTGAAAAAGTAGAAAATGTAGTGTAAAATATGGTCAGTATATACAACAGTAAAAACGTTGATCACAAGAAGGAGAAGTAAAATGTCAAATCGTCTGTTCCAGGGAATTATTTATCAGATGCGAGATGCAGTGGACCGTGTTATCGGTGTTGTTGACGAGGCGGGAGCCGTCGTTGCCTGCAGCGATCTCGCGAAGGTGGGTGAAGCACGTCCCGAGGTCCGCGACGAGCTTGCATACACGACCGATACCGTTGTTACGGGAGGTTGTACATACAGACCCATCGGCAGCAGCTCAAAGATAGAGTACGCTGTCTTTGTGGAGGGTGAGGATGCTGTTGCGGAGAAATACGCCGCAGTTCTTGCCATCTCTCTTTCAAACATCAAGAGCCTTTACGATGAGAAGTACGATAAGAACTCCTTCATCAAGAACATCATCCTCGATAACATCCTGCCAAGCGACATCTACGTCAAGAGCAAGGAGCTTCATTTCAACACCGAGGAGATAAGAGTCGTCTTTCTCATCCGTTTCAACGAGAAGACCGATATCCTCCCCTACGACATGGTCCAGAACATATTCCCCGACAAGTCGAAGGACTACGTTATCAACGTGGGTGAGAAAGATATCGTCCTCGTCAAGGAGCTCAGCGCGGCAACGGACGTGAAGAAGATAGAAAAACTCGCAAAGTCCATTGCCGACACCATTAGTTCCGAATTCTATTCCAAGGTCTCCATCGGCATCGGTACCGCAGTTGACAACATCAAGGATCTCGCCCGCTCCTACAAGGAGGCTCAGGTTGCCCTTGAGGTCGGCAAGGTGTTCGACACCGAAAAAAGCATCGTAAGCTACGATAACCTCGGTATCGGAAGACTGATCTATCAGCTTCCGACGACCCTTTGCGAGATGTTTTTGCAGGAGGTCTTCAAAAACGGCTCTCTCTACAATCTCGACCGTGAGACCCTCATGACGATACAGTGCTTCTTTGAGAACAATCTGAACGTCTCCGAGACTTCGAGAAAGCTTTTCGTACACCGCAACACCCTTGTGTATCGCCTTGAGAAGATACGCAAGCTCACAGGACTTGACCTCAGAGAATTTGACCACGCCATCACTTTCAAGGTTGCTCTTATGGTCAAAAAATATCTGTCTACGAAGCCCGTCAAATATTGATCTGCGAAGGCACCTCGGTGCCTTTCCGCGCGTTTTTTGCGCATGATCCCAAGGGCGGAGATCCGCCTTATTTGGGGCAGTCCCCCGCGGAAAAGGAGGAAAGAAGGTTACTTTTATGATCGAATTCAGAAACGTAAAAAAACACTATCCCAACGGAACGGTGGCGCTGAGCGGCGTTGACCTTAAGGTGGAGGACGGTGAGTTTGTCTTCATCGTGGGCCGATCCGGCGCGGGAAAGACCACCATGATGAAGCTGCTTCTCAGAGAAGAGGTGGCAAGCTCCGGCGACATCATTGTGGGAGACTACAATTTATCGAAGATATCGAATTTCAGGGTCCCTTACTACAGGCGGGAATTGGGAGTCGTTTTTCAGGACTTCCGCCTTTTCAAGGATAAGACCGTCTATGAGAACGTGTCATTTGCGATGCAGGTAGTGGGAACTCCCAAAAAGATGATAAAAAGGCGTGTTCCCGCTATTCTCAACACCGTGAATTTAGCCGACAAGAGCTCCTGCTTCCCCAGTGAGCTGTCCGGCGGAGAACAGCAGAGGGTCGCCCTTGCAAGAGCCCTTGCAAACAACCCGAAGATAATCATTGCGGATGAGCCGACGGGTAACATCGACCCGAAGATGAGTATCGAGATCATGAATCTTCTCATGAAGATCAACCGCCTCGGAAAGACCGTTATCGTAGTTACCCACGAGAAGAACCTTGTGGATTACTACAAGCAGAGAGTCGTCATGCTGAGGGACGGAAAGATCATAGAGGACCGTGTGGGAGGTATGTTCAAATGAAAAGACGTTACAGCCCGTTTTATTTCATCGGTCAGGCTTTCAGGAGTCTTTGGAGAAACGGTGTCATGTCCTTCGCTTCCATTGCGGTGCTCATGAGTTGCCTTGTGGTGATGGGAGGATTTGCACTTCTCGTTTTGAATATCGATAAGAATCTGGATCAGATCAATCTGATGAACGAGATCGTCGTATTCTGCAACAAGGATGCCTCCGAGGAGGAGATAGTCTCCATTGAGGAGCAGATCAAGGCACTTTCCAACGTCCAAAGCGTTGAGAGGGTCACAAAAGCCCAGGCTCTTCAAAAGATGAAGGAGCAGTCCACAGAGTATGAGAATCTCTACGATGACATAACGGACGAGAACAACCCACTTACGGACTCATTCCAGATCACCTATTCCACAGAGGAGGGTGCGGCGACGCTTCAGTACGAACTGAAGCAGATCGAAGGGGTCAGAAAAGTCAACGCCCGCATCGATCTTGCCAATTCGGTAGCAAGCTTTAAAAGCGGCATCCAACTTATTTTCGTCTGGTTCCTTGCAATACTTTTTGTGGTGACTATCTTCATCATAATCAACACCATCAAGCTGACGCTCCACTCAAGAAGGCACGAGATCAGTGTCATGAGATACGTTGGCGCCACCGGCTGGTTCATCACGCTGCCCTTCGTATTTGAAGGTATCATAATCGGGCTTTTTGCAAGCGGTATCGCCTTTGGGATGATAAGCTACATTTACGGATACATTGAAAAAGCAGTGGCAGCCGATCTTGATATGCTGACCCTCATCCCCTTGGCGGAGATCGACCTTTGGTTGCTTCTCGGATTTGTGACAGTGGGAGTCATCACCGGTATCGTCGGAAGTTGCATCTCCATCGGAAAATATCTCAAATCCTGATCCGGCACTTCCCCAAAAAGGAGGAAAACTAATGAAGATGAAAAAGAAACTGCTCAGATCAAACGCGCTTTTCCTTGCGCTGATACTTGCGGTATCTGCCATCATTATCCCTTCGGCGGTAATGACCGAAGCTGTGGATTCGACGGCGCAGAGTTACCAGGATCAGATAGCGGAACTGAACAAAAAGCAGGCACAGCTTAAGAAAAAAATAGACGGCCTTAAGAGCGATATCAACAATGCGACCGCCTACAAGAACAGCCTTGACGAGCTGTCCGACGTGACGCAGAACAAGATATCCGCCGCCGAAGCACTGACTGCGGAGCTTGAACTCAGCATCGCCAACACTGAGGAGCAGATAGCGGAAAAAGAGATTGCTATCGAGGCGACTTTCAACAAATTCCTTGACAGGATGGCGGTATCCTATGAGGAGGGAGAGGCAAGTTATCTTTCTATCCTTCTCGGCTCGGAGGACATGGGTGATTTTCTCACCAAAATGGATCTTGTGAGCAGTATGCTTGAGTATGACAGGGATCTGAAGAATCAGTACAAGTCGGAAAAGGAAGACCTTGAAAAGACCAGAGAATCGCTTAAGGAAGCGAAGACCCTTCAGGAAGAGACTCTCGCTGAGCTTGAAGAGGACAAAGCCTATTACGATGCCCTTCTCGAAAAGCAGAACGCCTACATATCCAGCCTTGAAAGCGACAAGAAGACCGCGACCTCCGCATACGAGGCCGCAGTTGCTCAGAATAATGAGCTTAACAATCAGCTGAAGAACTATCTTAAGAGCCTTCAGCAGAACAATTCCTCAAGCGTGGTCTATGACGGCAACGGCTTTGCATGGCCTCTTGAAGGATATTCCACCATCTCCTCAGGATACGGTTGGAGAACTCTCGGCGGAGTCAGGGACTTCCACTTAGGCATCGATATCCCCGCTCCCACAGGAACTCCCATCCACGCATCCAGCGGCGGAGTAGTGCTGAAATCCGTAATGCACGGAAGCTATGGCAATTATGTGCTCATTGATAACGGTAGCGGATACTCCACCCTCTACGCTCACATGAGCCGCAGAGCGGTGTCGGTAGGGCAGACGGTAACGCAGGGACAGGTCATCGGATATGTCGGCACCACCGGTTACGTCACCGGAGCCCACCTCCACTTCGAGATCCGTGTCAACGGAGAAACGACCAACCCTCTCAACTATGTTAGAAGATGAATAAAGCGGAGTGAAAATGCAAAAGAAAATATCTCTTCCGCTGGCGGTGATACTTATCCTGCTTGCGGTACTGGTAACATTCCTTGCCACCTTTACGGGATTGTCGCAGTATGACAAGGCGCGTTTCACAGAGGTGATAGAGAGTTACCGAGGATCGGACGAATACCTTGACAAATTGAAGGAAGTCAAGTCCTATTTCGACACGCAGTACATCGGCGAGCTTGACGAGGACGAGATCAGTGATTACATCGTCCACGGCTACGTTGCGGGTACCGGCGACAAATACGCTGCTTACTACAACAAAGAGGAGTACGCCGAGATGATGGATGACTTAAACGGGGAACTTGAGGGCATCGGTGTCAGTGTTATCTACAATGCGGATGAGGCTGCCATTGAGATCATCAACGTCTTTCCCGACTCCCCCGCCCACGATGCGGGAGTTCAGGTGGGAGACCTTATCAAGTACGTAGGTGACGATTATGAAAGCGTTGCTTCCCTCGGATACAATATGGCGGTCAGCAAGGTGAAGGGGGTGGCCGGAACAGTTGCCCGTTTTATCGCCTACAGAGGAGAAAACTACAGCGAGGAGATCAAGTTCGAGATCGTCCGTGCCCATGTGGTGGAGCAGGTGGTGACGTACCGCCTTCACAGTTCCGACAGCACGGTGGGTATCATCAAGATATCCTCCTTTGATACCGCGACCGTCAAGCAGTTTAACGAAGCGATAACGGCGCTTAGAGACATGGGGGCCGAAAAGCTTGTATTCGATGTTCGGAACAACCCCGGAGGAGAGCTGAATACTATTTGCTCCATCCTCGACACACTGCTTCCGGAGGGACCGGTCATCAGAGCCGTGGACGTCTCCGGCACGGAACAGGTGCTTTACCGTTCCGATGCAAACGAGCTTGATATGCCGATGGCGGTCCTGGTCAATTCCGGCACGGCAAGTGCCGCAGAACTCTTTACCAGCGCTCTGAAGGACTATGAGAAGGCCACGGTAGTCGGTACTCTTACCTACGGCAAGGGGTGCATGCAGACGTTTTACCCCCTCTCGGACGGAGGTGCCATCAAGCTGACCTCCGCTATGTACTACCCGCCGTTTTCCGATAACTACGACGGCGTAGGCATCACTCCCGACGTGGAGGTGGAACTCAGCGCCACTGCAAAAGCGAAAAACATCTACAAATTGACCGATGATGAGGACGACCAACTCAAGGCGGCTGTCGCTTCATTTTCAAAGTAAAATACCAACCTCAGTAAATTAAACGGCGTGAGCGGACCTTGTGTCCGCTCGGTCGGTTGAAAGGATACTAAAATGGAAGAAAAGAAGACCTATTATACCGAAGAAGGCTACAAAAAATTAGTAGACGAGCTTGAGTTTCTCAAAGGAGACAAGAGAAAAGAAGTGAAAGAGGCTCTCGCCGCCGCAAGAGATCTCGGTGACCTTTCCGAGAACAGCGAATACGACGAGGCCAAAAACGAGCAGTCCAGAGTTGAGACGAGGATCCAGGAGATAGAAGAACTCCTTCTCCATGCGGTAGTGATCAATGAAAAAGAGATAGATACCAACGTAGTCCATCTCGGCTCTACGGTCACCCTTTACGATTACGATTTCGATGAAGAGGTAGTCTACAGCATCGTAGGTACCAACGAAGTTGATGCGCTGAACGGCAAGATATCCGACCTCAGCCCTATCGGAACGGCACTCCTCGGCACCCGTAAGGGCGAGGAGGTAGTGGTTGCTTCTCCCAACGGTGAGATGAAGTACAAGGTGCTTGACGTGAAGCGTGCAAAGCCCAATGCGTGAATAAACGGAGGATAACATGAGCGACAACAACCAAAATATGACCCCCGAACGCGAAGAGGCTGCGCTTAATGACGTTCTTCGCATAAGACGTGAAAAACTGACGGAGCTTGCAGAGGCGGGAGCAGATCCTTTTCAGGTGACTAAATACGACCGCACTCACCACAGCGAGGACGTCAAAGAGAATTTTGAGACCCTTGAGGGAACTACCGTTTCTATCGCCGGAAGGATGATGTCCAAAAGAGTGATGGGAAAGGCTTCCTTCTGCCACGTGCAGGATCTCAAGGGAACCATTCAGTCCTACGTTGCAAGAGATTCCGTCGGTGAAGAGGAATACAAAGCATTTAAAAAGCTTGATGTGGGTGACATTATCGGTATCGAAGGAGAAGTCTTCAAGACCAAGACCGGCGAGACCTCCATCCACGCGTCTAAGATAACGCTTCTTTCCAAGAGCCTTAAGGTGCTCCCGGAGAAGTATCACGGTATCACCAATACCGATCTTCGTTACCGCCAGAGATACGTTGACCTTATCATGAATCCGGAGGTGAAGGACACATTCATCAAGAGATCTAAGATCGTCAGCGCCATCAGAAAGTATCTTGACTCTGAGGGCTTCATGGAAGTGGAGACCCCCATGCTGGTGTCCAATGCCGGCGGCGCGGCAGCCCGTCCCTTTGAGACCCATTTTAATGCCCTTGATGAGGATCTGAAGCTTCGTATCTCCCTTGAACTTTACCTTAAGAGACTTATCGTAGGTGGCCTTGAAAAGGTCTATGAGATCGGAAGAGTCTTCAGAAACGAGGGACTCGATACAAGACATAACCCGGAATTTACTCTCATGGAGTTGTACCAAGCTTATACCGATTACAACGGCATGATGGATCTTACCGAAAACCTCTACCGTTACGTGGCAAAGGAGGTGCTCGGCACCGCCACCATCACCTATAACGGCGTTGAGATGGATCTCGGGAAGCCCTTTGAGCGCATCACTATGGTAGATGCGGTAAAGAAGTACTCCGGTGTCGATTTCAATGAGATAGAGACCGAGGAAGAGGCTAAAAAGGTGGCAATGGAGCACGGTATCGCATACGAAGATCGTCATAAGAGAGGTGATATTATCAACCTGTTCTTTGAAGAGTATGCGGAGAGCCATATGATCCAGCCTACCTTCGTAATGGATCACCCGGTGGAGATATCTCCCCTCACAAAGAAAAAGCCCTCCGATCCCAGATATGTGGAACGCTTTGAGTTCTTTATGAACGGCTGGGAAATGGCGAACGCCTACTCCGAACTTAATGATCCCATCGACCAGAGAGAACGCTTCAAAGCACAGGAGGAGCTTCTTGCAAAGGGAGACGAAGAGGCTAACCGCACCGATGAGGACTTCCTCAATGCCCTTGAGATAGGAATGCCCCCCACAGGCGGTATCGGCTATGGCATCGACAGAATGGTCATGCTCCTCACCGGCTCCACCGCCATCCGTGACGTCCTGCTCTTCCCGACAATGAAATCCCTCTCAGACTAAAAACCCACAAAAGTCAGGTTTTGACAGCGTTTGCGGCGTTTTGTTAATCCAAAAAATAGCTCAAAATTGGGGTTTCCGACAAATTTACGACAAATGAGTTTCTGAACACCCTATTGAGTCCTACGACAAACCGCTGTCGTATACGACAAAAATTGTTTTCATTATAAGGCTTTAACCTTAATCGGTTAGAGCTTTATTTTTTTGCACATTTGAGTAAATACATCCATCCTTATAAAATAGAAACTTCCTACGACTTAACCACATCTAAAAGCCTTTATTTACGCGGTTTC
>CAZVQC010000019.1:0-44703 GCA_964629225.1 uncultured Ruminococcus sp.
GGAATGACGGTGTTATAACCACCGAGCCTACCACCACTGCGACCGGTGTCAAGACCTTCACCTGCACGGTCTGCGGAGAGACAAAAGAAGAGGCTGTCGCAAAGATCAAGCTCGGTGACGTTAACGGAGACGGCAGGGTGCGAGCAAACGATGCACTTCTGGTAAGAAGGTACCTTGCCGGTGAAGAAGTTACAAGTTTCAATTTGAAGGCCGCCGACTTGAGCGGGGACGGTAGAGTCACCTCAAGAGACGTGCTTGCAATGTCAATGTATCTTGCGGGTAAGGTATCTCTCGGATGACCGGCAAAGACTTTCGCATCAGACAGGAAAACAGATAGACAATGTGTTTTTTGCGTGAAAGTGATTTTTCAGTTTGATTTCACACTGCCGACATTGGAATATCATAACGCTGAGTAAAATAGAAAATGTAAGGAAGGGATGCCGATGGAACAACGGCAAAGCTACGGCGAATAAGAATGCCGTGCTTAAAAACGGTTTTACCTTACTACTCCCGGACGCGGGCTGTACCGCCCTTTTAGACCCGGCGCAGCTCACGTGGGAGACAATACTTTGCGTTCAAGTGTTTTTTCATATTTTTTCTCAGATCAACCGAAGGGCTGTGCCGAAAGGCGCAGTCCTTCGGTCTTTTGCCCCATGGTGGCATCGGAGAGATGATCATAGTGCTTTGGCAGAATGAAAAAAACTCCCGCTTTGTGATAGCGGGAGCTTTTAATTTTTCGTTCTTTATCGATTTTTGTTTCTCGCTTCAACGATCTCGGACAGATCGAAAACGTATTTGCTGTTGCAGAAACGGCAGACGGTCTCTATCGGCTCGTTTGTTCTTCCGAGTTCTTCTATGTCGGCATCGGGAAGGGAGACAAGTGCCCTTTTGTACTTTTCCCTTGAACAGGTACAGAGGTACTCGGTGTCGAACTCGTCAAAGAGATCGTATTCCACTCCGTAGAAGACTGCGGCGATGATATCTTCGGTGGTCTGTCCCTCTGCCAGCATCGCGGAGACGGAGCCGATGAGTTTTAGATTGTTTTCAACAGCCGTTACCGTCTTTTCATCCGCTCCGGGCATTACCTGGACTATGAATCCGCCCGCCGCCTTCACGGTCTTTTCGCTTGTCACTCTGACCCCGAGAGCACAAGCTGAGGGAGTCTGTTCACTTGCGGAAAAGTACTCGGTGACGTCTTCCGCTATCTCTCCGCTTACAAGCGGGGAGACTCCGTTGTAGGGCTCCGACAGACCGAGATCCTTGGTAACGTAGAGATAGCCTTTTTCTCCGACGACGCCTTTTACGTCAAGCTTGCCGAGAGCATTGGGAAGCACCTCCACCTGCGGGTTCGTAACATAGCCTCTCACGTTCCCTTTGTAGTCGCTGACGGTGACGATGGGACCGGCGGGCCCGTCACCTCTAAACTGAAGAGTCAGCGAGTTATCCTTGTCCTTCAGCATCGATCCCATCAAGGAACAGGCTGTAAGTGCTCTACCGAGGGCAGCAGTGCAGGTTTTTGACGTGTTGTGGATGTCCAAAGCCTTTTGTACCACCTCGGTGGAATTCGTGCAAAAAATGCGTGCTGAGCCGTCTCCGGTGATGGCTCTGGTGATGTATGATGACATGATGACCTCTTAATGTCTGCGGCGGCACGGAGTGCCGCCGCTCTGTTTTGTTTTTTGCCTTTTACTTGTTGCTTGCTTTTTATTTTCCGAGGGCGGTATTCACATCCTCAAGGGTCTTGCAGAGAGTGACAGACTTGAGGTAGCACACGTCTCCGGCGCCTGCATTGCAGAAAAAGTCGAATCTGAGTCCGTAGATATCACCGCTCCAGAAAGACGTGGATGTGAGATCCAATGTTCTTGTCACGTACTCTCCGGATCTGGTCACCGGGAAGACGACGCTTGCACCTGCGGTAGGACCCTTGTAGTTGCCGGAGCAGAGGAATATCTCTGCTTGAGTTCCGGCACTTGAATTGGTGGTGGGCAGGCAGTACTCGTACACGATGTATTTGTACTCATTTGCGGAGAGCCCGACGTCAGAGAGATCCATGTAGACGTAGGGGTCGATGCTGTTGGATGCCACCGTCAACTTCAATTCGTTGTTCGAGGTGCGGGTATAGCTTGCGTTGTGTGCGCCGCCGAGTTTTGCGAAGTTTTCGGCATTGAAGGTTATTTTATAGTTCTCTGTGTAGACCTTTTTTGACTTCCTTGCCCAGAGTCTTTCATATGCGAATTTATCTGCGGCATCATAGGTTTCAAAGAGACCGAAAGAGTCGATCTCGCAGTTAAGGGAAGTCGTGTCGAAGGTCATTCCCTTGTGTGAGTATTTCTTCGGAAGCTCGATAACTGCCGCACAGTAGTCTCCGTCACAGGTCAGTACTACCGCCGTTTTGGCATCTTCGGATACCTCGGTGGAATAATATGCTGTGACACTGACATCATCACCCTTAGGTGCCTTGTAGACCAGGACTGCGTAGGCAGTGTAGTCCGGTACGCTTGAAGCCATGAGGGTGAGGGGCGAGGATGCTTTCGGTACTACCTTGAGGGACGTGCCGTCGGCGGAGAAGGTCGCGTTGGTGGGCTTTGTCGAAATTTGGACCGTATTCACGGTGGTTTTTCCTGCCACCAAGAGACGGAGTGCCATCATATCGAGGGAATTGAATTTTCCGTCTCCGTTGAAGTCAATGACGGCAATGTTCTTAATAACGTTGCTTCCGGAGATGGCCATTGCTGCAGTCATGATGTCAAGTGTGTTGACTCTGCCGTTCATGTCCGCATCACCCACAGTGTAGTTGGCAACGTCGCCACCCACAAAGTCAAGCTTTTCTTCGGTATCGTAGAGCACGGTGGAACTTTCACCAATATAAGTGCCGTTTGCCGTGCCCGCTCTGTATGCGGCGATCTTTTCAGCTTCCGCCTGTGTCTTTGCCATTGAAATGGAAGCGATATAGAGAGTGTCACCCACTGCCAGCGATTTAAGGGGAGTGATCTTCAGTCGGTTCACGTTTCCGTCCCACCATGTTTTATCGGAAAGGTCGATTATCTCGGAATGGAAGGCACCGTCTGTGGTGGTCTTCAAAATATGACGTTGACTGTCGGTCATATCCGCATCGGCGGACGTGGAGAAATTAAGCTGGATGCTTGCGGTAGTGGCTGAATTGGTTACGGGAGTCATGTGAGTGACGACTACGTATTTGTACTCCGATGCGCTGACCGTATCCACAGTGGGATATATCACAGAGCAGTTCGGAGTGGTGGAATTCGTCACTTGGATAGCGGCGGCGTTCTCACCTTCGCTGTAGTAGGCGGTCAGGTTGTTCTGGGCTTCCAAAACGGAGACCTCTTCAACGCTTTCGAAGACGATGTCCGTGTAGTCTGTGGTGTATCCCTCGTTCTTGGAGATAAGAAGTATCGCCTCCTTGCCGGCGGTGTAGCATCTTCTCACATCATCGGAAAGGGTAGCGGCATCTATTGCTGCCTTTGCCTTTTCGATCTCGTTTGCCACAAGTGCCTTCGACGTGGGGCTGTAGGAGTTGATATCAACAAGTGAAGAGAGACGGGCCTTTGCGGAATCCTTGACCGCTTTGGATGCATTGGTGGGGGTTATTGTGTTCATAACTGCCATCGTGTAGACTCTCGCAAGAGTGTCGTTAAGGTGGCAGATATTGTTCGCGGAAAGGTCGGTGTAGTTTTTCTTTGTAAGAAGGAAGTCATGGACGGCCATTACGTCGGCAACTGCTATGCCGGATGCTTTTGCCATATCATAATATCCGGTGCGGTACTCGTAGAAGTAACTTTTTCTAAAGCATTCGGGATTTGAGAACATGGGGGCGACGAGGATGATGTCGCAGTTGGGATAACGGTTTTTCACGTTGTCGATAACGTACTGCATCTCATCGAGGACTCTTGAAGAACTGTATTGGAACTGTGCGTCGTTGGTTCCCAAAGCGAGGATGAGAAGGTCGGGTGCTGCCGGGATGATGGCATCGAAAACGTGATCCTTGGCATCGCTGACACATCCGCCGCTGATGGAGGGGTTCTTGAAGGTCACATTGGCATTCGGATACTGCTTCACCACTTCCTTTTTGAACATATCCACCCAACTTTCGGCGTAGGGCTCGATATTGATAACGGCAGAGGAGTTACCGCCGTTGGTGATACTGTCTCCGAAAAAGACGATATTGCAGCTTTGACCGTTTTCAAGAAGGCTCTTGATATGGGGAAGCGAATCTCCCTGAAGGGGCGGAACGTATCCGGACCAGTCGTCCTCATGAACGTACGTGACGGATATTTGCTGCAAAGGGATACCCGGGCCTTCCTCAAAGCGCACGTATCCGCTTCCGTCGAGAAGACGGTAGGTGTTTTTCGTATTGTAAGTGTAGTAGTGACTTGTGTAGGGTATCGTTGAGATATTACCGGCCTTCAAAATACGGAGCTTGCCGCCGACGAGTTCATAGTCAACACCTTCTCTGTAGAGAGTGCCGAGAGTTGAGGATCTGACTGCAATTATCCTTGAAGCATCGTACATTAGGCCGTAGTCACTGAGGGAGCCGTCCTTGTTTGCAACGGGATAGACTGCCTCGTTGTAGACGATATCGGTATCCCAATAAGGGATGACATAGTCCTCTTGATCGTAGGCGGAGCAGTCAAGGCGGTTCTCTGCATACTTCGAAAGTATCGCACCGTCGGCATCAGTCTTTCCGCTTTTTGCTTTGGCATCGGCTTCTTCTCTCGTCTCGCAGAATGAGAGAGAGTAGAGATAGATGCGGTCACCGGACTCGCAGTCGGTGAAGAAGGTCATCTTGATGCTGTCAAAGGATTCGGTGTCGGAAATATCCGCTATGGAGGAATAGCACTTAAGTCCCCGTGTCAGAGGCAGCATCTTGGTGGTAACGGTAGTACCGTTCTTTAAGAAGTCAAGCTGCATCCTGTAGGCATCGGAGCTGTTGGTGCTCAGTGCTCTGTAGGTTAGGCTAAGATAATTCTTCCCGCTTTGTGCTTCCGGCAGTGTCAGCAGTGCGGAGGGAGCTGTCTCATTAGACGTGACTCTTATTGCTCTCTCGTCGGTATTATAGACGAGATCTGCGCCGGTAATGCCCGAAAAAATACTTAACGCACTGTCGCTTCTGAAGGAAAAATCGTAGGTGTCCGCCGCCGTGGAAGGCAGAACGAAGCAGGGAATTACGAGAAATACGGCGAGCAGTATGCAAGCTATTCTCATGTGCCTTTTCATAGTCGTCTCCTAACAACTTAATTATAAAATAGTGAGACCATTATATAACAAGGGAGCCCTCCCGTCAACCGTATTTGTTGAAATTGATGAAAACTGTCACAAAAAATTACAATGAGTTCAAACAGGGCGATGGTAGGGACTTGAAAAACCGGGAAAAATATTGTATATTAATATTGAATTAAGGTAGCGGTAGTATCGTAATCGAGATACGAGACAAAAAAATTAAGGAGAAGCACTTATGGAGATCCAACTTAACGAGCTGATCGACAGGATCAAAAAAGACGGAGTCGATGCCGCAAAGACGGAGGCTGATGCGACCCTTGCAGAGGCAAGGTCTCAGGCGGAAGGAATAGTGTCACAGGCACGTGCTGAGGCTGACCGTATCGTCAGCGAGGCAAGGCGTGAGTGTGACAGGATGATAAGATCCTCCGAGGATGCCATTCGTCAGGCGGGACGAAACGTACTTATCTCCTTTAGGGAGAGCATTGCAAAGGAGCTTGAGAGAATAGTTGGGGAGAATGTTAATGCGGTCTACTCATCGGACGCTCTCTCGGACATTATCGTCAAAGCAGTCGAGAACTGGACGGCAGATCCGGACGGCGAGGATATCTCGGTGCTTTTGAATTCCGAAGACCTTGGGCAGTTAGAGGATATCCTCAATTCAAGACTCAAGGAAAAACTTGAAGGTGGTGTGACCTTGAAGGCGAACGACTCCTTTGACGGAGGCTTTCGAATTGCATCAAAGGACGGCGGAGCATATTACGATTATTCCGCCGAGGCTGTTACCGAAATGCTGTCAAAGTATTTGAGTCCCAAGGTGACGGCACTTTTGAAAGAGTGTGAGTGATCATGGCTGAGTATTATCTCATCTCACAGCTTCCTTCCCTTGACGGGATAACGGAGGGATCGCCTCTCCCCATAACGGAAGAGCGGTTCTTTGAGTTATGTTGCCGTCATCTCGGAAAGAAGTCCCTGATCGATACCTTGAATAGCCTGACTCTCCTTCCCGAAAGATGCTCCGAAAAATCCCGATATCCCATTGTGGATGCGTGGAATGAGGGGGAGAGAGTTTTGAGGCTCGCTCTCGGCAAGGTCCGAGGTGAAAGGATGAAAAAGTCTTTTGACACCGAAAACACCTTTTTTTCACCGAAACTCTTGCAGGCGGTAAGTGATGCTTGCGGATCGTCGGATCCGATGGAGGCTGAGAGGCTACTTGCCGGGATACGCCTTGAATTTCTTGAGAGTCTACGGCCGGCTGATGGCTTTTCGGATGAGTATCTGCTGTACTACGGGCTGAAACTGAAACTTATGGAACGCATGAGGCGTTTTGATACCGAGGTCGGAAAGGCGGCATACAAAAGTATTTATACTTCCGTTATAAGCGGAGGATCGGAGGTTGAACAATGACCGAAACCAAAGGAAAAGTGGTAGCAGTCAACGGAAATCTGCTGTCGGTTGAATTTGACGGCAATGTTTCTATGAATGAGATCTGCTACGTGAAGGTGGACGGCACCGCACTTAAGAGCGAGGTCATCCGCATAAAGGGAAATACGGCACAGATCCAAGTCTATGAGATGACCGGCGGTATCAAATGCTCCGACGAGGTGGTATTTACGGGAGACATGCTGTCCGCTACTCTCGGTCCCGGACTTCTCGGACAGATCTACGACGGTCTGCAGAACCCGCTTCCCGTTCTTGCAAAGCAGGCGGGATGGTTCCTTGAGAGAGGAAACTATGCAGAAGGGCTTGATACCGAGAAAAAATGGGAATTTACTCCCACGGCAAAGGTGGGATGCGTACTTCGTGCAGGCGAGCATATCGGGACTGTTCCCGAAGGGGCTTTTACTCACAAGATATTCGTGCCGTTTCACCTTATCGGCACTTACAGACTGAAGTCAATAGTGGAAAAGGGCAGTTATTCCGTCAATGAGACCGTTGCGGTGCTGACGGATGACAGAGGACGTGACATTCCAGTGTCCATGTGTTTCAAGTGGCCCGTAAAGCGTGCCGTAAAGTGCTACAGTGAGAGACTTGCGCCGGTGGAGACTATGGAGACCAAGGTCCGTATCATCGACTCTTTCTTCCCGGTGGCAAAGGGTGGAACCTACTGTATTCCCGGTCCCTTCGGAGCAGGTAAGACGGTGCTTCAGCACACTACGTCGAAAAATGCCGACGTTGATATCGTTATTATCGCCGCCTGCGGAGAGCGTGCGGGAGAAGTGGTGGAAACGCTGACAGAGTTTCCCGAACTTAAGGACCCGAGAACGGGGCGTTCTCTTATGGAGCGCACCATAATCATTTGCAACACCTCATCCATGCCGGTTGCGTCCCGTGAGGCATCGGTCTACACGTCGGTAACTATCGCAGAATATTACCGTCAAATGGGCCTTAACGTTCTTTTGCTTGCGGATTCCACGTCCCGTTGGGCACAGGCGCTCAGAGAGATGTCGGGAAGGCTCGAGGAGATACCCGGAGAGGAAGCGTTCCCCGCATATCTTGAATCTTATATTGCCGCATTCTACGAGAGGGCGGGATATGTCCGTCTGCCGGACGGCAGTACCGGATCCGTTACCATCGGCGGCACGGTATCTCCTGCGGGAGGAAACTTTGAGGAGCCGGTGACTCAGGCTACCCTCAAGGTGGTGGGCGCATTTCACGGCCTGTCCCGTGAGCGCTCGGATGCGAGAAAGTATCCTGCCATTGACCCGCTGATATCCTGGTCAAAATACAAAAGTGTTATATCCGCCGATAAGTCGGAGTACTGCAAGAGGGTGCTCCGCCGCGGAGACGAGATCGGCTCCATGATGAAGGTAGTCGGTGAAGAGGGAACGTCACTTTCGGACTATGTGGACTATTTGAAGGCGGATATGTTGGATGCGGTCTACCTGCAACAGAACTCCTTTGATGCTACGGAAGCCAACTGCGGCACGTCCCGTCAACGCTACGTTACAGACAAGCTGATACGTATTTTGGGAAGCGATTATTTTGCAGAGGACAAAGAGAGCGCAAGAAGTTTTTTCAACCGCTTGCGGCAGAGATTTATCGACTGGAACTACACCGAGTTTGAAAGCGATGCTTTTAAGAATGCCGAGGCCGCAATAGATGCCCTCTACTCCGAGGGTGGCGGCAGGATGGACCCGGAAGCGGAGGCGCTTCTTAAAGGAGGTGAGGGAAGATGAACAAAGTCTACGACCGTATCGAATCAATAACCGGTAACGTAATTACCGTGCGGGCGCAAGGCGTTAGATACAATGAGCTTGCCCGCATCACCACCCGCTTTGGACACTCCCTTGCTCAGGTGAACAAAATAGACGGGGACATGGTCTCCCTTCAGGTTTTTTCCGGCGGACAGGGAGTTTCCACCGGTGATGAAGTCAAGTTCTTGGGTCATGAGATGCAGGTGTCCTTCAGTGAGGACCTTCTCGGACGGATATTCAACGGCTCCGGAGAGCCGAGGGACAACGGCCCCGCACTGTCGGAAAATTTGAAGCCCATCGGAGGACCTTCCGTCAATCCCACGAAGCGTATTCTTGCGAATCGGATGATGAGAACAAACATCCCCATGATCGATATGTTCAATACTTTGGTGGTGTCACAAAAACTTCCTATTTTCTCGATTTCGGGAGAGCCTTATAACCAGCTTCTTGCCCGCATCGCAATGCAAGCGGAAGCGGACATCATAGTGCTCGGCGGCATGGGACTTAAGTACGATGACTTTCTCTACTTCAAGGACGAGCTGTCGAAGGGTGGAGCACTCAGTAAGACTGTCATGTTCATCCATACGGCGGCCGATCCCACGGTCGAATGCATGATGATACCCGACATGACGCTGGCGGTGGCGGAGCAGTTCGCACTTCAGAATAAGGACGTTCTCGTCCTTCTTACCGACATGACCAACTTTGCCGATGCCATGAAAGAGATAGCAATAACCCAAGAACAGGTGCCCTCAAACAGAGGCTATCCGGGAGATCTGTATTCTCAGCTTGCATCGAGATACGAAAAGGCGGTCGACTTTGCCGATTCCGGCTCGGTCACGGTCCTTGCGGTAACTACCATGCCGGGCGACGATGTGACCCATCCCGTTCCCGACAATACCGGATACATTACTGAGGGACAGTACTATCTGAAGGGCGGCCGAATCGAGCCCTTCGGTTCTCTGTCAAGGTTGAAGCAGAACGTCAACGGAAAGACAAGAAAAGACCACAGGGCGCTGATGGATGCCATGATACGGCTCTACTCCTCCTACAAGGAGACGGTGGAAAAGAAGAACATGGGATTCTCCATGAGCCGTTGGGATGAAAAACTTCTCAAGTACGGTGGACTTTTCGAGAGCAAATTGATGGATCTTTCCGTCAACCTTTCCCTTGAACAGTCTCTTGACCTCGGTTGGGAGATACTTGCGGATTGCTTCGAAAAGGATGAGACCGGTATCAAATCCGACCTTACAGACGAGTTTTGGCCGTTGAGATAAGGAGGGCGCATCTTGGCAAAGATCAAGCTTACTAAGAATGAGCTGAAGCTCCAAAAGGATGCTTTGAAGATGTATCGGCGATATCTGCCCACACTTACTTTGAAAAAACAACAGCTTCAAGCGGAGATAAGAACTGCCGAGGCCAGAGCCGAGGCACTTCGGCGCGAGAGGGAAGAACTTGAATGCGGTTTTTCCTCATGGATCGCCGTGTTCAGCGAAAAGGATGCTTTTCCAGACGGACTTATTACGGTGAAGAACGTCCGAAAGGGTGTCGGAAACATTGCGGGAGTTACCGTTCCCACTTTTGACGGTGCAGATATCGAAAGGGGCGATTACGATCTGTATTCAACGCCTCTTTGGGTGGACATCGCCGCCGATCACCTTGAGAGGGCTCTGCTTCTCGATCTTGAAGCGGAAGTGATGGATGAGCAGGTGGCTCTTCTTGAAAGGGAGCTTCTTTCCACTACTCAGAGAGTTAATCTCTTTGAAAAGGTGAAGATACCGGAGACCGAGGACAACATCAAAAAGATATCTGTCTACATGGCGGATCAACAGGTCAGCGCAGTAGTCAGATCCAAGATATCAAAACGCAAGATAGCCGCACGTAACAGTGAGGCAAATGAAAGGCAGGTCGGAGTGCTATGATCGTGCCTATGAAAAAGGTCTCCTTGATTATTCTCGGAGACGAAAAAAAGTCCGCACTTAAGACCCTTCGCCGTTTGGGACTTGTCCATATCGAGATCAGTGAGGGTTCAAGCGGCAGGATAACGGAACTTAGAGAAAAGATATCTTTTCTGGAGAGCACCTTGTTCTGTCTCGGTGAAGTAAAGGAAAAAAAGGTGCGGCAAAAGGAAGCGAGCGTGACAGAGGCTTTTGACGTCTCCCGTGACGTTTTGGCACTGAGAGACGAAAAAAAGGTACTGCTCTCAGAGACCGTTTCCCTTGAAACAGAACTGAAGCGGGTATCGGAGTGGGGAGAAATACTTCCCGAAAGCATCTCGGCACTTGAGGATAACGGAGTTTCGGTATCATTTTTCGAAATGCCGAGAAAACAGTACGATGCCCTCGGAGAAGGTTTTAAGACCGTCTGCCTTTCAAAGACCAAGTCCCGTGTCAGATTCACTGTGGCATTTGTGGGAAATGAGACGGTTGATCTCTCTGAGATCGAGCCGTACCGATTTGAGATCCCGACAATGTCACAAAGGGAAATGACGGAGAGGATATCGGACATTTCCCGGCGAATAGAGAAGATCGATCTCGACACCGCAGCTTACGCCGGCTTTACCGACAGCATAAAAAAGGCGGTACAAAGTCTTGAAAAAGAGATCGAATTTGAGGTCTATTCCACCGGAATGACGGAGGAAGATCTGTCGGGAGAAGGGCAAAGGAGAGTTTCCGTTGCTCATTTCAAGGGCTATATTGAGGAAAGTGAGCTTGAAAAACTTCAAAGGACGGCCTCGGAGAATTCTTGGGGACTCATTTCGGAGGATCCGACGGAGGACGACGATGTTCCGACAAAACTTAAAAACAACAGATTTGTCAGCCTCATCTATCCGCTGACGGATTTTCTCGGTACTGTGCCGGGATACTTTGAGTATGATATCTCCGGATGGTTCCTTTTCTTCATTTTGATCTTCTTCGGCATCATATTCGGTGACGGAGGCTACGGGCTTTTTATCTGCGTCGCCGCGGCTGTGCCGATCCTAAAGGCGCTCGTAACCAAGAAAAAGATAGCACCCGCATTTCTTCTCGTCGGGCTGTTCGGGCTTTCAACGGTGCTTTGGGGAACTCTTACCTGCACTTGGTTCGGGCTGACTCAGGAAGTGCTTCCGGAATGGCTCAAGAGCCTCTCGGTTCCCGTTATTTCAAACGTCTACGGGGACAGGATATGGTATCCCTTCTGGACAGGTGGAGTTACGGGGCTGACTACTGCACAGAACCTTCAAATATTCTGCTTCACCCTTGCGCTGATACAGCTCACCGTGGCTCATATTAAGGGTGCTGTAAGGAACGCGGGGGTCCTTAAGATACTTGGGGACATTGGGTCGATATTTCAGCTTACCGGCATCTACTATCTGGTCTTGAGCCTCGTGGTGAATGCTCAGGTGTTTCCCATGGATCTTACGGTAGGCACCGTACCCGTTGGGACGTTGTCGATAGTGCTGATAGCTTTGGGCTTTGTAATGAGCTTCGTGTTTTCCAATTATGAAGGTAGTATTATAAAGTCGGTGCTTACCAGCCTTGTTAATATCGTATCGGTGCTTCTCGGAGTGGTCAACGTCTTCTCCGATATAGTATCTTATATCAGGCTTTGGGCCGTGGGCCTTGCGGGAGCGGCCATATCCGCTACCGTCAATGAGCTGGCGGGACCCCTTCTCGGCAACTTCATGTTCATGATAATTGCCATCGTGCTTTTGGTGTTCGGCCACGGATTGAATATGATCCTCAACGTGCTTTCGGTCATTGTTCACGGTATCAGGCTCAACACCCTTGAGTTCTCCTCGCATCTCGATATGTCGTGGAGTGGGCACAAATTCCAACCGTTCAAAGAATAATTTCATTAATACAAGGAGAAAAAATATGGATATTGGAGCATTGGGAACAGCAATGGCAATGGGTATTGCCGCAATAGGCTCGGCAATCGGTATCGGTATTGCCGGACAGGCATCGATCGGAGCGTGGAAAAAGTGTTATATGAGCAATAAGGCGGCGCCTTTCATACTTACCGTCTTTGCGGGAGCACCCCTTACTCAGACTATCTACGGCTTCCTTCTTATGCAGCAGATGAAATCCTCAGGCGCAGACCCCGCATTCCTTCTCGGACTTGGTCTTGCATCCGCCATTGCAATGGCAGCATCCGCCGTGGTTCAGGGAAAAGCAGGCGCCGCAGGTGCAGATGCCTTAGCCGAAACCGGTAAGGGCTTCTCCCAGTACATTACAGTGGTCGGTCTTTGCGAGACGGTCGCCCTATTCGCGTTGGTCTTCAGTATGGTGGCACTGGGTTAAATACCGAAAAAATATAAAAAAGCAAGCAGCCGAGCTGCTTGCTTTTTTAAAGCCTTTTTTCATCCAAGATTGCTTCGGCGAGACTGTCGCCTTCGTATCTCAGCTTGAGAAGGAAAACGTCGCTCCTTCGGTCGAGGAGGTCGAGAAATATCTTGTCCCCCTCCCAGATGGGAAGGGCGGAGATCTTATCTTTTTCAACCCATTCGAGAATGCCTTCGTCGCAGTCCCTCATGGCATTTGTGACGTCATCCAAATCCGACTTTTCCGAGAGAACAGTATCACCGGACGAAATATTGAAGCGTTTTGCGGAAAAAAGATGCATGTACTCGCACCCCCAAGCGTCGGAAACGAAGGTGATGATTCCTCTAAATCGGAGATCTTTCACGTCAAGCCCCGTCTCTTCAAGTATCTCACGTCGGGCGCATTCATCCGGGCTCTCTCCATCTTCGAATTTTCCTCCGATGCCGATCCATTTGTCACGGTTCTCGTCATTTTCTTTTTTGGTGCGATGGAGCATCAGGTATTTTCCGTCTTTCTCCATGTAGCAGAGGGAAGTGTTTTTCATCTGTCTGTCCTTTCGGATGGTATGTGAAGGGAGGTTGGCGCCCGTAGACCGTCGAAATACTTTTCTTCAAGCGGCACCCATTCGTCAACGAATCTCTTGAAAAGATGCGGAGACCTCATTTTAAGTCGGCGAAGCTGTTCATCCTTTGAAACGTGGAATACCGCTTCAATGTCGTAGTATCTTCTGAATTCATTTCGGAGTGAGTAGACTCCTTCTATTATGACGATATCGGTGCCCGTAACGTCGCAATTTCGGTACCTTCCCGTTTTGCAGTCATATGCAAGGTAGCTGAAGGGGGCTTTTTGGGGGAGCTTTTGTGCTACTTCGGTGAGAAATCGCTCATAGTCAATGTTGCCGCCTACCTCATTTAGTCTCTCTTTTGTCCTCATTTCGGCGGTAAGAAAGAAATCGTCCATGTGGATGACGTCTCCTCCCGTGACCTTTGAGAGGAACTCGGCGGCCGTCGTCTTTCCGGAGGCACATCTTCCGTCAATTGCGATAACGCACCGTCCCTTTTCTCTTTTTATTCGGGTCACTTTTGAGATGATATCAAAATACGCTGCGGCACGAGCACTTATAACTCGGTAGGAGGGCTCGTAGGCGGCTCTGTAGACGTCACTGTGATTCGGACATCCACCGCCGAGGTACGAATTCTTTGTTCCGAAGAATTTCTCTACTGTTGAGAGCATCTCTGAAAAATCTTTCTCGACTGTCGGTTCCGATGCTTCTGCTTTGTCAATTGCAGTCGATTCGAAAAAATAACGGGCCATAGTCTCATATCCGAGACTGCGCACATCGGGTGAGCGAAGCAGAAGGCGTTTTCTCCCACCTATGTCTTCAAAAGGGGGAAGTCCCGGTATCTCGCTGAAACTTTCAAATTCTTTTTTTACGGATGCCACAGCCCCGTCTAAACCGTCAGCAAGGTGTGCGGCTCCGAAGGCGCTTTGAAAAGCAAGCTTGACGGCATCTTTTTCGGTCATTTTCGGGTATCTTTTTTTGTGCTTTGAAAGTACCGTTTCAAAGTCGTGAATAATATCTCCCACGGTGCCACCTCCTTTTTTACCATTTTACCACATTCAAAGTAAAACATCAACCCGAAAAGGTAGAAGCGGGAGTGCTTTTAGTGAAATGTTTTTTAATCACGGCATCATACGTTTTCAACGCAGACAGCCCAAAGCATGGCGGTTACAAGAAAAATATTAATATTCATCAAAAAGTAACAAAATGTGTTACTTTTGCCCCTTCAAGTGTGGTAGCATAGTATCGAAATAAAAGGGAGTAGTCGGCGAGGTATCGTTGCTTCAGCGTCAGTACGGTCATGTGACCCGCTGTTGTATTAAATGGCAAGACTTTTATTGTGCTTTTTGGCGCAATAAAAGTCTTTTTATTTTGCCGACTATCCCAAAAATAAGACCGGACGTCTTAATATCACATCGGAGGAATGCAACAGTGGGATTTCTTTCATTCTTGTATGAGGACTTCATAACCAATTTTGATTGGCGAATGCTCGTCATGTGGGCTATCGGCGGTATCCTCATATTTCTTGCCATCAAAAAGGACATGGAGCCGACGCTTCTTCTGCCTATCGGATTCGGTGCCATACTTGTGAACCTGCCCTTGTCCGGCGCAGTCGATCAGGTCATCGACGGGGTGACACAGGAAGGTGCTCTTTCCGTTCTCTACAATGCGGGTATCGCAAATGAGCTGTTCCCGCTGATACTTTTTATCGGCATCGGCGCCATGATCGACTTCGGACCTATCCTTTCAAATCCGAAGCTCATGATATTCGGCGCTGCCGCTCAGTTCGGTATCTTTTTAACGCTGTGCCTCGCCTCAATGTTTTTCGATATCACCGATGCGGCGGCAATATCTGTAATAGGAGCTGCCGACGGCCCCACGGCAATAGTAGTCGCTCAGCATCTCGGCTCCAAATATCTCGGAGCGATCATGGTGGCGGCATACTCCTACATGGCACTTGTTCCCATAATTCAGCCTCCGGTCATCAAACTTTTGACAACGAAGAACGAACGGCTCATCAGAATGCCCTACAGACCCAAAGAGGTCTCAAAACTGACAAGAATCCTGTTTCCGATAGTTATCACGGTCATCGTGGGACTTGTTTCAAGAAATTCCGTTTCCCTTGTGGGATTCCTCATGTTCGGTAACTTGATCAGGGAATGCGGAGTACTTAACTCCCTTTCCGAGACCGCACAGAAGGTGCTGGCAAACCTCATTACCATCTTTCTCGGTATCACCATCGCAACGCAGATGCAGTATGATAAGTTTCTCCGTCCCGAAACACTTCTCATCCTCGGACTCGGACTTTTCGCATTCATATTTGATACCGCAGGCGGAGTTCTCTTTGCAAAGTTTCTCAATCTGTTCTTAAAAGAAAAGATCAACCCCATGATCGGTGCAGCAGGCATCTCAGCATTCCCCATGTCCGGACGTGTCGTCCATAAGATGGGTCTTGCGGAGGACTGTCAAAACTTTCTTCTCATGCACTCCATGGGAGTCAACGTATCCGGACAGATCGCCTCAGTTATCGCGGGCGGACTGATCCTGAATTTCTTCGGTTAAAGGAGGATCTGCTATGCTGTCATTTGTATTTGATCCCGGCGCATTCGTATCATCCCTTCAGTACATGGGAAAGGGAATGCTCGGCATTTTCATCGTTATCGGGTTCATTATTCTTGTCACCGCCGTCATCAATAAAGTAACGTCAAAAAAATAGGAAGGTAATTCGAATGAACGGAAAAGTTCTTTTGATCCTGTGTGATGCTGTCAGACCGGATGCGGTGGAGTTTGTTGCCCATCCGTATTATGAGAGAGTAAAAGAGAATGGTCGGTGGACTCTTGACGCCTTGTCGGTCCTGCCGCCCATCACTCTCCCCGCTCATATATCGCTGTTTCAGAGCATTGATCCGGAGAGTCACGGAACGAAGACCAATGTCTTTGTGCCGATAACGGAAATGAGACCGGGGCTGTGCGAGGTTTTGGCAAAAAGTTCAAAAACCTGTGCTGCCTTTTACGATTGGGAGGAGCTGAGGGATATCTCGCCCCCCGGAGCTCTTACACACTCGGAGTTTCGTTCCGGCCCCTCCGTTGGCTATGGCGTGGCTGACAGAGAGAACGCTGCCTCTGCGGTGGCGTTTATAAGGACTCACTTACCCGATTTTGTGTTCCTCTATCTCGGAGAGCCGGACGATGCGGGACACAGAAGCGGTTGGATGAATGAGGAGTATCTTGCCGCAGTCAAAAACTGTTGGGACATTATCGAGGACGTTTGCTCGAACATTCCCGAATGCTACGATGTTATTGTCACATCCGATCACGGAGGACATCTTAACTTCCACGGATTTGACTGCCCCGAGGATATGACGATCCCCATTATGATGCTCGGCACGTCTTTTGAGAAAAGAGGACAGTTCCACGGAGGAAGCATCAAGGACATTGCCCCCACCGTGGCGGAACTTCTCGGAGTGGAAGTGCCGAAGTACTGGGAAGGAAAGAGTCTGCTTCATTAAAAATATGAAAGCCTGCGGCATTTGCCACAGGCTTTTGATTTAGATGGCTGTTTTGGGCTCACAGAGACACCTTTTTGAGCTTTTTGGCGTTGGCAACAGAAGACACTCATTCATGGCAAAAACACTTGAATATCGCCTTAAAGCGGCCTTGTGGGCGTTTCTGATTATTACGCCGAGCAAAAGAACCCGCAGGGTACCGTTTTGACCTTGCGGGCGTGTTTTTTTTGTGGAATTTGAGACTTGTTACTCATTAAGAGCCGCCGCTTCCGGCTTTTCATCCTTGTGGGCCTTGATGTACTTTGTCCACTTGATGTAGCCGTAGGTGGTGTTGGTGAGGTAACCCGCTTTGAGAACGAGAAGTACATACTGACCTGACAGGATATTGATCACCGTTTCAATGATGGCACTGATGTACCAGGCTATCCATTGCTCTCTGTAACGGAGCAGTATGAAGATGCCGTTTGCAATACCTACTGCTGATACGCAGGCATCAAGGTAGCAGACCACGTTCTTGATAACTACGTTGTTGGCGAGGATGCCACCGTCTATTTCGATGAACGTGAGAGCGTAGCCCACAACTACCGTCCAAACTACGATGGCAGTTATGACGAGGACGTCCTGAAGAGGAGTCAGTGATTTGACAACCGTCAGCTCCTCTTCTTCTTTGTCACGGTTCTTGTGCCATACAAAGAAGCTGATGATATCGCAGGGGATCCAGAAGATGAGGGTCGTCGCCATAGTAGCCCATCTGTAGGCACAGACGATGCAAATGAGTATCTCGACCACCTCCACAGCGAGGGATATCATGAAGTTCCATTTGCTCTGCTTTGAGATGAGAAGCTCGCAGGCAATGTTGAAGATGATGTCCATGAGATACAGTGCCGTCACCATCCAAGGGCTGACAAAGTATTTGGGTGCGTTCTCTTCGACGGAATAGTCGCTGTAGTCCCCCTCATCAAGGGAGGTTATGCTGACCGTTCCCACAAGGGATGCGCCCGAAGCGGGAGATATTACGAACTCACCGTCGCCTGAGTCCATGTAGCACTCAACGGTGACTATGTCTCCGGGGACTATTTTAACGGGAAGTGCCAGTATGAGGGTGGCTTCATTTTCGGGAACTACAGTGAACTCCTCGTAATCGGTGAAGTCGCTGACGGAGTAATCCTCACCGTTCACCGTTACCGTGTCGATAACGAAGTTGCCGGTGGTGCCGTGAAAATCAAAGGTGTCATAAGAGCTTGATGTGACGGTATCGGTATTCAACGTGACACTGTAGGTCGGGTCGTCGGTCTCCGGAAAGATGAAGGAAAAAATGATTGCAAGCACCAAAATGGAGAAGAACCAGCATTTTTCATAGGTGGTAAAATAGGTCCAAAGATTGAATTTCTTTTTTTCTTGCTGCATTGGATCGCACCTCATTGTAAGAATTGAGATCTTTATGATCTCTAAAAAAGCGGTATTATTTTACCATGGTGAAAAGAGTTTTTCAATAGTTTCCTTGGCATTTTGTCGAAAAAAGTTGACGTCTCCAATTTGTATCTTTGATAACGGCATGGAAGGGGGGATACCCTTACGGGTCGTGTCGTTGGGAAGTGTCGATAAAAAACATTTCATGGGTTGCTTTTCTGCTTCTTTTTTGGTACAATAGTAGTAGGAGGAGGTGATGATGTTGAATCTTCAGGAGTCGGGAGAAATGTATCTTGAGTCCGTTTACGTGCTCACGCAGAAGATAGGCAATGTCAGAAGCCTTGACGTGGCGGAGTACATGGGGTTTTCAAAGCCCAGTGTCAGCCGTGCGGTGGGGCTTCTTAAGGAAGGCGGGTATCTCGTATCCGACGGTAACGGATATCTTGTTTTGACTACGCTCGGAGAAGAGCGGGCTCGGAAGATCTATGAGCGCCACACGATCCTCTCTGAGGTGCTGGTCGCCATCGGGGTGGACCCGAAGATTGCCGCGGAGGATGCCTGCAGAATAGAGCACATTATCAGTGATGAGACCTTCGATGCGATAAAACGTCACGTTGAGATGAAAAAAAGGAAATAGTGAAAGTATCGGGCGGAGAAGCGGTTACCTCTGCCCATCTTTTTTTATTGAAGTGCCATCGATGACTGAGGGGATCGATTCAAGATATCTCCGGATTCGTAAGTCATTTGAGTTCGGAGTTCTGAATAACAGCTCCGTCGGGACTCGTAATAGCCATGGCAGAAAAACTTACAAACCCGAACACCTCAAAAGAGAAAGCATCCGTCCTTTCGGGCGGATGCTTTTTGAAAACCGTTGATCAATATGTGTCGATGGTCCTCTTGTTGCCCTTGATGTAGTCACGCTCAAGGGTGAGGCAACCGTTGTCCATGCGGAAGATCCTGTCTGCCTGATCTGCGATGGAAAGGTCGTGGGTTACCATGACCAGTGTCTGGTTCAACTCTGCACGGAGTTTGAAGAGAAGTTCAAGCACCTCGTCAGCGTTGGCACGGTCAAGGTTACCGGTAGGCTCGTCTGCGAAGAGGATCTGAGGGTTGTTGATAAGAGCACGTGCGATAGCAACTCTCTGCGCCTGACCACCGGAAAGCTCCGAGGGAAGGTGGTGAAGTCTCTCGGAAAGGTTGAGAGACTCGACCAGCTTGCGGAGGTTTTCCTGATAACTCATGTCGGGCTTGTTGCACATTACCGTAGGAAGCAGGATGTTCTCAAGTGCCGTGAACTGGGGGATAAGATTGTGCTTCTGATAGATGAAGCCCATCATCTCGCCTCTGAAGCGTCCGAGCTCGTCATGGCTCATCTTGGTGATATCGTTTTCGGGACCGCCGATGTAGATATGTCCTGCATTGGGCTTGTCAAGACCTGCGCAGATGTGCAAAAACGTGGATTTACCGGAACCGGAGGAACCGATGATAGCAACGAACTCACCCTTTTCCACCTTGATGCTTGCGCGGTTAACTGCGGTTATTACGGAGTCAGACTGTCTGTAGGTTTTTATAACAGACTCGGTTTGAAGCATATATTCGCTCATAGTAATTCTTCCTTCTTTACAAAATTTGATATTGTGAGAGACCTTGGTCTTTATTCGTCATCCTTCATGCCGCTTCCGCCGTTTTCAAGTGAGAAGCGTTCCTTGAAGTAAGATCTGTAAGGCAGGTAAGCTGAGAAGAATCCGCAGGATACCGACATGACGGCACTGATAACGAGTGCGTACCAGGGCAGGTAGAATTGGTATCTGACAGTTTCGTTCGTGAGGCTCGGCAGTATCGCGTTGACGAAGTAGTAGACTGCGTAACTTGCGATGTAACTGAGCAGGATACTTACTGCGAAGGACAGGACCGCCATGCTGAGACCTCCGAGGAGGTAGATGATCCTGATATCCGATGCTTTCGCACCCATGGATTGGATGATGTTGAATTCCTTTTCTCTCTTACGGTAGTAAAGTATCTGGTTGAAGAACCAAATAAGGGGAGAGATCACAAGGAGGAGTACCGAGATGACTACGTAGAGGTCGGAGTTGTGCTTGTCCGTTGCGATAGCCTGAAGTGCAAGGCGGCGGGTGTTCTCGACGTGGACGGTACCGATCTCGTTGAAGCAGTAATCTTTGATCTCTTCAAGGACCGAGTTGACCTTGTCGTTGTCGGTAACGATCGCAGGGTCTGTGTAGACGTTGAGAAGTGTGGCATCCGGGTTGACTCCGGTGACAGCCTCGTAATCATCGCCGAGAAGGTAGATGGGGAGGCTTGCGCAGGGGATGTCGTGGATGACCGCTACCACTTCAAACTCGATGTACTCGTATGTGTTGAACTTGAGCTGCTGGTTGAGAAGGCTTCTTCCGGAAGCGTTGGTGTCGATCTTCTTTGCGGCGTTCTTGAAGATTCCGATCTTGACGGTATCGCCCACCTTAACATTGAATTTCTTCATGTTGGAGATGGAGTCGCCCACGATGCAGTATCTCTTGTCCGTCTTGAGGATGTCGTTGTATTCACCGTCATGATCGAATTCGAATGCTTCAAGATACTTGATCTGTTCCGCATCTATTGCCTTGTAGACAACCTCGTTGGTGACCTTCCAGCCCTTTTCGGTGGGATGGCTCAAGAAGTTTGTGAGGAACGCGGCTCTGTTTGAGGGGAACATTGCGTGTGAGCCGTTGTCTATGTAGACAGCCTCTGTCTGGGGGCTTGAGAAGTTTGTCTGCTCCTTGGTGTAGTTGGCTTTGGCATCGCCGGTCTGCTCTATCGCCTTGACACCCTCGATATTCAGCATATCGGATATGGTGATTGAGTTGTCGTCGGCGTTTGCGGCGACGTCACCTGCGTTCACGTGGAACTTGGTATCGGAAAGGTCAAGCACGTACTGGGGCTTTCTGTATTCTATGTTGGTATCGTAGACGTTGCCGAGATACAGACCCATGATAAAGATCGCACAGAATGCGATAGCGGAAACGAGAAGTTGGATGTTGTATTTTCTGAAACGCCAGATGGAGTAGATCTCATAGCTGAAGGGGAACTTCTTGCCAACTATGTTGAATGAACGTCTGGGGGAGGAAACGTAGTTCGAGTTATCCTCGGTCCTCAGCAGTGCCATAGGCCACCGCTTTGACATTACCCACATAGGTGAGATAACGGATACCGTAACTACCACCAGGCTGAACAGTGCAACGAGGAGCCACATTCCCGGCAGGAAGAACACAAAGGAGAAGCCGGAAGAACTGTAGATCAGCCACACCGTAACAGTGGAGCATATGATAGCCGGAATGAAAGTGACAAGGGAGATGAGGAACAATTCCCAAAATGCCGTTCCGAAGAGCCTTTTGAAGTCTGCGCCGCAGGTCATGTAGATACCGTAGGTGAACTTGTACTGGTTCATACGAATGTTGTACAGGACTATGAGGAGCAGTATTCCGACTCCGAGAAGGGCTATCGTGATGATAACAAAGGTGGAGTTGATGGCGGCAATGTTGCTGTCAAAGTTGAGAACGTCGGTCTCAACGTAGTTCACAGTGCCGTTGGGCTCAAGATATTTTTCGATGAATTCCGAAACGAAGGTGTCGTGAGCCTCGGTCTTCTCATACTCACTGAAGGAGATGTAGAGATCGTGATACTCCTTGCCGTCAATGTCGTTCTCGTGACCGACGTCCTTGACGATAAGGTAGAAGGACTCCTTAGCCGCCTGATATATCTTGTTGTTATTGTAGTTTGCGACAATATTGTACTGAACGTTGTTAAGATCGTACAGTACCATATCGTAAGAGCTGACTTCTTCCTCGCCGTCCTCGTTGATGCTGACGATGGAGAACTCATCTCCGACATGGTCTCTTTCTACTTCTTTGTTGTTGCTTGTGGAGATCGCCATGATGCCGTAGAACATCTGGACGATGAAGATCGCCAAAAAGAAGCAAATGTATTGCTTGAAATTGAAGCGAACGCTCTTCCAGGCAATTTTCAGGTTTCTGGATAAATATTCCCAAATACGTTCCAATACTTCCAAGATCTGAACACGCGGTACCTAAAAGGTACCTTCCTTTCGCAGAATTTCAACGGCAGAGGCGCGAAAAAGGTCGGACACACCTCGCCATTTAACTACTTTATTATATAATGAATCTTCGCAGATGTCAATAGACAAGCGAGATTTTTGGCATCTTCAAGAAAAACTTTTATTTTCTTCGGCAAAGTTTCCGCCATCGGGCGCAAAAAATACCAAATACTATTGACCGTGGGATAATTTTGAGTTAGAATATAATAAGCAAAAAGAGAGGCGGTGACGCTGTTGGACCCTAAGAACAATAAAAAGTACAAGACGATAGCACTTTACGCATTCATCACCGTGTGTGCGGCTGTGCTTCTTTGCGTGGGACTTCTCAAGGCCGGACAGATATCTCGGTTCTTCGGCACGGTGAAGGAGGTCATAGCTCCGATCACCTACGCATTTTTGATAGCGTATCTGTGCTGTCCCCTAGTCAATTTTCTCGAAAGAACGGTCTTCGCCTTCAAAAAAGCGAAGAAGGACAGGCCGAAGCTGCGCAGGTCTCTGTCGATCGCACTGACATACGTTGTCGTGTCGGCGGCAATTACGGCGTTTCTTATCCTGCTGGTACCTCAAATAGTGACAAGCTACGAGGACCTGACGGGGAAGTTTTCGGGATACATTGTATCGGCGCAGATCTGGGCCGACGGATTTGTCCGTGACTTTTCTCTGTTTAACGGGAAATACGAGGATCTTAACGAGTTTCTCAACGTGAACAAGATATCCGAGCATATCCAGTCCCTTCTTTCCGGTTCGTACGGACTTTTGAAAAGCATCTCCGATTACGCCATCAGCTACGCCGGTAAGATAGTGGTAGAGGTGAAGAACGTGGTGCTTGCGGTAGTACTTGCGGTCTACTTCCTCTTTTCGAAAGAGAAGTTGGCATCCCAGTTTAAGAAGCTCCTCGCCTCCTTCCTGCCCAGGCGACACTATCTCAACACCGTCAATCTGGCAAGGTACACCCACGAGGCTTTCGGCGGTTTTATAACGGGAAAGCTCCTTGACGCACTGATAATAGGGCTGCTCACATTCATTGCCACCGGTATTTGCGGCATTCCTTATTATCCGCTCATCTCCCTTGTCATCTGCATTTGTGACGTTATCCCCATCTTCGGTCCGATCATCGGCGCTATCCCCACGGGATTCATCGTTCTCATAGCAAAGCCGGAGAAGTTGATTCTTTACATTATTATTATCATCGTACTGGAGCAGCTTGAGGGCAACATCATTTCCCCGAAGATAGTGGGAGAGAGAACCGGCGTTGCCGCAATGTGGGTAATGATAGCTATAGTGATATTCGGAGGATTCTTCGGTATCACCGGAATGGTCTGCGGAGTTCCCGCCTTTGCGGTCATCTACACGTTGGTAAAACAGCAGGCAGAAAAGAGACTTAAGAGGAAAAACGCTCCGGAGGATACCGCCTTTTATTTCGAGGATCCGCCGAGGATAGATTTTGAAAAGGACGGCATCATAATCGGTAAAAAGGACGGCATCGAGGTGGAGTATCCCACTCCCGAAGATGTCACTGTGACCGGGATTGTCGTCAAAGGAGAAAGCAAGACCGACGGCACGGAGACTGAAGAAATCGGCTCCTCAAAGGGCAGAGATAAAGTACCTGCCAACGGTGGTGTTAAGACCGAAGCAAAGAAAAAGGAAAAATAAGAGCGATAAAAAGCACCGACGTACCGTCGGTGCTTTTTTGTTTTTTGAGTATCAAACGTTGAAACGGAAGAGGACTACGTCACCGTCATTCATAACGTACTCTTTGCCCTCGCTGCGGACAAGCCCCTTTTCCTTTGCGGCGTTCATGGATCCGCAAGAGATGAGGTCGTCATAGGATACTATCTCCGCACGAATGAATCCGCGTTCGAAATCCGAGTGTATCTTGCCGGCGGCCTGAGGCGCTTTTGTGCCCTTCGTTATGGTCCAAGCCCTGACCTCCTTGGGACCTGCGGTGAGGTAACTTATCAGTCCGAGGAGAGAATAGCTCTTTTGGATCAGTTTTGAAAGTCCACTCTGCTCAATACCCATGTCGGAGAGGAACATTGCTTTTTCCTCGGCATCAAGCTCCGCTATCTCCGCCTCGATACCGGCGCATACGGGGATAACCTCGGCGCCCTCCTCGGCTGCAGCCTCGCATACCCGTTTGTAATACCCGTTGTCGGGTGACACCTCTGCCGCTTCGTCCTCGCAGACATTGGCGGCGTAGATGACCGGCTTCATTGTAATGAGATTGATGTCG
Organism: uncultured Ruminococcus sp.; assembly: GCA_964629225.1. Classification (GTDB taxonomy): domain Bacteria; phylum Bacillota; class Clostridia; order Oscillospirales; family CAG-272; genus RUG14199. The sequence goes on from CAZVQC010000019.1 coordinate 24,553, forward strand.
GAGAGAAGTTCCTTTTCGCTGTCATCAAGGTCGATGGAGCGGGCGGTCTTTCCGCATTCAAGCTCGGTGTAGACTTTTTCAAGGACCGTTACCTGCTCTGCAAGGCTCTTGTCGCCCTTCATGAGCTTTTTGGTCTTGTCTATCCGCCTTTCCAGCATCTCCATGTCGGAGAAGATAAGCTCAAGATTGATGGTCTCAAGGTCGCGTATCGGGTCGATGCTTCCGTCAACGTGGACTATGTCGTCATCATCGAAGCAACGGAGCACGTGGATGACCGCATCCACGTCACGTATGTTGGAAAGGAACTTGTTTCCGAGTCCTTCGCCCTTGGAGGCGCCCTTGACAAGTCCCGCAATATCGACGAATTCGATAGTTGCCGGTGTGTAGAGTTCGGGAGAGTACATCTCCGCAAGCTTATCAAGCCGCTTGTCCGGCACGGGAACGATCCCTATGTTGGGATCTATCGTGCAAAACGGGTAGTTTGCGCTTTGAGCACCGCCGCCGGTGAGAGCGTTGAACAGAGTGCTTTTTCCTACGTTGGGAAGTCCGATGATTCCGAGTTTCATATGTTGACTGTCTCCTTGATCCTGTCTTTTAACGAAAAGGTTCCCGATAGTGCTTCCATGGCTGAAAATTCGGCTCTGACTTTTTCGGGAAATACGGCGGTGATACGCAGCGCAACACCGTCTTTTGTTATTATACTACAGTTTTTCTCCTTTGGCAACAGTTTTTTGACTTCGTTTGAGGTGGTTTGGGACTTTTGATGTTTTTGTTGGTTAAGATGTTTTTTACGGTATCCGATTTCCGGTGCCTTTTTATGGCAAGCGGATAAGTTCGTACCCACCCGGGCGGGGTGAACGTTTCGGAGTGCTGTTTTGGCTGCCGTTTCCCGGTTATTCGTTCGATCAAACGGCTTTGCCCCCCCCTACTTAACCTAAAACTACTTAAATTTGCCTCAAATATTGAGAAAACTACTGAAAAAACACGAAAAATCTCTTTACAATTCATTTTTTTTGTGTTATGCTGATTGTAGTAACATTCTATGATGAGGTGAAACCATGAGTACAAAACTGTTGGTAGTTGATGACGACAATAATATATGTGACCTTTTGAGGATCTATTTTGAAAATGAAGGATACGAAGTCGTCGTTGCTAACGATGGCGTAGAGGCGATGAATAAGTTCAAAATGTACGAGCCCGATCTCGTGCTTCTTGACCTTATGATGCCCAAGAAGGACGGTCTTCAGGTCTGCCGTGAGATCCGTGAATGCTCCACTGCTCCCGTTATTATGGTAACGGCTAAGGGTGAGGTGTTTGACAAGGTTCTCGGACTTGAGCTGGGTGCTGATGACTTCGTGTGCAAGCCCTTCGATATGAAGGAGCTCTCCGCACGTGTCAAAGCGGTCCTTCGCCGTTATTCCGTTCGTGAGACAAGATCCGACGATGAGGTCGTCAAGTTCGACAACATCGAGATCAGCCTCCTCAAGTACGAACTCAAACTCAACGGCAAGCCCGTTGATATTCCGCCTAAGGAATTGGAGCTTCTCTATTTCCTCGCATCCAACTTCAATCACGTTTTCACTAGAGATCAGCTCCTTGATAAGGTTTGGGGCTTTGATTATCTCGGTGACTCCCGTACCGTTGACGTTCACGTCAAGAGACTCCGTGAGAAACTTGAAGGCGTTTCCGACAAATGGAGACTTAAGACAGTTTGGGGCGTTGGCTACAAGTTCGAATACAATGTCTGATCTCGAAGCGAGATACTACCTATTTGATCAAAAGGACGAGGCATCCGTCATACGGCGTGCCTCGTCGTTTTTGACAGTTAGCACCGATTATCGGTATTGGGGGAACTGATATGTTCAAAAGCCTGTTTTTGAAATACGTTTTTATATTCATGATAATAATATTCGCCAGTTTCATAATACTGACGAGCATCATGACTACCCTCGTGAGCAATTACGCCACCAGAGAACGCTATATGGATCTTCAGAACGACGCTCTGTCGATGACCGTCTATCTGCGACGTGAGAGCCGGAATCTTAATATTCCGGAGAATGGCGGATTTATCGCAAGGAATGACGATGATTTTCAGACAGTGGTGGATATTCTGTCCGTTGAGAACGAGGGAACGGTGTTCTTCGTTGCCTCCGAGGACGGGGACATCTACATTGCGGGAGTTACCGGTGACGGTGACGGAGAGGATTTCTTTTCCGCTCCATTTGAGGCGGCGGCTCTTCCCGCCGATATGTTATCGGAACTTGAAAACGGTAACACCGTATCCGGAGAGGGCAATATGGACGGTGTTTTCTCATCCTACAGTATCTACGTCGGCGTGCCGCTCATTATCGACGGCAATTATTCCGGCTCGGTGTTTGCGGGCACTACAGACCTCGGCATCAGTGTCATCGTTGAATCCATGATAAAGACGCTGATAGTATCGAGCCTTTGGATCATGCTTGCCACCTCCGTTGCCATCTATTATTTCACTCAGCGAATGGTGAGGCCGATACGTGAGATGAGCATCGTGGTCAAGGAGTTCACAAACGGCAATTTCGACCACAAGATAAAAGCCAAGGGGCGGGACGAGATGTCTGATCTTGCGATATCTCTCAATACCATGGCGGATTCCATCAAGAGCCTTGAGTACATGAGAAGCTCCTTCGTTTCAAACGTGTCTCACGAGCTCAGGACTCCCATGACTACCATCGGAGGCTTTGTCGACTCGATCCTTGAAGGGGCGATACCTCCGGAGCACCAGCAGCATTACCTTGAGATAATATCCTCCGAGGTGAAGCGTCTGTCACGGCTCGTTACTTCATTCCTTGAGATATCTAAGATGGAACAGGGAAAGATGGAACTCAATTTTGAAGATTTCGATATCTGCGAGATCGCAAGGATCATCCTCATCTCAAATGAGCAGAGGCTTGACGAAAAGAAATTGGATGTGGAATTCATCTGCCCGGATGAGCACATCTATGTCCGCGGCGACAAGGACAGGCTGCATCAGGTGCTGTTCAATATCTGTGACAATGCTATCAAATTCTCATACGAAGGTGGGAAATACATCATCTCGATTGCGAGAGACCGTCCGGAAAATGAGGTAACCATATCCGTCTATAACGAGGGAAACGGCATTCCGGAGGAGGATCTCCCCTTTGTGTTCGACAGATTCTACAAGTCGGACAAGAGCCGAAGCCTTGATAAGACCGGAGTGGGACTTGGACTCTTCATAGTCAAGTCCATAGTGGTCGCCCACGGAGGAACCATTACTGCCGAGAGCGAGTGCGAGAAGTGGTGCAAGTTCACGGTGAAACTGAAATGCAAGGATTGACTCAAAAATGATATTTACTGCTACCTGCCTTTTCGGCCTTGAGGCTCTGCTTGGTGCCGAGATCGATGCTTTGGGATACAAAAGGCTTTCTACCATTGACGGTAGAGTCACGTTTGAGGGTGATGCCTCGGCATGTCCCAGATGCAATATCAATCTGAGGTACGCCGAGCGGCTGTACCTTGTCCTCGGAAGTTTTGAAGTGACGACCTTTTCCGATCTTTTCGATAGGACCTATGAGATCCCATTTGAGGAGGTCATCGGAAGGGAAGACTCCTTCCCTGTGAAGGGGCATTCCATAAAAAGCACGCTGTTTTCCGTCCCGGACATCCAGCGTATCATAAAAAAAGCCGCCGCAAAGAGACTCGGTGTCGTCTACGGTATCGAGACTCTTCCCGAGACGGGAATAAAATATCAGATAGAATTCTTCATTCTCAAGGATATTTGTACCGTCATGATCGACCTATCCGGAGTTCCGCTTCACAAGAGGGGGTACCGTCCGGAGACCGTTGCCGCACCGCTGAGGGAGACTCTTGCGGCGGCGATAGTCAAAACCTCAAGGCCGAGGGAAAATGTGGTGGTATGTGACCCGTTTTGCGGTTCCGGTACTATCCCGGTGGAGGCGGCGATGATGATGAAAAACGTGGCTCCCGGCTTGAACAGAAGGTTTTCTTCAATGGAGTATCCGATTTTTACCGGGAATATTTGGAGAGATGCCTTCGATGAGGCGGCATCTCTTGTAAAAAGCGAAACCGACTTCAGAGTGAGGGCGTCAGACATTGATCCGGAATGTGTCGAGATAGCAAAAAGGAGTGCCGAGAGGGCGGGAGTTTCCGATGTCATCGAATTTTCCGTCATGGATGCTAGGGATCTTAAGTCTGACGGAAGGCGGGGAACCGTAGTTACCAATCCCCCTTACGGTGAGCGCCTTATGAGTGCATCCGAGACCGAGAGGCTCTACCGTGATATCGGGCGGTCATTTAAGGGGCTCGACCGTTGGCAGTTCTATATCCTCACGTCCCACGAGGAATTTGAAAGGTTGTTCGGAAGACGTGCGGATGCAAAGAGAAAACTCTATAACGGCATGATACCTTGCTGTCTCTACCAGTTTTACAAAACCAAATAACAAATAATAATTTCACCGCTTCGGGTAATACTAAGAAAAATTACTCGGAGCGGTATCTGTTATGGAATTACTCAGTTACGATCACAATACTAACGTAAGTAGGCTTGACAGCATTTTGAAACCCGACCGGAGCTTTGACATAATAAAGCGTGAAATGTCTCTCGGCGGTGCGGAGCAGGTGTTCTATTACATTGACGGCTTCATCAAGGCGGAACAGATGCAGAAGATGATGACTCATTTTTTGAGTGTCAAGGATTTCGGTTCCGGTGCTCCCGGAGATGCGCTCCGCTTTTCGAAGACCTGCGTTCCCGCAGTTGAGGTGGACGTGTCAAAGGATATCGACACCCTTTCTTTTTTTGTCCTTTCCGGCTGTGCCGTCATGCTTTGCAGTGGTTTCGGTGGGGAAGCGCTCATCATCGATATGCGGACTTATCCCGCCAGGGAGAGCAACGAGCCTGAAAACGACAAGGTCATGCGCGGGAGTCGAGACGGATTTGTGGAGACGATGCTTTTCAACACCGCAATGCTCAGGCGGAGAATAAGGAGCACGGATCTTGTTGTGGAGTATCTGACGGTGGGAGAAAGCTCAAAAACGGACATGGCGCTTTGCTATTTTGACGGAAGGGCTGACGGGGAACTCCTTGAAAAGCTGAGGAGAAAACTCAAGTCCGTTAAGACCGATGCCATAACTTTGGGGCATGAAAGCGTTGCCGAGGTGCTTTTCCCGAAGGGGTGGCTCGATCCTTTTCCCAAGATACGTATCACCGAGCGACCGGATACTGCGGCGGCATCTGTCCTTGAGGGAAGCATCGTACTGATATGCGACAATAGCCCGGAGGCTATGATATTTCCCACCTCTCTTTTTGATTTTCTCCAAGAGGCGGACGACTACTATTTCCCCCCTCTTACCGGAACTTATCTGCGTGTTATCCGCCATATCGTTTTTTGGCTGTCGGTCGTAGCGACTCCTCTTTGGTACCTCGCCTTCAAGTACCCCGCGTATCTTCCCGCGTCTTTGGCTTTTCTCATCCCGAAGGAACCGGGGGAACTTCCGATACTCTGCCAACTTCTGGTGACGGAGTTTGCGTTGGATGGGTTGAAACTTGCATCCCTCAACACTCCGGATGCTCTTTCAAGCTCTCTCTCGGTGGTGGGAGGACTCTTGCTCGGTGACTTTGCCGTGAAGGTGGGGTGGGTCTGCCCGGATGTGATACTCTATATGTCGTTTGTGGCGATAACAAACTTCACTCAGTCAAGCTATGAGCTCGGTTATGCGTTCAAGTATCTCAGGATACTGACACTGATATTGACGGGGATCTTCGGCATCGTCGGATTTTGCGCAGGGATACTCATCGGTATCATTCTTGCCGCCGTCAATCCCACACTCGGTGGGCAAGGGTATCTCTATCCATTGATACCCTTCAACGGACAGGCTTTAACGAGACTTTTCTTCAGGCCGAAGAAGTTCAACTGATATTCTCACTGAATAATCCGTCGGTCTATGTGACATACTACTGATAATCTACTGAGTGAAAGGATACCGTAATGGCAGGAAGCACCGTAATAAGAAGCGTCAGCGCAAGAGAGATCATCGATTCAAGAGGAATGCCCACCGTGGAGGCGACGGTAGTGCTTTGTGACGGATCGGCGGGAACGGCGGCAGTGCCTTCGGGGGCATCCACAGGGCAGTATGAGGCTCATGAACTGAGGGACGGCAACAGCGAGAGATTCTTCGGGAAGGGAGTTCTGTCGGCAGTCGGAAACGTGAACGGTGAAATTGCGGAAGAACTTGTGGGGATGAAGTATTCGCAGACCTTCATCGACCGAGCCATGCTGATGCTTGACGGAACGGACGGCAAGTCCCGTCTCGGAGCCAATGCCGTGTTGGCAGTCTCTCTTGCGGCGGCTAAGGCGGCGGCAAGGCACTACGGGATGCCCCTTTTTAGATTTCTCGGCGGCATTGGCGCCAATACCCTTCCTGTGCCCATGATGAATATTCTGAACGGAGGCGCCCACGCCTCAAACAGCATCGACGTTCAGGAATTCATGATAATGCCCGTTGGTTTTTCTTCATTCCGCGAGGCACTTAGGGCGGGATGTGAGATCTACCGTGCCCTTGGGGAGATATTAAAGCATGAGGGCAAAAGTACTTCGGTCGGTGATGAGGGCGGTTATGCGCCGGAGATGTCCGATGACAGGGAGGCACTGGATCACATCTGCAGAGCGATCGAGAAAGCAGGATACGATACCGACAGAGTCAAGATAGCGCTGGATGCGGCGGCAGGAGAGTGGCAGTGCGGTGTCGGGGAGTACAGACTTCCCAAATCCGGAGAGATGCTTTCCTCGTCCGAGCTGATAGGCTATTGGAAAAAGCTTGTCGCATCCTATCCGATAGTATCTCTTGAGGATCCGCTCGGAGACGATGACCATTTCGGATGGGAAAATATCACAAGGGAGTTCGGTACCGAAGTCGCATTGGTGGGTGACGATCTGTTCGTTACCAACATCTCAAGGTTGAGAGACGGTATTTCAAGGGGAGAGGGCAACGCGATACTGATAAAACCGAATCAGATAGGTACTCTCAGCGAGACCTTAGCGACAATATCCCTCGCAAAAAAAAGCGGATACCGTTCTATCCTTTCCCACCGTTCCGGAGAGACCGAGGATACCACCGTTGCCGATATTTCAGTGGCTGTGGGGTGTGGCTATATCAAGACCGGAGCGCCTTGCAGAAGTGAACGGGTGGCAAAGTACAACAGGCTTCTTAAGATCGAGAGCTTTCTCGGAGACAGCGCCGTCTACGGAAGACGGCAGTAATGTAAGAAAAGCAAAAGATACCCGTCGGACTGAGTTAATGCCGATGATGCCCGATTTGTTCAATCATTGAAATTTGCGTTGAAAAGAAAAGTGCAAATGACAACCCATCGGGGGCAGTAACTGTCCCCGATGTTTTTATTAAAAGTAGTCCGAAAGCTCTTGCATTCGGGCTTATGATGTGGTATACTGAGTACATAATGACAAACTGTGCTGTCAGGTCATACCAGCCGGGGAAGTAGCGGTTCCTTGTTTCCTGAAATCCGCTGTAGCAGGGGTGGATTCCTGCATTGAGGTTTGTCGCGGTACGGTCAGCACCGAATTGGGTCTGTGTTGATGAGCGGGTCTTGCGCAATCGGCGGTTGCGAACCAGGTCAGGCGGGGAACCGAGCAGCCTTAAGTAATTCAGTCGATGTGCCGCAGGTCAGCCTGCTTTGAGCAGTCCATACGGAGACGTGTGCCGAGGCGGATCGAGATGCGGGTGTATGATCTGACAGTGCAGTTTTTTATAGTAATTATTTTAAAGGGGGTCATATCGGTGCATATTGCTTTGTACCGTAAGTACAGAAGTGCCACCTTCTCCGACGTTTGCGGTCAGGAGCAGGTCACTTCCGTTTTGAAGTATCAGGCGGCAAACGGGAAACTGTCCCATGCATATCTCTTTTGCGGCTCAAGAGGAACGGGAAAGACCTCCTGCGCAAAGATATTGGCGAAGGCTGTCAACTGCGAGTCACCAAAGGACGGAGAGCCCTGCGGGGAATGCCGTGCCTGCAATTTGATCGACAGTGGCGCCGCCACCGACGTTATGGAGATGGATGCGGCATCCGAGACCGGAGTTGACTACATAAGAAGCATCCGTGAGGAGGTACAATACTCGCCCCTTGCATTGAAAAAGCGCGTCTACATCATCGACGAGGTCCATATGCTCTCCGAGAGCGCCTTCAATGCACTGCTTAAGACCTTAGAAGAGCCTCCGGAACACGTGGTATTTATCTTGGCTACCACCGAGATGCATAAGATACCTGCTACCGTTATATCCCGCTGTCAGCGGTTTGATTTCAGGCGGCTTCCGGTGGACGTTATCGTGTCAAGACTTGAGTACATTGCAGGGCGTGAGGGCATTACCCTTGAGGCCGGAGGTGCAAAACTCATTGCAAAGCAGGCTCAGGGCGGAATGAGAGATGCTATCAGTCTCTTTGAACTTTGTGCCGGAGGAGGAGCCGAGGTCACCGAGAGCCGAGTGAAGGATATCCTCGGCATCGGCGGATACGAGGGCTCCGCAAAGGCGGCAAGCGCTATCGCGAAAAAAGATATGAAAGCCCTTTTTGACATCGTATCCTCCGTAGTTGCCTCATCAAAGGATATCTCGGTGTTCTGGCAGGAACTGACCGTTTTTTACCGTGATATGCTGATATTTAAGTACACTGAGGATGCGGCGGCATATCTCGATCTTACCGAGAGTGAGCATGCCGTTCTTAAGGACTCGTCGGAAATGTTCCAAACGGCGGACCTCTTCTATCAGTCGAAGATACTTGACGATGCCTTCAAGGATATGGTGAGAATGCCCGAAACAAAAAGGATAACCGCCGAACTTGCTTTTATGAGGATGTGCGACCCATCGCTGTCTCCTTCAAGTGAAGCGCTCACGGCAAGAATAGAAGCTCTTGAAAATACCGTTGCCCTTTTGAGCCATGGAGAGATGCCGGTGCGAAAGACCGCTTCGGACAACGTGGAGAAAAAGAGCGACGGAGAGGGTAGCGCCGAGAAGACTTCTCAAAAGTCGGAGACTGTTGAGGCGGCACCTGACACCCCCTTGGAGAAAACGGTCGGACAGGCAGCTTTACCAAGTGATGGGGCGGCAGATACTTTTGTTCCGTTTCCCGATCTGTCCGAGGTGGCGGAAAAAGTCGGGAAGACGGATCCCATGTGCAGGAGCATCCTCGCCGAATCAACGGCTGAGATATCCGAAGACGGAGGAGAAGTTCGTATCGTGACGGCGAACCCGTTTGCGCCGATATATCTCGTGGATGATCTGAAGCGTAAGATAGCCGAGACGTTCATGCTTTGTAAGATCACCGATCGCATCCCAAAGGTGGAAGTGGTCATCCGTGATAAAAAGAAAAAGAGCTCCCCGTCGGATGAACTGTTCATCTGACGGAGAACGGAAAATACTAAAAGGACGGTAAAAAGAGATGAAAGCAAGACTTCCGAACGGTCGCGGAGGCGGCCCTTCAAATATGGCAGGTATCATGAAGCAGGCGCAGAAGATGCAGGAGGATATGGAGACCCTGCAGGCCGAGCTTGATGCCAAAGAATACGAAGTCGCCGCAGGCGGCGGAGTAGTTAGGGTGAGGATCAACGGCAAGATGGAGGTGCTTTCCATCGACATCGCACCGGAACTTGTTGATCCGGATGATATCGAGACTCTGTCCGACGTTATTACTGCGGCAGTCAACGAGGCTATCAAGACCGTTAATGAGACCAATTCCTCGGAGATGGGCAAGATAACCGGTTCCCTCAATATGCCGGGACTTTTCTGATATGAGTGATTATATTGAACCGGTAGAGAGACTTGCGGATATGTTCCGAAGACTTGAGGGCGTGGGAAAAAAATCCGCCCTCAGAATGGCATTCAGCGTACTTGATCTGACGGAGGATGAGGCAAAGGAATTTGCCGATGCGATAGTTGCCGCAAAGACGGGAGTCAAGTTGTGCGGTGTTTGCCAGAACATTTCCGTTGAGGACGTGTGCGACCTTTGTTCCGACACGGCAAGAGATTCGTCTCTTATCTGCGTAGTGGAGGATACCAAGGCAGTTCATGCGGTGGAAAGATCCGGCATCTACAAGGGACTGTACCACGTTCTTCACGGAGTCATCTCGCCCATGCACGGTGTGGGACCCGACAAATTGAAGATCAAAGAACTTCTTTCAAGGATCTCAAACGGAGACACAAGAGAGGTCATAGTTGCCACGAATCCCACTGTAGAGGGGGAGGCAACGGCCATGTACATCTCGAAATTGATAACTCCCTTGGGTGTCAAGGTCACGAGAATCGCCAACGGAGTCCCCGTTGGAGGAGATCTTGAGTTTGCGGATGAGGTGACCCTCAGACGTGCTATTGAGGGAAGACGCTTGATATGATATTATTAAAATGCCCCCGTAAGGCTTGTGCCTTACGGGGGCATTTTGCGATTCAGTCCATTCTTTCGACAGTTCCTCCGCCGAGCACCTCGTCTCCGTTATAGAAGACACAGGCCTGACCGGGAGTTATCGCCCGTTGGGGCTCGTCGAATACTATTTTTGCCGAGGTGTCGGATGTGGGAGTAACAGTCGCCCATTCCTCAGGCTTCCGGTAACGTATCCGAGCTTTAAGTCTGACGGGGCCTGTCGGGACGACCCCGCTTATCCAGTTCACGTCCGAAAGGAGCGCGTCCCTTGAGTAGAGATCTGCATCGTCACCCAGGGTGACCGTGTTGTCGGAGGGAGACACGGAGCAGACGTACATGGGTCTTGCGAAGGAGACTCCAAGACCCTTGCGCTGCCCCACAGTGTAGTGGATCAATCCCCTGTGGCGCCCGATAGGACGTCCTTTGCGATCTACGAAGTCACCTGCTTCGAACTTTTTGTTGAAGAATCTTTCTATGAATCCGGCATAGTCTCCGTCGGGAACGAAGCAAATGTCCTGACTGTCGGCTTTGTCGGCGTTGGTAAAGCCCGCTTTTCTCGCAGTTTCCCTTGCCTCGGTCTTGCACATCTCTCCAAGAGGGAAGAGTATCCGTGACAACTGATGCTGAGTCAGGGAATAGAGCACGTAACTTTGATCCTTGGTGAGATCCACCGCTTTTTTTAGGTGGTATCTTCCGTCCTCAAATGATATCCTTGCATAGTGCCCCGTGGCGATCTTTTCACATCCGAGTATGTCCGCTCTTTCAAAGAGCTTTTCAAACTTCATGTAGCGATTGCAATCTATGCAGGGATTAGGGGTCATTCCCCGCTCGTAGGAGGCGGCAAATTTGGAAATTACCTTATCTTTGAAATCGTCCTTGAAGTTGAAGACGTAATATGGCATTCTGAGCCTCATAGAGGCCTCTTTTGCGTACTCTGTGTCCTCAAGTGAGCAACAGCTGCGCTCCGATGAAAATGCTTCAATTTCGCCGTCCCAGAGCCTCATAGTGCATCCCACGCATTCATAGCCGCTCCTTGTGAGGAGTTCTGCGGCAACGGTGGAATCTACGCCGCCGCTCATGGCAACAAGTATCTTCATTTCATTCCTCAAGCATTTCGATAAGATCCGGTAGAGCGGTCTCGAATTTGACTCCGTAGCGATGGCTGTCGTCTCCCACCGTCCTCTCAATACAAAGGACGGTGAAGTCGGCGGCAATCTTTGCACAGTTGAAGATGTCTTTTCCCCTCAGGAGTGCCCCGGTGAATGCAGAGGCGAAAACGTCCCCCGTTCCGTGGCTTCCCACGGATATCTTTCTGTGGTCATAGTGACGATATGTGCCATCCTTTGCCACGGTGACCCCGGTACGTCCTTCTTCATATCCCACTCCGGTGAGGACTACGGTGCCGGCTCCCATGTGGCAGAGGCGGTCGCAAAGCTCCTTCACATAGGACTCGTCATATTTTTCAAGGTAGGGCATTCCGCACATGAAGGAAGCCTCGGTGATATTGGGAAGAATTATGTCGGCACAGGCACAAAGGGTGCCCATCTTCTTTGCAAAGTCGGTATCAAATCCGGTGTAGAGCCGTCCTCCGTCACCCATTGCGGGATCGACTATGTTGACGCTGCCGTCCCTTCCCATAGTCTGCATTATGTCCTTCACAAGATCGATCTGTCGGGGACTTCCGAGGTATCCGCTGTAGATAGCATCAAAAAGGATGCCCTCTTTTTGCCAATGCTCTTTGATGAGCGGGATGTCGTCCGTCAGGTCTCTGAAGGTGAATCCGGAAAAGCCTCCGGTGTGGGTGGACAGAACTGCGGAGGGGATTATGCATGTCTCCGAACCACAGGCAGAGAGTATCGGGAGTGCCACCGTTATGGAGCACTGACCGAAGCAGGAGATATCTTGGATAGTTAAAACGCGTTTGTATGACATGAAAAGCCTCTTTCAAATTAAAATGCTCCGACGCGACACGACGGAGCATCTTATTTAGATGATAGCAGATTTGAGCCGCTAAATCAAGATATAACGGCAAGGTTTTTGCCTCAGTCGGCAAAAAGGGGAGTGGAGAGATATCTGTCTCCGGTGTCGGGGAAAAGAATGACGATATTTCGCCCCTCGTTTTCGCTTCTGCTTGCAAGCTCGATGGCGGCGTGAAGCGCCGCACCGGATGAGATGCCCACAAGTACTCCTTCGCTTTGTCCGATCATCTTGCCGGTCTCGAAGGCATCTTCGTTTGATACCGTTATTATTTCATCGTAGATATCGGTGTCAAGTATTTCGGGAACGAATCCGGCCCCGATGCCCTGTATCTTGTGAGGCCCGGAAACACCTGTGGAAAGTACTGCCGACGAAGCAGGCTCCACTGCTACGATCTTCACGTCCGGCTTCTTTTCCTTGAGATATCTTCCGATACCCGTGACGGTACCGCCGGTTCCGACACCTGCCACGAAGATGTCCACGTCCCCGTCGGTATCTTCAAATATTTCGGGTCCGGTAGTATCGTAGTGAGCCTTTGGATTGGCGGGATTTGTGAACTGACCGGGGATGAAGCTGTTTTCAATAGATGCGGCAAGTTCGTTTGCTTTGGCGATAGCGCCCTTCATACCCTTCGATCCGTCCGACAGAACAAGTTCCGCTCCGTAGGCCTTCATCAGTTGACGGCGCTCAACGGACATGGTATCCGGCATAACGATGATGATACGGTAGCCCCTTGCGGCGGCCACCGCCGCAAGACCGATACCGGTATTGCCGGAGGTAGGCTCGATGATGACGGAGCTTTTCTTGAGCTGTCCGCTCTTTTCGGCCTCGTCTATCATCGCCTTGGCAATTCTGTCCTTGACGGAGCCTGCCGGATTAAAGTATTCAAGCTTTGCAAGAATATGTGCCTTCAGCCCAAGCTTTTTCTCAATGTTTGAAAGCTCAAGCAAAGGCGTTTTGCCGATAAGTTCATCGGCAGAACCGTAGATCTTTTTCATTTTTACCCTTCTTTCTTACCGGTCACTTGTTCTTCAGTCTCTTGTCAAGTCCGCATGACAGCTTCGTTCCTATCATTTGGAATATCTGCACCAGAAGGACGAGAAGGATGACCGCAAGTACCATCACTATGTATTTGTAGCGATAGTAACCGTAGTTCAGTGCGATCTTTCCAAGTCCTCCTCCGCCGATGGCGCCGCTCATGGCTGTGTAGCCGAGTATCGTCGTAACGGCGATGGCGGCGTTTGAAATAAGAGACGGAACGCTCTCCGGAATAATTACTTTTACTATTACCTGAAACGGCGAAGCACCCATGCTCTGCGCCATTTCAATGTTGTTTCTGTCCACTTCTCTGAAGCTGCCCTCCGCAAGCCTTGCCACGAAGGGGAATGCCGCAATAGTCAGCGGAACTATCGATGCGACGGTACCCACGGGAGTTCCCACAATAAGTCTTGTAAGAGGGAACACGAGTATCATCAGTATCAAAAACGGTATCGACCTCAGTATGTTGATAATGAGGTTGATCGCCTGCATCAGTACTTTGGGGAGGGGAAGTATCCCGTCCTTTTCTCCCACCACAAGGAGGATACCGAGAGGAAGGCCGATGAGAAATGCAATTGCCGTGGAAATCAGAGTCACATAGAGTGTCTCCCAAATGGCAAGCGGAAATTCATCTATGAATATCTCCACCGCTTCAACTATATCCGGATTTTCAAGTATCCTGTTCAGCAAATCCGCTCACCTCCTCGGCTGTGACGTCTTCCGTTCTCGTTAGGTAATTAATTGCCCTTTCAACATTTTGTCCCTCGTCCTTAACACTGAGGAGCATGGAGCCGTAAGCACGTTTTCCTATGCTTCTCGTGGACGCCCAGGCGATGTTGGCGGCTATCCCCTCGTCCACCGCCATTTTGGCGATAAGCGGAGTATCCGTGGCATTGGAACCGTTGAATACCACCCTTATGAATCGGACGGAGGAAGTGTCACCGGAGAAGGAGGCCTCAAAGCCCTCCGGGAAGACGAGCCTTCTCGATGCTTGAGTCTTGGGATGAGAGAATACCTCGGAGACCTCTCCGCATTCGGCAATGACACCTTCGTCTATTATGGCAACGTGGCTGCAGATGTTCTCCACCACCGACATTTGGTGGGTTATAATTATCACCGTGATGCCGGTCTTCTCGTTGATGGTCCTGATAAGATTGAGAATAGATGCGGTGGTAGTGGGGTCAAGAGCACTGGTGGCTTCGTCGCAAAGAAGCACCTTCGGATCGGTGGCAAGAGCGCGGGCTATCGCCACACGCTGCTTTTGACCGCCGGAGAGCTGAGCGGGGTAGGCCTTCGCCTTGTCCTTCAGCCCCACAAGATCCAAAAGCTCCATCGCCCGTGCTTTGGCATCCGCTTTGTTCATCCCCGCAAGTTCAAGAGGAAATGTCACGTTCTTAAGGCAGTTCCTCTGCATGAGAAGGTTGAAACTTTGGAATATCATCGTTATGTCTCTGCGGATATCCCGAAGCTGTTTCTCATTCATTTTTGTGAGATCCTGCCCGTCTATTACAACAGTGCCGCCGGTGGGACGTTCAAGCATATTGATGCATCTCACAAGGGTGCTCTTGCCGGCACCGCTCATGCCGATGATGCCGAATATATCACCGTCATTCACAGTCAGTGAGATATCCTTTAGTGCCTCAAGCTCCCCATCGGGTGTCTTGAATGTTTTGGAAAGATTTTTGATTTCTATCATAAGTAAAGTCTCCGACAGTACCGAAAGCGGTACCGCTCCGGTTTTTATTTCGCTTCGCCCTTCAAAGCACCGAGATCTGCCTGCTTGCCGCCGTAGATGCCAAGAGGTTCAACGTGGATAGCTCCGACAGAGACAAGATGCGTTCCCTTTTCCGCATTGAAATCGTCAAGGTAAGGCTGATGCTGGAAATAGTTGGCAAGAAGTGTGCCGTCGTCAACTACGGTGTTGGGGACGACATAGTCGGTATATTCCTGAATGTCAAGAGTGATGTCTTTTTCCGCAAGGATCTCCTTTGCCACAGCAAGGATCTCGGCGTGAGGTGTGGGGGACGCGGCAACGGAGACGGTCTTGCCCTTGAGCGCATCGTAGTCGATGGTTGCATCGAATCCGTCGGTGGTGCTTTCTACTGTGGAAACTACGGCACCGTCATACTTGGACGTGATGTAATCGGCAACCTTCTTGCTTTCAAGAGCAGCCACAAGAGCCTTCACGAGAGGATCGTTCTCATTTCCTTCCTTGACTGCCACGATGTTGGCGTAAGCGGAGGATGATCCCTCAAGCGCAAGCGCATCCTTTGCGGGATTCAGATCTGCGGAGATAGCATAGTTTGAATTGATGATAGCGTAATCAACGTCCTTTAAGAAGTTGGGAAGCTGCGCCGCCTCCACTTCGTTGAACTTGATATTTTGAGGATTCTCAACGATGTCACGGACTGTTGCGGTGATGCCGGCACCTTCCTTCAGCTTGATGATACCAAGATCTTGAAGGAGGAGAAGAGCACGTGCCTCGTTGGTAGTGTCATTGGGAACCGCTACCGTAATTTGGTCGGATCCGCAGGATGCAAGTGAAAGTACTGCAAGTGTAAGCAGTGCGACTGTGAGAATAATTGATACGATCTTTTTCATTTTTGTGATTCCTTTCGTTTTTTGAGATATCTGATTTTTTCTTTTTTCTGCCTCATGGGTCACATTCGCCCGAATCTGAAATTGGCACGGACAAGTTTTTCAAAATAGTTCTTCACGGCTCTTTTCCCTTCTTGTTTCGGTGGGCGGAAACTATCGGACGTCCCCCGTCAAACAAAATAACCGGAAGACTGTCCTTTAGTCTTCCGGCTACACGCTTTTAAAATACTTATGCGGCGATCACATGATCTTCGACGGAGGACTTTTTGTTTTCGGACATGACAAAACACATGCACATTTTGCGCATGCTCATCCCCATCATCATGTTGATAATGCTAAATGTCTTCATGACCGAATATCTCCTTCCGCCAATAGTAGTGCTATCCTCATAAGGATAATTTATGTTATCACACATCAAAACCCTTGTCAAGAGCTTTTTTTCATTTTTCCATCCATTCCAAACCACAATTCTAATCGTTATCATTAAAAACTAAAATGGTACCTATCTCCCGAATTGCACAAAAAAAGAGCAGTGCTGCGCTCCACCCACAGCCTTGCCCTGCCGGATCTGCTGCAGACCACACTGCTCCAAAACGCCCCATCACCGAGGGTGTTACCCCGTCGTTTTAGTCCACTATAGAATTACATTACTCTCAAACTTGCAAGACGTGAGATTTTGAAATTCCACTAGCAATGGATGCATCGGTGCTCTTCGGCGGAGATTCGGCAGTAGTGACTGCGGACGGCAAATCTTTGCTTGACAAGTTCCTTGTGGCATATACGAAGATAATATACAATGAGAAATATGACGGTTTCATTTCCAAAACGATGGTAGAAGGTCATATTGCCCCCGTCGCCGGAACGACGTATGAAAGCGGTATGCCACTGTCCGAGCAGAGAGCGAACAAGGTGAAGGACTATTGTACTAACGCCGACATTGGTGTTGACTTGTCGAAATTGGCGGCTACCCTTGAAGCTGTGGGCTTCTCCAACAGCAAGCCGGTTTACGATTCCGACGGCAATGTCGATATGGCAGCCTGCCGACGTGTCTCATTCAGACTTATCGTCAATGTTGATGAGCAGGGATAATAGGGTAACATAATTTAAAGAGCTCCGCTGTGCGGAGCTCTTTTTTACAATTATATCGAATACCGTTTATTACATCATTTCTCCGAGTATTCTTTGGATGAAGGTAGCAATGGCTTTTTCGGAGTCGTCTGTTCTGCGGAAGAATCTCAAGGTATCAACGTTCAAAAGGATGCATCCGCAGTGCCCCTTGAAGGTTGGGAAGCAGATGATATTGAGGTTGGTGCCTATCTCCGGGCTGTAGTCGATGATGCTGAGCATTTCCTCAAAGAGGGTGGCCCTTTCGTATGTACGGAGCCATTTTGAGTCCATGTTTGGGAAAATGTGGGAAAAAGACTTCCCGATCATTTTCTTTAGAGGCATCATTTCAAGGTCGGCAAGGGCTTTATTACCGTAACGGAAGACCCAATCAACTGCGCGCAGCTTTTCATCGAATACCATCTCGATATCGGTAAAAGCGAAGGGCATCTTGTCAAATACTTTATAATGCTCCTTGTACTCCTTTGGAGTCATGGGGGCATTGTATTTTTTGAATCCTTTGATGATGATGCGTTGCTTTTCGTGGAATTCTTTTCTTAAGCGGTAACGGGTACGGGGGGATATTTCCAGTTCCTCACCGTTACAGAGATTGATATTCGTGGTGATGCTATGGATAGCGTAGGCCGATACTATGCAATTTCTCTTTATCTTGATGAAGTTTGAGCCGAGCCTTCTTTCGAATTCCATAAGGGTCATCCTAACGTAAAGAGGCGCTCCGTCGGAGCGGTGAACGGTAGCCATATTGCCATGTATGACCACGTACAGTATCGTCCTGACGTTCACATCATACTCGACCCTTTCGGAAACAAGTTTTATTACCTCAGCGTTCTTCATTTTGTCCTCCAATAGTGGCATTTTTGTTATTTTACCATATTGTTTGACAGATTTCAACAGTAATTTGAATGTGTTTCGGTATATAATATCAAGTAAATATGATCCGGACGATTTGAACTTATGATATCAAAAGAGCCGAACTAAGAAGTTCGGCTCTTTTGATTGAGTAAGGACTGTAAAAAGGTATTTTCGGCAGTATTTCGTATGAATTCGACCTCTAACACTTTTCAGTGAAGTATCAGCTGATACTGATGTGAAGTTACGCCTTGCGCCATAGTGAAGTTAAGTGTGCCACCCACGCTCACAGGCACTTCACAATGTGAAGCATTACTTCACGCACCGAAAGTGCGCTTATTGTGCCACAAGGCACACTTAGTAAAAAAAAACCTGATGAAAAGTATCAGGTCTTTTTGGTCGGAGTGACAGGATTCGAACCTGCGGCATCTTGCTCCCAAAGCAAGCGCGCTACCAACTGCGCTACACCCCGATCGGATGGTATTTGGGTCAGTATAATAGCGAGATACGGTCGAAGACGGCGCGGTGCTTTTTTACTGACCACTAAATTATAGCAAATTGAGCGGTCTTTGTCAAGTTTAAGATGGAGGAAAATGAATGTTTTGGGGTAGCCTGTGTTGTGGATGATGCTTTGGTGGTTGCGGCGGGTTACCGTCCTCGGCACGGCCAAGCGAACTAAGACTGCTTTGCCCGCCGGGTGAAGGAGGCGTACGGGATGATGAAGTTGGGCGGCCGCACAGATCCTCCTTCCCGAACGATCGCTGCGCTCGCCGTGAAGCGGGACGCGCGGCGGCTTTGGATGAAGCCCTACCCCGGAGGGCACGACCGCTCGCTAATGAAGTTCTGCGGCACTCGGCGCCCCTCCGCTCCACCGCCTGCGGCGACGTCCCGAAGCCTGCGCCTCGCCCCCTATCCGACGGCTTCGCCGCCACCTTCTCCCAATGCGGGAAGGCCCCCTTCCACCGCTAAAGCCGCAGGGGGAAGGCTTGAGTTGCTTTTGTTCTGTGAAGAGTTGCAAATGCGACCTTATTACTACCACTCGCACCCACATCGGTCAGCGCACCGACCACTCATACCGAGAGAAAAAACTCGCCGTTCTGCTCGCACCGAACGAGGGGGGAGCCACGCAAAAAACGTATGAAGTTTTTTGTGGTGCAGAGGGCTTTTTTACAAAAAAGCCCTCTGCAAAAAGCCGAGGCAAAAGAAACCTCCGTTCGAAAAAGCCCTGCAATATGGCGCTATATTCACAAAAAAATAACTATTTACGCAAATAAAATTTGAAATACACTTGCTTTTACCTATTACCTATAGTATACTAATATAAGAAGTATCATAGCTAATGATCATCGCTCATTACACTGCCATTGTATGAGCAGTGCCGCAGTCAAATGCCCACATGATCGCCCCAATTTGAACGGGTGTCCGTGACGGCTTTCGGTGGACCTAAAGATGCTCCACCGCCTGCGGCGACGTCCCGAAGCCTGCGCCTCGCCCCCTATCCGACGGCTTCGCCGCCACCTTCTCCCAATGCGGGAAGGCCCCCTTCCACCGCTAAAGCCGCAGGGGGAAGGCTTGAGTTGCTTTTGTTCTGTGAAGAGTTGCAAATGCGACCTTATTACTACCACTCGCACCCACATCGGTCAGCGCACCGACCACTCATACCGAGAGAAAAAACTCGCCGTTCTGCTCGCACCGAACGAGGGGGGAGCCACGCAAAAAACGTATGAAGTTTTTTGTGGTGCAGAGGGCTTTTTTACAAAAAAGCCCTCTGCAAAAAGCCGAGGCAAAAGAAACCTCCGTTCGAAAAAGCCCTGCAATATGGCGCTATATTCACAAAAAAATAACTATTTACGCAAATAAAATTTGAAATACACTTGCTTTTACCTATTACCTATAGTATACTAATATAAGAAGTATCATAGCTAATGATCATCGCTCATTACACTGCCATTGTATGAGCAGTGCCGCAGTCAAATGCCCACATGATCGCCCCAATTTGAACGGGTGTCCGTGACGGCTTTCGGTGGACCTAAAGATGCCGCTTTCGGCATTTCAGCTTATGGTCAAAGCATTCGTTACCAAGGATACAACCGCATTTGCGGAAAAGAGAGGAGACTCTTATGAAA
>CAZVQC010000020.1:0-42077 GCA_964629225.1 uncultured Ruminococcus sp.
GAACAAAAACAAACAATATCTAAATCGGCATAAAGAAAAAGGGTGTAACCCCATTGTTTTGAGGTTACACCACATTTTCTAAAATACTTCCTTATTCACCCGGAGCATTCACGTTGGGTGCTTTTTTCATAATAAAAGATCCGATCAACCCTCACGTCACAGGTCACCGCCTTGTTCCGCTCCGGGTTCCACGTTTCTTTTTCCTTTTTTCTCGGCGTGCCTTTTGCAAAGGGCGTTATAGACGAGTATCCCGGCACCGCTGACCGCAAGGGTGACCGCAAATACTATGACGGCCGACAGATAATTCTGCTTTTCCAAGGCGTTTCCGCCGATGGTGGATGTTATGATGGAGGGTATCCGCCCCAAAGTACAGATGACCGCCCAAACGGGAAACTTTATGTCCGTCAGCCCCGCAAAGTAGCACAGCAGATCTTTCGGAGTTCCCGGTATCATAAAAACCGTCAAAAACAGATAGTCCCGCTTTGGGGATGACCTTAAAAACCTGAGGGACTGAAGCTTCTCCTTTGAAAAGAACACCTCGACTAACCGCATTCCGTAACGTCTCACCAAAAAGAAGACGAGCATACTGCCGATGCCGGATGCAAGGATGCAAAGCAGTGTCCCTTCCAATGCCCCGAAAGCGTAGCCGGCGGCGATCTCAAAGGGCTCGCCGGGTATCAGTGCTATGATGACTTGAAGTATCACCATGCCCACGTAGGCAACACGGGACAGTATCCCGTAGGAATCCACCCAATCACGGAATTTTTCCGGAGCGGAAGCGAAGGCGACCAGCGGTCTTCCCACAAGCAAAGTCACCGCTCCCATCACGAGTATCGCCGCTATGAGCGCCGCTATCTTCTTCTGCTTTGATGTTATCCTACTCTCCACTCTTCTCACACCTCATTCTCTTCCTTAGAGTTGTTTTAACGGCGATATCGGCGGTTTTTCCGCTTGCCGAGGGAACTTACCCGCCTAACTCAGAAAGCCCCTTAAAACCGTCTTAAACAGTCTCATATCGGCATCGTCCGGCATCCTTTCATCCGAGTCGAAATCATCCGAAAGACCCAGCTCCTCATATTTGACCTTTCCCATCGAATGGTACTTGATAAGATCCACTCCGTCTAAGTTCGCTATTCCCGAAGCAAGGCTCAAAAGTGCCTCCGCATGACTCTTATCCGTGTTGACTCCATGAATAAGAAGACACCTGAGTCGGATCTTTGCTCCAAGGGAGTCGGCATGCTTCAAATTATCAAGGATCCTGCCAAGATCTCCCTTCGTATTTTCGAAGAACCTCTCAGAGCAGGTGTCCTTCACGTCCCAAAGAAAGGTGTCAACAAGCGGCACCGCCCTGCCAAGGTAAGACCCGTCAAAATATCCCGAAGTCTCAACGGCGGTATTGAGCCCCATCGCCTTTGCACGGGACAAAAGTTCTATTGCCGCTTCCATCTGGAAAAACGGCTCGCCACCGGACAGAGTGATCCCGCCCGTGTCACCGTAAAACACCCTGTCCTCAAGAACGGTATCAAGTATCTCATCGATATCCCAACGCCTCGAAGCCTTTTCAAGAGCACCGGAGGGACACCTATCCACACAGCGAAAGCAGTTTTTGCAAAGACTTCGGTCGATATTTTTCCTCGGTAAGACCGTTCCGGCGTCGCACTCCGGAACCGCACACTCCCCACAGGCAATGCAAAGGCTTTTGTGAAAGATCAGTTTCGGCTCAAGGCTCTTGCCCTCCGGATTGTGACACCATCTGCAATCAAGGGGACACCCGGCGAAAAATACCGTAGTCCTCACTCCCGCACCGTCCTCGGTGCAGAATTTTTGAATATTAAAGACCGATGCCTTCACCGCTTTCCCTCAGCCCTTTCGATTATCATATCCTGCCAGCTTTTCTCAAGGGTCGCAAAACGGGCATTCCAACCGGACACCCTGACAGACAGAGTCCTGTAATTCTCCGGATGCCTCTGTGCCTCCCTCAATATCTCGGCGTTCGTTATGTCAAGCTGCATAAAATACCCGCCGAGAAGGAGAAAGCCCCTTATCAGCGAAACCGTAGCGTCCACGACGGTATCGTCCTTCTCAAGTTTGGGAGAAAGGCTGATATCGAGTGCCGCACCGGTGACGGTCTTGGTAAGATCCGCACTGCAGTACGATCTTATAACGGAGGTCACACCGGATAGATCCGTTCCCGGGGTAGGTGATGAATTGCCGGAGAGAACGTCCTTTTCAAATTTTCCAAAGGGTGTCGCAAGCCGTTCATCCTTCCACGGCACCTGACGTCCGAAGGTGCTGACTCCGGGAGGAAATTTGATGGGAGAGTCCTTATCATCCTCAAGGCAAACACTGTAAAGATCATCTATGATGCGACGGTAGATACCGTCGCATTCGGCGTTACCGTTGCCGAAATACCTGTAGTGGCAGAGGGCGTAACGCCTCAATTCCTCCCTGCCCTCCCAGTTGCTCTTAAGACACCGAAACAGTTCCTCAAGAGTGACCTTTTCATCGTCAAACACCAGCTTTTTAATGGCATACAAGCTGTTCGTAATGTCGGCAAGTCCGCCGATATGAAGGGATATGATGCGGTAGTCCGTGCCGCCTTCGTGATACGACAGACCTCTGCCGATGCAGTCCTTTTCAAAAATGGAAACCACTGTGGCGGGAGTCGCCGTCTTAAACGACCTTCCGTCCGGGCTGAGAAGGCTTTGACGCATCCCACGTCTGTAGCCCTCAACCTCCCCCTTAAGAGCATCCTTGAAAGCCGAATAGACCTCTTCAAAAGAGGAAAAGTCAGTCCTTTCATAACTTGAAAGTGCCTTCTTTTGAAGCACTTGAAGTCCGTCAAATGGGATGTAGGAAAAATTGGTAGCCCCCGGCACCTGGACTTCCCAGCATCCGTCATTGGCAAAGCGAACCGCCTCGTCGTAGGGGTAGCCGTAGTTCGCAAGAGACCGAAGTATCAAGTCCTCATTGTACACCGCTACTATTCCCCCGCCGTAGGAGATTACCTCGGCAATGCGCCGAAGCAATTTTTCATCGGTCTTTGAATTCACCCTAACAGTGATGGGAAAGTCTCCGATCCCCAGTTCCTCAACGATATCGAGGACCAGATAGGTCACCTCATTAGTAACATCCCGTCCGGATAGGTCGATGCCGGAGAGCACTATGTTTTGATAGTGCTGAGCATCTCCCCCGTAAACAACGTCTCCGCAGATCCACTCGCACCCCTTGATAAAAAAGTGAGCAAGTATCTCGCGGGCATCGGAAAGAGTCAAAATGCCCACATCAAGGTCATGGCGAAGATAGTCCCCAAGAAGAACGTCAAGTCTGCCGATCCCCGGCCAGTTTCCGCAAAGCCGCAAAAACGAGAAGGTGAACCAAATGCTCTGTACCGCCTCTAAAAAGTTTTCCGCTCCCTCCGCCGGCACCCGGCGCAGCGTTTCAAGATTCAAAAGATACCCGTCGCCCATTTCGGAAAGCGCCCGAATATAGCGCTTGTGATAAGTCTCAAAAGCGTCAAGGCAGACAAAAACACTTTCGTAAAACCGAGCATGGGACGAATCCGCGTTATTCTCGGCGGCATTCTCGGCACGTTTCCGAATGCCCCTGTAGCCTACTTTCAGTATCTCAAAAAGATCCACCGTAAGATGATCCGTGCCCGGCAGCGACCAGTCATACCGGGATACCCCGTCAATAAGAGCGGGGACGGTGCCGGATATGGCAAGTCCAAGCGTGGCGCTTCCGCTGATCCTCTCCCCCTCGCAAATGCGAATGGGACACTCCTCCGCTATCGCTCTTACGGCCGCATCGTAGCCGTCAATAAGAGAAGCCCCCGCAAGAGATCTGTCCGAGAGCATCACGCAGGGAGTCTCTTTGGTCTCACGCCCGTAGCGAAAGTGAAGGGAATCGTAGGCAAAGCGCCTTGTCGCCTCGCTTAAGCGAACGGGCCTTGATCTGCTTGATGCTGTGTAGAATTCCATTTTTCACGCCTACTTTTCGAATAATTCCCTTTTCAATTGCATTTTACCACATTGACCGCCGTTTGAAAAGTACCGTAATAAAAAATTAAGAAGGAAATATCAAAATATCCCCGACCGCGTTTTGCGGTCAGGGATACCCGTGTACAAAGAGTCAATTATTCAAAAGAAGTCCTCTTACGGGCACAAGAAGCCCCTTAGAAGCACGGTAGATACCGAGATGTCTTATCCGGATCTTGCCGTTGTTGTAGATAGCGGGATACCTCTTCAGCCGATCGTCGAACTCCTTGAAGGCCTTCGCCTCCTTGCGGTAGTTCATGGCGATCTCGTATTGAGCGGTCACCATGGGCATTATAAGGTGATCCACAATGTAATCCTTCTTGCTTCTCGGAAGCGATGCCTCGTGGCGATAATAGGTCTCTATCATGCTGATACAGACGTTCTCATGATGCCTGTAATTCCTCTTGTAGGACTGCATAGTCACAGACTGGTTCGCCCTGCCGAGTAAATACCGATAAATACTGAGGTCATAGTAAGTTATCGTGTCACAGCACACCGCCACGTTGACGTTCAGCTCCATGTCCACATAAAAGGTCTTTTCCGAAAGCTTAAAATCCGCCTTCTTCAGCATTTCCGCTTTGTAGCTTGAGCAGGAGAGGATAGGTCCCCAGGTGGAAAATCCGTAATTGGGATAGCAGATATCCTCAAATCGGTACTGTATCTCCGGCTTGAGCTGCGTGTAGATCTTCATCTCAACGGCTTCATTGGTCTCTGCGTGATCCTCGATGTAGTTGTTGAGAACGATGTCGGAGTCTTCCCTCTCAAGGATGTCGATGAGCTTCGCAAACTCCTCGGAGTCCACCGTGTCGTCTCCGTCAATGACCTTGACATATTTTCCGCGAGCTTTGCGGATGCCCACATTGATGGTGGAGCCGTGACCGCCGTTCTCCTTGTCGATAAGACGGACGATGGAGCGATCTCCCACTCGGGTGAGTTCTTCAAGCTCACGCCCTATCTCGGCCGTGCGGTCCTTTGAGCCGTCATTGACGATGAGTATCTCAAGCTTACCCGAGTTACGTTGATCCAGCATGGATACTACAGTACCCCTAAGGTATTTCTCCACATTGTAGGAGGGAACCACCACCGTAAGAACGGGGTCGTCGGATATCTCACCGAAATCAAAGTAGTTCTCATCCTTTTCGGCCTCGAACATACGAAGCTCTTTTTCTATGGTGTGAGCATAGTCGAACTTGCTCTGCACCGACTCGGATTCACGCCGTCCCACCTCAAGGAAATAGTCCGGGTCATAGTACATTTTTTCAATTACGTCAGCGTACTCTCTGTAATTCTCCACTTGGCACATTACGCCAAGATCCTCCGGGATGAATTGGCGAACGCCCCTGATGTCGGATGTGACCACCGCACAGCCGGAGGATGCCGCCTCGCAGGAGGATACCGCTTGAGAATCAAAACGGGTGGGGAAAAGAGCAATACCGTGAGTCCTGTGGACCTCTCTTATCTCCTCGTGGGTGAGGAATGTCCTGTGGATCTTTACGTTTTCAAACTGAAGGAGCGGTGCCACGATATCACTGTGAAGAGGCCCGTCTCCGTAGATGTCAAATTCAAGATCGGAAAAGAAGGGGCGGTGGCTCAACTCAAGTATTATCCTGACTACCGTGTCAAGAGAATAGGAGTCCGCATTGTAGAATTTTCTCAAAACAAAGATCTTCTTTCGAAGCTCCGTATCCTTCTTTTCATAGGAGAACAGCTCCGTGTCGATAAGACAGGGGATCACCTCGCTGTTCTTGAATTTTATGTCGAGAAGCTCCTCGCAGCGATCCCTCGTAAAGTCGGTGACGAACACCCACTTTGCATTCTTCATATCATTGTATTTGCGGATCATAAAATCCTTGCGCTTGAATCTCTTTTCAAGAGCATCATCTATCTCTATCGGGGCCTCAAAATAGCGCCCCGCTATCTTCGGCCAGTCGCGGTAGAGGGTCTCAGCCCCGTGAAGGTAGAAATAGAGTTTCGTCCGGCTCATATCGGTGGATTCAAGAACGTTGGCAAACCGGTCGTCAAAAAAGTGAATAAGGATCCTGTCGTAGTGCCTCTTGCTTAGAAGCTCCCTGAAAAATCCGAAATTCCCCTTGACTACCGAAACGCCCTCAAATTCATAATGCTCAAAGGCGTGATGGTCGTTGATGGAGGCAACGTCCACCTTCCATCCCAACTTCTGATAGGCCTGTACCCTCGTATGAACGAAAGCCATGTTGTACTTGTCCCCGATAGACGGATATCCGGGAGATACGACGAGAACGTCTCCCTTGAAATGATCCTCAAAAAAGGGAGCAACGTCAAAGGCGGGAGCATATTCCGCCGCCTTTATCTCGGTCTTACATCCCGCAGGAACGAGGATCGACAGAATAAAATACTTAAGCCAGGTAAAACGGTTGGTAAATGTGGAATTGAGACCGCAAGAACCGATAGGCTCCCTGTGACGGTTCACTATCTCAAGAGAAGGACCCGAACCCGCCTCAAGTTCTCCCGAAAAACGGAGAAATACCTCTTTTTCACCGTTGCTTATAAAAAGCTTCGGGTAAATAAGAAAAGCATGAGTAGATGCGGAATTGGTGACCACCATGCTTCCATTCTTGTATTCAACATCAACGTTTCCGAATTTGATCCACTTCTTTTTAAGAAGATCACATCTCTTCGAGCCGCTCATATCCAAAGCCCTCCAAAAAAGCCACGTACCCCGTGGGAAATTCTGCCGGTACCGTATAAAGTCGCCCGGTGACCGAACGAACCGCACTGCCAACGCCACCAATGTTACGCGACGAGCAGATCGGCCACTCACCAAGAACCGAGCAGATCAGCCTTCAGGCAGCCACCATACCGAGCACCGAATGCATCCGGCCCATCAACGACCGCCAAAGCCAAGCACAAAGTACAAGAAGCCCGTCATCAATCACGGATGACAAGCGCCGAGTTCCAAATGCCGCACAGACGAATACTAACACCGACACTATAAAAAACAATATCCCGGCACAAACAGTCTTCCCACCGCAGTGCCATATATTATTCCGCTTACCATGTTACCATAATATCTCAAAAAAGTCAAGTAACGCCCACCCTAAAGCCCCCAAAACACCCTCACAGCGCATTCGAAAAATGACAGCCTAATCCCACAAAGAAAGGGTTCCTTCATTCGTCTCGCCCGGTCCCCCTCCTATGTTTCACCAATCTCTTGCGCGAAGCCTCCGACACCCAAAAAGAAAGATCATTATCCAAGTCAAAAAACAAAAGAGCCGGATCGAAAGAGACAAAATCGTTCTTGCGAAAGCCAATAATCGGCATAGTTGCAACGGTATAAAGAGTTTTTGCAAAAGTGACTAAAAAGAAAAAGAGACCCGAAATACGCTCCCAAGTCTCTTTTCCTATTATTTAACCGCTTTTGCGCTCGGTCTAAACAGTGCTTTTCAAGCCATCTAAAGAACAAGATTGTCCTAACTCAGAGGCAGTGCCTACCGGCACTGCCTCTTTTTGTCCGCAAACACATTAGATCGAGTGGAGAATGGAATATCTATCCATTCTTAGCTTTCAAAAATTCTAATAATTGTCAGCGTTTGCCGCTTATGATCATTCTGATCATCAAAACGTCTCTACCGGTCAACTTGCCGTCGCCGTCAATATCCGCTTTTTCTGTGGAATAAAGACTTTCATCGGAAGCAGCACCGGATACTGCCATCCTGAGAATAAGAATATCTCGGGATGTCAGTTTGCCGTCGTTGTTGACGTCTCCGGATACGTTAGATACCACCGTTACTTCCACGTCGCACTGTGCGTTACGGTAAATGAGAGAAACAGTCTGCTTGCCGATAGAATTCTTATTAAAGCCGTTGAGTTGATAACCCGAATCTATCACCCTTGACGTTCCGTCACTGTAATTCACTGTAATGACAGCCGTGCTCATATCGATATCTTCGCCCTTAATGACCTTGAGCGGAGACAAAGACTTTACAGAGACCGACAGGATCTCTTTTTCGGCAACGGTCACGTCGAAGTTCTGAGAAATGCCATGGTAATCGACGACTACCGTCTGTTTTCCGATAACCGAAGGATCGTATCCGCTGACAGTATAGCCGAAGGTAACGATCCTCTCAGTTCCGTCGGAATAGGTTACGGCGAGGGTGAGACCGGTCAGGTCAAGCTCCTCAAATTCGTAATAGTTTGTCTTTGCGGGAGGAGTTATGATTGCAGTGCAATCACCGCCGAGTTCATGATACTCAAGATAGTTCTCATCACAGTAGTCTTTTACATACAAGTTTTTGAACGTGTAGATAGCGGTATCCTCCGCACCGTAAAAGGCAAGCTCATGAATGTGGTCTACCCGTCCGAGCAGTAATAGTTTTTTGAAACTCACGCAACCGTAGAATTCCGAATTGCCGATACTTGTAATACCGTATCCGAACTCACCCTTCACAAGTCCCGTACAAGCATAGAATACGCAATCCCCTAATTCTGTAACGCTGTCGGGTACGGAGATCTCGGTAATACTGCTGCAAGAACGAAATGCGTAATCTCCAATATGTGTAAGAGTATTCGGAAGCATTATCTCCTTGACTTTATTGCAGTTATAGAACGCATAAGCCCCAATGGACTCAAGGCTGCTTCCGAGATGAAGATCCGCCACCAAAACGCATCCGTAGTATGCGTAGTCACCTACGGATAAGACCGTATCGGGAAGCGATATCTCAAGGAGAGAGGCGCAGCCGAAGAACGTGTATTCTTTAATTGCGGCGACTCCTGTCGGGATATTTGCAGCGACCATGTTATTACAGTCGTAGAATGCATAAGAGCCTATCTCACATACGGTATTCGGAAGGGCGATACTCAGCAGTGACTTGCAGCTGTCAAACGCATGGTCGCCTATGTGACAGAGCTGAGTGCCGAGGTCAATTCTGTCAACGGCGATATCGTTATAAAAGGCATAATCACCTATCGTTTCTGCTTTTGGCATTGCCACTCGGAGCAAACGCGGGCAGTTTGCAAAAGCATAACTTTCCACCGTAGTTGCTGCCTCAAGGATCACTCCCTTTAAAGTGTCGGAATTTGCAAAAGCATAGCTTCCGACTGTATCAACGCCATCGCCAATGTAGATGTAGCGAATACCCGATGTCTTTCCGTCGAATACCGAGTCATCCACAGTTCCGTCTACTCCGCGAATGATGACCGTAACGTCATTGCTCGTGCACTTGAATACGTCCGTTCCCACGGTCGACAATGTATCCGGCAAGGAGATCGTATTAAGATGCGGCAGTTGAGAAAACGCACCGGCTCCGAGAGTATGGATGCCGTCATTAACGGTAATGTGATCTGTGTGCTGACCGCTCAAAACATTCGGTGAGATAGATCCTGTCACATAGTAGAATACAAGCATTATCTCGTTGTATTCGTACAAGGTTGACACGGAACGGTAAAACGCATTGCTTCCCACGGATCTAAGGGAGTCGGGAACGAATATCTTACAAAGCAGATTATTATCCTTGAACGCTTGCATTCCAACGGTTCTGACGGCGGGCGACAACTTATATTCTCCGTCGCTTGCTTCCTCATCGCCGTACGTTACCGTTCTTAATTTGTGACATGAATTAAATGTATTATTTCCGATAGCGGATATATTCTCATCCAAAATAACATGACAGATCTCTTGAGCTTCCATGAGACCGCTTGCAACGGCGCCGCTTACGTTTCTTATTTCAACGGTGATGTCATCGTTGTTGTGGAATACGTTATCTCCGACGGTGCCTACCGAATCCGGCAGGGAGACACGGGACAGAGCCTCACAGTCATTGAATGCCGATCCTCCGACCGATGTCACCGCATTTGGAAGGGTGATGCTTTCAAGATATTTGCAAGCTCTGAATGCGCCCTGTCCGATTACTTCAAGGGATCCGGGAAGAACTATGCTTGCAAATGCATTTTCGCAAAATGCAGACTCGCCTATCTTTGTGACATTCCCCTCAAAGGTTACGTCGGAAAGTGACACGCAGTTTGCAAAGACACGGTTATTGACCTCCGTAATACCTGTGGGAAGAGTAATCGCCGAGATCTTTCCGCAGTTTTCGAAGCCACGGGCGCCTATAGATGTGACTGTGCTCGGCACGGATATCTCCGACAGCTCAACACAGTTTCGGAAAGCGCCGTCTCCGACCGTCAAAAGCCCTTTTCTCAAGATAGCTCTCTTAAGAACTCTGTTCTCCGCAAAAGCATAATTGCCTATGCTGACGGTTGCCAAAGGAATGCTCACTCTGCCAAGATAGCAGTTATAGAATGCGTAGTCTCCGATAGACTCAACACTGTAACCTATTACCACGTTTTCAAGGTTTAAGCAGTTATAGAACGTGTAGTCTCCGATAGATACAGCCTTGGTTCCCACCGTAGCCGTTGTAAGGGACGTGCAATTATAAAACGCATATGATCCCACGTATTCGGCCGTATCCGGTATTACTACCTCCTCAAGGGATATGCAGTTGAAGAATGCGCCCTCGCCTATCGCCTTAACTCCTTCGGAGATAGTCACGTTCTTAAGCCCGGTACAGTCGGTAAAGGCCCGATCTCCCACCGTAGAAACAGTGGTGGGAATAGTAGCGTTGATAAGTCCCGTACAGCCCTCAAAGGCATGATCGCCTATGGATTTTATGTTCGACGGGATCGTAATACTGTTGACGGTAGTGCATCCCGCAAAGCCTCGATCACCGATCTTGTTGACAACGGCGCCCTCTATCTCCAAAGGAACCGTTATCTCCGTGCTTGTGGTGGTACAGCCGATTATTTCCGCACAGCCGTCATCGTTAATGATATAGTAATAGGTGTCATTGCCGTTGGTGAAAGACCCGTTGAGCACTACCCTGTTTGAAGCCCTGTAATCGTATCCCGCAGACGATCGATACACTTTTGTGGTACATTCGTTCGGGAAAGCATTGACGCCGATGCTGATTACCGACCTTGGGATAGTGACAGAGGTAAGATTACTGCATCCGTAGAATGCATTCTTATCGATACCCCGAAGACCATCCGGCAGTTCCACCGCCGATATCTTCGTATTATCCCTAAAGACACTGCCGGCGATATATTTAACGTTTTCGGGTAACGTTATACCGCTTAATTTCCCGTTATATTTAATGAGAACACCGTCTCCCACGATAACGAATTCATCTTCGAGACCGTCAAACCACTTGGTTTTGTAGAATGCAAGATCACCCACCGACGCGATCTCCTCATTAAGAACCACGGTGGTGATATTACTGCAGGTAGCGAAAGCACCGTCATGGATCTTCGTAGCATCGGTCACCGTTACCGTTTTAAGCCTTGACGGGATACTGAACGTGTAATATCTGTACTGTGAGGAAGAAACAATGTAATAGACTTTTCCGGAATCTACCTGATAAACATCACCTGCTTCTCCGGAATAATAATAACTGTACAGATCCGAAGATGAATAATCGAAGATGTATCCCAGATGTGATCTGTATCCCACCGCATCTCTGCTCTCTCCGATGAAGGGCAGGGTGATCTCTTCTATGTAATTACATCCGTAAAATGCTTTTGAGCCGATTTCCGAAACGGAACTTCTTACGATTATTGAGGTGATGGATGAGGCATAGCTGTACCAAGGGGCGCTCCCGGTGGAATAGGAAGGAACGGCTCCGCTTCCCGAAATTTCAAGGAGTCCGTTTGAGTATACAGACCATTTAAGATCCCCTATCTGTCCGCCGTCGGTCACCGTAAGGCTGCCGGTATCAATGCTGTCGGCGGCAAGGGCGTTGTATGCATATCTCGCCGCTTTCAAAGACGCGTAATCACTTACTTTTTCCTTTTGTGTGCTCGAAAGGGCATAATACGCCGACTCGGCAGCCCGTATCTTTGACAGATGATCATCGGTATATTCCGCTTTGCCGATCTCGCTTATTAATTCATTGACCCCCAAGACCTCAGGGTCTTGATCCGACTCGTTATCGTTGAACATATCCTCAAAGAATGAGACTACATTTGACGAGTCAACTACTGCGGCAAAGGACGGTGCAGCACAGCATAGCAAAATAGAAACGCATATGATCGCACTAAGCACCCTTTTTGATCTTACTCTCATTATCGAGATACCTCCTTTTGGATGATCAAATCGATAACAACATAATAGTGATTATGTTGTACCGAGATGATTTGATCACATATCAGAACGTATTAGAAAAAGAAAGAAATGAAAATAAGGCGCAAAAACAAAAGCCTTTCAAGCCGTTTTTTAAAATGTAAGGCGAAAGGCTTTCTTGTCATGCCTGATTTGGGGTGCTTTGGCAGTATTATGGTACAAATTTGGCGAAAAAGGATTGACTTAGCAAGGCGGTTGTGGTAATATGTGAATGAAAAATCGAAATTCTTTAATCTCGGTACAACATAATCACTATTATGTCCTACAGTGCCCACAGGGGCGCTTTTTTGCCGCTTTGCTTTTTGCGACACTAAAGTATCAAGCGCATCTTTTCCATGCGTTTTAGGTGCTCTTTTGCGGTCGTGACGATATAGATACGGGTGGTATTGATGCTTGAGTGCCCAAGTATGTCCGCAAGCTTTGCTATGTCCTTTTCCATCTCATAAAACAGTCGCGCGAAAAGATGTCTCAGATTGTGGGGAAATACCTTCCGGGGGTCCACCTTGGCATCGTGGCACAGGCCCTTCATCTCCCGCCAAATATTGGTTCGGCTCACGGCTTTCCCACTCTTCGTTACGAATATCATTCCGCTCTCTATCCCATGCTCCTTTGCATAGCTTAGGAGCTTTTTCTTTAGCTCCTTTACTATGAATATGCTTCTCGTTTTTCCCTTTAGGGATACCTCCGCTTCCCCTCTCCTTACCGCTTCCACCGTTATGAACTTAAGCTCACTTACTCTTATCCCGCTTGAACAGATAGTTTGTATTATCAGACTGAGGCGCCCCTTCCCCCGTATTCCGGCTGTGGAGATAAGACGGTAATATTCCTCCCTTGTAAGCTCCTTATTCTCCGCACAAAATGCCTTCTTTTGGATCCTGAACTGTTTCATACACAGATCCTCCCGTCCGAGATATTTTAGAAAGGCATTCACCGCCGCTATCATCGAATTGGCACTTGTGACTTCATAATTCTCCGAAAGAAAACTCTTGTACTCCGACACAGTCCCCCTGTCAACACACCGCCCATCCAAAAAACATAGAAATGCCCCTGCATCCCTCATATATTTCTCCACCGTGGCATCACTCTTCTCATCCTCAATAAGCTCCCTACGAAACCTCTCAAGCACTCCCCATTCCATCTCCCTTTCCATCTCTCTCCTCCTGTGTCTTTACTTTATGCTATTTTACACCATGGGGAGGCATTACGTAATAGAATAACCCCTCCCCCTCCGAAACGAATGACGATAATGGCGATACTAATAAAAAGACCGCAGAAAACATTATTCAACATTCAACCGCCCTCCACCGCCCCATCAAAAAAGCCGAGTCCATCGACTCGGCTTCCATACGTCATGAAATGATTGGGGATAAAAATGGGTAACGAAGCTTTTTTGCGTGACCGAGCGTTTGGCAAGGAGTTCTCGGAGGCAAATGCTTTTGAAAAAAGAGGGCTGATACAGGAAAAGAAAAAGGCTTGAAACCAAAGTTCAAGTCTTTTTTCTCGGATGATTCTATACGATTTTTACTACTCGCTTTCGACGGATACTCCCAAGCAAGTAAAGAACGGGATCGTTTTCACACGAATCGAGAGCCGTTGCTCTCGGTGGTTGGTATTAATTAAGTTAATAGTTAGAATGGATCTCGACTATTACGCTTTACTCTGTGGTGACAAGGTTTACGATGACCTCGACCATTTTGGAGAGGGCGTTAACGGGAACGGCTTCATAGATGCTATGGAAATTCATACCGCCGGTGGGGAGGTTAGGGCAGGGGAGCCCTTCGTAGGAGAGGCGGGAGCCGTCGGTGCCGCCTCTGATGGGAACAAGGGTCGGAGAAAGGCCCGCCGCTTTCATGGCATCCTCGGCGCGGGTAATGATGGACATATCTTTTTCTATGATATCTCTCATGTTGTAGTAGCTGTCCTTGATTTGGCAATCGAAGGTGCCATCGCCGTATTTTCCGTTTAGGAATTTCACGATACCATCGACGAAATCCTTACGGCGCTCAAATTCCCCTCTGTCATGGTCTCTTATCAGCATTCTCAGGCTGCACTCGGTCTCGTCCCCCGACACGCACTGCACGTGATAAAAGCCTTCTCTGCCCTCGGTATGGGAGGGAGTCTCGGCGGGGGGCAGCATGGATATGAATTCATTGAGATAGAGCACTGCGTTTCTCATTTTATTCTTAGCCGAGCCGGGGTGGGTATTGACTCCGTGAACGGTGAGTTTAACTGCCGCAGCATTGAAGTTTTCATATTCTATCTCCGGCAACTCGCCTCCGTCGACGGTATAGGCAAAGTCTGCGCCGAAGCCCTTCACATCGAACAGGTCGGCACCTCTGCCGATCTCCTCATCCGGAGTGAACCCGATGCATATCTTGCCATGCTTAAGAGTGGGAACTTTAATAATCTCCTCGCAAGCGGTCATTATCTCAGCAACACCCGCTTTATCGTCCGCACCGAGAAGGGTAGTTCTATCGGAGATCACAAGTTTTTCACCTACGTATCTTTCATCTATCATAGGAGCGTTGGTGCCGTCAAAAAGGATGATCTGAGGTTTCACATCGGTGCCGCTCACGTCCGGAGAGGTGTCCATATGTGCGATAAGACCTATTGTGGGAAGATCCTCTGCACCCTCGGAGGGAGGGATATGACCGTAGACATAGCCGTGTTTGTCACGGGTAACGCCGCTTGCTCCGATACTTCTAAGTTCGTCCGCAAGGAAGTCCGCCAAAACGAGCTGCTTTGCCGTGGAGGGGCAGTTTTCGCAGTCCTCGTCTGACGTGGTATCAAAAGTAACATATTTCAAAAATCTGTCAAGAACAGTCATGGTATCTCTCCTATCTTTCTTCTTAGTCAATGATATCACAACGGCACAAAAATGTCAACGGTGCCAAGGGACTTCAAAAAGATCAGCTCAAAAACTTGACGGATCAAAGCCTGTTGACTTCTCAAAAAACGGCGAAGGTTGCCTTGATAAGTGCCCTTCGGCGGTAAAGCGAAGTCTGCTTCGCGACTTGAAAGCCCGAATCACTTCGAACGGCGGATAATACTCGCCGGTGCCGTTCCCTTAGTTTTTTGGGAGAAGTTCGGGGCAAGGTTTCCCGATGTGAATGAAATGAACTTTGGGGGTTCTTCGGGGTGACATTTTTCAAAAAAGTACTCCTCGAAAATCCACACCCGTCCAAAGTTTTTTGAGGGGGGCACGGGGAGGCTTTTTTCAAAAAGCCTCTCCGCAAAGTTCCCCTTAAAACAAATAAATTGAGGGGGCTACCCTAAGGTAGCCCCCTCGTTATATTCGGTTTCAGAATAACTTATTTAGTTACGTAACCGTACTGGAAGTACCAGTAGCCATACGGGCTGTGCCATGTGCCCTTGAGCTCTGCCTTCTGGAGCCAGAAGTCATTGTAGTATGCAACAGGGATGGTAGCGTAGTCTTCCATCATGATCTTCTCGCAGTCGTGGAGAGCTGCGAAGTGTGCGCTTGCATCAGCAACCTTGGAGTTATCAAGAGCTGCGTCGAATTCTGCGCTGTTGTACTTACCGTCGTTGTTACCGTTGGTGGAGTACAGAAGCTCAATCATGTTAGAAGCATCGTTGTAGTCCATTACCCAACCGTTACGAGCGATCTCATATTCGCCTGCACGACGCTGAGGTGTGAAGGAGGCCCATTCAACCTTGCTGATGTTCATGGTGATACCGATCTTCTTCCATGCCTGCTGGAGATACTCAGCGAGAGCTACGTGGTAACCGGAATCGTTTGTGGAGTACTCGATAGCGGGGAGGCCTTCACCGTTAGGATAGCCTGCATCTACGAGAGCCTGCTTAGCAGCTTCGAGGTTAGCTTCGAAATCGCTGCTGATGTATGTCTGGCCGTTGTTAGCTGCGACAGCGTTGTCGAAGAACATTCCTTCGGCGTCAACGATGCCAGGGCCTATGAAGTTGTATGCGGGGGAATACGTGCCCTGCATGATGGTGTTAGCGATGTACTCGCGGTCGATGGAAAGGTTGAGCGCTTTACGAACGTTGACGTTGTCGAAGGGAGCTCTGTTGAGGTTCATGCTGATGTAGTATGTTCCGAGAATGGTATCTACATAGTAATCGCCGCCGTCTTCAGCCTTTTTGAGGCTGGGGATCTCTTCTGTGGGAACGTCTTTGATCATAACTGCTGTGCCGCTGTTGTAAGCTGCATATGCTGCGGAAGAATCCTCAAGAAGGAGGAAGTTGATCTTCTTTGTAACGATCTTGTCGGAATCCCAACCGCCCTTGTAGTACTCGTTCTTCTCGCAAACGATACGTTCGCCGGAGACCCATTCTACTATCTTGTAAGGACCGTTGCAGACATATGTTTCGGGTGCTGTTGCCCAAGCATCGCCGTTAGCTTCTACTGTAGCCTTCTGAACAGGGCTCATAGTACCGAAAGCAACGAGCTTGTCAAAGTAAGAGCAGGGGTAGGAAAGAACTATGGTGAGTGTCTTACCGTCTTCGCTTGCCTTTACGTTGAGAAGGTCTGTGTTGGGATCAGTTGTGGTGTTACCTTCATCATCGGGGTTACCGATAGCTGCCTTGTAGCCGTCTACCATACCGAGAACTGTTTCTCCGTAGGGAGCTGCAAGCTTTGGATCAACGATACGCTTGAAGGTGTACTCGTAGTCCTTAGCATTAAGATCTGTGCCGTCGGACCACTTCAGACCGTCACGCATTGTGAAGGTCCATGTGAGACCGTCATCGGAGACCGTGTAGGACTCAGCCTGACCAGGCTGAACTTTGTTGTCCTGGTCGATGATGAGAAGAGTCTCGAACAGTGTGATGAGCATGTTACCGCCGTCAACAGCACTGTTCAGTGCGGGGTCAAGAGTTTCGGGGTTAGGACCGATCTGTACTGTGAACTCATCAGCGATATCTGTTGTATCACTGTCAGGAGTCTCAACGGGATCCTTACCACATGCGCTGAAGCCGATAACCATTGTGAAGCACATAGCAACGACAAGCAGCATAGCGATCAATCTCTTGGTGTTCATGGTTTTTCTCCTTTTTATTTTTCGGCATTGCCGTTATCTATACCTATTGCACTGCCCGTGCAACAAATACCGTTTTTGATACTTTGACACTTTTGTCAAAATATTCTGTCCCTTGGGATCACTCCGTCAGGTCTTTGACAGCATCTACTCTGTCAAGATGGTGGCATGCAGCCCAATGTCCGCTCGATACCTCCTTAAATTCGGGGCATTCCGCAGCACAGCGCTCATCCGCATAGGGACAGCGTGTGCGGAAACGGCATCCGCTGGGAGGATTCAAGGGGCTGGGCACGTCTCCCTGAAGAGGGATACGTTTGGATGCTCTTGCAGTCTTCGGATCCGCTTCCGGAATAGCCGAGATAAGACTGCGTGTGTAAGGGTGGACGGAATGGGCGATGAGCTCGTAGCTGTCAGCAAGCTCCACCAGCTTGCCAAGATACATAACGCCGATCCTGTTGGAAATGTGCTTTACGATGCTCAGGTCATGAGCGATAAACAGGTAGGTAAGTCCCAGATCCTGTTGGAGATCCTCGAACATATTGACCACCTGTGCCTGAATTGACACGTCAAGTGCGGATACCGGCTCGTCGCAGACGATGAATTCAGGATCCACCGCAAGTGCCCTTGCGATACCGACACGCTGTCGCTGACCGCCGGAGAACTCGTGGGGGAATCTGTTGGCGTGCTCGCTGTTAAGACCCACCTTATCAAGAAGGTAGATGATCCTATCTCGTCTTTCCTGCTTGCTTGCGGCAAGCTTGTGGATATCTATTGCCTCGCCTACGATATCCCCGATAGTCATACGGGGGTCAAGGCTGGCATAGGGATCTTGGAACACCATCTGCATCTTACGACGGTAGGGGAGCATATTGACGGCGATCTTCTCTTTTTTGTCGAAGATGGTCTCTCCGTTGTAGATGATAGAGCCGTCAGTCGGCTCGTAAAGTCTTAAAATTGTCCTTCCCACGGTGGTCTTTCCGCATCCGCTCTCACCAACGAGACCGAGGGTCTCGCCACGACGAATAAAGAAGGATACATCATCCACTGCCTGGACGAATTTTTTGTGCTTGCCGCTGCCGCCTGCGGGGAAATACTGCTGCAAGTGACGGACTTCTACAAGCTTGTTATTCTCACTCACGGCTGTCATCTCCTTTTTCGAATTCTTCCTTCTGAAGCAGCCAGCAATGACTGTAATGTGTCTCGCTCAGCTCTGTCTTGGGGGGCATCTCCCTGAGGCAGATCTTCATGCATTTTCTGCAACGGGGTGCGAAGGGGCAACCTGCAGGGGGATTGAGAAGGTCAACGGGCTGACCCTCGATGGGCACCAGTCTCTCCTTCTCCTCCACGTTGAGCTTCGGTATGGATCCGATAAGGCCCTTCGTATACTCGTGCTTCGGCTCGTAGAATATCTCATCTGCCGTGCCGTACTCCACGATATGTCCCGCATACATAACTGCGATCTTCTCGCACATGCTTGCAACGACTCCAAGGTCGTGAGTTATCATGATGATGCTCATGCCAAGCTTCGCACGAAGCTCCTGCATAAGTTCCAATATCTGCGCCTGTATCGTGACGTCAAGAGCGGTAGTCGGCTCGTCCGCTATAAGGAGCTTGGGCTCGCATGCGAGGGCGATGGCGATCATAACTCTCTGTCTCATACCGCCGGAGAGCTCGTGGGGATGCTGTCTGAGACGTTTTTCCGGCTCGTTGATACCGACAAGCTCCAAAAGCTCAAGTGCACGGGCACGGGCTTCTTCCTTCGTCTTATCGGTGTGAAGACGGATGACCTCTTCGATCTGATTTCCGATAGTATAGACCGGGTTCAAGCTGGTCATGGGGTCTTGGAAGATGATGGACACTTCGTTTCCGCGTATCTTGCGGAAATCCTTTTCCGTCATCTCGTCGATCCGGTGACCGTTAAAGCGGATGGTTCCGCCCACGAGCTTGCCGGGATGTGCCGTAAGTCCCATGATGGAATATGCGGTCACGGATTTGCCGGAGCCTGATTCTCCGACGATACCGAGGACCTCCCCGTCCTCCATGGAGAAGGAAACGCCGTTCAGCGCTTTCACCTCACCTGCAGGGGTGAAGAAGGACAGTCTCTCGTCTTTTATCTCAAGTAATTTTTCACTCATCACACGTTCTCCTTTCAGTTTTTAAGCTTCGGGTCGAACGCATCACGCAAGCCGTCACCGAGGAGGTTGAACGCAAGGATCGTTATGCTGATAACGAGAGCGGGCAAAAACAGAAGGTGAGGATACGTATTCATTCCCTTGACGGCATCGGTAGCAAGAGATCCGAGGGACGGCATGGGAGCCGCAACGCCTAGTCCAAGGAAGCTGAGGTAGCTCTCCGTAAAGATGGCGGAGGGGATCTGAAGAGTCGTTGTAACGATGAGAGTACCGATACAGTTGGTGAGAAGGTGCTTTCTGATGATACGGCCGTTGCTTGCGCCCAGGGCACGTGCGGCCATAACGTAGTCGGATTCCTTCAAGACCAGCACCTGCGAACGGGTGATACGTGACATACTTACCCAATAGAGCAGCACGAACACGATGAATATGGACACAAGGTTGGGTCCCACGGTCTGCATCCAAGAGAAGGCCTTGAGCTGAGCAAGACTATCCAGCCGAGGCTTCAGTATCACCGCAAGAAGAATGATAAGAAGGATATCGGGGATCGTATAGAGCACGTCGGTGACACGCATCATGATCATGTCCACCCAACCGCCGGCAAAGCCCGCAATAGCACCGAAGGTAGCGCCTACGATAAGGACAAGCACCGCACATACGAGACCGACCGTAAGGCTGATACGGGTACCCATCATAAGACGGATAGCGAAGTCACGTCCCAGTTTGTCGGTTCCGCAGATGTGGGGGAATACCTTTTCTCCCGCAGCGATACGTTCCTGCTCGACAGTACCGTACTCAAAGGGAGCGAGGTTTTCGCTCGTCTGTATCTGCTGTTCGTACGTGTAGGGCCAGAAACTGGGGAGCACGTACGCAAATACCATAATGAGGACAACAACTACAAGGCTGACCATCGCCACCTTGTTTTTGCGGAGTCTGCGAAGACCGTCAGCCCAAAAGTTGACACTGTCACGCATTACCACCAGCTCCTGCTTTTCGTCGTTGGTAGCAGGTACGAAATCGTCGGGATTCAGGTGAAGACCGGGTATTATCTTTTTCATGTTTCTCCGCTCCTCACTTAAGTCTGATACGGGGGTCTATGACCTTGTACAGGATATCGACCACCACGTTTGCAAGAATGATAAGGGAGGCAAGAACGATAGTCGTGCCCATTATCATGGTATAGTCTCTGTTTGTAATAGATGAAACGAACTCACGGCCGAGACCGGGGATCGCAAATATCTTTTCCACCACGAAGGAACCCGTCATAAGGCTGGCAAGCATCGGTCCTACGTAGGTAACAACGGGAAGGATAGCATTTCTCATCGCATGCTTGAAGAGCACCTTGAAGTCGGAAAGGCCCTTTGCCTTAGCAGTCCTGATATAGTCCTGTCCCATGACGTCAAGAAGCCCCGATCTCATAAGACGGGTGATGTATGCCGTGGGGTAGATGGCAAGAGCCGTCACCGGCATGATGTAAGACAACATATCGTTAAGACCGATAGTGGGCAATATCTTTAGCTTGCTTCCGAACGTGTAGAGAAGCACCACGCTGGTGATAAAACTGGGTATCGCAATACCGCAAGTGGCAAGGACAAGTATGAAGTTATCCCAGAATTTACCCCTGTTGTACGCCGCAAGGCATCCGAGGGGTATTCCCACAAGAAGCGCCACTGCCACCGCAATACCCGCAAGCTTTGCGGATACGGGGAATTTCGTGAATATGATATCCGAAACGGTACGTCCTCTCTGACGAAGGCTCGCTCCCATATCTCCCTTCAAAAAGTCTGTCATGTAAGTGAAGTACCGCTCATAAAGGGGTTTGTCCAAACCGTATTTTGCGGCAAGGGCTTCCTGAGCTGCCTTACTTATGGATTTCTCTGCGACGAACGGTCCGCCGGGGACGAGGTTCATCAAAAAGAATGTGATGGTAGCAACGATAAACACACTCAAAAGTCCGAGTGCGACACGTTTCAAAATGTACTTAACCAAAATGTCAACTCCTAACTTCACGAGACCGCCCGACACAAGGCGGAAACGTATTATCTCAACCGGTATCCCGGCAGAATGGACCGCCGCCCGAAAAGCGACAGGCAACTGCTCTTTCGACAAAACAAAATGATAACGTAACTCAAGACAAGATCGGTACGGCACCGAAACCACGGCACCTAAAGCTCCCCTGCCTGCAGTGCAAGCAAAAGAACCGTCACGGCATAGCCG
Source organism: uncultured Ruminococcus sp. (assembly GCA_964629225.1). Lineage (GTDB taxonomy): Bacteria > Bacillota > Clostridia > Oscillospirales > CAG-272 > RUG14199. The sequence continues at coordinate 21,554 of CAZVQC010000020.1, forward strand.
GCAGATCCGAGCTACTCGAAGCATTATAACATAAAATGAGAAAAAAATCAAGCGAAACACTGCACTTAACTAAAGTGCCCCACTTAAAACTCTCCAAATGAACGCCGAAACAGATGTCTTATGCGCTATTATATCAAGTAAAAAGAAAAAATACAAGCTCTTTTTCGTCATTTATGCAAATTTATCCCCCGTCAATTAAAAAAACTGGGCTTTCACGCCCATTTTTGACCCGTTTTTCCCATTATTCTGCATTTTTTCCGCCGCATCTATTAATATTTTTCATAGTTCCATTTTCTCATCACACGGCTTTTCCCCTGCCGTCGCCTCCCGTTCTCCGAAAAGCCTCGGCTCAGTCAAAGAGGCGCCTACGGCGGTGACTTGCCGAGATATCCAAAAAGGGAGCGCGGCGCGCTCCCTTTGGAAAGTAGATACGGTGATATTTCGCTCAGTTCTTTTTGATGATCTCTTTGAAGTCGGCTGCCGCAAAGATACCGCAGACGAGAACGACTACCGTGCAAATCAGCTGAATAAGGCTGAAGGCGGGCATCTCTCCGCCGAAGATGACGAGAACGAAGGGGATGACGGCGATCCACGCACAGTAGGTCACGTTAAGTGCCATAGCTTTGGATGCACCGATCTGGGAAATAGCTCTGTAGTAGAACAGGTAAGATACCGTTGCGAAGAAACCTGCTATCACGATTGTGGGAATGAGCCACTTGGTATCGGGGGTAAAGAGGGACGCCGTGAACTTCCATCCGCCGATAGCGGGGAGAATTACAGCGGCGTAGGTGATAGCCGATGTGGTCTGGCGTATCTGGAGTGCGTACTCATCCTTGACCTCAGGATCCTTGAGGCACTTTGCAAGAATGACTGCCTCGACTCCCCAGCCTACAGCGCACATAGCGGCGCCGAGGATGCCGAGCCAGAAGTTCTGGATATCGAGATCCGGTGAGTAACTGAGCCCGTAAACACCTGCAAGAGTCAGCGCAAGGAAGGCCCACTGATGCCATTTCATCTTCTCTTTGAGAAAGAAACGCGCCAGCACTGCCCCGATAGCCGGGAACACAGCACTTGCAACTGCGCCGATGGAGGCACCCATGAAAGTCAGAGCCATAACGTAGCCCGTCATACCGATAGGACCGCCGATAACGGCTGCCACCACTACCCATTTGCCGCTCTTCGTTTTGAAGAGGGCGTTCCAAACGTTTTTAAGATTTCCTCTGACGCCGTTGTATGCAGTCGCCCAAATGGCGGAGCCGGTGTCGTGGATGAACGTGCCTACGAGGGTCACTATGATAAGGGACTTGCCATCGAAGAACTCAAGTCCTGTAGCCAGTGTGAGAAGATAGGACGCTATCGCCCAGGTGATACCGGCAATGATTCCTGCTGCCATAATTGTTTTTCCTCCGTGTTTTTTCGGTACTTTTCAATATTATAATTTGTTGTACTGCTCGATGAAGCCCTTGAGCCTTGCGTATCTCTCCGCCGCCCAATCCTCCATAGGCTGTCCGTCGTAGGGAACTCTCGCCTTAGCCCAGAGAGTCCACAGAAAATCAACGTAGATCTTGCTTGCAAGGAAGTGCTTCTTATCCGAGACCGTAGGCTCATGCTCAAGATACTCTCCGAGAAGCATCATATCGTGCTCATCGTCAAATCCCGCCTCGATGGAGACGTCGGCAACGTCCCACATTCCGTCGTTCATGCCGGCGTATTCCCAATCGATAAGATACATTCTGCCGTTGCCCTCGACCCAGTTCTCACAAAGAGGGTCGTTGTGGCAGGGCACCTTCTTCGCATCCACAGCGGCATCCGTCGCCGCCTTGATGCGCATGACTTCGGCTTTTACGGTAGCGTAATCGTCGAACATCGCCACGTTTTTGTCTTTTATGATATCCTCGTAACCCGCCGCCATTTCAAAGACCTCAAAGGGGACGCCGGTGTCGACACCGCAGGTGTGCATGGTCTTGTAGATGGCCGCCACCTTCTTGATGCGTTCTATGTCGTGAAGAAGCTCCGAGGACATCGTCACCGCATTGGGAATGAACTCCGTGACCTTTGAGCCGTCATTTCCGAAATAGAGCATCTTGGCATCCACACCAAGCTTGCAAGCAAGCTCCGTGCTCTTTTTCTCATCGCCTCTTACGATGAGTTCCTCCGTTCCCTCTCCGGGGATACGGACCACGTACTCCTTGCCGGAGGCAAGGGTGACTTTGTAAGTATGGTTGGTAAGACCGCCCATTCTTGAAATGTCGGAATATTCACCGCTGCCGAGAGCCTTTTCAAGAAGCGCCTTGACTGCGGGGATATCCTCCTTTACTATCTGTTTTGCCATTTTAACATTCTCCTTAAGATCAAAGCATGAAAACGGACAATTTATCCGTGTTCATGACGGGTACATTATACACACCGATTGAACCGTTGTCAATACCCTTGAGCCGTTTTAGAGCAAAAAAAGCAAATTTGTTCAAAGGGAGGAGTTTCCGTAGCGGTTTTGATCGCAAAAACATCTCTTGACAAAAAGACTTCGCTCGAAAAAAGCGGCGGCATCTCTGCCGCCGTTTTCATTTGATCTTTTGGAACTCAAAGGGACCTGTCATCCACGTAGAGCACACGGACGCCGCTTTCCTTCATTTCGTTTTTTGCATTTCTTTCCGCAAGGAATTTTGCGGCCACCTGAGGGAAGAGCGCGTAAGAGAGCACGTCTTCATCGCTCCTTGCAAGATCGCCTGCTTCCTCTCTGTACTTCTCAAGCTCAGGCTCGATAAGGTCTGCGGGACGGCAGTCGATGATCGGATCATCACCGATAGCCTTCCTCCTTACCTCTTCGTTGACCTCTCCGGGGAGAGCACCGTACTCACCGCGAAGCAGACCCTTGGATTCTTTGGATACCATCTTGTATCTCTCGCCCATCAGCACGTTGAGCACTGCCTGGGTTCCTACGATCTGGCTTGTGGGTGTTACGAGGGGAGGATAACCGAAGTCCGCACGGACTCTCGGCACTTCCGCCAGCACCTCGTAGAATTTGTCTTCTGCGTTGGCTTGCTTGAGCTGAGACAGAAGATTTGAAAGCATTCCGCCGGGGACCTGATAGAGCAGGGTCTTCGTGTCCACGTTCAACACCTTCGGGTCGAGGATGCCCTCGGCCTTGAGCTTGTCGGCTACACCGCGGAAATGACTTGCGGCTTCACTCAAAAGATTCAGATCGAGACCCGTGTCTCTTTCCGTTCCCTTGAGAGTTGCAACGAGGGACTCCGTTGCGGGGTTTGACGTGCCGTTTGCAAGAGGAGAGAGAGCACAGTCTACGATATCGATACCCGCTTCGCAAGCCTTCAAATTGGTCATATCGCCGGTACCGGTGGTGTTGTGGGTGTGGAGGTGAACGGGGATATCAAGAGCAGCCTTCAGCTTCTTAACGAGGGAGTACGCCTCATAGGGAAGGAGAAGATTTGCCATGTCCTTGATGCAGATGACGTCTGCGCCCATGTCTCTCAGTTTAAGTGCCAGATCCACGAAATATTCCTCACTGTGGACAGGGCTCTTCGTGTAACTGAACGCTGCCTCGCAGATGCCGCCGTACTTTTTGATGGCCTTGATGGAGGCCTCAAGGTTGCGGGGGTCGTTCAAAGCATCGAACACTCTGATGACGTCGATGCCGTTCTCGATAGCTTTTTTGACGAAGGCATCAACCACGTCGTCCGCATAGTGCTTGTAACCGAGAAGGTTCTGACCGCGAAGGAGCATCTGAAGCTTTGTATTGGGAAGAGCTTTTTTCAGCGCACGAAGCCTCTCCCAGGGATCTTCTCCGAGAAATCTCATGCAGGAGTCGAACGTCGCACCGCCCCAGCACTCAAGTGACCAGTAACCGACCTTGTCCAAGGTCTCGCAAGCGGGCAACATGTCCTCCAGTTTCATGCGGGTAGCCGCCTGAGACTGATGAGCATCTCTGAGGATAGTGTCTGTGATATAGAGTTTGTTTGCCATCTTTTATTATCCTTTCCGAAAAGGCTTCTGTCAAGCGAACAAGGCGATAAGAACGCCTGCCGCGATAGCCGAACCGATAACTCCCGCCACGTTCGGGCCCATGGCGTGCATGAGCAAGAAGTTTGAGGGGTTTTCCTTCTGGCCGACTATCTGAGATACTCTTGCCGCCATAGGAACCGCGGATACTCCGGCAGAACCGATGAGGGGGTTGATCTGCTTGTCTTTGGGGAGGAAGAGGTTCATGAGTTTTGCAAGAAGGACACCGCCTGCGGTTCCGAATCCAAATGCGCAAACGCCCATGAAAAGGATGCCCAGTGTCTTGAGGGAGAGGAACGTCTCGGCAGTTGCGGTAGCACCGACGGAGATACCGAGGAATATGGTAACGATGTTCATCAGCTCATTCTGAGCAGTCTTGGAAAGACGGTCTGCAACGCCGCTCTCCTTAAGCAAGTTACCCAACATAAGAGATCCTACAAGGGGAGCCGCCGAAGGAACGATGAATGCCACCACTGCGGTAACGAGGATGGGGAAGAAGATCTTTTCCTTCTTTGATACCTCTCTGAGAGGCACCATCTTGATTTTTCTCTCTTCCTTCGTCGTGAGCAGTTTCATTATCGGAGGCTGGATAACGGGAACCAGTGCCATGTAGGAGTACGCCGCCACCGCAATGGGGCCGAGCAGCTCCGGAGCCAGTTTTGACGTGACGAATATGGCGGTAGGTCCGTCCGCTCCTCCTATGATACCGATGGAAGCCGCCTGTGCGGAGGTGAAGCCGAGGTACCTTGCGCCGATGAAGGCGAGGAAGATACCGAGCTGTGCCGCCGCTCCGAGAAGCAGGCTCTTGGGGTTCGCGATAAGGGGAGCAAAGTCGGTCATGGCACCGACGCCTACGAAGATGAGGCAGGGATACAGACCGAGCTTAACGCCCAAATAGAGATAGTCGATAAGTCCGGGGGTGAAGTTTTCGGAAGCGGTGAACAGTTCCCAATGGACGTGACCGCCTGCGAAAAGTGCTTCGTGGAACATCTCCGCACCGGGAAGGTTGGTAAGGAGCATTCCGAATGCGATGGGAATGAGAAGGAGGGGTTCAAAGCCTCTTCCGATCGCCAGATAGAGAAGGACACAGGAGATGCCGATCATAATGAGGGATTTCCAGTTATCCTTAACTATGTATGCACCGGTCTGCTTCAGGAAGTTGATGATAACTTCGCCGTAAGAGGGAGAGGGCTGCTTTTCAAAAATGTTGCCGAGATCGATCATCTGAGTCCCGAGGGCCGTTCCCACAGCCGCCGTAGGACCGTACTGGAAGTATGCGGTGGTGTCGGGGAGGTTTTCGGGGTCGGCAACGGTCACTCCGTCAAATACGAATTCGGCGGTGGAGCCCTCACCTACGGTGGAAACGTATGCTATTGCAAAGGTGATACCGTAGGAGTTGGTGGCAAGGTTCTCAGTTGAGAAGTTGATAGCCGACTCGTCATATCCGGAAAAGAGAATGTATGCGTCGTTGATCGCAGGTCCCTTGTTGGAGACTACGACCGTCAGTTTTTTGGCATCTGCATCGTACGTCGCGCTCTTGACCGTTATAAGTTCCTCCGCTTCTGCCGTTTCGTCGGCGGCGAAAGCGGAAGTTCCCATTGCGATGAAAAGAGAGACGAGGGTGGCGACGCAAAGAAGGATGCTGAGAATTCTTTTTGTCATATTTTCCTCCGTGTCGGCAAAGCGCCGACTTTAAGTGTTATTTCTTTGCTTCGCTCAAGCGATGGTAGCGAGTACCGTTCCTGTCTCGACAGTGGAGCCCTTGGTGGTAACGACGGTTACTACTCCGTCACAGGGAGCGAATATCTCGTTCTCCATCTTCATTGCTTCAAGGATGAAGAGAATGTCGCCGTTCTTGACTGTCTGACCGTTCTGGACCTTGACGTCAAGGATAGTGCCGGGCATGGGGCTTGCGACTGTCTCGCCGTCGACGGGTGCTGCTACTGCGGGTGCTGCAGGTGCTGCAGGTGCTGCGGGCGCTGCTGCAGGTGCTGCGGGCGCTGCTGCAGGTGCGGGAGCAGCCTTGACATCTGCTACATCGCAGACCTCAAGAGTTACTTCATAAGTAGTTCCGTTAACATTGACTTTGTACATTTTCATGGTTGGTATCCTCCGTTATGTTTTTTGATTTTTGTTTCAGATCTTCCTGATTGAAGTAATGCGGATAGCAGAGACGTCTTCTCCCAGTTCCTCCGCAAGTGCCACTGATATAGCGGCGATAAGTTCCTGCTTGTTGGGTATTGCATCGGAAGATGCGGCAGGTGCGGGAGCCGATACTGCGGCTTTGTCGGCAGTTCCGGTATTCTTACAGAACACTCCCATGAGCCAGCAGATGAACACCAGCACGATCAGTCCGATGAAGACTATTCCTATTCCGAGCACGCAAACAAACCAGTTTGCTATTTCCATCGATATTTCCCTCTCTTTCCTTGATGATGGCAGATAATAAATTGATTATTTTGACCGATCCGGAAAAAATCCGAATTCAAAACACATTATACCACCTTTCATGGGGCAAATACAATGCTTTTAATATTTTATTTACAAATAGAACGGGCAAAAAAATCGAAAGTATCCAAGCCTTTTCGAAAAACCGTATTGTTAATTCCGCAAAAATATGATATCATTGGTACGAAGGGTGAAAACGGTCTCCGTTTTCCCGAAAAAAACAAAAAATATCCCGAAAGGAAATGCCATGATAGACTGCACAGTAAAAATGAGATCCGTGTCATCTCTTGAAAAATGTTTTACCACGGAAAAGATAGAAACAAAGCCGGAATTCACCCGTGCCACCGCCCTTAAGGGAGAGAGGTTCTCCTTTGAAGTCCTCTACTCCTCCGACGATTCCCCGGCGGGATGGAAATACGTCGCCCATTACAAGCTATCATCTCCCGATAACAGCTGCGTTAAGGTCAGCCGTATCGACAGTGTTCCCGTCCGTATGCCGATGTACAAAAGCGATGAGGACGACAATTTCATAAGCAAGGAGCCCGGGCTCTACCCCGACCTTATGATCCCCATTACCGAGGAGAATCAACTCTACATTTTCAGGGGGGAGCTTATGAGCCTTTGGGTGGACGTGGAGATACCCGAGGATGCAAACGCCGGTGCTTTCCCCATCGATATCGCGCTTGTCAACGACGAGGGAGAAGAGTATTCCTCCGTCCATTTCGACCTTGAAATAATAGATGCCGTGCTTCCAAAGCAAAATATCAAGGTGACCCAGTGGTTCCACGCCGACTGCCTTGCTTCTTATTACAGAGTGGAGACCTTCGGGGAAGATCACTGGAGGATAATAGAAGAATTCTTGAAGACTGCCGTCAAAAACGGCATCAACATGATACTTACCCCCGTCTTGACACCGGCTCTGGACACAAAAGTTGGAGGAGAGAGACCGACAGTCCAGCTCGTGGACGTCTTTCTTGACAAAGGCAAATGGTCCTTCGGCTTTGAAAAACTCCGCCGCTGGGTGGATCTTTGCCTCTCGGTAGGAGTTGAATATTTTGAGATAGCCCACCTATTTACGCAGTGGGGAGCGGAGCACGCACCCAAGGTAATGGCGACGGTCGACGGAGAATACAAGCGCATATTCGGCTGGGAGACCGATGCCGTCGGAGAAGAATACAAGGCTTTTCTCTCCGCATTTCTCCCCGCTCTCAAGGAGGAACTGGAAAGGCTCGGCATCTTCGACCGTACCGTTTTCCACCTCTCCGACGAGCCGGGAGGCGACAAGCTTGATAATTACATCGCGGTCAAAAAGACCGTGGAGGATCTCCTTGACGGATGCGTCATAATGGATGCCCTCAGCGATTTCTCGTTCTACCAAAAAGGTGCCCTCAACACCCCCGTGGTATCCATCGACCACATAGAGCCCTATCTTGAGGCGGGAGTCAAGAATTTGTGGACGTACTATTGCTGCTGTCAGTGGATCAAAGTGTCCAACCGCTTCGTATCCATGCCTCAGGCGAGAAACCGCATCATCGGCACCCAGTTCTACAAATACGACGTGGCGGGCTTCTTACAGTGGGGCTACAACTTCTACTATTCCCAGTTCTCGGTAGAGCCCATCGATCCCTACCACTGCACCGACGGCGGTTATTTCGTTCCCGCGGGGGATGCCTTTTCGGTCTACCCGGCGCCGGACGGCACTGCTTACGAAACGTTGCATCTGGTGGGCTTCACACAGGCTCTCTATGACCTTCGTGCCATGAAGCTTCTTGAGTCCCTCACCGATAAAGAGACCGTTATGGCGATACTTGAGGACGGCATCGAACCCATCACCTTCAAGGAGTACCCCCGCTCGGATGAGTATCTCCTTTCGGTGAGAGAAAAGATCAACTCGAAGATAAAAGAGGCGCTCGGTGCCTGAAAAAAGGCGGTATTCGGATGTTCAAACGGGACGGCTCGGTATTTAAGAGCGATATCATCTCCCACCCCTCGGTATGTCACGCCTTTTCCACAAGGGAGGGTGGCGTGTCGGAATGCGACCACACGAGGAGCATGAATCTGTCCTTCGGAAACGGAGATGGGGACGGCACAGTAAGAGAGAATATGAGGCGGCTCTGTCTCATGGCGGGTGTGGAATATTCCGGGCTCATCGGCTCCCCCCAATATCACGGGTGTCATGCCAGGACGGTCTTTTCGGAAAATGCCCTTGAGGGGATCGAAAAGGAAAATACTGCCCCCTCCGACGCCTTTGTGACGGATTCCGCCGGAGTATCGCTTCTTGTCAGAGTAGCGGACTGCACGCCCATCCTGTTTTGCGGAACCAAGGAGGACGCGTCTCCGGTGGTCGGTGCGGCTCACGCAGGTTGGAAGGGCACCGTTGGAGGCATCGCCGCATCGGTGGTGGAAGCAATGGTGTCATTGGGGTGCAGAAGAGACACTGTCAAGGTAGCGGTAGGCCATTGTATCCACCCGTGCCATTTTGAGGTCAAGGACGACTTCGTTCAGGCGGTATCAAAGGCGAGAGGCGACGGCTTCGCCGAGCGCCACATAGAAGAAAGAGAAGGACGGCTCTTTGCCGATCTCGTTTCAATGAACCTTGAGATACTTAAGAGCGTGGGGATCAAAAGAGAGAGCATGGACGTTTCTCCCTACTGTACTGCCTGCGACCCCACACTGTTCCACTCCCACAGAGCCACCGGTGGAAAAAGAGGGACCATGGGAGCCGTTATCGGCATCGTCAAAAGATAAAACGGCAAGGCGGCACGCCGATGTCGCTCACTTAAAGGCCAAATGAAGGAGCAAAAACGGCTTTTGAGCGCCTTCGGTCATTAAAAATTCCGTAAAATAGCAGATATGGGCTTGCATTTGCGCCGTTTTGTGTTATAATACTAATAAGGAAAGCCCATTCTAAACTATCACGATCAAAGGAGTGGATATTATGAAAGAAAAAAAAGTTAACATTTGGAAAGTGGTCTTTATATCGGCGACCGTAGCTGCCGCTGTCGCTGCTATTGCAGTTGCGGCTTACATGCTCTTCAAGAAGTACTTCAAGATCACCTTTGAGTGCGACAACGATTGTGACAATTGCCTCGGCGGTTGCTTTGACGGCTTCGACGATGATGACTTCATCCCCGAATGCGGTTGCGATGACGATGAGATCCTGACCGAGGACGATCTCGTAGACGCAGAGTAAGAACACAAAAAACAGAGAGAGCCCTGCTCTCTCTGTTTGACAAAACAGCGGCTATCCGAGGACGACTCGCCGCTTGGCTGAAAACTGCTGTGAGCGCGGGCAATTTAGCCCGCGATCATTGGTTATTACCGCCTTCGGGCGGACGACACTTAGTGCTGAGGAACAAAACATGGACAAATCATCTCTCGCCCTTCTTTGCGATTATTACGAGCTCACGATGGGCAACGGCTATTTCAACACGGAGCTGAAAGACAAGTACGCATATTTTGACGTCTTTTACAGAAAGAATCCCGACGGCGGAGGCTATGCTATTGCGGCAGGCCTTGAGCAGATAGCGGAGTATCTGAAAAACCTCTCTTTCACCGAGAGCGACATCGATTACCTTCGTTCGAGAAACACCTTTGCGGAGGATTTTCTCGACTACCTGAAGGACTTCCGCTTCACCGGTGACGTTTGGGCGGTACCTGAGGGCACCGTAGTCTTCCCTTACGAACCGATCATCACCGTGAGAGCGCCCGTTGTGGAAGCTCAGCTCATCGAGACCTACGTATTGCTTCAGATCAACCACCAGTCCCTGGTGGCAACCAAAGCCAGCCGCATGACCCGTTCCGCCGACGGAAGACCCATATCCGAGTTTGGCTCACGCCGTGCCCACGGAGAATCGGCGGCGGTATTGGGAGCAAGAGCTGCATATATCGGCGGCTGCGCGGGAACTGCCTGCGCCCTTTCCGACAAGCTCTACAAAGTGCCTGCCGGCGGAACAATGGCTCACTCTTGGATCCAGCTCTTCGACGACGAATACAAGGCTTTCAAGGAGTACTGCCGTCTCTATCCGGACAACCCAACGCTCCTTGTGGACACTTATAACGTCCTCGAATCCGGCGTTCCCGCCGCGATCAAGGTAATAAAAGAAGTCCTGTGGCCCCAAGGCAAGCGTGCCTGCGCCATCAGGATCGATTCCGGAGACATCACCTACCTTACCAAGAAAGCACGAAAGATGCTTGATGAAGCGGGGCTCACCGAATGTAAGATCGTCATCTCAAACTCCCTTGACGAATACATTATCAAGGAGCTCCTCAACCAGGGCGCCCAGATCGACTCCTTCGGCGTCGGTGAGAGACTTATCACGGCAAAAAGCGATGCGGTGTTCGGCGGCGTCTACAAGCTTGTGGCAGTCGAGGACGGAGAGGGCATCCATCCGAGGATCAAAGTCAGCGAAAACATCGAGAAGATAACGAATCCTCATTTCAAAAAAGTCTTCCGCATCTACTCGAAGGAAACGGGAAAGGCGGAGGCGGACCTTATCTGCATCTTCGACGAGGACATCGACGAAACGAAGCCTCTTGAGATCTTTGACCCGGCCTACACGTGGAAGAAAAAGACCTTCACAGACTACTATCTCAGACGGATGCTGATACCGATATTCCGTGCGGGAGAGCTCGTCTATGATTTCCCACCTCTTGATGAGGTCAGACGAAACTGCGCATTCGAGCTTGATACCATGTGGGACGAGGTGCTCCGCTTTGAGAACCCCCACAACTACTACGTGGACCTGTCCGACGAGCTTTGGGAACTCAAGAACCGCATGATCGAGGATAAGAGAAGTTAATATGGCTCAACACAGACCGGAGCTCCTGTCCCCCGCAGGAGACTTCGAAAAACTGAAGGCGGCGGTAAGATACGGCGCCGATGCCGTCTATCTTGCGGGGACCTCCTTCGGAATGAGGACGGCGGCAGGGAATTTTGATACGGAAGAACTTGAGCGGGCGGTGGCATTTGCCCATGGGGCAAACGTCAAGGTCTACGTCACCGTCAACATAATGCCGAGAGACAGGGAATACCCGGAGCTTGAGGTTTTCATCCGTCGGCTTGATGCCATCGGAGCGGATGCGGTCATCGTGTCCGATATCGGAGTTATGTCCCTTGTCAAGCGTGTTGCTCCCTCTCTTGAGATCCATATCTCAACACAGGCAAGCACGGTATCTGCCGAGGCGTGCCTTGCGTGGCACGAGCTTGGTGCAAAGAGGATAGTTCTCGCAAGGGAACTGACTCTTGAGGACATAAAAAGCATTCGAAAAAAACTTCCCGACGAGGTGGAGCTGGAGGCTTTCGTCCACGGATCCATGTGTGTTGCCTACAGCGGAAGGTGCCTCCTCAGCCAGTACTTTATCGGCAGGGACGCCAACCACGGTGCCTGCGCCCAGTCCTGCAGGTGGATCTACCGTGAAAAAGAGGAGAAATCCCTTGAGGTGGCGGAGGAAAAGCGACCCGACTTCTCGCTTCCGGTGATAGAATCCGACGGTGACACATTCGTCATGTCCAGCAGAGATATGTGCATGATCGAGCACATCCCGGAACTTTGTGAGGCGGGCATCACCAGTTTCAAGCTGGAGGGGCGTGTCAGAAGCGCCTACTACACTGCGGTGGTGACCAATACCTATCGCATGGCCATCGATGCTTACGAAAAGGACCCGGCGGGCTACAGATACGATCCCGCGTGGCTGAGAGAACTCTGCAGTGTCAGCCACAGAAAATACGACACCGGATTTTTCTTCGCTCCCCCTCATGAGAACGCCAACATAGTGGATGAGCCGGGCTACATAAGAGAAAAAGCCTACCTTGCCACTGCCATATCGGACAGTGACGGCGACGGCATCGCCACCTTCATCCAAAGGAACAAATTGAAGAAAAACGATGCGGTGGAGCTTTTGACGGTGGGGAACGTGGGACTTCCCTTCGCTGCGGAGGATCTGACGGATGAAGCAGGAGAAGCGATAGAGTCGACTCCCCATCCGGGGCAGATATTCCGCTTAAAATGTCCCTACAAAGTAAAAGAGGGAGACATTCTGAGGGGTGGCTGATGTCACCGTTCCTTCTATATCAGTATTTGAGAGGTAACGATGCAAAGTTCTATCGGTATTATTGAATTGATCTACTCGATCCTTGCGGGAATCGTACAGGGTATCACCGAGTGGCTTCCCATCAGCTCCACAGGCCATTTGATCCTGCTTGACAGCATTTTAAACGTGGATCTGAGAGCTGAATTCGTTGAAATGTTCGACGTTGTCATCCAATTCGGCTCGATAATGGCAATAGTGGTGCTGTATTTCGGACGGCTCAACCCCTTTGCCCCGTCCAAAAGCGCAAGCGACAAGAAAAAAACGTGGAGCCTTTGGGGAAAGATACTTATTGCGGCAGTTCCCGCCGGCATCATCGGAGTGCTCTTTGACGATCTTCTCTCCGCTACGGTATTTTCCGAACCCGGACGCAAGTTCGTAGTTGCCGGCGCCCTCTTTGTCTACGGAGTTCTGTTCATCATCATCGAAAGAAAGAACAAGGACAAAAAATACCGCATCGACGACCCGGAGAGCATCGACTGCATGACAGCCCTCGGAATAGGAGCGTTCCAGGTGCTGGCGCTGATACCGGGAACATCCCGCTCCGGCTCCACCATTATCGGTTCTACCGTTCTCGGAGTATCGAGAAAGGCAGCCGCGGAGTTTTCGTTCTTCCTCGCCATTCCCGTTATGCTGGGTGCTTCACTTCTCAAGATAGCCAAGTTCGTTGCAGAGGCGGGAGGCGGTATTGCAAATGCCTTCACCGGCGGTGAACTTGCGGTTCTTGCCATCGGAACGGTAGTGTCATTCTTAGTCTCCTTGGTAGCAGTCAAGTTCCTTGTGGAATTCGTAAGGCGCCACAGCTTCGAAGTCTTCGGATGGTACCGTATCGCCCTTTCCGTCTTGGTGGTGCTCTACTTTACGTTGGTAAAATAAAACAGAGTCCGTCAACACGTCAGACAGACTAAGCCCCTTGACCGTTGGTCAAGGGGCTCTTTTTATCATTATTATTTTAGCGCAATGGGGATCAATCGTCGATCTCCTCGTCTGCATCGCAGACCTCGGGGATCTCGGGCACATCCTCCGTTTCCTCCTCTGCCGCCATTTCGGGAAGCTTAGCGCCGCAGAAGGGACAGAATGAGTACTCATCGTCAACTGCCCGGCCGCATTTTTCGCAGACCACCTTGCCCCTGAGGGCAAGCCTTTTTACTTTGAGGGTCTCAAGCTGACTTTGAAGGTTCTCAACGGTTGCAACGTCGATGGTGAATTCATTCAATGCGGTCTCTCTGTCGAAGAGCTCGCAATACTTCTTGCCGATCTCAACGTAGACTCCCTTGATGAGGGACTTGGTCTCCTCGATCTCACTTGTCAGTTTTGCGATCTCAGCAAGGTCCTTGGTCTTCTTGACTGCGCTCTTGCCGGTCTTGGTTATCGTTCCTTTGATATCGTCCATTATTGCCATACTGTCATACTCTCCTTTTAGTGAAATTTGCTGTCGCACCTCAGTTACTCATGATACCACAAAAAATGCCGCTTTGTGTGAATTTCGATTTAATTCCTTCCCCGAGGCGAAAAAAGAACTCCAAAACCGCTTCCAAAGATGGCATATAAAGCGCTTTTAAGGCGTTTTTCGGCCGTTTCTTTTTGAAGCGGTCTTTCCCTTGCTTCTCCCGTAACGGCGGCTAAAACACGCATCAATTGCCTTTAAAGAGGCAAGAGGCGGGGGCACCGATGTTGCCCCCGCCAAATATTACCGATCATTCATCTGCCTCTGCCTGATGAGCTGCGATGATCTTCTGTGCTTCGTTGGAGGGAACCTCTTCGTAGTGGTCAAATACGAATGTGTATTTGCCGCGACCCTGTGTCATAGCCTTCAAAATGATAGTGTAGTCCATCATCTCGGCCTTGGGAGCCTCTGCTTCAACGATAGTGTAGCCTTTTCTCTTCTCGTCCGGATTCATTCCGAGAACTCTGCCGCGGCGCTTGTTAAGGTCGCCCATAACGTCACCGACCATGTTTTCGGGTACGGAGACCTTGAGCTGTCCGTAAGGCTCAAGAAGAACGGGACCTGCCTTGGGAAGACCCTCTTTGTAAGCGAGCTTTGCAGCCAGCTTGAAGGAGATCTCGTTGGAGTCAACGGGGTGGTAAGAACCGTCATAGAGGTCAGCCGCCAGGTTAACTACCGGGTAACCTGCGAGAACGCCCTTTTGCATTGCTTCAAGAAGGCCCTTCTCAACTGCGGGATAGAATCCCTTCGGAACGCTTCCGCCGACAACGCTCTGAGTGAAGGTGAGTCCTTCCTCTTCGCCGTGGCTGAATCTGATCCTGACGTCACCGTACTGACCGGAACCGCCTGACTGCTTCTTGTGCTTACCCTGAACTTCAACGCTCTTCTTGATGGTCTCGCGGTACGCTATCTTGGGAGCTGCAGTAACGAGCTTAGTGCCGTAACGGTTCTTCAACTTTGCAAAAATAACGTCAAGGTGGATATCGCTCATTCCGTAGAGAAGCATCTGCTTCGTCTCGGGATTGTTCTCGTAAATGATAGTGGGATCCTCGTCAAGAAGTTTTGCGATTCCCTGAGTGATCTTATCCTCATCGCCCTTAGCGGCAGCCATGATAGCTTTGCACATATAAGGAGTGGGGAACTCGGTCTTCTTGTACCGGAACTCGCCGGAGGCAGCGAGGGTGTCGCAGGTCTTCGTAGCGGAGAGCTTCTGAACTACGCCGATATCGCCGCAGCAGAGTGAATCCACCTCGATCTGCTTCTTGCCCTTCATTATGTAGATGTGACCGAACTTCTCGGCTGCGCCGCTGGTCATGTTCTTGAGAGTCATGTCCTTCTTGAGAGTACCGTTCATGACCTTGAACATGGTCTGCTTGCCGAACTGATCCGCAACGGTCTTGAATACGAAGAGTGCGGTCTCGCCTTCGGGATCGATCTCCTTGGTCTCGCCGTTTTCCAGAGCCTCGCTGCCCTTTGCGGTGAAGCGGGGGAAGGACGCAACGATGGAGTTCATGAGGGTACGGACGCCCCAAAGGTTGGGAGCACTACCGCAGTAAACGGGGACGATATCTCCGTGGATGAGGCCCTCATGGAGAGCGTTCTCAGCCTCTTCTGCCGTGATCTCCTCGCCGTCGAAGAATTTCTCCATAAGCTCCTCGCTCGTGCCGGCGATAGCCTCGTTGAGAGAATCCTTGTACTGGTCTGCGATGGTGTGGTATTCGTCCTTCATGGGGACTTCTTCTCTGTGTCCTCTCTCACCGAAGGAGAAGGCGTTCATATTGACAAGGTCAACGAACACGTTGTTTCCGACGGGAACGAAAACGGGGCAGAGAGAAGTTCCGAATTTTTCGTGAAGCTGATCGTACACTCTTGCGAAGCTCGCTTCGGGATCGTCGCACTTGTTGACGAAGAATGCACGGGGGAGATGAGCCTGCTCAACGTATTCCCATGCAAGCTCCGTACCTACCTCAAGACCTGCCTTGCCGTCAACGAGGATAACTGCTGCATCTGCCGCTCTGATACCCTCCATGGTGTCGCCTGCAAAATCGAGATAGCCGGGAGTGTCAAGGATGTTGATCTTGTTCTCCTTCCACATTACCGACGCAACGGAAGTGGAAATACTGTAGCCTCTTGATATTTCCTCGGGATCGTAGTCACATACGGTGTTACCGTCTGTGGTCTTACCCATTCTGTCGATATCCTTTGACTCAAAGAGCATTGCCTCCGCAAGAGTCGTTTTTCCGCATCCGCCGTGACCGAGCAGGCAGACGTTGCGGACCGTTTTGGTTGTAATGGTTGCCATAGTTAGCTCCTTTGCCTTTTATGAAAAGTTAATAAATCAAATCGATGAAAAGACGGCCTTCGCCGTGCACTAGTACCAATAATTATATAATAAAAACCGTCCCATTTCAATAGTTTTTAAAGAACTTTTATCAACTTGGCAGATTATCCAAAACGGAAACCCGTTTTTTATGAAAAATCACTTGCTTTTCGGGCAAACTACCGAAAAGAGCCGCTGCAAAGGGAAAAACGGAAAGGAACCTTTTGACAGGCGGCAAGCGAAAGGCGGTGCAGTTTTGAAATTTTTGCAAAGGCTGGGGCGATCGCTGATGCTTCCCGTGGCGTGTCTTCCCGTGTGTGGCATTTTGATGGGGATCGGATATCTTCTCTCTCCCGCATCGGTGCAGGGAGGCGAGACCTTGGGGGTGCTCGGTTCCGTAGGCGGATTTCTCACGGAGGCGGGAGGTGCGATCATCGATAACATAGCGATACTCTTCGCCGTCGGAGTTGGCATCGGAGTCAGCAGGGAAAGCTCCGGTCACGGTGCGCTTTCGGCGCTTACGGCGTGGCTTACGGTGACGGTGCTGTTGTCCCCCGATGCCATCACGCTCTACTTTCCCTCTTGGGCGGAAAACGCCGGAAGGACGGCGGCGTTTGAAAAGATACAGAACCCCTTCATCGGAATACTGTGCGGTCTTATCGGCGCCTTTTGCTGTGACAGGTTCGGCCGTGTGAAGTTTCCCGCCGCTCTCTCCTTCTTCGGGGGGAAGCGCTTTGCGGCAATATCCTCTGCCGTATCTGCCATTCTTATGTCACTTGTCCTACTGTTTCTGTGGCCCGTCACCTTCTCCCTTCTCACCCTTCTCGGAAGTGCCGTAGCCTCCCTCGGAGCGGCGGGAGCGGGGATCTACGCTTTTCTCAATCGCCTCCTTATCCCGACGGGGCTTCACCACGCTCTCAACAACGTGTTCTGGTTCGATACTGCGGGACTTGGCGACCTGACTTATTTTTGGCAAGGCGCCACCGATGCCGACGTCTCCTGGAGCCTTGGCTCGTATATGTCCGGATTTTTCCCCTGTATCATGTTCGGTGTTCCCGGTGCGGCAGCGGCAATGATCCGCAGTGTGCCGAAGGAAAAGAGAAGAGGAGCCTTCGGGCTCCTCGCCTCCGGCGCTCTCTGCGCCTTCATAAGTGGGGTGACGGAGCCGTTTGAGTTCGCCTTCATGTTCCTCTCGCCCGGCCTCTACACGGTCTACGCACTCCTCTACGGTATCTTCACCTACGTCACCGTGGAGCTGGGATTCCGTGCGGGCTTCTCCTTCTCCGCAGGACTTGTGGATCTGATATTCTCATCCCGCCTTCCCGCCGCACAAAAAACATGGTTGATAATTCCCCTGGGGCTTGCGGCGTTTGCGGTGTTCTACGGAGCATTTTTCTTCATTATCAAAAGATACCGCATCAAGATCCCAGGTTCAGACGGCGAAGAAACAAAATACGAAAAACGAAACGATACCGGCGGAAACAGCCTCGGCGGTGACTCCATTGCAAAAAAGATCCTCTCCCACATCGGAGGAAAAGATAACGTCGTCTCCGCGGGATGTTGCACCACAAGGCTTCGCATAGAAGTCAAAAACGAGGCGGCGGTAAAACGGGACCGGCTGCTCTTTGACGGCGTAAAGGGAGTGGTGATGCCGGGTGGAGGATCGGTACAGATCGTCATCGGACCTAACGTGGAGTTCGTCCTTGAGGATCTGAAAAGGCTGCTATAGCCTCCTTTATCCCATTTTCCCTCCTCTTTATCGGTCCTGCTTTCGCCGCCAAAGGACCGTTTCGCCCCGCTTTCAACCCCGATGCCATCCGAGCAACGGAGCTTTCAAAGCAAAAAAACGACCGACGGGTCTCCCCGTCGGTCTTGAGAGCGGTCTCGCTCGTGATTACTTCATAGCTCTATATACTGTATGATCAACCGACCTTCGTCGGAATAGTATCGGCTCATGCGCCGTGGTCAAGCTATTAAAGAAGTTTTCGCCGTAATACCTTCGTATTTCTTATTTTGCGTAGTCGATGGCACGGCTCTCTCTGATGATGTGAACTTTGATCTGACCGGGATATTCAAGCTCGGATTCAATGCGCTTTACCACGTCCCTTGCCACCAGACACATCTGATCGTCTGTGACTACTTCGGGCTTGACCATGATCCTTATCTCACGGCCCGCCTGAATTGCGAATGCGGTATCAACACCGTTGAATTCCTTGGCGATATCCTCAAGCTTTGTCAGTCTCTTGATGTAGTTTTCAAGATTCTCACGTCTTGCTCCGGGCCTTGCGGCGGAGACTGCATCGGCAGCCTGAACTATCATCGCTACCAGCGTATGAGGCTCAACGTCTCCGTGGTGAGCTTCAATAGCATGGATGACGTCCTTGCTCTCTTTGTATCTCTTGGCAACGTCAACACCGAGCTGAACGTGGGATCCTTCGATCTCCTGAGTCAATGCCTTGCCGATATCGTGGAGAAGGCCCGCACGCTTTGCAAGAGTGCTGTCAACTCCCAGCTCGTCGGCGATGATGCCGGAGAGGATGGACACTTCAATGGAGTGGTTGAGGACGTTCTGTCCGTAGCTGGTACGGAATTTGAGACGTCCGAGAAGCTTGATGACCTCCGGATGGAAGCCGTGGATACCGGTCTCAAACGTAGCCTGTTCTCCGGCACGCTTGATGGCAACGTCAACTTCCTTCCTTGCTTTTTCAACGGCTTCCTCTATCCTGGTGGGATGGATCCTGCCGTCGGAAATGAGTTTTTCAAGTGCGATCCTTGCAACTTCTCTCTTGATGGGATCGAAGCTGGAAATGGTGATGGCTTCGGGGGTGTCGTCTACGATGAGATCGACGCCTGTAAGCGTTTCTATAGTGCGGATGTTTCGTCCTTCACGGCCTATTATCCTTCCCTTCATCTCTTCACCGGGAAGATTTACGACCGATACGGTGACCTCGGATACCTGATCTGCGGCACAGCGCTGAATTGCAAGAGCAATTATGTTGCGAGCCTTCATGTCCGCTTCATCCTTGAACTGCTCTTCGAGAACGGTCATTCTCATGGCCTGCTCGTGCTTGACCTCGTCGACCATTTCCTCGATCAACTTGTCCTTAGCCTGTTCGGGAGTCATTCCGGATATGCGCTGAAGCGTCATGAGCTCTTCTTCTTTCAGCCTTTCGATCTCGGCGGATCTCTCCTCGTTTTCCTTGATCTTTCGGTTCAAAGTCTCGTCCTTTTTCTCAAGAGCCTCGGTCTTCTTGTCAAGGGCTTCTTCCTTTGACGTGATCCTGCGCTCCTGTCGGGACAGCTCGTTGCGGCGCTCCTTGATCTCCTGGTCGAATTCGTTCTTCGACTTAAGGATCTCTTCCCGTGCCTCAATCATTACTTCTTTTTTCTTGCTCTCAGCCGCCTTGATGCCTTCCTCAAGGATCTTCTTTGCCTGTTCCTCGGCGCTTCCGATCTCTTTTTCGGCTACCTTCTTCCGGTACGCTTTGCCCGAAAAGAAGCCTATCAGCATAAAGACCAAAGCCGAAGCAACGCCTGTAATGATGTACCCAATAATATCTGTCATCCTTGCACCTCCTTTTCTCAAAAATTTGTGTGATCCGTATGCGAAGATGTTCGAAGCTGTTCAGAGAAAAACTCCCCCATATTGCATACTGACATTAATTTTACAACTTTTTTTCTTTCGTGTCAAGATATTATTATGATAAATTCCCTCAAATTCCGTCGGATCGACGAAGCATACCCGATATTTTCCAAATAACCGGCGCATTTCCATATCCTTTCCCACCTCACTAACCGTTTCAAGTTCCTGCCTTTCAAACGACCTTGAAGTCCCAAATCCGATCCCCCGCTCGGAAACAGTATCATATTCCCATCTCTCAAATGATCTTAATTCCCAAAGCTCATCCCCCTGCGGGATCTGCTCCCGGGATCCAGTATTTCATGCACTGCCCTTCAACCGTTATTTCCGTTGGAAAAATGAGCCCTTCACCCCGCGAAAAAGCGAAATGCCCCGCCTCGCCGGTTTTTATTTCAAATTATTACCGTACAAAGCCCTCTTTTCACGAAAAAATCGGTTGACAAAAGGGTTTTATGATGATATAATGTTACGGCACGGTGGGAAACGACCCGCCGTCATATCGAAATAGCGTCGGGGTGTGGCTCAGTTTGGTAGAGTGCTTGGTTCGGGACCAAGAGGCCGC
>CAZVQC010000021.1:0-36907 GCA_964629225.1 uncultured Ruminococcus sp.
AACCTATGACCCTCTGCTTGTAAGGCAGATGCTCTCCCAACTGAGCTATGCTCCCGAATGCCGTTGCGTCATCCGACGAGAGAAGCACTAAGCCTCTTTCTCCGACAGCTTTTTAAGTATAGCACAGCATTGACCCATTGTCAATACATTTTTTCATTTTTCCCATTTTAGCCGATACAAAAAGTAATCCGGGCGGTCAAAAAGTCGTTATTTACCGGATCCAAAGACATTTTGACCGTTAAAATACTTTTTTTCAATACCCCGGCAGTATCCGCCGGGGTATTACGATCCGTAACGCCGAAGCCGCCGTCAACTCTACGCCGCTTTCTTTTCGGCATTAAGGCGGATCTTTCTGCCATACAGCACCGAGCGGCGGGGCTTTTGGGACAGTTTTCTCAGTACTGGAAAGCGTAGTTTGGAATGGCTTTTCTGATGGAGACCTCACTTAAAACGGTCTCATCCACCGATATCTTCTCATGGAAGCTCTTAAGGTACTTCGCAAAAACGTCCTCGTAGACCTGATCCGAAAAGTCACCGAAAAAATCGGAATTCTTTTCATCGGAATAAGCGCCCTTCTCCATCTCCAACTTCTTGATAATGTGAGTACCGTACTGAGTCTCGAAAGTCCTCACTTCTCCCACTTCCATTTCAATGGAGTTTTGTATCAATTCGGAAGGAATGCCTTCGGTCTCACCGGAGATATAGTACCCGTTCGGATACGCGGTCTCTTCGGAATACTCGCCGTAGACCGCATCAAAGTCCGCTCCGGAATCAAGAAGTGCCTTCACATCGGCTGTCTTTTTGTCCTTTTCTGCCTGAGACTCGCTGTCAAGCTTCTCCATCACGTAGTTCCCGTCACTGTCATAGTAGGACTTATCCGGGTCGTAGGTGTCGTTTATGTAGATGTGGCGGATGTGGGCATAGTTATCCTCAAGATACGTCTGTTTTTCCTCATCTCCGACAACTATTACGCCGTTTTCGAAAACGTAATTGTAGACGTAGGTCATCTTGTAGTCCGCAAGATACATGTCGATGAGAGTGTCGTAATTGACACCGTATTGGGCTATCAGTCGGTTGAAGGTGTTCTTCGAGCCGTCTGCCCATGATTCACAAAGGTCACTTACGATCTCCTCCGCCTTCTGCCTATCTCCGTCGGATATCTTCATTCCGAACCTGTCGAAGAGATAAATCGCCGCAAGATCGTTCTTGACGTAGCTTATCACCAGCTCTCCGAGAAACTCCTCCGCGGTCAAGCCGCTTTGAAGAGTGCTGTCCCAAAACTCATCGGTGTCGTTCATGTCGGAGTAGGTGCTCATGAACATCCCCTTGTAGCTGCAGGTCCAATAGGTGAACATATTTTTTGTCACCGTGGCACCGTCAAGTGTCATCACTGCAGGGCTCTTATCCCGTGAGCAAGCCACCAGTGACAGTATCGCAAGCAGTGCAAGAAGCACCGCCGTCAGTTTTTCAGCTGTTTTCATCGGTTCCTCCAACTTGAGACGGATCCGCAGTGTTTTCTGCTTTTTCCGCCGTTTCCGCATTTGCCGCCTTGAACACGGCGCTGTATTTCTTCATTACCGTCACCGCAAGCTCCGTTACCTTCGCCGACGGCTTCATTCTGAAGGAGATGTTGCACTCGCCGGTCAGATTCAGCCTTCCGCTTCCTTTGGGGAAGGATCCCATCACCTCCGAAAGGATGAACGGGTCGGGCTTTTCCGGATAGATGAGAAGATCGTTTTCCTTCTGCTCTATCTTCACCACATGGGAGGCTATTCCCAGTGCCCTTACAAAGGAGATCTCGCACAGGCTGAGTACCGAGGACGGAATGTCCCCGAAACGGTCACAGAACTCGTCGATAACGTCGTCAAAATCCTCTTCATCCGTTATCTTAGCCACCTTCTTGTACATCTCCATACGCTGGCCGGAATGGGCAATATAATTCTTCGGGATGAAGGCATCCGCCCGCAGAGAGACACTGCATTCCCTCGTCTTTTCCACAGGCTGACCCGTCTCCTCCGCCACCGCTTCACTCAAAAGCTTCACATACATATCGTATCCGACGGTATCAAGGTGTCCGTGTTGCTCGGCACCTAAAAGGTTCCCCGCTCCTCTTATCTCAAGGTCACGCACAGCTATCTTGAATCCGGCTCCGAAGGAAGCGTATTCCTTGACGGCACGAAGTCTCTTTTCGGCTACCTCACTGAGAGTTTTCGCCGGAGGGTAGGTAAAGTAGGCGTAGGCTTTTCTCGACGAGCGACCTACTCTTCCTCTTATTTGATGGAGCTGAGAGAGTCCGTAACGGTCGGCGTGATCGATTATCAGCGTGTTGGCATTGGGCACATCGACACCCGTCTCTATTATGGTGGTGGACACCAGAATATCCACCTCCCCCCTCACAAGGGACGTCCAGATATCTTCGATCTGATTCTTTTCCATCTTTCCGTGGGCAACGGCGACTCTCGCATCCGGCAGGGCGTTTGATATCCGCTCTGCCACACGGTATATCGACTCTACTCTGTTATGAAGGTAGAATACCTGCCCGCCTCGGCGCAGCTCCCGCCTCATAGCCTCCGTGAGCACCTCGTCATCGTGTTCCATAACGTAAGTCTGCACGGGAGAGCGAAGACCGGGAACGTCATCGAGGACGCTCATGTCGATGATGCCGCCCATTGCCATGTTGAGAGTTCTCGGTATAGGGGTGGCTGTCAAGGTCAGCACGTCGGCGCCCACCGCTATCTGCTTCAGTTTCTCCTTTTGGGCTACTCCGAAGCGCTGTTCCTCGTCGATTATGATAAGTCCCAATTTTTTGAAGGAAACATCCTTCGATATCAGTCTGTGAGTGCCGATCACGATATCGGACTCACCTCTTGCAAGCTTTCTCAAGGATGCCTGCCTCTGCTGAGGAGTCCTGAAGCGGGACAGCATATCCACCGAGACCGGGAAGCCTCTGAATCTTGACAGCACCGTTCTGAAGTGCTGAAGAGCGAGTATCGTAGTGGGGACGAGAATAGCGACCTGATAACCCGACATGACAGCCTTGAAAGCGGCTCTCATTGCCACCTCCGTCTTGCCGTATCCCACATCTCCGCAGATCATCCTATCCATGGGATAAGGTCTCTCCATATCCCTCGTTATGTCGGCTATCGCCGCATTCTGACTGTCCGTCTCTTCGAACTCGAAAGCATCCGCAAACTGCCTTGAAAAGGCATCGTCCCTTTCGAATCGGATGCCCTGCGTGCTCTTTCTCTTGGCGTAGAGGGTGATGAGCTCCCGTGCCATGTCCTTAGTTGCTTTCTTGGCACGTGCTTTGGTCTTGTTCCAATCAGCACCGCCCATTTTTGACAGTTTGACAGTCTCGGAGTCGTCACCTTTTCCGATGTATTTTGAAACGAGATCAAGCTGATCTACCGGAAGGAACAGTTTGTCCGTCCCCGCGTAGCGAATGTCAATATAATCGCGGGTAACTCCGCCTACCGTCAGCGTTCTTATCCCCTCGTAAAGACCGATACCGTAGTTTTCATGGACTACGTAGTCTCCCACTTCC
Organism: uncultured Ruminococcus sp.; assembly: GCA_964629225.1. Lineage (GTDB taxonomy): Bacteria > Bacillota > Clostridia > Oscillospirales > CAG-272 > RUG14199. The sequence goes on from CAZVQC010000021.1 coordinate 3,545, forward strand.
AGGTCGTGGCAGTCGAGTATCGCACGGGTGTTTTTCCGTTTCTTTCTAGCCTTCGTTATCTTAGACGCTCCCCGTCCACCGGTTCTGTCGGAGGAGAAGTCAAGCACCGCTATCTTGCCCTTCTCATACTCAAAGCACTCGCTCATGCTACCGCAGACGAGCGCCACGCATCCTCGCTTTCCGTCTGATGCGGACAAAAGCTCCTCGGACGTCATCTCATCGGCAGTCACCGGAGAGAAGCCCTCCTCGAACAGCGCCTTAAAAAGATTCTTTTTTTCGTTCTCGTTGGCGCAGAGCACCACAGTTACATAACCGTGATCCGTCAGGGGGAACAGCTCCTCTGCAAGATCTTTGACATTTGAAGAATATCCTGTTTTTCCTTGGGCTGAGAAGTCGAAGATAGAGCCGACTGCGATGCCGTGATAACTCTTGTTGAAGACGTCCGCAAATACCGCCGGCACGGCCTCGGACTTTTCCCAAAGAGAGGTGATATCGTCAAGATACGGAAAGCTGTCCTTCGGAAACGTCATCTCACAGTTGAGAGTCATCTCCTCCATCGTGTTCTTGAGAAGCTCGCCGCAGGCTCTTACCCTCTCTTCGCAAAGAGTGGTATCTCTGACGGCGACGATCCCGTCAAAATATGATAGTAGAGTCCGCTTTTCCGAGAAGATGACCCCGATGTATTTGTCCGAAAAGTCGGGAGTGGCCGTGTTGTCAAGAGCCGCCATCTCGCTTCTCAACAGTTCCGTCGACAGTGCGCTTCCCTGCTTTGAACTCTTTTTCAACTGCTTTTCAATGACCTCTTTGACCCGAAGCCTTGCATCCTCGGACATGACGGTCTCCCTGACGGGAGGGATGAGTATCATGTCACAGGGCTCAAGGAAACGCTGAGTGAGGACGTCAAAATATCCCATCCTGTCGATCTCGTCTCCGAACAGTTCAAGTCTCACCGGTCGCTCGGAGGGCGGATAGATGTCCACGATTCCGCCTCTGACGGCGAACTGTCCAACTCCGTCCACAAGATCCACCCTTGCATAGCCGGAACGGATAAGTTTTTTTGAAAGTGCCTCCGTGTCGATGGGGGTATCCTCCGTCACGATTTCCGTCAGTTCCTCCAAAGTATCCTCCGGCACAGTGGGCTGAAGCGCCGCCTCGGCTGTGGTACAGACAATGATGGGAGCATCCGTCAAAAGAAGGGTCGAAAGCACCCTAAGCCTCTCATGCTCAAAGTCATGGGAGGCTGTCATATTCGAAAAATTAAGATCCCTTGCCGGATAGAACTTTGCGGGAAGCCCCGCGTTTTCGAGAAATTCGGCACTTCTTGCCGCTTCCCTGTCGTCGGAAAACACCGCAAGGAGCCTGTTATATCCTCCGATACCCCGGACACTGTCGGCACCGAGGGCGGAAAGGAAGACTCTGTACGCTCCCTCCGGAAGCCCCTGTGCAAGACAAGGTCTCCATTTTGAGCGCCCGTACGGAGTCTCAAGCGCCTCCGCAAGGTCTCTGTACTCACGACAGGAGGCAAAAAGCCCGGTTATCAGCTCGTAATTCATTTTTTATCACCGCCGTTGAATTTTCCCATAGCGTCGGATATCTTACCGTTTCTTATGAGCCTTGCCGCCTCCGGCACCTTTTCGAGACACTTGACGAATGCTTCGAATTCTTCCTTCGGTATCTCGCCGAGGACCCAGTTTGCAAGGTCGGTCTCCGGTCGGGGCTTCTTGCCCACCCCGATACGTATCCTCGGAAAAGCATCGCTCTCAAGGTGATAGATGATGCTCTTCATGCCGTTGTGACCCCCGGCAGAACCCTTTTCACGAATTCGCATCGTGCCCGGTTCGAAATTGATGTCGTCGTAGATCACCAAAATGTTCTCCGGAGGGATCTTGTAGAATCTCGCCGCTTCCCCAACTGCGATACCGGACTCATTCATGAAGGTCTGGGGCTTCATCACCAGTATCTTTTTATCGCCGTCGGTAACGGTGGTACACAGGGAGTGGAATTTCAGCGTGTCGCACTCCGCCGATGCCTCCTTGCAGATATGATCCACTGCCATGAATCCCGCATTGTGGCGTGTGCGAAGATACTCACGTCCCGGATTGCCCAGCCCTGCGATGATGTATCCCGGCGGGACCGCCCCCGGATCCTTCTTCTTTATTTTTTCGAACAGCTCGAAAATGTCAGCCATTTCTCTCTCCGCTTCTTTTTTGTCTTTTACCTGACCAGTATATCACTTTTTGAGGCGCGGCGCAACATAACTTTTTGTATTTTTCCCTCAAAACATAATATTCCTCTTGCGGTATGACGAAAAATATTATATAATTGGGAAAAAGAGAGGAGGCGATAACGTGGGAAAGAGAAGATACGCCGAGCTGCCATTTGACAAAAACGGCGGTGACGGCGCCGAGAATGAGTTCATCGCATCTCTTCGGGATCTTAAAAAGGAGGACATCGGAACGATGGAGAAAAAGAACTTCAAAGCACGCTCCAAAAAAGCGGTATCGATCATCCAATACGTTTTGATGGCGCTCTGCTCCGTAGTCTTCGTTATCTGTCTCTACCTCATTGCGGACAATTTATACGACAAGTACAAAGGCGGCAAGATCTACGACAGCGCCGCAAATATGATATCCCCCGTCACCGTAGGCAGTACCTCATCCATGACCCCCGGCTCCCCGATACTCGACCCTTACGAGATGATAGATAACGAGTATGAGAACGGCTCGGCGGCAAACAACAATTATAATTTGGATCTCACATCCATCAGGGCGAGCCTCAGTTCACTAAAGCAGGTGAACTCCGACGTTATCGGCTGGATATATGTGGACAATACTCGGATCAATTACCCTCTGCTTCAAAGTGCCTCCGGTGACAGTGAGTACTATCTTACCCACGCCTACACCGGGGAGTATCTGTCGGTGGGGTCCATCTACATGGTGCCGGAATGCGACAAGGACCTCAGCAAAAACAGGAATTCACTGATCTACGGTCACAATATCGCAAACGGAACCATGTTCCACGACGTTCTGTCCTTTGACGACCCGGAGATCTTCAACAATTCGCTGATCTACATCTACACGCTGGAGAAAGCCTTCATCTACAAGCCCCTCTCCATCTACGAGACCACCAGTGACTACAACTACATCCAGACCTTCTTCTCCTCCGACTCTGAATTTGTCTCCTTCACAAACAGAGTCAAGGGGAACAGCCTCGTTCCAAATGACCAGACGGTATCAAAGGAGGATCATCTTTTGACCCTTTCAACCTGCGTCAACGGAGGAGTCGGAACCCCCGGAAGATGGGCGCTTCACGCAAAGCTCATAGGGATAGTGGAGTGAGGTAAAAATGGAGCTTTACGAAAAACTTCTCTGTCCTCTCTGCCGAGCCCCGCTTCACAGGGAGGAGAACGCTCTCGTCTGCGAGAATGTTGAACGGCGGCACTGTTACGATCTTGCAAAGTCGGGATACGTCAACTTACTGCCTCCGGGAAAGGGAAAGAATTCCCACACCGGGGACGACAAGGAAATGATCGCCGCAAGGACGCGTTTTCTGGACCAAGGTCACTACTTTGTCATTTCAAAACGGGTGGCGGAACTGACGGCAAGTGCCGTCACAACCGGAGGGGAGAGACTCACCGTTATCGACTGCGGCTGCGGTGAGGGGTACCACACCTGCAATATTTTGAAGACCTTGAATGAGGCTTCTACCGATGCAGACATGATAGCCTTCGACGCATCGAAGCACGGCTGCGACAGAGGCTCAAAAAGAGCCTTTTCAAGCGGATATTCCCCGAAGAATACAGACGGATGTCGGGCGGTCTTTTCCGTTGGAAATATCTTCTCGATGCCCTTGGGAGACGGCGTTGCGGATGCCATAGTCAGTATGTTCGCACCGATACCCGGAGCAGAGGCTGCAAGATGTCTCAAGAAGGACGGCATCCTTGCGGTGATATCTGCGGGGGAACGTCATCTTTTCGAGCTGAGGGAGCTGCTCTACGACACTCCGAGGGAGAGCGGCGGAAACATTGAAGTGCCGGAGGGATTCGTCGAAGAGCGTTTTGAGAGGCTCACCTATCCCTTCACGGTGACGGGAAGCGACGGGCTGTGGGATCTCTTCACCATGACACCCTTCTACTACCGCACGTCTCCTGCCGATTCAAAGAAACTTCGAAGCGTTGAGACATTGACTGCCACGGCAGACGTGAAGATAACGCTGTTTCGGAAAAAGTAGTTACCAACAGCCGCCCGATGGGCGGCATTTTTCCTTTCTTTTTTACAGTACTTTACAAAACCGTTTTTTTGCATTATAATGTTCTTGAGAAGTTCTGCGGATGGGATATCCGCGAAAGGAGCCGTTATGAAAAAAGGAAAGACCGCACTCAAGTACCTGTCATATCTTTTCGGAGTACTCACGGTTACTTGCGGCATTGGAGTGATAGGAGCATCGGTGATACCTCGGATCGGGGTGCCTCTCAAACTCTATTACGGACTGATAGCCTCCTTCATCCTTTCAACTCCCCTGTGGATGGCAACGGCGTCTTTGTCCGATGAGAATGAAAAAAGAAAGGCCGTCTTCATGAAGGTATCCGTCGGCTTTCTTTTTGCGGTGTATCTCGCTCTTCTCGCATCCGTTCTCCTTCTTTGGAAAGCCTACGCCAACGGCACCGGCTTCAGCCTCGGTTACGACAAGATGTGGCTGAAGAACGCTCTGAAGAATCTGATACCCTTCCGGGCAACGGCGCTGGCCTTCAGGGACTTTGCCACCGGTAGCTCCACCACGCTCAAATTCTTTTACGATGTCCCGGCATCCATGATACTCTACGTCCCCTTTGCCTTCTTCCTGCCGGCGACGGTCAAAAAGGCGCGGAGTCTTGACACCTTCTTGCCCCTCATGTGTCTCGGCATTGCGGGAGTTGAGGTGCTTCAGGGGATGTTCGGCATCGGCACCTGCAGTGTGGACGATCTGATCCTCGGTGCTCTCGGAGCTCTTATCGGCTACGCTGTTATCAAGATCCCGGCGATCAACGACTTTTTCGAAAGAACACATCTCTATTTTTAGGAGATCGGAACAAATCTCATGAACAAGATCAACTGGAAGGGCTCTGCTCTCCTGGCACCGGTACCCACCGTGCTGGTCACCTGCAAGAGCGGAGACGTGTCCAACATAATAACCATCGGATGGACGGGCATAGTGAGCACCGTTCCCCCGAGGACCTACATATCGGTGAGGCCCGAACGCTACTCTTACGGACTTATTAAGGAAAGCGGTGAATTCGCCATCAACCTCGTCACCGCCGAAATGGTGAGAGCTGCCGACACATTGGGAGTCTTCACCGGACGAAAGACCGACAAATTCAAAAAGGGGCACCTGACTGCGGAGGATGCGACGGTAGTGTCCTGTCCTCTCATTGCAGAGAGTCCTCTTTCGCTTGAATGTCGGGTCTTTGACGTGATCCCCCTCGGAAGCCACGATATGTTCCTTGCGGACATAGTCTGCGTGGATGTGGAGGAAAGACTGATCGACAAAAGCGGAAGACTGAGACTTGACACGGCTCATCTTGCCGCCTATTCCCACGGGGAATACTTTGAGCTCGGACGGAAGATCGGGGCAATAGGCTACTCTGTGGCAAAAAAGAAAAAGGGATCCGACAAGGGTCGAGGTAACGGAAAGCGCCGTTAAAGCGCCGAAGGAGGAAAAAATGACGAATAAAGAGCTTCCCATCGGCGTGTTCGACTCCGGTCTCGGTGGGCTGTCGGTATTGGCTCATCTGAAGCGAGTCATGCCGAATGAAAGATATCTCTATTTCGGAGACTCAAAGAATGCTCCGTACGGGACCCGTGATCACGCTGAGATCGAGAAACTGACAATGTCGGCGGTGGAAAAGATCGTCGAAAGAGGAGTCAAGGCTCTCGTTATCGCCTGCAATACCGCCACCAGTATCTGCATCTCTCATCTCCGTGAGATCTACCGTGATATCCCGGTGATCGGTCTTGAACCGGCGCTGAAGCCTGCGGTGGAAAACAGCAGAGGCGGAAAGATAGTGGTCCTTGCGACACCCGCCACGCTGTCGGAAGAAAAATTCAAAAAGCTCATGGCAAAATACGCCGGAGGTTTTGACGTGGTTCCCTTGGCGGCACCGGGCCTTGTGGAATTCGTGGAAAACGGAAATACCGATTCGACCGAAGCAAGGGAGTACCTTGAAAAACTCTTTGCTCCGTTTGAAAAGGGCTCCGTGGAATCGGTGGTGCTCGGATGCACTCACTTCCCTTTCATATCAAAGCTGATAAAAGAGGTCTCCGAGTGCTCGGTGACCTTCGACGGAGGAAAGGGTGCCGCCCTTGAGACGAAACGCCGTCTTGAAATGTCGGGGCTTCTGTCCTCGGACGGATGGGGCGACACCGTTATCGATAACAGTCTCAACACCGACGAGATACTCGCCCGTGGAAAAATGATGCTTTCAAAAATGGAGGAATGACAGTGGAAAAGAAGACTGCTTTTGAAAAACTGCTTTTGAAAGATCGCAGCTTTCGGGGCTTCGACAGTGCCTGCAAAATAGAAAAAGAGTCCCTCTTGAAACTTGTGGAACTGACACGGCTCTGCCCGTCAAGCGCCAACAAGCAACCCCTCAAGTTCGCCGTCACCTGTGACGAGGGCACTGTGAAGAAGATACTCGCAGAGACGAAATGGGCGGGGTATCTCAAAGAACTTGATCTTCCGAAACCGGGAGAAGGTCCCACCGCTTTCATCACAGTGTGCCACGACACCGATATCGATTCTAACGTCTCCGGCTTTCAAAAGGACGTGGGCATCGTTTCGGAGGTGATACTGCTCGGCGCATCGGAAATGGGGCTCGGCGGTTGTATGATAGGCAGCTTCAACGCCGGAGCGGTATCAGCTGTCCTCGCCCTTTCCGACAATTTGAAGCCTCAGCTCGTCATCGCCCTCGGAAAGCCGACGGAAACCGTGATGCTGACCGATGCTTCGGGCGGAAACACCGTCTATTGGCGAGATGAAAACGGTGTCCACTACGTTCCGAAAAGGCCTCTGTCCGAGATAGTAATAGAATGAAGGGCAGCCGAGCTGTCAATAACACAAAAACCGAAAGTGCGGTCCGCCGCACTTTCCTTTTGCCCTTCGTATTGACATCCACCGTATTGTCCGATATAATTCGAAGGACTGCCGACTTCACCTGTTGCCCCGTCACTGCCAAAAGCTCGCTCAACAGTTCGGCATTTCAAGAACACCGAAATACTCATGAAGGATGAAATAAAACAGACTAAAATGGCTATCCAGCTTTCCGATCACTTCAACTACAGAAGATTGTTCCGTTTCACACTGCCGTCGATCGTGATGATGGTATTCACCTCCATCTACGGAGTAGTGGACGGATACTTCGTTTCAAACTACGCCGGCAAGACCGCCTTTGCCGCCGTCAACCTGATAATGCCCTTCATAATGATCCTCGGCGGAATGGGGTTCATGATAGGCACCGGAGGTACCGCCCTCGTGGCAAAGACCATGGGAGAGGGGGACATAAAAAAAGCAAATCGCTACTTTTCCATGATGGTGTCCTTCACCCTTGTGCTGGGTGCCGTCCTAACCGTCCTCGGTATTGTTTTCATCGAACCTGTGAGCCGCCTTCTCAAAGCATCGAAGGAGATGCTGCCAAGCTGCGTTCTCTACGGGCGCATCGTCATCGGCTCCACCGTTCCCTTCATGCTTCAAAACGTCTTTCAAAGCTTCCTTATCGCTGCGGAAAAACCGAAACTGGGACTTGCTGTGACTTTGGCTGCAGGAGTTGCCAACATGGTGCTCGACTACCTATTCGTGGGAGTCCTCGGATGGGGCGTTGCCGGTGCGGCAATTGCCACCGGTATCAGCGAATGTGTGGGCGGATTTGTCCCCTTTATCTATTTTCTCTGCCCGAACAAGAGTCTCCTGAGGCTCACGTGGGCAAAGCCGGAAGCTACGCCGATATTACAGTCGGTGTGGAACGGATCCTCGGAACTTATGAGCAATATCTCCGCCTCAGCCATCAGCATAATCTACAATTTCCAGCTTTTGAAATACTTCGGTGAGGACGGAGTCTCCGCCTACGGGGTGCTCATGTACGTACAGTTCATATTCAACGCCATCTCCATCGGCTACTCTGTTGGAAGCGCTCCCATAATTAGCTACCACTACGGGGCGGAGAATCACGGCGAGCTGAAGAATATGTTGAAAAAGAGCACGGTATTGACAGCCGTATCCGGGGTAGTTCTCGCAGGGCTGGCATTCTCCATGGCACCGATACTCGCAAAGATATTCGTCGGATACGACCCGGATCTTTTCGACCTTACAAGGGGGGCCTTCAGACTCTTCTCCGCATCCTTCATCCTCACCGGCTTCAATATCTTCTCCTCGTCCTTTTTCACCGCGCTGAACGACGGCTTCATCTCCGCCGCAATATCATTTCTCAGGACTCTGCTCTTCCAGACTCTGTCCGTCATGCTCCTGCCCCTGATACTGGGAGTAAACGGCATCTGGCTTGCCAAAACGGCGGCAGAAGTCCTCACACTGGCGGTTTCTCTTGTATTCTTCTTTTGGAAGCGGGAGAAATACAAATATTTTTAGGACTTAACAGGACGTCATTTCTCTGCTATAATGTGAAAACTGCCCCGGGTAGTGATACATTACTGCATCCGTCAACACATCATTAGGTCATTGAAGATGTGTTTGCGGGTGCTTTCTTTTTTTGAGGACGAAATGAAAAAAATCAAAACCTTTTTCCCGCGCTTCCCCTGACCGACACCTTGATCCGGATTACCTCCGCAGGACTGATCCTATTATCCTATTTTTTATCCTATTTTATCTTTGACAGGGAAAACTATCTGACCCTTGCGGCATCCCTTGTGGGAGTTACTTCATTGATATTCAACGCCAAGGGAAACCCCACGGGACAGATGCTGATGCTCGCCTTCAGCGTTATGTACAGTGTCATCTCCTTTTCATTTTCCTACTACGGAGAGATGATGACCTACCTGGGAATGACCGCTCCGATGTCGGTATTCTCCCTTGTCTCATGGCTCCGTCACCCATTTGAGGGAAACAGAACGGAAGTTACGGTCGCAAAACTTCAAAAAGGAGAGGTATTTTTCATATTCACCCTCTCCGCCGCCGTAACTGCGGTGTTTTGGTTCATCCTTGATGCCTTCGACACGGCAAATATGATACCGAGCACCGTGTCGGTAACTACCAGCTTCCTTGCGGCGTATCTGACCTTCCGTCGCAGTTCCTATTTTTTCCTCGCCTACGCCGCAAACGACGTTGTCCGATCGTACTTTGGGTGATGGCATCCTTTGAGAACGTCTCCTACATTTCGGTGGTCATTTTCATTGCGGTCTTCCTTGCGAATGACCTCTACGCATTCATAAGCTGGGAGAAAATGAAAAAAGGCAGTACGGAACGTCGAATAATGGCGGCATTGGTGATTGACAATCGGGGAATAATGTGGTAGAATCGTATCAACCGAATAATTAATTTGAAAGATACGGTTTGAAAAGTTGTGAACTGAGTAGAATTAAAAGGGATCCGGTTCGAATCCGGAACAACCGCCATTACTGTATTTGACGGAACGAACGCCGTCGGGGTCGCCGTCGGCCTCGCGTTTTCCCGCACCTTTCTGTCTTTTCGACTGATGCCGTCAGTGCTGAGGTGTCGCTGATATCAAGCTGAGCTTCTGCTATTGGCCAAAGTCATCTCCGTTATCATCGGTGCCAAGTCATCGCTGCTATCGGAATCGTCAAGTCACCTCCGTTGTCGTCGGTATCAAGCTATCACTGCTATCACGGCTCTCGGTGACATCGGTATCCGCAGTGAAAGTGGTCACGGTGACGTCGGCATCCGAGTCGGTATCATCACCGTTTGGAAGCCCTGCCGATGCATTTCGAAAAGAGAGAACCAGAAGGGGCGTCACGGGCGTTTTATCCGCAGCTGTGTGCTGTCTTATCATAAGTCAGTTACCTTCCGTTTCTTTCGGTACTACTGCTTTGGCGCGAAGAGTGAGACCTGCGTGTCGGCGGCTTTTTGCCGCACGACCCGGTTTCGCTCTTTTTTCGGTATCTTCGGCAAAAGGACCGAAAACATCCGGCAAAACAAAAAATGAAAGAAAGAGGTCATCAAAATGAAAAGAATTATCTCGGTAACGCTCTCCATCCTCATACTGTCCGTTCTTCTCGGCGTTTCAACCTTCGCCGCAGGGAACAGTGCCACAGTCTACGTCACTATCTGTGACAAAGACGGAGCCCTCGCAGTCGCTTATGAGCCCCTCACGGCAACGGATACCGACGGCGACGGCGCTCTCACCGTAAGTGACGCTCTCTTTGCCGCTCACGAGGCAAAATACGATGGCGGTGCGGCGGCAGGCTACAATGCAGAGTACGGCTCCTTCGGTCTGTCTCTTGCAAAGCTTTGGGGCTGTGCCAACGGCGGAAGTTACGGTTACTACGTGAACGGTGCCATGGCATGGAGCCTTGGAGACCCGGTCAAAGACGGAGATCACGTCCACGCCTTCATCTACCGTGACTTATCGGCATTCTCGGACAAGTTCTCCTACTTCGACAAAACAACCGTGTCCGCAGCCGAAGGAGATGAGATCGAACTGACACTCACCGGCATCGATTTCAACGAGTTTTACGAGACGGTAAAAACTCCCATCAAGAGTGCCGTTATCACCGTTAACGGCGAAAGGACGTCATTTGTTACCGATGCGGACGGAAAGGCGAAGATCACTCTTGAAAATGCGGGAGAAGCCGTCATCAGTGCGGTTTCCGATGCGGAGATCATAGTCGCCCCCGTTTGCAAGGCTGCAGTCGAAGCAAAAGCTGCGCCCTCAGAAACGGAAAACAGCGACACCGAGAACGCTCCCGTCAAGGAAAGCGCTCCCACGGGAGACCCCATTATCATTCTTTCCGCAGTGGCTGCGGCTTCACTTTTGACAATTGTCGCGGTATCTAAAAAAAAGAAAGTCGATGAGAACTAAAATACTGATGAAAGCAGCGGCACTTGCCGTAACACTGATGATCCTTGTCACCTGTGTCGGCGTTGCGGCTGCCGCCGACAGTACCGTCGATGACGCCCCGGCGACAATCGACGGAATCGTCGCAAATAAGTTCGGGGGCACGGAAGCCTCAAGAATATCCGAGATACTAGGCGAGGACATCGGGGGCTCATCGGAATGGTACGCTATGGCACTCTCCAAGCTTGGAGGGTACGACCTCTCCGAATACCGCACTTCCCTCCTTGAATACCTGTCCGAAAACGAGATACTCTCCCCGTCAACGAGGGAGAAATTCGCCCTCACTCTGATCGCCTTAAAATGCGATGACCTTTTCATTGAGGCCACCCTTAATGACTCCGTCGGACAACAGGGGATCATGAGCTATGTTTTCGGGCTTCATATTCTGAATAACGGTCACGTGAGCGATATTACGGATTCAAAAACCGTCAAAGAGAAGCTCCTGTCCCTGCAGCTTTCCGACGGGGGATGGGCCGTGATGGGCGAGCACAGTGACGTGGACGTAACTGCCATGGTGCTCCAGTCTCTCGCTCCCCACAAAAACGAAAACGAAGTATCGGCGGCGATCGATGCCGCACTCAGTCTTCTGTCGAATCGGCAGAGCGAAAACGGGGACTTCGCTTCCTACGACGTTTTCAGCGCCGAGAGTACCGCTCAAGTTTTGACGGCACTCTCATGCCTCGGAATCGATCAAAACGCCGATATGCGCTTTATAAAGGGCAATAACACCGTTTTGGACGGACTTCTTCGCTACCGCCTTGCCGACGGCACCTTTTCCCATGACGGAAGCGACACATCAAACGGCACCGCAACAGTTCAGGCATTCTATTCCGCGGTGTCCTACGTCTGCATGAAAGAGGGAAAAGGCAGTCTCTACGTTTTCGGATCCGATGGAGATGCTCCCGCCCAAGACAGTACAGACGGGACCACTTCGGTGAGTGATGCGACGGCAAATGAGACCGAACGCTTTTTTGAAGCCCATCGGGGAAAAATCATCGCCTGCGGAGCTATCATTCTTTTGGCAGTTATTGCAAGCGGGGTGCTTTTCATCACGAAAAGGCGGAATTTGAAGAATTATCTCATCATTTTTGCGATCATGGCAGCTTTGCTGACAGCCGCAGTCCTCATAAGATTCGAAAGTGCCGACAGCTACTACGGCAGCTCTCTCGCGCCAATAGAGGATCCGATAGGAGAGGTCACCCTTCTTATCCGCTGTGACACCGTCGTAGGAAAACGGGATGACGTCCCCGAAAACGGAGAGCTCCTTTCTCTGTCTCTCAGTATCGGAAACGGTGACACCGTCCGTGACGTTCTCGTCAGGGCGGCAAGAGAGAACGGGATAAAGATCGATGCCGACGGTGGCAAAAACTACTACGTTCGCGCAATTGAGAGCATTTCGGAATTTGATTTCGGAGACCTGTCCGGCTGGATGTACCGAGTCAACGGAGAATTTCCATCGGTGGGGTGCTCCGAATACGTCCTTCGGGACAATGACATAATTGAGTGGCTCTACACTACCGATATGGGGGAAGACCTAAGGTAACAAAGTTCCACGGAAAGGAGAAAAAATGAGACGTCTGAAGGATTCCCATCCGCTGGCGGCGGCAGTCTGGTGCCTTGAAGCCATGGCGATAGCCATGTTTTCAACGGACCCGATGACCGTCATTATACTGCTTCTCGGAGCTGCTCTTTTTGCTTTTTTGCAGGATGCCAAAAAAACGGTGAGATATCTCCCCGCCGTTTTTTCTCTTTTTCTTATTATGACGGCGGCAACCCCCCTTCTTAATCACCGCGGAAATACGGTGCTCTTCGTGATGAATGACTCCCCCGTCACTCTTGAAGCGCTGATCTACGGTGCATACGCCGCCGCAATGATCGTCTCGGTGTTTTTTATCGCTTTCGGGATGACGGAAGTGATGACGTCGGAAAAGATCCTTCACCTCCTTAGAAAACTGTCCCCAAAGGCTTCCATGGTGCTCTCAATGTCACTTCGGAGCATCCCCCATTTTGCAGAGCAAGCAAAGGAGATCGAGGACACTCAGAAGACCCTTGGGCTCTACAAAAAGGATAATATAGTGGACACGGTGCGGGGAAAACTGAAAGTCTTCGATATTTTGACCTCGTGGGCTCTTGAAAACGGCATCACAACTGCCGAGAGCATGGAAGCGCGTGGCTGGGGCAGTGGGAAAAGAAGTTATCTGTCCCCCTTCAAAATGACAGTGGGTGACGCTTTTCTCCTTCTTGTTTCATCGTTTTTCTTCGCTGTGGCGATGTGGGGCGTTATCACGGTAAAAACGTCATTTTATCCTGTTTTTTCTTTTTATGAAGGGACGGCGGCAAGGACCGTCGGCTACCTTTCTGCGGCGGCGCTGTCGTTTTTGCCGTCGGCGATCGAAATAAAGGAGGTAATACGGTGGAAATACTTGACGTCAAAAATCTGAACTTCGGATATCCGGGCTCCGACGGTCCGGTACTTAAGAACGTCTCTTTTTCCGTTGAAAAAGGAGACTTTGCGGTAATGTGCGGTGCCACCGGTTGCGGAAAGACCACTCTTTTGAAACTGATAAAGCCGGAACTCACCCCAAAGGGGGAAGCAGACGGGACCGTTTTATTTCTCGGTCAAAACGTTAAAGAGCTTTCAAGAAGAGACAGCGCTCACCTTATCGGCTACGTAATGCAAAAGCCCGAGGAGCAGATAGTCACCGACACCGTTCGGCATGAGATCGCATTCGGGCTTGAAAACCTCGGACTTCCCCGAAACACCGTTGCCAAAAGGATAGCAGAGACCGCCTCGTTTTTCGGCATCGGTGACCTCTTCGAAAAAAAGGTCTCCGCCCTGTCCGGAGGGCAGAAGCAGCTTCTTTCTCTCGCATCGGTCTGCGCAATGAGACCTGAGCTGTTGATACTTGACGAGCCCACGTCCCGCCTTGACCCGATATCGGCATCTTCCTTCATCTCGGTAATAAAACGGCTCAACCGCGAGCTTGGAATAACGGTACTGATCGCGGAGCACCGAACGGAAGACCTTATCCCCACCGCAAGCAGGCTCATCGTAATGGAGAACGGGACAATCTCACATGCGGGACGTCCCGATGACGTTCTCGGAAAGATCACATCGGAAAAAGTCCTTGCCTCGATGCCTGTCTCCGTGAGACTTGCAAAAAAGTTGGGGCATGAGGGAAAGATGCCGAAGGATATCCCGGAGGGAAGACACTTTCTTGAAGAAAATTACGCAAAAAGCTCGGTGAGGCTCCAAAGAGAGCCAACCTCTCACGGTGACAAAAAAGCACTGGAATTCAAAAACGTCTTTTTCAGATTTGAAAAGGGCTCAAAGGACGTTTTGTCGGGAGTCAATATGACCGTCTTCGAGGGCGAGATCTTCTGCATCCTCGGTGCAAACGGCTCCGGCAAGACCACTCTTCTTAAAGCGGCATCCGGGCTTTTGAAGCCCTTTTCCGGAAAAGTCGAAGTTTTTGAAAAGCCCCTAAAAAAAAATCCGGGGAATTCGCTCTACGACGGCACTCTCGCCCTCCTGCCTCAGGACGTTCAAACGGTGTTTTTGAAAAGCACCGTAAGGGAGGATATCGGCGTGGACACAGAGCCGAGCATCTTTCCTCGCGTTGAGCCTCTTCTTGAAAAGCACCCCTACGATCTTTCCGGCGGGGAGATGCAGCTTGCGGCACTGGCTAAGGTACTTAAGAGCCGACCGAGACTGATTCTTGCGGACGAGCCCACCAAGGGGCTTGATTCGGTGGCCAAAAGTCACCTGGCAGCTCTCTTTAAGGAACTGAAGGCAAAGGGCATCACCGTACTGACCGTGACCCATGACGCCGAATTTGCCGCCATGTGTGCCGACAAATGCGCCCTTATGTTCGGCGGATCCCTTTTACCTTCCGAGGATGCTTTCGATTTTTTTTCGGGAAACACTTTCTACACTACCGCTGTCAGCCGAATGACGTCCGGTTTTTTCGAAAACGCAGTCACCGTTGATGACGCGGTCATGCTCTGCCGCGAAAGCGAAAAAAAGAGGGGCACGCCATGATAACGGTAAAAAGCGAAAAGGTCAAAAAGATCCTCAAGATCGGGATACCGTACCTTCTTATTCCCGCTTTAGCGGTGGCGGCATCCTCCGGAGTCTTCCAAAAGAAGCATCTGGCAGTGTCTTTTGCCGTTGCAGCACTGAGCTTTCTACTCTTCATCTCCGGATTTGAAAAGCGGCGCAGCGGTACCGTGAAACTGGTATTGTCATCAATCATGGCGGCATTCTGCATCGTGGGGCGGTTCATTCCCTACTTCAAGCCCATCAGCGCTCTGACTGCCATCAGCGGAATGTGGCTCGGAGGCACCTCCGGTTTCCTTGTGGGCAGTATCTCGGCTCTTATCTCGAACTTCTGGTTCGGTCAAGGACCTTGGACACCTTTTCAAATGCTGGCATGGGGGCTTGTGGGACTATTTGCCGGATATCTTTCGAAATATCTCAAAAATAGTCGGGTGCTTCTCCTTATCTACGGAGCACTGTCCGGAGCATTTTTCTCATTCGTCATGGACGTGTGGACGGTGCTTTGGTACAATGGCACCTTCGACCTTTCACTCTATAAGGGCGCTCTTATCAGCGCCGCTCCCTTCACCCTTCTCTACTCCGTCTCAAACGTGGTATTTCTGTTTCTTCTCGCAAAGCCCTTTGGGGAGAAATTCGCAAGGATAGAACTGAAATACGGACTTGACTGACGGCAAAAAGACAAAAACCCCTCGGCAAGACTTTCTCAATTCCGCAAAAAGGATTGACTTTGCCGTTTAATCTGCTATAATATTGAGTGCAAAAGCACGGCACGGGATTCCTTTCCGTGCTTCGTAAATGCGGACAACCGCTTCAAGTAATTACTGAAACTAAGGAAGATGATGAAAATGAAAACAGTCAAATTCGGTCTTGTGGGTTGCGGACTCATGGCAAGGGAATTTGCTTCCGCCGCCGCTCGCTGGTGCCATTTCACAGGTGATATCCCCCGTCCGGAGATCGTGGGTATCTGCTCCGTCGTTCCCGCAGAAATGGAATGGTTCCAAAAGAATTTTCCCAACATCAAATATGCAGTCGCAGATTACAAAGAGCTTCTTGACAAGGATGACATCGACGCTATCTACTGTGCCGTCCCCCACAACCTCCACGAGCAGTTCTACATCGACATCATAAAGAGCGGAAAAGCGCTTCTCGGTGAAAAGCCCTTCGGCATCGATAAGAAGGCAAACGAGGCGATAATGAGAGCCTACAGGGAGACTCCCGGCGCATTTGTCCGTTGCTCAAGTGAATTTCCCTTCTACCCGGCTATGCAGACCATGATAAACTGGTTCAACGAGGGTAAGTTCGGCAAGATCCTTGAGATCCATGCCGGATTCAACCACTGCAGTGACATGGATCTCAACAAGCCCATCAACTGGAAACGCATGGTGAAGTTCAACGGCGAATACGGCTGCCTCGGAGATCTCGGCATCCACACTCAGCACGTTCCATTCCGCCTGGGCTTCAAGCCGAAGACGGTAAGAGCACATTTCTCCAACATAGTAAAAGAGCGTCCCGACGGAAAAGGCGGAACTGCAGTCTGCGACACCTTTGACAACTGCACTCTCTTCTGCACCACTCTCAACGCCGACGGAGACGAGATCCCCATGACCCTTGAGACGAAGCGTATGTGCCCCGGCTCCACCAACCGCTGGTTCTTTGAGATCTACGGAATGGATTGTAGCGCAAGATTTTCAAGTGACGATGCCAATGCGTTCTACTACACGTCCTCCTGGGGTAAAGAACAGTCATGGAACCGCATAATCATCGGCTACAAGCCCATGCTCCCCACCATCACAGGTCCCATCTTCGAATTCGGATTCGTGGATGCGATCCAACAGCAAATGGGCGCCTTCATGCTGGAATACGCAGGGGAAAAGGTCCCTTTCGGTCTCTTCACTCCCGAAGAGACGGAACTCTCCCACAGCCTTGCCACAGCCGCTCTCAAGTCCTTCTACAACAAAACAGTTGAGACTTTGGACTGAGTACGGCCGAATACCGAGACAAAAATGTCACCCCCGTCATCGGGGGTGCTTTTTTGCAAGAAAACGGAGCCGCCCATGCGACTCCGTTTCCTATTTGCCGAATCTTCATACCACTTTCTTTTTCGGCATTACAAGCGGCAGAGCCGCCGGTAACCTAACAGATCAGAAATTGTAGCCCGTGTCGATTGCCTTTTTATTGAGATCGAACAGGTCGGCGTGCTTTGCCGAGACCACCTTATGGAGAGCCTCGTCAAGCTCCGAGTAAGAGACTCCCTCGCATTCCTTGATGACCTTGCCGATCAAAATCATGTTGGCAAGGGTGGCGATACCCGCCTCCTTTGCAGACTCGGTAGCGGGAACGTAGTAGACGTCCACATCGCTCCTTTTCACCTTTCGGGTGACCAGAGTGGAATCAACGAATATCTTGCCCCCGGGCACGACTGAATCCTCATACTTGTCAAGGGAAGGAAGGTTCATAACGATAAGAACGTCCGGCTGAGATACTATGGGTGATCCCACGGGAGAGTCACTCAAGATAACACTGCAATTTGCGGTGCCTCCTCTCATCTCCGGTCCGTAAGAGGGAAGCCAGCTCACCTGCTTGCCCTCCATGAGACCTTTGTAAGCAAGAAACTTACCCGCAAAAAGGACTCCCTGGCCGCCGAAGCCCGCTATAAGAAAATCAGTAGTCATTATTCTTCCTCCTTTGCGGCGCTTCTGTCCTTGTAGACACCGAGGGGGTAGTAGGGTATCATCTTCTCCTCAACCCATTCAAGTGCCTTGGCGGGGGTCATTCCCCAGTTGGTGGGGCAGGATGAGATGACCTCTATCAGTGAAAATCCCTTGTTGTCAAGCTGGTTTTGGAACGCCTTTTTGATGGCTCTTCCCGCCGCTTTAACATTCTTCACGTTGTTGACGGCGACTCTCTCAATGTACTCCGGGCCATCAAGGGCGGAGAGCATCTCCGACACCTTCACGGGATATCCCTGAAGGGCGATATCTCGGCCGTAAGGTGACGTTTGTGTCACCTGTCCGGGAAGGGACGTGGGTGCCATTTGACCTCCGGTCATTCCGTAGATCGCGTTATTGACGAAGATTATCGTGATGTTCTCGTTTCTCGTTGCGGCGTGAACGGTCTCAGCCATGCCGATGGAAGCAAGGTCGCCGTCACCCTGATAGGTGAAGATAACGTTTTCCGGCATGCATCTTTTCAGTCCCGTAGCGACTGCAGGAGCACGTCCGTGTGCCGCCTCCACCATGTCACAGGTGAAGTAGTCGTAGGCCATCACGGCACAGCCTACGGGAGCAACACCAACGGTCTTTCCCTCGATGCCGAGGGAGTCGATGGCTTCAGCCACCAGACGGTGGATGATGCCGTGAGTGCATCCGGGGCAGTAGTGGAGCGGAACGCTCGTAAGGCTCTTGGGTTTCTCAAATACTACCATTTCAGAAAGCACCTCCGTTCATTTTCTCAATTGCCGCAAGCACGTTCTCCGGTGTCGGTATCATACCGCCTGAACGGTTGCAAAGCAGACACGGACGGGAGCATTTCGATGCCAGCTTCACGTCCTCTATCATCTGTCCCATGGAAAGCTCCACGCTGATGAACCCCTTCACGCGGGGAGCGATCTCGGAAATGGGCTTTTCCGGGAAGGGCCACAGGGTGATGGGTCTTATCATGCCCGCCTTGATGCCCTTTTTGCGGGCTTCAACGATGGCGTTTTTAGAGACTCTTGCGGCGATACCGAAGGCCACTATGCAGACGTCGCAATCCTCCGTCAGGAATTCCTCCCACATGGGCTCATTCTCTTCTATCTTACGATAGCGCTCAAAACGCTCGAAATTCTTCTTTTCAAGTTCCTCGGGAACGAGGTAGAGGGAGTTGATTATGTTGTGCTCTCTCTGCATCTTAGTCCCGTTTGCCGCCCAGGGCTTTGCAACCTTCGTCTCGCTGATATCGGGAAATTCCACGGGCTCCATCATCTGCCCCATGGTGCCGTCCGCAAGAAGCATTGCGGGAACTCTGTATTTGTCGGAAAGGTCAAAGGCCTTGACCGTCAGATCCGCCATCTCCTGGACCGATGAAGGAGCGAGAACGATGAGACGGTAGTCTCCGTGTCCGCCACCTTTGGTAGCCTGAAAATAGTCCGACTGGGAGGGCTGGATACCGCCGAGTCCGGGGCCGCCTCGCTGTACGTTAACTATGAGTGCGGGAAGGTCGGCTCCTGCGATGTAGGAGATACCCTCCTGCTTGAGGGATACTCCGGGACTTGAGGAAGAGGTCATGACACGGAAGCCCGCACCGGCAACTCCGTAGACCATGTTAATGGCGGCGACTTCACTCTCGGCCTGGAGGAACGTGCCTCCTATCTTCGGCATTCTTTTCGCCATGTATGCGGCGATCTCCGTCTGGGGAGTTATCGGGTAGCCGAAATAGAAACGGCATCCCGCCTTGATGGCAGCCTCGGCTATCGCCTCGTTGCCCTTCATAAGTACTTTATTTGCCATTTTGCACCTCACTTCTCAACGGTGATCACACAATCGGGGCACATGGTGGCGCAGAACGCACAGCCGATGCACTTCTCCGTATCGTGGATCTCAGCCGGAGAATGTCCTTTCAAATTGATCTTGTCCTTGGCGATAACGATCAGGTGCTTCGGGCAGGCATCGACACAAAGCCCACAGCCCTTGCACAGATCCGAATCAAAGGTTACTTTTGCCATTTTGATCTCCTTTCGGAACAGTTAAAATATTTTTCTTTGAAGTTCAAGCGGAAAGATGTCTCCGCAGTCAGACGGAAGCAGAGCGGAAAGATCCCTTTTAACACTTGTGAATACAAGCGGAACTTTTGCCGATTCCGAGAGTCTTGTCGCTTCTCGGATGCTTTCGATGACGTCTTTTACGCAGGTCTCGTCTCCGAGATTTGAATTGTTGACGATGCCGGTGACGGGAAGCTTTGACGCGAGGGATATCTCTTCCATGACCCGAAGGGCGGAGTCTGCATCCGGGGTAAGGGGGCGAAAGAAATTGACGACGAAAAAGCAGTCAAAATCGTTCTCCTCCGTTATATAGGGAACATACCGACCCAATGCAAGCGCTCCTCTGTCGTCTCCTCCCACGTCAAATACCGCATAACGGTCACGACGCTCCACAAGTCCGTAGAGTTCCGCAGGAAGTGCCGGAAGATCCACGTTCGTATTGGCAAATTCCGGTCCGACAAAATCGATACCCAGCCTTTCAAGATCATCCTTGCTGTCCTTCGCCCTGAAATAGGGATTGACGATATCCAGATCCGCAAGAGTCACTTTTTTACCGGATCCTTGAAGTGCCATGGCGTAGTTGACCGCAAGGTTGGTCTTTCCGCTTCCGTAGTGACCCAAAAACAGAGTCACCCGTTTCGATCTTTCAGTCATCTTATTCTGCCGCTACCTCATGACACCAGCCGTGAACATCCTCGGCTTTGCCCCACTGGATGGCGGTGAGTTCATCATAGAGGCGCTGAGTCAGCTCCCCTATCTTGCCTTCGCTGACAGAAAACTCTTCGTTTTTGTAGGAGAGTTTTCCGATGGGAGATACCACAGCTGCGGTGCCGGTCCCCCACGCTTCCTCAAGAGCACCGCTCTTTGCCGCTTCAAACAATTCATCAACGCTCACAAGCCTCTCTGTCACCTTGTAGCCCCAGTCACGGAGCAGCTCGATGCAGGACTTTCTTGTGATGCCCGGAAGCACGGAACCGGTCAGTGCGGGAGTTACGATTTCACCGGAAATCTTGAACATGACATTCATCGCCCCCACTTCCTCAATGTACTTCCTTTCAACACCGTCAAGCCAAAGCACCTGAGTGTAGCCTTTTTCCGCCGCCTTTTCACCGGCTCTGAGACTTGCGGCGTAGTTGCCGCCGCACTTAGCGTATCCGGTGCCACCCCGAACGGCCCTTACGTCCTCTGATTCGATCGCTATTTTCACCGGGTCGAGCCCCTCGGCGTAATATGCGCCGGAGGGAGAGAGGATAACTGCGAAAGTTGCGTTGTTGACTGCGTGAACGCCCAGATGAGGGTCGTTTCCGTAGGTGAAAGGTCTTATATAGAGCGACGTTCCCTCGGTGTGGGGTATCCAATCCCTGTCAACGTTGATCAGTTTGTCAAGGATGTCTACGAACGCCTCGGTATCGATCTCTGGCAGACAGAGACGCTCGGCACTGTCGTTCATCCTCTTTGCGTTTTCAAAGGGACGGAATGTGAAGACGGAGCCGTCCTCGCGCCGATAGGCCTTCATTCCCTCGAATATCTCGGTTCCGTAATGAAGCACCGTAGATGCGGGAGAAAGAGAGATTGGGCCGAAGGGCACTATCCTCGCATCGTGCCACCCCTCCTCCTTTGAGTAGTCCATGAGGAACATATGGTCGGTAAAGACCTTGCCGAATCCGAGCTTTGTCTCGTCCGAAGGGCGTTCCTTTGGGGCTTTTGTTCTTTCCACCCTGATATCGAATTTCATTTTTATTCTCCTTCTTATAATTTGTTTCTTTGGATCTTTCCGCTGGCGGTCTTCGGAAGCTCACTTCTGAATACTACCACCCTCGGATATTTGTAAGGAGCGGTGTGCTCCTTTACGTAGCTTTGTATCTCTTTTTTGAGTTCCTCCGTAGGCTCCACCCCGTCCGTTAGGACGATGCTCGCCTTCACTATCTGCCCTCTTATCTCGTCGGGCACTGCGGATACTCCGCATTCCAAAACGTAAGGAAGCTCCATGATAACGTTCTCTATCTCAAAAGGACCGATACGGTAGCCGGAGGACTTGATAACGTCATCGGCACGTCCCACGTACCAATAGTATCCGTCCTCATCACGCCATGCGGTGTCACCGGTATGGTAGAAGCCGTTTTTGATGCATTCGGCATTCTTTTCCGGGTCTCCGTCATAGCCTATGAAGAGTCCGCAGGGGAAACCGTTCTTCAGCGAAAATGAGATCTCGCCCACCTCGCCGACGGGAACCTCTCTGTCGTTTTCATCAAGCAATTTGATATCGTAAAGCGGTACCGGACGCCCCATCGAGCCCACCTTGGTCTTCATCCCCGCAAGATTTGCAAGGGCAACCGTAGTCTCACTCTGACCGAAGCCCTCCATGATCCGAAGCCCCGTTGCCTCTTCGAATCTCTTGAACACCTCCGGATTGAGAGCCTCACCCGCTGTAGTCATGTGGCTGATACCGGACAGATCGTATTTTGAGAGATCCTGTTTTATCATCATCCTCAGCATCGTCGGAGGAGCGCAGAATGTAGTGATACCGTATTTTTTGAACATGGGCAGTATCTTCGAAGCGTCGAAACGGTCGAAATCGTAGACAAACACCGCCGCCTCACAGAGCCACTGTCCGTAGAGCTTGCCCCACGCCGCCTTCGCCCAGCCGGTGTCGGCTATGGTGAGATGAAGCCCGTCGGGGTCGACGCACTGCCAGTATTTCGCCGTTACGAAGTGCCCAAGGGGATATTTGTAGGTGTGGGTGACAGCCTTGGGGTTTCCGGTGGTGCCGGAGGTGAAGTACATCAGCATCGGATCGTCTCCGCAGGGGGAGTCATCCGTGCGATCGAATTTGCCGGTAAAAAGTCCGTACTCCTCGTCAAAGCACCTGAATCCCTCGCGTTTTGCGCCGACGGAGATCTTTATGATCTCCCGTCCCATCTTGCCGCAGGCACATTCCACCTCGTCCGCAATGCTTCCGTCAGCAGCGCAGACCACGCACTTGACATCGGCCTTTTCGATGCGGTAGGAGATATCGTGCTCCTTGAGCTGATCCGTTGCGGGGATAGCAACGGCGCCAATCTTATGAAGGGCGGTAACGCAGAACCAAAACTGGTAGTGCCGCTTGAGTATCAGCATCACCCGGTCTCCCTTTTTGATACCGAGGCTCTTGAAGTAATTCGCAGTTTGGGATGAGGCGCGCTTGATCTCGGAAAAAGTGAAGCACCGCTCTTCTCCGTCATTGGAAACGTGGAGCATTGCCGTTTTGTCCGGTTTTTCACGTCCCAGCCTGTCCACCACATCAAAGGCGAAATTGAAACTGTTCTCATTTTTGAATGAGATGGCCTTCAAAGCCCCTCTGGTGTCCTCGGTGGGAATGATGAAGTCTTCCCAAATGCGTTTTTCCTTCGGGCGCTTCTCGCTCTCCCCTGCGGCATCGATCTCTCTGACACCCGTGTGGAGATAGTCTGTGGGCTCTCCCGATGGGTTGAGGACGATGGCGTAGAAAACGCAATCCTCACCGTCAACGGCGATCATTCCGTGAGGAACACCGCTGTCATAGTAGATACTGTCGCCCTCGTGTAAGGTCTCTATATGATCGCCTATCTGGACCCTAAGAGAGCCGCTTACTACGATATCGCACTCCTGTCCCTCGTGGGTAGTCAGTTCGATATCTCTGTTCTGAATGTCCTCGTTGTAGGAAGATATGACGAACAGAGGCTCGGCGATCCTGTTCTTGAAGGGG
The DNA here is from genome assembly GCA_964629225.1 of uncultured Ruminococcus sp. GTDB lineage: Bacteria > Bacillota > Clostridia > Oscillospirales > CAG-272 > RUG14199. Next base: position 27,123 of record CAZVQC010000021.1, read on the forward strand.
GCGGCCAGGTTATAGTAGACCATGCCGTGAGCCTGTTCTATCTTCTGTCCCTCTCCCCTTCTGGTGACCGTGTAGCCCGCAAGACGGGGGCTTGAACCTTCGATGATGTCGGTAACATCCACGCCCAGCGCCAGTGCACACCGGTACAAAAACGCAAAAGTAAGATCCATCTCCCCGTTTTCACAGGCGATGTACTCAACTTCCTCAACACCGGTCTTCAGTGCCATCTCCGATGTTTTCAGCCCGACGATCTCACGGAGCTCCCGGATCCGTCGTGCCATTTCTATTATTTTGAATTCAAGTCCTGTAGTCGCTTTCATAACGATTCCCCTTTTCGGCTTTTTCGGGGCGGTCACCGAAAACAAAATGCCCGTCCCAAGATATGACTTGAGACGAGCATCAATAATACCCGCGGTACCACTCAAATTGCCCGCATGCGGACCTCTCTCGGGTTCTGACAAACCCTATGTATTAACGCAACAGTAACGGGAAGGTTCTACTCGGCTTACGCCTTTCTTCCTTCCGGCTCGGAAGCTACAGACTCTGTTCCCGCCACGTTGACGGCTCACACCAAGCGCCGTCTCTCTGGAAGCGATCTGCGGAAAAGTCCCCTTCGTCAAGGCCTTTAATATTATGTGGTTATGATATCATATCCCGTGCTGTTTGTCAAGTCAATTATCAAAAAAAGACTTCAAAAAGCAAATATCGATGAAAAAATACGATCACAGAGCGTTACGTCTTATCTTGCCGCTGATAGTTTTGGGAAGTTCATCCTTGAATACGATGAGTCTCGGATACTTGTAGGGCGCCGTATGTGCCTTTACATAGTCTTGGATCTCCTTCTTCAACTCCTCCGTTGCCGCGGTGCCCTTCGTGAGCACTATGCTGGCCTTCACTATCTGTCCTCTCACCGGATCGGGTGCCGCGGAAACGCCGCATTCGAGCACGTAAGGAAGTTCCATTATTACGCTCTCTATCTCAAAGGGACCGATACGGTAGCCGGATGACTTGATGACGTCATCCACGCGTCCCACATACCAGAAGTACCCATCCTCATCACGCCATGCGGTGTCACCGGTATGATACATTCCGTTTCCACAGCAATCTGCGGTCTTTTCGTCATCAAGATAGTATCCTTTGAAAAGTCCCATGGGAAGACCGCCGTCAAAGCGGATGACGATCTCGCCCACCTCACCGTTTGGTACCGGCTCATCGTTCTGATCGACGATGTCGACCCGGTATTGAGGAGATGCCTTGCCCATGGATCCCACTTTTGGCACCATTCCTCTCAAATTTGCGATGGTGAGGGTGGTCTCTGTCTGTCCGAATCCCTCCATTATCTGAAGTCCCGTCGCCTCCTCAAACCGTCTGAATACCTCCGGGTTGAGAGCCTCTCCCGCAGTGGTCATGTGATGGATGGATGAAAGATCGTACTTTGAGAGATCCTCTCTTATCAACATCCTCAGCATAGTGGGAGGAGCGCAGAACGTAGTGATCCGGTACTTTGCGAACATAGGAAGTATGTCGGAAGCATCGAAACGGTCGAAATCGTAGACGAATACCGCTCCCTCGCAGAGCCACTGGCCGTAGAGCTTGCCCCAAAGGGATTTGCCCCAGCCGGTATCGGATATGGTAAGGTGGAGCCCGTCCCTCTCACAGCAGTGCCAATACTTGGCGGTAACGTAGTGCCCGAGGGCGTAAGTGTGCTTGTGAGCGGCCATCTTCGGGTTGCCGGTAGTGCCGGATGTGAAGAACATGAGTGCCGTTTCACGACCTGCGGGGGTGTCCGCCTTTCTGTCAAAAACGCTTGAAAAACGCTTGTATTCGGCATCAAAATCGTGCCAGCCGTCCTTTGCGCCGCCCACAAGGATGAGATGCTCTACGCCGGGACAGCCCTTAGCTGCCGCCATTGCGATATCGGATACGTCACCGTCTGCGGTGCAGACTATCGCCTTGACTCCCGCCGCATTGTAACGGTATTCAAAATCGTGCTCCTTAAGCTGATTTGTGGCGGGGATAGCGACTGCTCCCATCTTGTGGAGGGCCACCATTGCAAACCAGAACTGATAGTGGCGCTTCAACACCAGCATCACCCTGTCCCCCGCCTTGATACCGAGGGATGCAAAATAATTTGCGCATCTGTTGGATTCCTTTTTGATATCCTTGAAGGTGAAACGGCGCTCCGTTTTGTTCTTGTCGATATGAAGCATCGCAAGCCGCTCCGGATACTTTTCCGCGATCTCGTCCACGATATCGTAGCCGAAATTGAAGGTGTCGGTATTTTTGAACTTGATATCGGTCAGCGCTCCGAACTCGTCCTCCTTCGTCTCGATGAACTTGGATGCCACAAGCTTCGGCTCCTTTGCCGCCACGGCAAAGGTCTCTCTGACACTCTCCTCTGCGGAGTCGTCACCCGGAAGGACCACGGCGCAAAATACGCAGTCCTCACCTCCGACGGCGATCATACCGTGGGGAGTTGCGGAGTTATAATAGATGCTGTCACCCTCCTCAAGCACCTCCGTGTGGTCGCCCACCTGGACCTTCATACGGCCCTTCAAAACAAGGTCGAACTCCTGTCCGGCGTGCTTTGTAAGGTGGATGGGCTTCTTCTGTTGCTCTTCACTGAATTCGTAACGCACCCAGTAAGGCTCGGCTATCTTATTTCTGAATTTGGGAGCGAGGTTCGATATGGCGATACCGTCCTCCTTTGCGGTCTCCTGACCCTTTCCCTTCCTTGTGACCGTGTAAGAGGAAAGATTTGCGCTGCTTCCTTCAAGGAGCTCATTCAACTCCACCCCGAAGGCAAGGGCGCACTTGTGGATGAATGTGAAAGGAAGATCCGTCCTTCCGCTTTCATAGTTCTCGTAATCGGCAACGGATACCTCCGCCTTTTCGGCCATTTCGGAGGTGCTCCAGCCCATTACCTCTCGCATCTCCCTGATTCGGGAGGCTATCTCGCTGAGTCTGTCCAGTGTTGATCCTGTCATCGGTTTTTACCGCCTTTCATTTTTTGTCGGACGGGAAAACAAAAGACCCGTCCCAAAGAAAATGCTTTGAGACGAGTCTGAAAAATTCATACCCGCGGTACCACTCAAATTGCCCGCAATGCGGACCACTCTCGAACTCCGACAAGTTCTATGCTCTTACGCGGCAGTCACGGGAACACCTACAGGCAAAAAACTTTGGGCGTTCCGGCTCGGAAGGGATGGAACACCTGCTTTCATATGTCGGATTCACACCGTCACCGACTCTCTGAGATACTACTTTGCAAGGTCGTCTTCGTCACAGCCTTTTATTGATCATATGTGGATTATACTCTTGTTTTTTTCCCTTGTCAAGAGTTTTTTCGATTATTTTTTCGAATGATACCGATCAGTTCAGTCCAAGGGAGAAAAGCTCATTTGCATTTTTCCAGAGTATCCTCTCACGCTCCGCCTCCGTCAAGGGCAGTGCATCAAAACGTTTTATCTCCTCTGCGGGAGACCACATGGGAAAATCGGTGGCAAAAAGCACTTTGTCCGCTCCGTACCTTCTTATTATCTCGGTGGCAGTCTCGGCGCTCAGTGCGAAAAGGGAGGATGACGAGTCCACATAGAAGTTCGGATGACCGCAAAGCCTGCGGGACGCCTCCTCCCAAATGGAATAGCCCCCAAAATGGGCACCTATCACAGTCAGTCCCGTGAATATCTCAAGTATCGGTTCCATCCTGTTGGGATTTGACAGATCAAACCTTGAATCCCCGGTATGAAAAAGTATCGGAAGTTCTCCCTCGCACTTCTCATAGATGGAGAGACAACGGTAATCATCGATCTTGAAGCCCTGAACGTCCGGGTGGAGCTTCACTCCCCGAAGTCCGAGGCTCTTGAGATGGGCGATATCACCTGCTATGTCGTCGCTGTCGGGATGAAGGGTGCCGAGTCCGGTGAAGATATCCGGATGGGCTGTTACCTCCGATGCGATGAATTCGTTGATAGAGCGGGTCTGGGAAGGCCTTGTGGCGACGGAAAATATCAAGTGACGGCCGATCCCCGCCTTCTTCCCCTCCGTTATCAAAGTGTCGCATCTGCCGTCAAGGGACATGGAAAGGTTGTAAAAATCACCGATGCCCTTCACCGCCTTGTCCGCTATCTTCTCGGGATAGATGTGGCAGTGGCTGTCTACAATGTGTTTCATTTCGCCCTCACAGTCCAAGTTCCCTCTTGGAGTCCTCCTTCATTTTGTACTTAAGTATCTTACCCGCCGCATTCATGGGGAAGGAATCGGTGAGAATGAAGTACTTCGGCACCTTGTGACGTGCCATTCTTTCGTTTCCGTAGGCACGGAATTCTTCGACATCTGCCGAAATACCATCCTTAAGGATGATCCACGCACAACATTCCTCTCCGTAGACCTTGTCCGGCACCCCGACTACCTGGACGTCCTTCACCTTAGGGTGAGTCAGATAGAATTCCTCGATCTCCCTGGGATAGAGGTTCTCTCCTCCCCTGATTATCATGTCCTTAAGTCGTCCCGTCACCTTAAAGTGACCGTCGGCCGTGCGGCAACAGATATCTCCCGAATGGAGAAATCCTTCCCTGTCTATGGCGGCGGCGGTGGCCGCAGGCATCTTATAGTAGCCTTTCATGATATTGAAGCCTCTGGCGATGAACTCTCCGCTCTCACCGTCCGGTACTTCCTCTCCCGTCTCCGGGTCAACTATCCTGCACTCCACTCCGGGGAAAGCACTGCCTACGGTCTCAACTCTCAAGTCGATATCTTCATTGACTTCACCCATAGTACATCCGGGTGCCGCCTCGGTCAGCCCGTAGACGCTGAGTATCTCACTCATATTCATCTCGTCTGCTGCCCGTCTCATAAGATCCGCCGGGCAGTTTGCTCCTGCCATGATACCCGTTCTCACGTGTGAGAAATCGGTCTTCGGGAAATCCGGATGATTGAACATGGCGATGAACATGGTGGGAACGCCGTTGAAGCAGGTTATCCTTTCACTGCTGATGCAGGAAAGCGATGATCTGGCTGAAAAATAGGGGAGGGGCGATACCGTTCCCCCGTGAGTCATCATACTGGTCATTGAAAGCACCATGCCGAAGCAGTGAAACATCGGGACCTGGATCATCATTCTGTCTGCGGTGGACAGATCCATTCTGTCTCCGATTATCTTTCCGTCGTTGACTATGTTATTATGTGTCAGCATAACTCCCTTGGGAAAGCCGGTAGTACCCGACGTGTACTGCATATTGCAGACGTCGTCCGGACGAACTGCCGAGGCACGGCGCAATACCTCCCTTTTCGGCACTCGGCTCGAAAGCTTCAGCATCTCCTCCCACGAGAGACATCCCTTCATGGAAAATCCCACTGTGACGATATTGCGAAGGAACGGAAGCCGAACCGACCAAAGAGGTTGACCGGGTGTCAGGCTCTCAAGTTCCGGACAAAGCTCCTTCATTATCTCCCTGTAATTGGAGTCACGGCAATTCTCGATCATCACGAGAGTGTGGGTATCGGACTGCCTGAGAAGGTACTCTATCTCACTTGCCTTGTAAGCGGTGTTTACGGTGACGAGGACTGCACCTATCTTCACCGTCGCCCAAAAGGTGAGGAACCACTCCGGAACGTTGGTAGCCCACACCGCCACATGATACCCCGGCTTCACACCGAGGGCGATGAGGGATGCCGCTACACGGTCAACGTCATCTCTGAACTGCGAATAAGATCTCGTGTAGTCGAGGGTAGTGTAGCGGAACGCCGGCTGATCCGGGTAGCACTCCACCATCTTATCGAGCACCTCCGAAAAGGTCATGTTGAGCACTTCGTATTTTTTCCAAGGATAAGTACCGGTACCGTAGCGGTTTTCAAAAAGGTGAGCGCCGCCTTCCGTTCCGAGAAAAGGAGTCATATAATTCTTAAAGTGGGTGAGCAGAACGTCCCGTCCCGCCCCGGATGCACCGTCGACAGCCACAGATCCCTCGTAATTGAGGGAGCGAAGTGCCGAGAAGAATCCGTCGACGGGGAGTTCTCCCTCTCCTATCAGAACATCCTCACCGTCTTTTTTGTCACCGATCCTCACGTAGTTGATGTAGGCGCCGAGTATCCTGATAGTATCGTCCGGAGACTCCCCGCCGGTGAAATAAGTCTCCTTGATATTCCATGCCGCACCGACGGCAACGCTGGCAAAGCAGTTGACGATATCCACGAACCTTTCCGTGGATGCAAGATCCCCAACGGTCTCAAACAGGAATGTGACACCGTATTTTTCCGCCTCCCGTATTGCGGGCTCCATTGCGGCACGGATCTCAACGGGAGTCGCTCCGTCCGCCTTCTTCACAATGACGTAGGGAACGCTCGCCCTCAGAGCCAAATGAACGTAACGGCAGAGCCTGTCGGAGTCGGTATCTCCGCTGACCGCATCCGGATAAGTGAGAGCACATATCTCAAGTCGGCGGTTGACAAGTTTCCGTCTGCCCTCTTCGTTTGAGGCGCTTTTGAGAACACTGTCCCCATGGAGCCTTCGCTCACCGGAGGCATCAAAGATCTCCACGCAGTCAAATCCGTAGTCGGATGCAACTCCGCAAAGCTCCCCAAAGCTCTCGGTCTTAATATCCTCTGTAGAAAAAGCAAGCTTCATCTTCATCTATCCTCGTAAACTATCTTATTCAGCGCACTGACGTAGGCTTGGATGCTGGCGCCGACGATATCGGTGGAAACGCCCATTCCGGGGTAGAGTACCCCGTCACATCTCAGACGGACAAAGGCGGAGCCAACGGCACCGTGCCCCTTAGTCACCGCCTTGATGCGGAAATTGTCAAGCTCGTAATGGTGGCCTATGGCCTGCTCAAGGGCGGAAAAGGCGGCATCGATAGGACCGTCTCCTGTCCCCAGACCCTCAAGAATCCCCTCTCTGGTCTCAAGAGAAACGTGGGCAAGTGCCCTTTTGGAATTTGAACAATTGATGAGATAATCCGAAAGAACGTAGGTCTCCGGCACCTGCATGGAATTTGCCGCTATCATTGCCTCAAGTTCCTCGCGGCCGACGGTCTCACGACTCCGGGCAACCTTGGCAAATTCGTTGAATACCTTTCCAAGATCATCATCGTTAAGCTCGTATCCGAGACTTTTCACCCCATCGGCAACGTCCGCAACGGAGCTGTTCACAGTGAGAACGAGAGTCTCCTCGGAGGCGATGCGTCGGTCATCTGCGGACGTGACGTCTCCCCAATTTCGGATCCCGTCCACCGCAGTATTGACACAGGAAAGATCGATGCCGGTATCGATACCGAAGTCCTCGCCCCGCTCCCTTTGAAGATCCGCAAAAGCATCAAGGGACAGGCTGTCGGGCGCCGTAGAGGTCTTGATGCCCACAGCCCCGTTTTTCACGGCAAATGCGGCATCGGCCACCGCCATTTGCAGTTTGTCGGAAGGGGCAAAGATGATCGCCGCATTTCCAACGGCTTCCGAAATCTCCCTCACAAGTTTGCCCGCTTCATCGGGAGTCAAAATGCCCGCCGTATCGCAGACAGTCACCCTGTCGGCTCCCGCCGCCTCCGCAGTGGCACAGACCTCTTTCAAAAAGGAGATATCCGTCCTTGATGCGTCCACCGCTTCGAACTCCACAGTGTCGCAAAGACTGCAGGCAAAGGACACAAGCGCCTTCACCATCTCAAGAAACTTTTCGTTCTTGAGATGGTAAGAATACTCCATCAGGACCACCGATGTGGAAAGGGATATCTTGATAATGGGCAGATGAGCGCCCTTTACCGCCTCGTACGTCGCCTTGATACTCTCTTCACTGTCGCCGCCGTCAACGCAGAGCGCCGCGTGCTTGAGAAGGGATGCCACAGTCTTGAAGATGACCGCATCCTCCTTCGAGTCCTTCATCCTTCCAAGCTCCACAACGTCACATCCCGCCTTCTCAAGAAGGAGAGCCGTGTCTGTCTTTCTGCGGAAGGAAAAGTCCTCTGCGCCCATTGCTATTGTTCCGTCCGAAACGATGATTCTTGCCATTTTAAGATCCTCCGAAAAAAATAAGACCGCAGAGACAACGTCTCTGCGGGATGATCAACATTTTGACCACGGTACCACCCGTATTACTTAAAAAAGTCACTCAAGGCTCAAGCAAGCCCTCGACATATAACGGTGTCCACCGAGGACTCTTACTGAATTCCGAGCCCCTGCTCCGATGGGAGACTGACCTCTGCGACCCTGCGCCTTTCACCTGCCGGCTGCTCTCTTTGAAGGTCTTTGTGCCGAGGACATAACATCATCAACGCATTTCTTTATTACGATGGCATTATACAGTATTTTTATCGATTTGTCAATATCGATTTTTACAAAAAATCGTTTCCTCACTTCTCCGTTTTTGAACCCCTTGCCATAAAAGAGTTTGTGTGGTAAAATAATTTGTAATAACACAAGCGGAAAAGAGGTACCTTGATGCTCTACTTTGACAGTGATTACATGGAAGGCGCTCACCCGGAGATACTCCGCCGCCTTTTTGAGACCAATTTCGAAAAGCTTCCGGGATACGGAACCGACAAATACTGCCGCTCGGCGGCGAAAAAGATAAAAAAAGCCTGCAATGCCCCAAATGCGGAAGTCTTTTTCATCACCGGCGGCACCCAAACAAACAAGACGGTGCTCGACACTCTCCTCAATAAGTACGAGGGAGTCATCTCTGCCCACACCGGACACATAGCGGTCCACGAGGCGGGAGCCATCGAAGCCTGCGGACATAAGGTGCTGGCACTTGAAGGAGAAGAGGGCAAGCTTGATCCCAAAGCCGTCAAAAACTACCTTGAGGGCTTCTACGCAGACGATAACCACAGCCACATGGTCTCACCGGGAGCGGTCTATATCTCCTACCCCACCGAGTACGGCACTCTCTATTCTATTGAAGAACTTGAAGGACTCCACGCAGTCTGCAATGAGTACTCCATCCCTCTCTTCATTGACGGAGCAAGGCTCGGATACGGACTTGCCGCCGATGGAAGCGTTACTCTTGCGGACATCGCAAGGCTATGCGACGTGTTCTATATCGGAGGTACTAAGGTGGGTGCGCTCTGCGGAGAAGCGGTGGTATTTACAAAGGGCAATATGCCGTCCCATTTCGTCACCTCCGTGAAGCAGAACGGTGCTCTTCTGGCAAAAGGAAGGCTTCTGGGCATCCAGTTTGATACCCTCTTTACCGACGACCTCTATATGAGTATCTCCGAAAACGCCATAGAACGTGCCGACGAGATAAGACGTGTCCTGAAAGAAAAAGGCTATCGCCTTCATATGGAGAACCCCACCAACCAAGTCTTCGTCATCCTTGAGAACGAGAAGATGAAGGAGCTTCGAAAAAAGGTCTCCTTCGGCTTTTGGGAGGTTTTTGACAGCGACCATACCGTAGTCCGCTTCGCCTCCTCTTGGGCAACCTCCGAAAGTGAAGTCGAGGCGCTGGCGGAACTGCTTTAACTTCTTCGAAGCACGGCCGAACAGATCCCGACACCACATCCGACACGGGATCCCTTCTCAAAACAGCATCCGATTTAACAAGACCGATAAAACAGCACCGGGGAAGATACCGGTGCTGTTTTCGCCCCCGCAAAGCACGATAAAAAACCGAAAAGCACCGACAAAGTCGGTGCTTTTCGGTTGGTGACCCATAACATTTGATATTCAAACGGACATTGATGAAAATTTGAAAGAAAGCGGTATTCTTCTCTGAAAGATGTGATTTTTTCCATAATCGTTACTCCTTATCAAGTGCGTCTTTTATTTTGTTAAACACCAACTGATTGGGATAG
>CAZVQC010000022.1:0-31201 GCA_964629225.1 uncultured Ruminococcus sp.
ACTTGCCTTTCGCAATGTAATATACCCCTGTGTGATTGAGAATAGTATTGCATTAGCGACACTTCACAGAACAAAAGTAACTTGCGGCGGAGCCGCATGGCCTTCCCCCGCCGGGGGAAGGTGGCGGCGGCAGCCGACGGATAGGGGGCGAGGCGCAGGCTTCGGGACGTCGCCGCAGGCGGTGGAGCGGAGGGGCGCCGAGTGCCGCAGGACTTCATTAGCGGGCGGTTGTGCCCTCCGGGGGAGGGCTTCATCCAAAGCCGCCGCGCGTCCCCTTCCCGGCGAGAGGAGCGAGCATTCGGGAAGGGGATCTGTGCGGCGTCCACACCTCATCCTGCGGTAAAAGAAAATATCCGGCGGGCAAAGCGGACGTGAGTCGCTTTGCTCGCCGGGTATGCAATAGTTTCATCATTGGTTATGACCCGCCTTTTTGCCGAGTTTCCCGCTTTTGACAGGAAAACGATCCCGCAGCAAAGCCTCCTCTGCCTAAGGGGAGATGGCATCGGGCAAAGCCCGATGACGGAGGGATACGTCATCTGATCATTGCGGCGTTTCGCTCTGTGAAAAGCGAGTTTAACATTGCCAAAGGCGGTGAATCAATCATCACTGCGAGACGACGGCATCAGTCCTCTTCCGCCGCCTTGATACGCTTGTACATATCCTGCATCTGCAGGTCGATCTCCGCTATCTTGCCGGAGCATTCCAGCATTTCCTCGTTGATCCCCGCAGGGAGGCGGGACTTGTCCGCTTTGTAACGGATGTCATGCTCAAGACTTGCCCAAAAGTCCATTGCGATGGTACGGATCTGTATCTCCGCCGTCACGTATTCCGTCCTGTCGGAAAGGTAGACCGGCACCCTCATATCAAGATGAAGCGATCTGTAGCCGTTGTAATTGGGAGTCTTGATATAGTCCTGCTTTTTGACCGTCTCAAGATCCTTTTGTCTCTCAAGCATTTCTGCTACACGGTAGACGTCATCGATATAGCTGCATACTACCCGAACGCCGGCGATATCGTTGACGTTTTTTCTTGCAGACTCGATAGTGAGGGGGTAGCCCTTCTTCAAAAGCTTCGCTGAGATGCTCTCAGGGGTCTTTACGCGGCTTTCGATGTGGTGGATGGGGTTTCGTGCGTAGAGGACGTTAAATTCGCTGTTTAGTACCTCAAATTTCGTCTTGAGCTGCTTCACGGCACAGCCGTAGAGGTTGAGCATTTCAAGCACTTCACGGGCGCTTCCTATGAGGCGCTCTCTTTCTTTTTCCGTCATTGTCATCCCCTCCTTTTCGCACATTATTATATCATGCCTGCTTCAATAATACAATAAAAGCCGAGAACTTTCCTTCGTAATATCAAACGACCGCAAAGAACTTCACAAGGAAGATAGCGGAGAGAACATAGGTAAGTACCGATACTTCCTTTGCCTTGCCGCAAAAGACCTTGATGACAGTGTAAGTGATCAGTCCGAGACCGATAGCATGACCGATGGAACCGGATATGGGCATTGCTATGAGCATTATAGCCGCCGGCAGACCGACCGATGCGTCCTCAAAGTCGATATTCTTAAGTCCCCCCAGCATGAGGAATCCCACGTAGATAAGTGCGGAGGAAGTCGCCGCCGCAGGGATGATCGCTACGATGGGGGAAATGAACATACAAGCGAGAAACAAGATGCCGCTGGTAAGGGAGCAAAGTCCTGTTCTTCCACCCGCTTCGACTCCCGCCGCCGATTCCACAAAGGTGGTGACGGTGGAGGTGCCGGTTGCGGCACCGGCGATAGTTCCCACTGCATCGGAGATGAGGGCTTCCTTCATATTGGGCATCTTACCGTCCTTATCGGTCATGCCCGCTCTGCTTGCGGTACCTACGAGAGTTCCGATGGTATCGAACATATCGATCATGCAGAAGGTGAGGACCAGTGCGATGACGGTGAACCAGCCGATCTCAAGAAGGCCTTTGAAATTGAAATTAAAGAGAGTAAGATCCGCCATGTCCTTGAAGGGAGGCATGAAGGATGCTCCCTTGAGGGATGCGAAGGGGTCAATCTTAAGGAAGATGAACTCTCCTGCCCAATAGATGACGGAGGAGATGAGGATGCCGTAGAGAACGGAACCCTTCACCTTCTTGTGAGCAAGGACGACGATGGAGAACACTCCAACGAACATGGTGATAACGGTGAGGATCATAAGACCGTAGCTTGCACCGCTGTTTGCCATGTTGTCTCTGATCACCTTGGGTGTGAGAGCGCCGAAGAAGTCTCTCATAGTATAGTAGGACGTCTGTCCGTCGGCGGAGAATACACCGGCGTTGGAACCGAAGCCGATGTTGAGTAGCATCATTCCGATGGCGGGGGAGATACCGAAGCGAACTCCCACCGGGATAGCATCAACTATCTTTTCGCGGATGTTGAAGATGGAGAGTACCAAAAATACGATGCCCTCCACCAAGATGATGCAAAGCGCCGCGCCGAAGGACTCAACGTAAGACAGCCCCGTGACAGCGACGATATTGGATACAACGATGGCAAAGAAGCTGTTGAGACCCATTCCCGGTGCCATTGCAAAGGGCTTGTTGGCGAGAAACGCCATGACGATAGTGCCCACTGCGGATGCTATGCAGGTGGCAAGGAACACGGCGTTCCAAAGGGATCTTCCCCCGTTTGCGCCGAACCCGGTGAGCAAGTTCGGGTTAAGGGCGAAAATATACGCCATGGTCATGAAGGTGGTTAGACCGGCAAGTATCTCGGTCTTGACGGTAGTGCCGTTTTCTTTCAGTTTAAAAAGCTTTTCCATTTTTTCCTCCGGGAAAAATAATAACAACAGATCAAATTATAATACCTTCTGCCCGTCGGGTCAATACTTAATTTTTAAAAGATCGGGTCGGATCCGTAATTTTACTTTACCGGGCTGTCTTTTTTGCCCTCAAAAAGAGCATAGTGCCTTGACGTCACCTGCCGTATCAGCATAAGTATTCCTCGCACGCAAAGCTCCGCCGCCATTGCGATCCACATTCCGTGGAGACCGAGGCGCTTTACGAGAAACAGCGCCGAGCCGATGCGAACTATCCAAATACTGGCAAGATTGAGTATGCTGGGAACAAGGGTGTCCCCCGCTCCTCTCAGAACACCCGCCGCCACGATGGAGATGCCGAAGAACGCCTCAGCCAAAAGCCCGATACGAAGCACCTGCGCCGCAAGGGTGCGGACCGCTTCCACCGGAGTCAGTATGTCGAAAACGTAGGGGCAGAATATCATCATAAGGATGCCGAACACTCCCATGAATATCGCTCCCATGGCGGTGCAGATGCCACCGTACCGCTTTGCGGTCGCCACGTCCCCCGCTCCAACGCTTTGTCCGACGAGAGTAGTTGCGGCGGAGGCGATGCCGTAGCCCGGCATATAACAGAGGCTCTCTGCGGTCACGGCAAAGGAGTTGGCGGCGATCTCCGTGGGGCCGAGAGGTGCGATTATCACCGTGGACACCACCATGGCACCGTTCATGGCTATCTCTTGAATACCTAACGGAAGACCGATTCGAAAGGCGGTCTTAAGAACCGTCACGTCAAAGCGGGTGCCGTCGTCCGGGCGGAGCCGAAGGGACTTGTTGCAAAAGAGACAGCGCCAAAGCATTACGAGACTTATCACCGCAGTAGCGCCGGCAGTGCCGATACCCGCTCCCAAAACTCCGTATTTAGGGATGAATATGGCATTGAAGACCACGTCAAGGCCGCACATCAGCGCATTAAGAACACTCGGAGTCACCATATCACCGCTGCACTGCAAAAAGGACGAGGATAGAGAATTCATCTGGGAAAAGGGCACCATAAGGGCGAAGGTGAGAAAGTATTTTGAGGCATCGCTCCGAATTGCTGCATCTCCTCCAAGGAGAATAGGCAGCGGTCGACTGAGAAGTACTCCGCAGATGCAGAGAAGAGACGACAACACAAGCCCTGTCACCATTCCGTGGCGGAGCACTCCGCGGGCCGCCCTTTCATTTTTTGCTCCGATACAGTGAGCCACCTGGACCGAAAAGCCTGCAGACACCGCATAGATGATGCCGCCGAAGAGCCATGTGGTGGAGGACACGAGTCCAATGGAGGCAGAGGCGTTTTCTCCGAGAGAACCTACCATTGCGGAGTCAATGTACTGCATCACTATCGTCGTAATTTGGGTCAGTATTGCCGGAAGACTGAGCTGCCATACTTTTCCGATCTGCCCGGACAGGGTCTTGATCCCGTCCCGTTGGGCTTTTTGTACCGTCTTTTTCTTTTTTGTCGGAGGGCTGTTTGAATGCCTTTTTTGTTCGGTGATCTTTCTGTCTTTCACGTTCTGTTTTCTATCCCGTTTCTGTTTTTTCGGTCGTTTTGCGGCGCAAAGCGCCCCTCATCACTACTAATTTACCACACCTTGGCATTCCTGTCAACGGGGGCTTTTTCGCTTGGAAAAGAGAACTGCGGTGATTGACAGGGAGAGGTAATTGTGGTACAATATAAAAAATACCCGTTCTATTTCTTCGCCGGCAATTTCCAAGAAGGAATCCTGCCGAACACCACCTATTGACACAAGGAGAACAGCTATGAAGTTTTCGATCGTAATGATCAATTACAACGGCGAGAAAACGGTCAAAAGGGCCGTACAGAGCATGTTGGATCAGGACTATCCGGATGTGGAGATCATTTGTGTGGACGACGCATCAACGGATTCCGGTATCGACTACTTGAAAAAATGCGCCGAGATGCACAGCAACGTCCGCCTGGTGCGACACGAGGTCAACAAGGGAAGAAACAGCGGCCGTATTTCCGGAATGAAGGCGGCGACCGGAGACTACATTCTTTTTCTCGACAGCGATGATGAGCTTTGTCCGAACCTTTGCTCCACTGTGGCGAAGGTGCTTGAGAGAAAGCAATACGATATTGTGGGATTCGGAACGGAAACGGTCTATGAGGGCATTTTCTCCGATGAAGCAAAAAAAGCCAACGAAGACTATTTGGCGTTGCCCGAGGGAGAAATCCTCGGCGACGATATCATCGACTCCTATTTCAACACCGGCAGTATCAATTTTACCGTGTGGAACAAGTGTTATAGCAGGGAACTGATATCCAAGGTGCTTGGCGTTATTAAGGACGGTGTTATCAATCTTTCCGAGGACTACTATTTTAATTTCATTGTCAGCCACTATGTGTCCTCATATTTCGGTATTTCCGACGAATTGATAAAATACAGTTTCGGAGAGGGCATTTCCACCGCAAGAAAACTCTCTTTTGAAAAGATCCTTGCCAATGTTGATTCTCTTAAGGATGCTTACGGTAATTGCAGACGTTTTACCGAAGAAACCGGACTCGGTAAAAATGAATTGACTCATGTGGACAGGGGAGAGAGAGAATGCATAGGTGGGATCTTCATCAAGATGCGGTTTTTATCACCGGAAGGGCGAGAAAAGGTTTTTGATTACATTCGTGAGTCATTCGGAGATCGGAAGATCATTTCGTCTCTTGCTGCGACTTTTTGGGGAAACGTCGACGATGCCATGTCAATTGTTGATTTTGGGGAAAAATATCCGAGAAGAGAAGGCCCTTTCCGCACTATAGGTCTTTATTATCATCGCCTGTACAACGGGGGAACCGAAAAACTCATTACTCAAATGGCGGAATACCTTGCCGGTGCGGGATATAAAGTGGTCGTTATCACGGATGCACCGCTCAATGAACTTGATTATCCTCTTCCCGAGGGTGTGTCACGGGTGGCGCTCGATGAGGAATACCCGGTCAAGACAGGCAACAATTATAACATTCGGTGTGAAAAGATAGTCTCCTGCATTAGGGAGCACTCCATTGATGCGGTGGTCAACAACGCTTACGCTTCGGACTACGCTCCTTGGGATATGCTTGCGGTGAAGAGCACCGGCGCGGCGTTCATTCCCTACTGTCACTCCGTCTTCATGGCGGGACAGATCGACGGATGGCCCGGTATTCTCAGTAAAGTGGTGCCATACCGCTATGCGGACGGTATCATAGTTCTTTCAGATGCCGATAGGCTTTTTTGGAGCACCGTAAATCCGAAAATATATCAAGTCATCAATCCGGTCGGAGGCATTTCAAAGCCGGATAAAAAAAATGAACGTGCCCACAACGTCATTTGGATGGGGCGTCTTGATGACGGGAACAAGAATCCTTACGACGCCCTTCATATCTTCCAAAGGGTTGCCCATTTCGTTCCCGATGCAAAACTCTTTATGTGCGGTCACGCACCGGAGGAGCAGCGTAAGGACATGAAAGAGGTGTCGGCTCTGTTCGGCATCGAGAATAACGTGGTATTTGTCGGCTACACTACGGAGCCTGAGAAGTATTACGAAAAGTCGGAGATCATGCTGATGACATCCAATTTTGAGGGCTTTCCACTTGTGGTCATCGAAAGTTTTTCATACGGTATTCCGGTGGTGATGTACGATCTGCCTTATCTCACGTTGACTAAACGGTCGGAAGCTGCGCTTGGCGTATCTTACAAAGATTTTGATTCTGCGGCAGATATGATCGTTAAGATAATGACCGACGGGGAACTAAAGAACAAGATGAGTCTCAAAGCACTTGAAGAAGCGGAGGCCTTCAAAAAAGTCGATATCGGCAGGATGTGGACGGCCGTATTTGACAGTATCGCAAGTGACAGAGAGTCTCCTTCAAGAGAAAACATCTCCCCTGCTATGAAGGAATTCATAGCTACGGTAGATCTGGCTTTTAGAGAGACGGCTTCAAGGATAGATGCTCAGGCAAATCAGATCAAACAGTGCTACGATATCATGGAGAATTCTTACAAAGAGTACTGCGAGACACTGAAACAGATGGAGGTGCTTCAAAAAGAAGTGGATAGCTTCAAGTACGGCGGTACCGGTGGTTTCTTGGTCCGCAAGATAAGAGGATTTAGATGGCTCGTTAGGAACAAGGGCTTTAAGTACGCGGTTTCAAGGATCTTTAAGTGATTTAAAACGCGCCGGGGCGGGCGTTTCGCCACGGTCTACCAAAGGTGGTGAAAAAATGAAGATCGTGCTTTGCGCGGTGATATCTTATCTTATCGGATGCATCAACCCGTCTTTTATCTTTGCGAAGATAAAGGGCTTTGACATCCGTTCCAGAGGCTCCGGTAATGCGGGAGCGTCAAATGCGGTGATCACCATGGGAAAAGCAGTGGGGCTGTTCAGTGCTCTATTTGATATTTTCAAGGCGTGGCTTGCCGCATTCATCGGGGCGCTTCTTTGTCCCGACGTGTCCTTCATTTTTGCGGTAGCCTCCGGGTGTTGCATCCTCGGACACATTTTCCCCTTTTCCATGGGCTTCAAAGGCGGAAAGGGTCTTGCCTGCCTTGGGGGAACGGTGCTCAGTTACAGTTGGAAACTGTTTCTCATCCTTTTGGGGATAGAGGCGGTATTGGTGCTTTGCGCGGACTACATCTGTGTCGTTCCCATAACTGCTTCCGTTGCTTTCACCGTTATCTACGGCATCCAAAGAAGGGACGTTGTCGGGACGGTCATATTTGCCGTGATATCATTTGTCATGATGCTCAAGCACATTGAAAACATAAAGCGGATCAAAAACGGCACTGAAATGCATGTGAGCTACCTGTGGCGACCCAAGAAGGAAACAAGCAGGATGGAGGACGTCCTCGGAAAGGGAAGCGAGAAGTAATGCGCCGCCTTTGGCGGGATATCTTCGGTAATTGCGACATTTTTTGACCGCAGAGAGGTTTTTAGTCTTGTGAAAAAGGTAAAAACTTTCAAAACGGGGTTGACAAATCAAAAATCGGTACTATAATTAAAGAAAAAAGGGAAAGGCATGGATCATGAAAATGCTCACATTCGGTTTTCGATTTTATTATTACCGTCAAAGCGGCCTTTCTGCTTTTTATGCTTCGGGTCGGTGACGGTGTTTTGCCGTTGCCCCCGACAATATTAAGACTTGAAAGTCCGCATAACGTCCGTTGGCGCTACGCGGGCTTTTGTTTTTTGCAAGGTGAGGATACTATGAACGAACTTGAACGTGCAAGAACCGAAATAGACAGGATAGACCGGGAGATAGCAAGGCTCTTTGAAGAGAGGATGATACAGGCGAAGCGGGTAGCCGCCCACAAGAAGGAACACGGTCTTCCGATAGAAGACAAGTCCCGTGAAGCGGCGATGCTGGCGGCGGAAGGTGAGCTTGTCTCGTCGGAGATACGGCCCTATTTTTGCGCCGTTATGCGGTCGGTGATCACCGAGTCGAAAAAGTACCAGCATTGCCTCTTTGATGGCGCCAGAGCGGCTTACAGCGGTGTCAGCGGCGCCTTTGCCCACGTTGCCGCAACTAAAATATTTGACGGTGCCGAGACCGTCCCCTGTTCGGATTTTGACAGCGCCTATCGGGCTGTGGAGGAAGGACAGTGCGATTTTGCGGTGCTCCCGATAGAAAACAGTTACGCCGGGGACGTGGATCGGGTGTTGGATCTTTCTTATCACGGAACGCTCTTTGTATCCGGTATCTACGATATGCCGCTGACTCAGTGCTTGATCGCAAAGCCCGGTGTTACGGTAGACAGCATAACCGAGGTGGTCAGCCACCCTCAGGCTCTGTCTCAGTGCAAGCCGTACCTTGAGAAAAAGGGATGGACGCTGACGAAGGCGGTAAATACCGCAGTTGCCGCAAAGTCGGTATCCGAAGGAGAGCGTCGGGATATCGCCGTTATCGCCTCTGCCGAGTCTGCCGAGCTCTACGGTCTTTCCGTGGTGGAAAGAGGCATCAATGAAAATAAAAACAACACCACAAGATTTGCGGTCTTCACAAGAACAACGGCAGAGCCGAAGGAGAGTGACGGGAGGTTCGTCCTTCTGTTTACTACGAAGAACACCCCCGGAGCACTGGCGAGTGCCATCTCCATGATCGGGGAGGCGGGCTACAATATGCGGTGCCTCAAGAGCCGTCCAACAGGGGACGAAAACTGGGCGTACTATTTCTACGTTGAGGCCGAAGGAAGTCTTGCGGGGGCATCCGGAGAGACAATGATGAAAAAACTCGCCACGGTATGCCGTGACGTGAGACTTCTCGGAAGTTTCAAGGGTGAGACCATGCTTTCGGAAAAGAGGGGTTAAAATGAAAGGAATAATAAAAACTGTCCCTGTGGGGCTTTTCGAAAACAGTTACGTTATTTCGGTGGGACGGGGTCTTTTGTCCAAGGTGGGAGAGATCTTTGATCTTGACAGGCGGGTATTCATCCTAACTGACAGCGGTGTTCCCGCCGAGTATTCAAATGCCGTTGCCTCCGCCTGCAAGGAGGCTGTCATCATGACCGTTAAGGCGGGGGAGAGTAGCAAGTCCTTTGACTGTTACTTTGACGTTTTGAAGAGGATGACCGAGGCGGGACTCAGTCGAAGCGACTGCGTGGTCGCCGTCGGCGGAGGAGTAGTGGGAGATCTTGGAGGCTTTGCCGCATCAACCTACATGAGGGGGATCGATCACTACAATGTTCCGACGACCCTTTTGTCCCAAGTGGATTCATCTGTGGGAGGGAAGACCGGCATTGACTTTCTCGGTTACAAGAACATAGTCGGCACCTTCCGCCAGCCGAAGGGTGTTCTTATCGATCCGGACGTGCTTTTAACTCTCGATGAGCGGCAGTTCAGAGCCGGGAGTGCGGAGATAGTGAAGATGTTTGCGACCTTTGACTCGGAGGCCTTTTGCTACCTTGAGGAAAACGGGCTTTCGGATCTTGAGAAAATAATAGTCAGGGCTGTGGAGATAAAAAGAGACGTGGTGGAAAAGGATGAGAAGGAGGCGGGGCTGAGGCGAGTGCTTAACTTCGGCCACACCGTCGGTCACGCCATCGAAGCCCAAAACAACGGCGGAGACGGAGACCTTCTTCACGGGGAGTGTGTCGCTCTCGGAATGCTATGTATGAGCGGTGGAGAGGCAAAATGTCGCCTTCGGTCGCTCCTTCAAAAGATAGGTCTTCCCACAGAATGGCGTGGAGATATCGGCGGCATTGCCCGTGCCGCTGCCCACGATAAAAAAGGCAATGGTGAGGGTATCAACGTGATATCCGTAAGCGGCATCGGTTCTTTTGAGACCGGCATCATGACAGCAGAGGAAATAGCGGAAACAGTAAAAGGAGAGTTTTTAGGATGAAGAATACTTTCGGCAGTTCGGTCACTCTCACCCTTTTCGGAGAGAGTCACGGAGAAGCGATCGGGGCAGTGCTTGATGGAGTTGCCCCCGGGATTCCGGTGGACACCGACTACATTGAAAAAAAGCTGGCTCTTCGCCGTCCAGACGGGGAAACTTCCACTTCAAGGCGCGAGGCGGACAGGTTCGTTATCGAAAGCGGTGTTTTTGAGGGCTTTACCACCGGCACGCCGGTCTGTATCTTAATACCCAACGGGGACACGAAAAGTTCAGCCTATGAGAAGACACGGTATCTTCCCCGCCCCGGGCACGCAGACTACACGGCTCATGTGAAGTACTGCGGATTTGAGGACTACAGAGGCGGAGGTCACTTCAGCGGGAGGTTGACTGCTGCCGTCGTTGCGGTAGGGGCCGTGATCCAAGGAGCTCTTGAGAAATGCGGCATCGTGATAGGAAGTCACCTTCTTTCCGTGGGAGGCGAGAGGGATGCCGAAATGATGCCCGAAAGAGATCTTTCGCGTCTTTCCGAAATGGCGTTTCCCGTTGTGGACAGTGAAGCGGGAGAGCGGATGAAACAAGCCATCCTTCTTGCAAAGGAGGAGGGAGACAGTGTCGGCGGCATCCTTGAGACGGCGGTAACCGGCGTTCCCGCAGGGCTTGGAGAGCCTTGGTTCGATACCGTTGAGGGTCTTCTTTCCAAAGCCGTGTTTTCCATTCCCGCCGTTAAGGGAGTTGAATTCGGGGACGGTTTTGCCCTTGCCTCCATGAGGGCGAAAGAGGCCAACGACGGCTACCGCATCAAGGATGGAAAGACCGTCACGGAGACTAATCACGCAGGAGGCGTTTTGGGAGGCATCTCGAACGGCGCCCCCATCGTTTTCAGAGTAGCTGTGAAGCCCACTCCCTCAATCGCAATGGAGCAGAACACGGTGGATCTTAAGAGCGGCACCAACGCTACTTTATCGGTCAAGGGACGGCACGACCCCTGTGTTGCGCATCGGGCGCGTGCCGGTGTGGAGGCACTGACTGCTCTCGTTATTGCGGATCTTTTGGCTCAGCGCTTCGGAACGGACGTCCTCAGAAGCGGCGACTTTTCGGAGAGATAAGATGAGGTACGGACTTATCGGTGAAAAGCTGTCCCACAGCTTTTCACCTCAGATACACGGGCTTCTCGGAAACGGTGACTACGTTCTTCGGGAGATACCGAAAGGGGAGCTTGAAGAGTTCTTCAAAAAGAGAGATTTTTGCGGCGTCAACGTGACGATACCCTACAAGGAGGCGGTAATACCGCTTCTTGATGCGGTCGATCCGGCTGCCGCAAGGATAGGTGCGGTCAACACGGTGGTGAACCGTGACGGTGTCCTCACCGGTTACAACACCGATCATTACGGACTTATGTCGCTGATAGAGAGGGCGGGGATTGACCCCTTCGGAAAAACGGCGGTGATCCTCGGTACGGGAGGCACTTCAAAAACCGCACAGGCAGTGCTCTCCGACATGGAAGTGCGGACTGTGCTCAAGGCATCAAGAAGCCCAAGAGGTGACGGGGTCATCTCCTATGAGGAGCTTCTTGAAAGAGCGGATGAATTTGAGATAGTGGTCAACACTACTCCGGTGGGAATGTTCCCATCCTTTGAGGGTAGTGCCGTGGATATCTCGGCTTTTCGAAATCTTTGCGGCGTTATCGACGTCATCTACAATCCTCTTTCAACGGACATAGTTCTCGATGCTGTCGAAAGAGGGATACCTGCCGCAAACGGGCTCTATATGTTGGTATGTCAGGCGGCAAAGGCGGCAGAGCTGTTTTTTGACGACAGTTCCTTTCTTGAAAAGGCGGACGGAGTTTTTGACAAACTGTCCCGACAGATGAGAAATACCGTTCTCATCGGGATGCCGGGAAGCGGAAAGAGCACTGTGGGAAAACTGTTAGCGGATCTTACGGGACGGGAATTCTTCGACTGCGACGAGGAATTCAAAAAACGCAACGGGGACATTTCCGAGTTCTTTGCCCTAAAAGGAGAGGCGGAATTTCGGAAGAAGGAGACGCTAATCTGCCGTGAGCTCTCTCAAAAGACCGAGTGCGTTATCGCTACCGGCGGAGGTGTTGTCACCGTACGGGAAAACGTGAGGATGTTAAAAAAGAACGGTACCGTTGTCCTCCTTGACAGAGATATCGATCTTATCATGCCTACGGCGGACAGACCGCTTTCCTCCGACAGAGAGGCGCTTGAAAAGAGATACCGTGAGCGCAGTCCTCTCTATAAGGAGGCGGCAGACGTCACATCCTGCAAAAACGCTTCGGCGGAGACTGTGGCTTTTGACATTGCCGAGAGGCTCTCACTTTTTGAAAAAAGCGTCATGGCGGAGATAGCTCCGTCCACTCCCGTAGGTTGCGTTACAGTGCCCGCGTCAAAGAGCGTTGCCCACAGACATCTTATCAATGCCGCCCTGACGGAGGGGGAGACGGTGATAGAAAACGTTCCCGATAACGAGGATATCTCCGCTACGTTGGATTGTCTTCGATGCGCCGGAGCCACCGTTATAAGAGAGGGTAGTTCCTGCCGTGTGAAGGGCGGTATCACGCCGAAGGACAGAGTGATCGACTGCCATCAAAGCGGAAGCACACTGAGGTTTTTGTTTCCGGTGCTCCTTGATGGTGGAAGGACTGTTTTTCGTGCTTCGGGACGGCTTCCCTCAAGACCGATGGGACCCTTTGAGGACATCTGCAGGGAGCAGGGGCTGTTCTTTGAAAAGAGAGAGGACGGCTTCGTCTCCGAGGGACGGCTTCACGGGGGGACCTTTGAGCTTCCCGGAAACGTTTCAAGTCAATTCGTAACGGGGCTTCTTATGGCACTTCCGACCCTTTCGGAGGACAGTAGGATTCTTTTGACTACCGAGGCGGAGAGCGTGTCCTACGTGGACTTGACCGTAGCCTCCCTCAAAAGCTTCGACATCACGGTAAAAAAGATATCCGACAGAGAATACCTGATACCCGGCGGACAAAGGCGGAAATCCCCCGGACGGATCCGTGTGGAAGGCGACGAATCGGGAGCTGCATTCTTCGGTGGATTAAATGCCCTCGGAGGTAAGATCGACATACTCGGACTTGACCCCGATACCGTTCAGGGAGACCGTGTTTGGAGGGATCTTTTCGGGGCGCTTGACAGAAAAGAGACGGTATCCGTCCGAGATTGTCCCGATCTTGCGCCGATACTTCTTTCCGTCATGGCGCTCAAGGGCGGTGGCAGACTGACGGACACCGCAAGACTCTCTTTCAAGGAGAGTGACCGTGCGGTGGCGATGAAAGAGGAACTTGAAAAATGCGGAGTCAAGGTGACGGTGGAGGAAAACTCCGTTACCGTAACCGGGACGGCACGCCCTCCGCGCGAGGCTCTTTCGGGTCACGGGGACCACAGGATCGTCATGGCGCTTGCGGTGCTTCTTTCAAAACTCGGAGGGGCCGTGACCGATGCACAGGCGGTCTCAAAGAGTATGCCGGAATTTTGGCAGATCATGGACTCCTTTGGAGTTAAAACGAGATTTTCATTGGATGAGAGGCAATCATGAAGGCTGTTGATCAAAATACGAAGATACTGATAGTGGGACTGGGACTTATGGGCGGAAGCTACGCCAGAGCCCTCAGTGCAAAGGGTGTCAAGGTGAGGGCTGTCACCGTGGATGAGTCCGATATCGATTTTGCCGTTAAAGAAGGATTCCTTGAATGCGGTACTACGGAGGTGACGGAGGAGTATCTTTCTTGGGCTGACGTCATCGTTTTCGCGCTGTATCCCCACACCTTCATCGAGTGGGTGAAAAAATATGGTGGGATGATACCGAAGGGAACGCTCTGTACCGACGTCACCGGCGTTAAGAGCACCGTCGTCTCGGAGGTTCAAAGCCTGCTTCCCGACGGAGTGGAATTCATTGCCGCCCACCCTATGGCAGGACGTGAAAGAAGTGGTGTCAGACACAGTGACGAAAAGGTGTTCAAGGGAGCGAACTACATCGTTGTTCCCACCGAACGTAATACGGAGGGAGCTGTCGCCCTTTGTAAAAGCCTTGGTGAGGCTCTCGGCTTTTCGAGAATAAGTATCCTTGACTGTGAGACCCACGATAGGATGATAGCGTTCCTATCTCAGCTTGCCCACTGCATAGCGGTGGCGCTGATGTGCACCGAGGACACGCCGGGGCTTGAAGCTTATACCGGTGACTCCTTCCGAGATCTCACCAGGATCGCCAAGATCAATGACGAGATGT
Organism: uncultured Ruminococcus sp.; assembly: GCA_964629225.1. GTDB lineage: Bacteria > Bacillota > Clostridia > Oscillospirales > CAG-272 > RUG14199. Next base: position 14,395 of record CAZVQC010000022.1, read on the forward strand.
GGAGCGAGTTGTTTCTTCTCAATCGGGATGCGCTTCTTCGGGAGATGGACGGCTTCAGCGCACAGTTCGGAAGATTTCGCGATCTTCTTGCAACGGGAGACCGGGAGGGAATGAGAGAGATGATGCGGCGCTCAAGTGAGCGGCGTGAAAAATTTGACAGACCTAAAAACTGAAAGAAGGTAATTGATATGAACATGAAATTCTACAGAAAACTTCCCATCCCTCAGGACGTGAAGGCCATGTACCCCGTCACGCCCGAAATGAAGGAAGTAAAAAGAAAAAGAGACGAGGACATAAAAAAGGTATTTGAGGGCACCGACGACAGGTTCCTTCTCATAATCGGACCTTGCTCTGCAGACAGAGAGGACAGCGTTCTCGACTACATTGGCAGACTCAAGGAGGTCTCCGAAAAGGTGGAGGACAAGATAATAATAATTCCCCGCATCTACACTAACAAGCCCCGCACTACCGGTGACGGCTACAAGGGAATGCTCCATCAACCGGATCCGGAGGGACATCCGGATATGTTCAAGGGCATCATCGCCATCAGAGAACTTCACATGAGCGCCCTTCGAGACTACGGATTCTCCTGTGCCGATGAGATGCTCTATCCCGACAACGGAAGGTACCTGTCCGATCTGCTTTCCTACGTTGCGGTGGGTGCCCGTTCGGTTGAGAATCAACAGCACAGGCTGACTGCCAGCGGACTTGATGTTCCGGTGGGACTTAAGAACCCTACCGGGGGAGATCTGGGAGTTATGATGAACGCCATCACCGCCGCCCACCATCCCCACACCTTCATCTATCGCGGTTGGGAAGTCCAGAGCACCGGCAACCCTCTCTCTCACGCGATTTTAAGGGGATATCAGACCATGGACGGCAAGACGGTATCAAACTACCACTACGAGGACTTGGTGCGCTTAAACGGGCTCTATGAGGTCTCAGGGCTCGAATGTCCCGCTGTTGTCATTGACACCAACCATGCTAACTCCGGAAAGAAGTATGAGGAGCAGATCAGGATAGCCCATGAGGTGCTGAGAAGCAGACGGCAGAATCCGGACATTAAAAAGCTCTGCAAGGGTCTCATGATAGAGAGCTATCTTGAGGACGGCGCGCAGAGCGTCGACGGCGGTGTCTACGGGAAGTCCATAACCGACCCCTGTCTCGGATGGGAAAAAACGGAAAGACTCATTTTCGAGATAGCGGACAGGCTTTGATATGAAGATCCTCATTGCAACGGATTCCTTCAAGGGGAGTCTTTCCTCATCGGAAGCGGCAAGGGCGATCGCGGATGGGATAAGATCCGTTTTGCCGAGTGCTGTTACCGAATGTATTCCCGTTGCCGATGGAGGCGAGGGGAGTCTTGATGCCGTAATGACCGCTTGCGGCGGCACACGCCGACACGTCACCGTCAATTCTCCCATGGGTGACCCGACCGAGGCCGAGTATCTTGTCACCGAGGCCGGAGAGGCTTTCATAGAATCTGCCGAGGCGGTGGGACTTTACCTTGTCTCGAAAGAAAGAAGGGATCCGATCGCAGCGTCTTCCTTCGGACTTGGACAGTTGATACTTGACGCCGTAAGTCGGGGATGCGAAGATATTACCGTCTTTCTCGGCGGAAGCGCCGTTAATGACGGAGGATCCGGGATGCTTAAGGCCCTTGGCGCAAGATATCTCGATAAAAACGGCTGCCCCGTGGAGGACGGCGCCTACGGACTCTTGCGGGTGGATACAGTGGACATTTCAAGGATACCGAAGAATGTCGAAAAATGCCGTTTCACCGTTTGTGCGGACGTTCGAGCCCCTCTTTTGGGAAAAGAGGGCGCAAGCGCGGTATTTGCCCCTCAAAAGGGAGCGACTCCAGAGGATGTGGTTTTGCTTGACGAAGCTCTTTCTTCTTTTGCTTTGGCAGTTCGCAAAACGGTCGGAACCTCTTTTGAAACGTCACCGTCCTCCGGTGCCGCAGGGGGCATAGCTTTTGCTCTTATGTCGTTCTTCGGTGCGCAGGTGGTATCCGGTGCCGAGTGGGTCCTTGACCGTTTGGGCTTTGACGGGGCGATCGACAGAAGTGACGTGGTAGTGACCGGAGAAGGGAAGCTCGATCTTCAAAGCGGAATGGGAAAGACAGTCTCGGTCGTTGCGAAAAAGGCACGGGCAAAAAGAAAGCCGGTCATCGCTTTTTGCGGGAGGATCTCTTGCGAAAAAGATGAGATAGAAAGGCTCGGATTTGACCTTGCGGTGGAGACTGCCTTGCCGAGTGAAACCGATGAGGACGCCATGAAAAATGCCCGAGAGAGACTCCGAAATAAAGCGGCGGAGGTCTTTTCAAGTCAGCGGTATTATGAAAGCATTTGATATTAAAAACAGCGAAGGCGGTCGACCGTTCCTTCGCTGATATTTTTTTGAGAGTGAACGTCATTTTTTTCCATCGGGAATGACGGAAAAAGAGACTGTCTCCGGCAGGTTATTGAACCGGAGTATCCCGCCGTGACCTGCAAGCCCGGATGAAACGTATGTGTGGGTGCTGCCCACGCTGTAGAGCCCTCTGTCGTATTTTGGGAAAAAGCCTTCCTCCGGTGCGTAGAGCCCTCCGATGAAGGGGAGCCGCACAAGCCCTCCGTGTAAATGGCCCGAAAAGACGAAGTCGATATCGTACCAGTCGCCCCCGTTCCAAAGGGTAGCTCCCTCCGGGCGGTGGCAGAGAAGCAGCTTCAGCCTGTCGGTGTTTTCAAAGTCGCAAAGAAACCTCTGCTCGGAAAACTCCTCGGAATCCACGTATTCGGTGGTATCCTTGTCGTAGGAGTTCTCCCAAAAGGACACTCCGAGGGCGTAGCCGGACACACCGCCGATACGGACGGGTGAGCCGCATATCTCCGTGTCGACGAAATCTTTTTCAAGCACCGTTCCACCGGCATCTTCAATAGCGGCAAACAACTCGGCTTTAGAGTGGACAAGATCCGTCTCATGATTTCCGAGGGAATAATAGACCGGGGCAATCTTAGCGAGATCCGCAACGAGACGGACCGCCGTTTCATAGCCTCCGTCCTCGGATACCATGTCTCCTGTCATGAAGATGACGTCCGGGTCTGCCGATATTACTTTTTCTTTAAGATAGGAATTGTTCTTTCCGAAGCTTCTGCCGTGAAGGTCACAGAGTTGAACTATCCGAAAGCCCGCGCCGGCTTTTTCGACGGGTACGGACAAGGTAACATCTCTTGCGGTGACTGCGAAGAAGCAAAGCACATAGTCCGTAATGACGGCGACGGCTAAAGCAAGAAGCAACAGCGGAATGAACAGCCTTTTCTTTTTCGGTCCCATTTTGTCAAACTCTCCCGTTCTTGTTCCAAAGATACCTGCCGTTTTAGGCTCCTCACCAAAGGGAGATATGGAGCACATCGCTGCAATAGGGCAGACCGTTCCAGGCGATCTCCATCTGGTAGATAAAGTTGAGCAAGTACCCTCCGAAGATGCCGAGATAAAGCACTTTTTGCTCGTTTTTGTAAGGGTGCTTTACCAACCACGGTATCAAAATGAGATTGTACATCTCGGAATAGACGGGTATTCTGCCGATGTAGATACCGCTGGTGAAGGAACTGATAACGTAGATAAAGAAGGTGACCACCGACATATTGGCGGCAAGGTGGATGATCCTCGGAGTTTGCTTTGTGAATATCTGCCGGTGTTTCAAAAAGATCAAAAGCACCGGGACAAAGGCTATCAGTGCTCTAATCGGGCTGGAGCCGGAGTCGGACTTGATGTACTGAAGGTCTCCTGCATAGGAGGTACTGGAAACCGCAGCATCAAACAGGCTGTTCGAGCCGCCGAGAGCCGCCACGAGCAGAAGCAGTAACGGGAACGTCAGCCAAAAGCGCTTGCTCCAACCGTCTCCAACAGTCATGAGTACGATAGGTATCATCAGTATCGCAGACTGATGGATCCCACCGAGAAACCAGACCGGGTTGTCAAGACCCACGAGATTGAGAATGGGAGTGATCCCACCCACTGCAAGGACGATAAGAAAGTACGGGACGTATTTTTTCTTGAGTATCAGTCCCGTGGAGGCAAACAGTATGGAGACGGCTGTGAACTGGCGGATGCCGTTGAACATCCAGTTGAATGCAAGAGCCGATGCCACGAAGAGGAAAAGGCTCATGGAGAAGTCCGGAGAAAAGGCCTTGAGACCCTTCACAAGACAGGCCGTGTGGATCAGCGCCAGAAAAGACAGCCAAAGAGTGGCATCCTTCGTAATAAGGTGAAAAAAGAACTGGATACCGTAGAAAAGCTGATCGTCGGTTGAGGATATGTATTTTTGAAAGTCCGAAAGATTGTCGGGAGTGTTCTCGAAGCTGCTGATGTAGGCTCCGGTGTCGATGGGCTGAATCCTTAAGGCGGCAAAAAGAGTGAGCAGAAAGACCGAGGCGATGATAAATCTCCACCCCGGACGGTATTCGATGCCGCCGTTGACCTCAACGGTGCGACAAAGCTTTCTTTCAAATAACACCGACAATAATGTCGATATCAGAATCGCCCAATAAACTGCCATCTTTCGACCCCTGTACTCTTTCGGTAACTATTTAATTTTACCATAGCGAGAAATGCTTGTCAAGGAAAAAGCCAAAAACAGGCAATGCATGGGGGGACACGGTCGCGAAAACTCCGATCTTCCGTCAAAAAAGCCGCACCGAGACAGTGCGGCTTGAATTTCTGTGGATGTGGTTTTTTCGTTCAGTGCTCTTTGAGAAAAGTTTTCATCGCCGAGATCTGTGACCTAACCGAATCGGGACCGGTGGAGCCTTCGGAAATGCGTTTTTTTACGCAGGCGGTAAGGTCGATCTCGCCGTAGAGATCCCCGTCGAAAAGGGGAGAGATCTCTTTGTATTTTTCAAGAGGGATTTTGTCAAGCACCGTGGAGTTTTCAATGCAAAATGCCACAAGTTCTCCCACCGTCTTGTAGGCGGTACGGAAGGGCATTCCTTTTTTCACAAGGTAGTCCGCAAGATCGGTGGCATTGATAAAACCGGTGGTTGCCGCTTCGTACATCCGCTCCTTTTTCACTGTCATGGTGTCTATCATGGGCTCAAAAACGGTAAGGCACATCTCCACCGTCTCAACGCTGTCGAATATCGCCTCCTTATCCTCCTGCATATCCTTGTTGTAGGCTAAGGGGAGCCCCTTGAGCATAGTGAGGGTGGCAAACAGATTTCCGAATACCCGGCCGCTCTTGCCCCGTACCAGCTCCGCCATGTCGGAGTTTTTCTTTTGGGGCATAATGCTGGAGCCTGTGGTGAAAGAATCGTCAAGTTCAACGAAGGCGAACTCAAGGCTTGACCACAGAATGATCTCCTCGGAGAATCGGGACAGATGCATCATTATGAGGGAAAAAGCGCTTTGCAGTTCAACACAATAGTCTCTGTCGGAAACGCCGTCTATGCTGTTTTGCATAACGGCGGAAAAGCCGAGGGTGGAGGCGGTCATCTGTCTGTCGGTGTCGTAGGTGGTACCTGCAAGAGCACAGCTACCGAGAGGGCATTCGTCCATGAGGGAAAGAGCATTCTTAAGGCGGAGGATATCCCGCTTGAACATCATGGAATAAGCTAAGATATGGTGGGCGAAGGTGATCGGCTGAGCCCTTTGAAGGTGAGTGTAGCCGGGCATTACGGTGTCGGTGTTCTCCTCTGCCTTCTTTACGATCACTTCGATCAGGTCTTTAAGAAGGGAGATGATATTCTTCGTTTTGTCCCTAAGATAGAGGCGAAGATCGAGGGCAACCTGGTCGTTTCTGCTCCTTGCGGTGTGGAGCTTCTTTCCCGCATCCCCTATCCGCTCCGTTAGGACCTTCTCAACGAACATATGGATGTCCTCGCAGGCGGGATCGATCTCAAGAGCTTCGCTTTCAATGTCCGAAAGGATCCCCTCAAGACCGGCAAGTATCGCCTCTCCGTCTTCTTTCGATATTATCCCCTTTGCCGAAAGCATTGAAGCGTGAGCGGCAGAGCCTTCGATATCCTGCCGATACATTGCTCTGTCGATCCCGATGGAGGAATTAAAGCGGTCAGCCACTTCGGAAAGTTGCTTTTTGAATCTTCCTGCCCACATTTTTTCCATGATAGAAACTCCGTTTTTTCAGATAATTGTGTCGGCGGCTCCGACGTGAGCCGGAGCCGCATGATAGGTAATACTTTTTGCCGTATCTCAGTTTTTGCCGTTTTTGGCATTCTTGGCATTGACCTGCGCCTGTACCTTGATGGGCAGACCGAAAAGGTTGATGAATCCGGCTGAGTCAGCCTGATCGTAGACATGGTCTTCTCCGAAGGTAGCTATCTCTTCGGAATAGAGAGACCAGTCGCTCCATACTCCGGCTTTGATGATGTTGCCCTTGTAGAGCTTCAGCTTCACCTTGCCGGTAACGTGCTCTTGGGTCTTGTCTACGAAGGCGGAAAGGGCTTCCCTCAAAGGAGTGAACCACTGACCGTTGTAGACAAGGTCCGCAAACGTGATGGCAAGCTCATCTTTCTTGTGGGCAGTCATCTTGTCAAGGCAGACCGTCTCAAGATAATTGTGAGCGGCGTAGAGGATCGCTCCGCCGGGAGTCTCATAGACACCGCGGCATTTCATTCCCACAAGACGGTTCTCAACGATATCGAGAAGACCTATGCCGTTCTCGCCGCCCAGCTTGTTAAGTGCGAGAATGATATTCTTCGCGCTCATCTTCTCTCCGTTGAGAGCTGTGGGAGAGCCCTTTTCAAAGTCGAGAGTGATGTAAGTCGGCTTGTCGGGAGCATCGATAGGGGAAACTCCCATCTCAAGAAATCCCTTCTTCTCATACATCGGCTCGTTGCCTGCGTCCTCAAGGTCAAGTCCTTCGTGGGAAAGGTGCCACAGGTTCTTATCCTTGGAGTAGTTAGTTTCCTTCGTTATCTTAAGAGGAATGTTGTGAGCCTCTGCGTACTCGATCTCCTCTTCCCTTGATTTGATGCTCCACTCACGCCAGGGGGCGATTATGGGCATGTCGGGAGCAAAATATTTGATGGCAAGTTCAAAACGCACTTGGTCATTGCCCTTGCCGGTGCAGCCGTGGCAAATGGCATCCGCACCCTCTGCCTTTGCGATCCCCGCAAGGCGCTTTGCTATTATGGGGCGGGCAAAGGCGGTACCCAGCATGTAGTTCTCGTAAAGAGCACCTGCTTTGACGGAAGGAATGATGAAGTCGTCAACGAACTCGTCGGTGAGGTCTTCAACGTAGAGTTTGGATGCGCCGGTCTTAAGCGCCTTTTCTTCAAGACCTTCGAGTTCGTCTGCCTGACCTACGTTGCCGGAGACGGCGATGACTTCACAATTATTGTAATTTTCCTTGAGCCACGGAATGATGATCGAGGTATCAAGTCCGCCGGAATATGCAAGTACTACTTTTTTGATGTTTTTCTTATCCATTTTATCTGCCTCTTTTCAGATGAATTATCCTATGATGCTATTGTAGCAGATATTTGGATCGATGTCAACAGCAAAAACGAATTTATATTCACAAATATTCGGAGCGCACAGGGCTTTTTAGGGCAATTATGCACAATTATTCAGATAAAAATGCTTTTTATGCATTTTGGAGGAACACCTTTTTGACCGGTGCCCCTTCACATCAAAACGGAAAGCTCTCGCCGTGAGCGAGAGCTCTTCAAAAATGAGACGTATGTAGTTTTGCATTACCTCGGATCCATGACGATACCGGGAATGGCGGAACGGCTTTTGATACCGCGGCGCATGGGACGGGGCTTGCGATCGAAGCCTTTTCCCACTGCGGGAGTTTTGGTGATGGAGACGGGAAACGCCTCTGCGCCTTTTTCCTTCAATAGTTTTTGACACCGCCGTGTAGTGGCGCCGGTGGTGATGACGTCATCGATGATAATGTATTTCTTTCCGAAGACGTGGGCTCTTCTTTTTAAAAAGTAGGATCTTCCTGCGTTTTCTTCCCGTTCCACCGGATCAAGGAACTTTTGCGGAAGCCCGCCCCTTCTGTAAAATACCGATTCACAGTCAGTCCCAAGTTCCCGTGCCAGCCTTCGGGCAAGCTGCTTCGTGTGGTCGAATCCAATCCGCCGGATGCTCTTTTTGCTCCTTGGGGGAAACGTTATCACCCAATCGGCGGGATCCGGCAGCACCTTTCGGATGCCTTCCGCCAATTCTTTTGCGAAAAAGCCGACTACCGATCTGTCCGGGCTGTCCTTCAGTGAATAGATCAAAGCCTCGGTGGTGGGGCGATCACTCGCATAGAATGCAAGGGAATGCATACTGGCGCCTGCCGGATCGGAGAAGGTAAGATTCCTCGTACTGCAGACGCACTCGGTGGCCTTGAATCCGCAAAAGGGACATGGCTTTTCTTTTTCCTTGCGGTATTCTTCCGCACATTCGGGGCAGATATCTCCCCTGTTCCTTACGATCTCCCCGCAGGCGGGGCATTTCGAAACGAACAGGAATTCAAAAGCCGCTTTCGCTCCTTTGCGAAAAGCTGCGCATACGGTTGATGATACTGACGGCATTTTTGATCCAACTTTCGTAATCAATTTCACTGTACTCTTCGGCGCTGATACTGATGATACCGCTTTCGCTCTCACAGGGCATGATAAATTCGATGCACAGCTTCTTCTTTTCCCCGTAGGATGCCCTGCACTTGATATCGTAGATCGAGCACAGATACTCAACTATCTCAACGTAGCTTTTTATGAACGGATAGAGCTCGCTTAAGAGGCAGAATGCCATTCCGTGGACTATCTCCGTGCCGGTCTTGATCGGCTTGAACAGAAAAACTGCGGCAACGCCGTCATCTTGCTTCTTAAGAGTTACTGAGAGGGTCTTCTCGGCGCAGATACGGTCGATAAAATAGAGCAAGAAGGTGAAAAGAAGCGCAAACTCCTCATGGGTCAGTCCAAGAAGCACATCCGTTTCAAGTCCGGAGCTGTTCAGATAATATCGGGACGACAGAATTCCAAGCTTCGGTGAGATATCGGTGATGATTCTTTTTAAGAATCTTGCCACATCGTATCTTTGGGGCGGTATCGCACCGGTGTAGGCGAAGGAGTACAAATGGGTCAGCATATCGTAATCCAAAGCCCGCTTCAGCTGTTCTGCCGCCTCTTCCGTTTTAGATGTCTTCGGATACAGCTCTTTTTCAAGGCGCATCCTTTCAAGAGGCATGAGAAACACACGGGAGGAGTGCTCTCTGAACATTTCTTCTCTCGTATGAAACAGTTTGAATTCGCAAATGAAGGTGCCGAAACACCTTCTGAGTATCACGAGAGCCTGCCGCGCACCCCGTATCCCCGCAAGCTTCGGAACGAAACAGCGGATGCCGGATCCGGGTGCTCTGTCGAAATAGTAGATGCAGGCTTTTATTTCGGTGGCATCAACGGGCAGAATGTAGTCGCCCATGTTTTTGTTCATGAGGTGGCCGTACCACTTTTTGGCCGTATCGTTGAGATCAAGCACCCTTAGGTCCTTCCCACAGTAGATCGTGGGACATTCCGGTCTGCCGTCTTCCGTAGAAAGATCGATCTTGAGCATCTTAGGTCCCTTTCCTGCAGTTTTTTGTGGTTAATTCTCGTCTTGTGATGCTGTCAGTGAATAGTTGAAGATCTTGGAGGAATAGAGAAGTTCTCCGTCTTCATTTCGTATTTCCTCCGGTATCTCTCCGTTGGGAAGCGCAAAGGATATGTTGAGCTTTCCCGCATTTGCCGAGATCGCAAAGCGTTCTTTGATCTCGGCAACATTCCTGCCGGAGGATAGGATCCTAATACTGTAGGCACTGAAACTTCCGCTCAGTCTCTCAAGCATATCTGCGGTGGCAGCGGGAGTCCAAAGGGAGGTGTCCCTCAGATCCACTGCGAAGAAGTCGGAAAAGCGGAATATCATCTCAAGGGTCGGCGTTAGTTCGTGATCTTCAAATATCTTCGGATCCAACACTATCCCGATCCTTGTATCCGGACAAATAGTTCGTATCTCCGATACCCGTTCGTAGAGTTCCGATGCCAAGTCGCTGTCAAAGGACGCTCCCTCCGCGAGCCCCGAAAAGATGAGCTCGTTTGCGCCCATTCCGTAAAGCTCCGCAAACACCGCATCATTCACCTGCTTTGCGACCGTTTCCGTAGGCTCCGATGACAGGAGAACAGCGGCATCGATATGCAACGTAATCCTCATGCCGGCACTGCGTGCCGCCGTGAAAGCGGAGGAAATAACGTCGTAGGATATCACCGACGAGGGCGTACGAGTCTTTGTTATCTCGGATGCCGCAGGCGAAGCGAAGGTGAGATAGCCCTCTGAGTCCCGCATCTCAAAATAGATGCCGTTGTAGCCGGCTGCGGAAAGATTCCTCACAAAAGCGGCGGCATCTGATGTAGAGGAGCAGCCCTCAAGATCCAAATATCCTTCCACTGCCGCAAGTTCTTCGTAAGTCCTCTCCGTCTTGAGGGAGAACTTATCCTCACTTGTCGCTGTGGGCGTTTCGGTGGTGATCTCGGGCAGGGGATCGGTGGAGACGTTCGACTCGTCAAGCTTCTTCTTAAGATCGTTACCCAAGATGAGGGCAAATACCACCGCAAGGGTGATCACTACCACGATTATGAGGGTGTTGAACCAGAAGCGCTTTTTCTTTCCCTTGTATTTTGTTTTCTTGTCGCTGAAGCCGTAGTAATTCATGTTCTTATCCTTTTAATAACAAGCACCCCCAAAAATGAGGGTGCCGAACTGCAACACACGGTCACATCTTGCTCTCCATAAAGTCGGTGTAGAGACCGCATATCTCCTTGCCGCCCACTGCCTGGACCTTTCCGTGTTCAAGCCAAACGACCTTGTCGCACAACTTCTCAATGGAAGTTATGGAGTGGGAAACGTAGAGGACGGTGGTGCCCCCGTGGATCATGCTGAGCATCTTGGCTTCGCTCTTTGCTTGAAATGCCATGTCGCCTACCGACAGTATCTCGTCCACGATGAGTATCTCCGGCTCAACTACAGTCGCCACCGAAAAGGCAAGACGTGCTATCATACCGGAGGAGAAGTTCCTTACCGGCACTTCAAGAAAGTCCTGAAGCTCGGAAAAAGCCACGATCTCGTCGAATTTCTCTTCGATGAACTCCTTGGAGTATCCCATGACAGCACCGTTCAAGAAAATGTTCTCTCTGGCGGTCAAATCCATGTCAAATCCCGCTCCAAGCTCGATCATAGGGCAGATGTTTCCGTAGGCCTCCACCTTTCCGGTCGTAGGCTTCAGGACCCCCGCTACGATCTTGAGAAGTGTTGATTTTCCGGCGCCGTTACTGCCGACAAATCCGATGACCTCTCCCTTGTCAACTGTGAAGTCAACGTTTTTGAGTGCCCAGAATTCATCGTTCTTTTGCTGCTTTTTTTTCTTTATCGCTTTTCCCGACACCAGATCGATGAAGAACTGCTTGAGGGAAAAACCTTTTTCAATGCCCAGATTGAATCTCATGGACACATCATTCACTTTTATCATGCATTCACTCATGTGGTGCCTCCCGATCAAATGTAGTAGATGAACTTGTCTTGGTTCTTCTTGAAGATCACTACGCCCAAAACGAGGAAGAACAGCGCCGAGCCGAAACTCATAAGGAACTGTCCGAGAGTCGGGCAGGAATGGTACAGAATGATGGTGCGGGCAAAGTTGATGTACTGGTACAGGGGGTTCATCTTAAGTATCGTCTGGAAAACTACGTTTTCCATAACGTTTTTGATGTCGTACATAATGGGAGTCAAATAGGTCCAAAGGGTGATGACGATGCCGTAAATGTAGAACATATCCCTCATAAAGACCGATACCGTAGCAAGAATGAAGCTCATACCGAGAGTGAACATGAAAAGGCAAATGTACGAGAAGGGTAGGAGCAAATGGTAGATGTTGATGCCCGTGCCGGTTATGAAAATGATGGCGTAAAGGGGTATGAGGGTGAGAAGAAAGTTGATCCCCACGAAAAGACACTTGGTGAGAGGGAAAATGTATTTTGGAATGTAGACCTTGCTTATCAGGCTGAAATTAGCTACGATACTGCTCATTGAAAGGTTGCTGGCCTCGCTGTAGTAGTTGAAAAAGGTCAGTCCGGACAGACAGTAGACAAGATAGTTGACGCCGGGAGTGGAAAACTTGAACACTCTTGAGAAGACCATCGCCATTACAAGCATGGTGAGCACCGGGTAGAGAAGGCTCCAACCCACTCCGAGAATGCTTCGTTTGTATTTTACCTTGAAATCACGGCTGATAAGCTGACGCATAAGAAAACCGTATTTCTTGAATGAGCCTATCAGATTCTTTGCAAAACTCATTTTTTCCTCCAAATCATATTGTGTCCCAGTGCAATGACCGAATTCGAATTGCTAAAACAAACAGTACACACAGACAGTATAGCACAAAAAAACCAAGGATGCAACCTTATTGGCAATTTTTAAGTAGGTATCTGTGTAGAGAGCGGATTTCCAAAGCCCAAAGTAAATTCCACTGTGGAAGTTGAAGTGAAGTTTTGTATGGAGACCCGCAGAGCGCAAAAACAAGTCCCACGGCACTTCAAAGCGACCTGCGTCCGCTTTGCCCGCCGGGGACGGAGTCTTTCAAAATGATGAAGGAGGGGCGCCGCACAGCCCCGTGAGCCTCACTCGCTCCGCTCGCAGGTCCCCGCACGGGACGCGCGACCTCCGGCACCCCTCCGCTCCACCGCCTCCGGCGATATTTCGGAGCCTGCGCCTTCCCCATCTTACGGCTGCTCCTCCGCCTTTCTCCGGCGGGGGAGCAGCCTAATCTATACAGTCAAGTAATTCGCTGTAAAGAAGCGTGTTTTTGTACGAAACGAAGTTAAGTGCGCCGTGCCCATTTGCAGGAGTTTACCGTGCCGCCCTCGCCCACAGGCACTTCACAATGCGAAGCATTGCTTCATGCACAGAAGGAGCGCTTACCGTACCGCATGGCACATTTAGTTGAAAAAGACCTGATGCTTTGCATCAGGTCTTTTTCTGGCGGAGGGTGTGGGATTCGAACCCACGTGTCCGTGAAGACAAACTGATTTCGAGTCAGCCCCGTTATGACCGCTTCGATAACCCTCCGTATTAAATTTTTGGATCGCACCCTTTTGGGAATGGGGTGCTTTAGAAGTGTATCACAGATTTAGGAAAAAAACAAGTGCTTTTGGGAAATTGTTCTGTTTTGTCGGCTAAAAAACATCTGCATCGATAAAAAACGGGGGAATCGTCTGTCTTCTTTAATACCGTTTCTTCTATAGGATCTTCAGGATCATCTGTAAAAAGCAAGTGTCCGCATTCCCGATCTTGGGAAAGCAATATAACGCCATTTAACTTGGACGGTAACAAAGAGCAGGTGTCAGTTGGCTCACAAACACTCCAAAACGTCCACAGGGCGGCGAATACGGCTTCTTTTTTGTGAGTGCTACGCACATCATCGAAAAACGCTCATAAAAAGAATGACCGTTTCGTGGTTTGCTTTCGGGATCTATCGGTATCGATACTTTTTAAAACGGATCATTGCGGGAAGAGACCCCTCAAATCAGAAGACGATATTTGAAAACACGTAAGCTTTCAGATGTTCAAAGGTCGGGCACTGGCGCTTATATATCTCAAATGCGATGGTGATCTCATCCACCTTTCTTTCGAGCGTCCATTTTTTTGAGGATTCTTTTACGTTGTAAATAACGCCGTTCTTCTCTATGGTCATACTTGTAACTCCTTAAAAGTTCAAATTAATATCGGGCAAGGTTTCAACTCGCCAAGTCAATCGTACCAAACCACCTTTAATATGTCAAGGCATTTTAGACCGACACCGTTTGTTTGTTACGAAAAACAAAATGTGATCAAGTGCTTTCCGATGTTTTGTACGCAAGCCGGATCTCAATAGGATTGATTGCTTTTTCAAGTCACGTGTCCCGTTCAAGGAGCTGTCTCAAATACGAATTATGGAGCATTTGGGACAGCTCTTCGTCGGTAGTCGGATGATGGTAATTAATGACCGTCGCTGTCAGTCTGTTACGGTAACGGTAATATCGCCGGTGATATCGTCGTCTGCGATGAAGAAGGACGTGATACCGAGGAACTCGTCATAGTCCTTTGTGTAGTGGGCTCCATTTACGATGATGTTTCTGCCTTCTCCCGTTTCTTTGTAGTCCACGGTGACGGTTATGCCTTTGACGGGAGCCTCAAGGTGGGCAGATCCGGCGGGGAAATAGCTTGGGGGAGTTATGAAGATACCGTCGAGGGTGGGGGAAACACCGAAGCCGTAGCGGATGATCTCCTTTGCAAGGACACATCCGGAGCCGGTATGCCAATCCCCCATTGAGTCTCCGTCCATGCCGTACTCACTGTTTTCACAATAGGAATTGGGCATTATGAAGGCGGTTCTGGTGGCATTTTCGTGGGTGATGACTGCTGTCTTTTCGATCTCCTCCCATGCTCTCTTGCTTTCACCGAGGGCAAATAGTCCCATCGTACCGAAGAGGCTTCCGTGGGCGTAGGCACAGCAGTTTTCGTATGTGCCGGGAACTATCTTTCTAATTCTTCCCACCCAATGGCAGTCCTCGGAAAAGGGCTTGTCGAAGGTCTTAAGACCGTACTTTGAGGAGAGGGCGTCGAAGGCCGACATGATGCTCTTTTTAAGGGACGGATCCCTTTTTACGAAGCCTGTGATAGCCCAAAATGCATTTGCCGTCAGGCTGTAGCGGGCTTCTCCGTCCGGGTCTTTGAAGGATGCCACCTTATAGGCTACCTTGTCGCCCCAGCCGTGAACGATCCTTTTTTCGCCTTTTTCGTTTTTATCTATTGCAAATCTTTCAAGGCCCTCTCCGATCTTTGAGGCAAGGTCGTCATACTTTGCCACAAGTTCCGGATAGCCTCCCACGTGTCTCAGTATCTCGATCATTTCACGGAGGTTCTGCCTAAATTGAAGAGTTGCCATTACGGTGACTCCGGAGCCGAATTCACGGTCGGGATCATCTGTCTTTCCGAGGCCGTCAACAGCGTCGTTCCAGTCTCCGAAGAGCACTCTCAGGCAGTTTGTGCCGTATTCCGTGTCGATATTGGAAGCGAGGAACTCGGTTATTCTGATAAGGTGCTCAAGCACCGTGTCTCTCTCCCCGGTCTTGTGGGCATCTATCCAATTGATATCGGGGGCATCCACATAGTCGCACACCTCATTCAGGATGCTGAAGTCACCGGTGAATGAGAGGTATGTGAAGACGGTGGAGATGATCCACACTCCCTGATCGATGTATTTTTCCGTGCAGAGGGGAATGGGAAGAGTTGGATCGTCCGGGTTTTTCGGAAGGGAGAACATTCTCGGAGGACGGCCGGTATCGAGGATGTAATTAAGCGCCAAGACGATCTTTTCGCGGCTCTTTTCCGGTTGCCAAATGAGTGCGCCTTCAAGCTGTTGGAAAACGTCTCTAATTCCAAGGTAAGCACCCGCATAGTTCTTTCCGTGAGCGCAGAAGGAGGTCTGTTTTTGGACGCATCTGTAGAACTTATTGAAGGTATCCGCATCGGTCCTGTCGCTCTTCCAATCCTTGTATTCCACCTTGACGCGGCTGTAATCCGCTCTCTCTTTTGCTTCTCTTTCGAAAAGTTCTCTTTCGGTCACTTCCTCGTCAATGGGAGCGGACAGCATCTTATCCACGTCGCACTCACCGTGGACGAGGGTGATCTCGTACTCTATGGAGACGTCCTCATCGGGGGCAAGATCGAAATGAGTTATCTCCGCCGCGACGGGAAGCTCGGTGGTGTTGGTCTTGTAGAATTCCTTATCGAAAGCGCCCGACCTTAGGGACTTTGAATTTGCTATTATTCTGCCGGCGCCGGTAAAAATGTCTCTTGAAGCGGTAAAATACTCTTTTTCGGGGCGACCTCTGACTACCTTTCTGTTGATGACAAGGCGGTCGTTCATCTCGTTGAGGCTCCAAAGCATGAAGCCTCCGGGTCTCACCTCACCGAACTTTGTCATTCTGCTCCAAAAGCCCTCGCTCTCTCCCTTTCTCAACATCGCTTCCGCAAAGGAGGAGAGGTAGACGTGCTTTTTTTCCTTTGAGGCGTTGTAGGCGGAGAGGGCAAATCGGATGTGCTTTTTCTCATCCACGTGAAGTCTCATCGCAAAAACGGTATCCTTGCACTCGGTGATACAGTAGGCGCACTTGGGGGAGTAGACGATGTATCTTTTGACATCTTTTTCGAAGCTCTGTCTCGATGCACCGGTGACGGATATCGGGAAATAAGAGCCGTCGCCGTTTTGGATACCGCCGAAGAACTGTACCGGGCTCTCTTCACCGAAATTGGAGGTTCTAAAGATAGTGAACGTGCTCTCGCAGGCATCGATCCATCCGTTTGAATGGAGCCACACCACCAACCCGTCGGTGTCGTAGGGATATCTGCTTTCGCCTCTTTCACGTTCGAGGCACAGTATTCTGTCATCCCCGAGAAAGTAGGAATTACCCGGCAGTTTGCCCGTTTTTTCCTTTTCGGCGATCTTTACTCTGTTAAGTAATTCAAGTAGTGTCTGTTTTTTCATTTTTACTCCTCAGGTCTTTGTTATCTAAATTAATTGCGGAAATGCTGACGCCTGTTTGTCTGTCCGACGGATCTTTCATTGACCGCAGCTCACTAAGTCTCCCTGTATGGTGCTCCGTAATCTACTCTCGCTTCGCACACGCTCGCGACAGCAGAACTACGCACTCAATATGGGTTGAGACAATGCCGTTAATGTCATATGTTGACGGAAACATATCCATTCTCTATGTTGTAGGGAAGATATCTATAATACACT
>CAZVQC010000023.1:0-31056 GCA_964629225.1 uncultured Ruminococcus sp.
ACCACGATGTTGACAACTATCAGCATTTGCTCGATGTAATGAAGTCGCTGTGAGGCTAAAAAGTTCCGGAGTGCCGATCTGACACTCCGGTATTTTGTATGATTTGCTTGGCATCATTTCGGAACGGGAGGGAAGGCGGATAAAGCTAAAATGGCGGCATTGTGATATCGGTCAGGTGAGGATGATCGATTCTTTCGGCCGGTGTCATATCCTATTTATTCCTTTTGGACATCACTTTTCAAAGCTTTGGAAGACTTTTTTTCAAATGTTGATTTTGCTCTTGACAAACGGGTGAAATGTCGATATAATTGTATTAGAAAAATTGTGCGATTCCGAAAGGGGAATTACCGATGAAAAAGCTATTTGCAGTGATCCTTTGCATTTCGATGCTTCTTGCATCGTCTGTGGTATTTGCTGTACCGTCTTCTGCGGCTAAGGAAGATCCGAAATATTATACTTACTATTTCGGTTCCGAAGAGGATCCCGAAGAGTTCTATTTCGAATTAGCTATCGTCAGCTACACCGGTGTTGTAGACGGCAAGAGGCAGAATATCGTATATCAGACCATTGATATCGGTGTCAATGAAGGTCACGAGTCCGACGGTGTTATTCCCGAATTTGCCAATGCCGAGAAGATCCCGTGGGCAGATGAGGACTACAAGCAGGTAAGAAAGACAAATCTCGCCAAGACCTACCAGATCACAGTTCACGAGGGCATTACCAGCCTTCCGGATTACGCATTTGCAAGATTTGCGGATGTGTTCGTAGCGCAGCCGGAGAGACCTCTCACCGTCAGTCTTCCCACGACTCTTAAGCACATAGGCAGGGAAGCGTTCAGAAGTTATCCTCTTTCCGAACTTGAGATACCCGAATCCGTTGAGTCTATCGACCCCTATGCATTTATGTACTCTAACATCGAGAAGCTCGTCATCCCCGCTAAGATCAGCGAGGTGCCCGACAGCGCATTCGAGTGCATGCCCATGCTTCAGGAGATCGTATTCAAGGGAACAGGCTTCAAGAGCATCGGTGAGTTCGCATTCTCCAACTCTCAGGCACTCTCCAGGATCATCTTCGCCAATGCCGACGGTTCTATTCCCGAGGTAGAAGGTGCTTGCGTGGTACTTCCCGAGGGCCTTGAGACCATTTCCGACAACGCATTCAGAAGATGCGTTTCCGTCAACAACGTTACCATCCCTTCAAGCGTTACTTCCATTGGTAAGAACGCATTCAAATATTGCAAGGCTCTGACCTCTGCAACGGTTCCCGAAGGAGTTACCGTCCTTGAGGAGGGTACTTTCTACGGATGTGAGGATCTTGTTACCGTTCGCCTTCCCGAATCACTTAAGACTATCGGTCAGGAAGCATTCTACGGATGCTCTGCTCTGAGAAATGTTACCATTCCCGATGGCGTTACGAAGATCTCTTCGAGAGCATTCGGTAAGTGCACTGCTCTTGAGACTATTGCTATTCCCGAAGGTATCACTTCACTTAACAACTATATGTTCTATGAGTGCTCATCTCTCAAGAACGTAACTCTTCCCTCGACACTTACGTCTCTCGGCAAGGGTTCCTTCTATGACTGCACATCTCTTGCGGCTATCGATCTTCCCGACGGACTTACCTCCATCGGCAGCGACTGCTTCTATGAGTGCGAGTCTCTTGAGGATGTTGATATTCCCGCATCTGTTACGAACATAGGCAAGTATGCGTTCTGCCGTTGCGGAAAGCTCAAGACACTTACTCTTCCCACCGCTTCTACTCTCATCGGTAAGAATGCGTTCGGGTACTTCTACACGAAGGATGCCGGCTTCTCCACAGTTGAAGGAGCAACCGTAGTTGGCGGTTCCAATTCCACGGCAAAAGACTATGCCGGACTTATGGGACTTCCTTTCATCAAAAAGTAATAGAAGATCTTGACGGAATTAAGGGGCTGCTTTCGGGCAGCCCCAAAAATTTCGGAAGTTCCGTTTCCGCCTTGAAAAACTTTGCTGTTGCCATGTTTTACTGTGCCGATCGCTGACTTGATCGGCGGAGATGTTTTTTGCTGTGCCTAAGTGAACTGTTTGATATTTCCGCTTTGACACCGTTCTTTTTTTAGATTTTTCTGTCCCACCTACCGTGGGGCACTGTTATTTGGAGAGTTATGGTAAAGAGATTCATTTCATTTTACAAGCCCCACAGGATCATGTTCATTTTGGACCTTGCGGCGGCGTTCTTGCTTGCGGTTTGCGATCTTGTCTATCCCGTCATTACGAGGCGGATGATAAATGAGTTCATTCCCGAAAAGCTCCTTGGAAGTCTTCTGCTTTGGGCGGGGATAATACTGGCTATCTATCTTATCAAGGTACTTCTAAATTTCTTTGTCACCTATTGGGGACATCTTGTGGGTGTTGCGATGCAGGCTGACATGAGACGTGAGATATTTGATCATGTTGAAGAGCTTCCCATGAAGTATTTTGACGAGGCAAAGACGGGTACTGTCATGTCAAGGATAGTTAACGACCTTATGGACGTTTCGGAGCTTGCTCATCACGGGCCCGAGGATCTTTTTATATCGCTGATAACTCTCGTAGGCTCTTTTATCATCATGGCTCGCATCTATTTGCCGCTGACTTTGATACTCTTTGCGGGAGTTCCGTTCATTATTTTCTTCTCCGCCGGGCAGAGGTTCCGTATGAGCCGTGCTTTTACGGAATCCCGAGAGAAGATAGCCGTTATCAATGCAGGACTTGAAAACAGCATTTCCGGTATCCGTGTTTCCAAGGCCTTCACAAATGAGGACCATGAAAAAAAGCAGTTTGAAAAGAACAACAAGCTGTTTTGCGAGGCGAGACGTCACGCATACAAGGCTATGGCTATCTTCCACAGCGGAAACACCTTCATTACGGACATTCTGCTTTTGCTCATGTACGTTGCCGGAGGTATCTTCTTCATGTTTGAAAAGATAACTCTTGCAGATTTCACGGCTTTCATTCTCTACATCACGTTTTTCACCAATCCCATCAAGAAGCTAGTATCCTTCATGGAGCAGTTCCAAGACGGCATGACGGGCTTCAAGCGTTTTTGCGAAATAATGGACACGCCTGCCGAGGCGGATTGCGACGATGCTGTCGAGATGGATGAGGCAAAGGGAGATATTGAGTTTTCCGACGTGGCTTTCAAGTACAATGAGAGCGCCGACGTGTTGAAGGGCGTTTCCTTCAAGGTGCCACACGGCAAGACCTTGGCTTTGGTGGGGCCTACAGGGGGCGGAAAATCCACCATATGCAATCTCATTCCCCGATTCTATTCGGTCTCATCCGGAAGTATCACCGTTGACGGAACGGACGTTTCCAAGGTGACTGCCCATTCTCTCAGAAAGAACATCGGCATAGTTTCCCAAGACGTTTTTCTTTTCGATGCTACTGTATTTGAAAACATCTCCTACGGTGCCCCCGATGCCACTCTTGATGACGTGATAAATGCGGCGAAGCTCGCCAATATCCACGACTACATCATGACTCTTCCCGACGGGTACGACACTCAGGTGGGAGAGCGGGGAGTGAAGCTCTCCGGAGGCCAAAAGCAGAGGATCTCCATTGCAAGGGTGTTTCTTAAGGACCCGCCGATACTGATACTTGATGAGGCTACGAGTGCTCTTGACAATGCGACTGAGTTTCTTATCCAACAGAGCCTTGATAAGTTGTCAAAAGGACGGACTACCATTGTAGTAGCCCACCGTCTGACCACCGTCAAAAATGCAGATGAGATCTTAGTGGTGACGGACGGGCAGATAGCGGAGCGGGGAGACCATTCATCCCTCATTGCAGCTCACGGTATCTACAGTGAGCTTTGGGATGCGGCGGTATCCACCGTCACAGTGTGACGTGTGGCGTTGAAACGCCTTTTAAGGCTCTCCTCGGCCATTTGTTTTTGAGCAGCCGGAAACTCAAGCCAACGGCAAAAACGCAAGGATCGGGCTTTAAAATGCCTCATAGAGCATTTTAAAGCCCG
Source organism: uncultured Ruminococcus sp. (assembly GCA_964629225.1). Taxonomy (GTDB): domain Bacteria; phylum Bacillota; class Clostridia; order Oscillospirales; family CAG-272; genus RUG14199. The sequence goes on from CAZVQC010000023.1 coordinate 3,994, forward strand.
ATCCTGTTGCCGTTTTATTAAGTGGCTTAGTCAATCGTCACAGCCTGCGAGGGCGGCGCCGATGACCGTGCCGAAGCCGGAGTGCTCCGGTATTACAAAATGCATTCCGAACATCTTATTGAAGGTGTCGAATGCGGGCTTTGCCAGTTCCATTCCGGTGAGGTAGCCTGTGAGGACGATGTCCTTCACGTCATAACTTCTTGCGGCGAATATGCTGACCATACCCACGGTCTCAAATACCATGTTGATGATACCGAGGGCAATGTCGTTCTTTGTGGCAACGTCGCTCATGTTTCCGAAATTGGAGGCGGTCATAAGATCTTCAAAGCCTCCGGAGATATCCTGGTTAGTTATGTCTCCTATCTTAAGGTCGATATTGGAAAGATCCCCAAGTTCCGCAAGAGATGCCACGTGATCCACGTTATCCATGCCGAGCATCTGCTTTGAGAGACCCACGAGGGTACCTCCTCCGACTCCCGTGCCTCCGAGATGAAGGGGTTCCGTTCCTTTCTCTGCGTAGACTATTGCGGTTCCGGTCCCCATGCTGGTTATTATCGCCTTATCGTAGCCGCTGAGATAGAGACCGCCGAGTCCGATGCTTCGGAATTCCGGTATCACCTCGCAGGGCAGGGAATAGAGCGGCTTGTCGACGAAGGAGGAACCGGCTCCGGTTATCATTATTTTTTTTATGTTGTCAAGGCCCAGTCCGTTGTCGGAGGTGAAGCGTCCGAATGCTCCGTATATGGAGGTTATGGGGTCGGTGGCACGGACGAATATGGGCTCTATGAGTTCCTTTTTATCATCGGTAACATCGAATCCGACGATTTTTGTGGTACTGCCACCTACGTCGATGCCGATTATAACTTCTCTTTTTGCCATTTCGCTCTCCTTTTTCATACTGTGCATGATTTTACCACAAAAATCAAGGGAAATCAAGACGTGACGGCAAAGAAGAGTTATCCTACCAGCTCTTTTATCATTTTTTCGGTGTCGATGAGGTCTTTTCCCCCGCTTATGACCTTGGTTATCGCCGCAGCACATCCAACAGCACCTCGTTTTGCTTCGACGAGGGTGTTGCCGTATGTTCCCATCTCAAACAGCAGTGCTCCGCTTGACAGTCCTTGGTTGAATGCGGCGTGTCTCAGGTTGATACGTCTCGGAAGTCCTTCGTTTCCCGAGTACATTGCCTCCTGTATCTTGAGGGCAAGGGTCAGATTGTTCTCCCACGTGGGATGATCCGCACCGCCCTCGTCTGTTCCCACGACTATCATCACCTGTGCCATGTCGAGACCGCTTTCGGTGGTGGCGCTTGTTTTTACGGCGGAAAGATCGCCCTTTATCACCGAGTCTCTGTGAATGTCGAAAACGTAGGCTATCGACGGGTACTTTTCTTTTGCCTCTCTGATCGCCGCCGATGTCTTTGAGTAAGAGTCCTTATAAGAACCGAGATCGAACATCTCCGTCAAATGAACGGTTCCGATCCCTGCGTTTTCAAAGACTTCCGCCATGACGTTTCCCACGGCAATGACACTCTCGTCACCGATTTCGCACCGAAAGTCCCCTTCGGGTGAGTAATGATCCGCTCCCTCCGGGCTGTAGCTCTCCGTTCCGTGGGTATGTATTATCAGTACTGCCGGCGCCCACTCGCCGTATTCCTCTTTGATCCGGTCTACGGTGGGAGTTGCAAGACTTGCCGACAGCAGTTTTTCGCAGTTCGGGCTGTAGGCTGTCTCATTGTTCAAATCAAACAGCCTGTCCCCACCTGCAGACAGGTCGTACGGTACGATGGGGTAGGTCTCCTTCGGCTCCTCCTCGGCGGTCACTGTGCCGTCGGTACCGTTTTCTTCGAGGGGAATGCTTTGTCCGTCGTCCTCTGCGGGAGGTGATATCTCCGTTACCGTGGCACCTGCACCGAATACTTCGGACACAAGGACGTTCTGCATTTCATTTTTGGTGATGCCGCTTTTCGCCTGTATTGCAAGCCCTGCCAAGACCGCTAAAAAAACGGTGCAGAAGAACATCCCAAGTGCGCCGGGGGATCTTTTTGATTCGGTTTTGCTTTCATTATCCTCCGGTGTGCCGATGGTCTGAACAGGGTCACATATGGGGGGCTCATCAACCGGTAGCAGTTCGCTTGGGAGTATCTCGCACTCTGCATCGGCTTTTTGTTCTGTAAGATCCGTCACGTATTCTTCCGTCAGCATGATATCGTTTTTCGTTCCGTTCATTTTGATCTCCTTGCTTTTTTGCGCTATCGGTTCTGTACAAGCATATTCGATACCGGGCTGCGATATTACATTTCAAAACAACTCCGTGGCGAAGGTGATATTGACGGCTTTTGATATTATTTTCGCAAGGTGTCTCACCGAAACGTCGCATTCCTTCGGACAGACGAAGAAGCTTTTTCCGTTTTCTATGATATCCTTCATCTTTTTTGATATCTCTTCGACGCCTGCCGACGTTATCGTATCGTAAATGAGGGTAGAGGAGTCCACCACTGTGGGAACTCCTATCGATATCGTCGGAACACCCAACGTCTCTTTTGAAAGTCTGCTTCTGCCGTTTCCGATGCCGCTTCCCGGCGATATTCCGGAGGTTGAAAGCTGCAGGGTCGTCATCAGCCTTGATGCGGAGCGGGCACAGAGAGAATCTATTGCTATTACAAGGTCGATGCCGAGCTTTTTCACCGCCGCTTCCACCGTAACTGCGGCATCTATACCGGTCTGACCTGCGACTCCGGGAGAGATGACGAAGACGGTCGAACATTCAAACTCGTCAAAGAGAGGGTATCTGCCCTTCACGTGTCCCGTGGCGTTGATGTCGTCTGCGGCGAGAGGGCCGAGGGCGTCGGAGGTGATGGATCTGTTACCGATACCCACGATCAGCACCGAGGTGTCTTTTGTTATCTCGACTCCTTCCGAGCGTGACAGTTTTCGGATCTCCGAGGACAGTATCTTCGGTATCTCACCGCAGTCGGGATGCTCCGTTGCGAGGGCGGATGAGGACAGTGTGACAAATCTTCCGCTTTGAGCGCCAACGTGACTTTTTGGTACCGTTACGGTCTCCACGGTGACGGTGCCAAAGCTTCTCCTTTCGTACCCGACGCCGCTTTTCGGCGTTATCTTTCCTCTTTCGACGGCAAGGTCGGTCCTTACGAATTCATTTTTCACCGCTTCGCTCTCCTTTTCTTTTTATCATCTGTAAAAGGGGGATCCGTTATTCTTTTTTGCCGATACATGCTAAAAAAATAGGTTTTTGATCATTGCGTTGTGCAAAAAGCACAGGTGAACTTTTGGAAAATTGTGCATTTGGACGAAAGTCAAAAAACAAAAAAATAGGTCGGCGTTATTGATTGATTTCTTTTTTCAAAGGTGTTATAATATAGGGGATCATGGATACAATGCCGTGCTTGTCGTTGTATTCACTTAAGGAGGAATACCCCTATTATGAAAAGAATTCTGGCTCTCGTTTTATGTCTTGTTATGACGCTTGCCGTTTTCACTTCCTGCACTACGCTTGAGGATGAGGACAAGGGCGCCGTTATCGATGTCTACCTTACTAACGAGATCTACAATTTCGATCCTGCGTTCGGATTTACCGATGCTTCCACTGCGAAGATCATCTCTCTTATCTTCCAGGGTCTCACTCAGCTTGATTCCGACGGAAACTGGCAGAAGGCTCTTATGAAGAGTTATGAGGTGGTGCAGGACGACGAGGATGGATTCAAGGTCCAGATCACCCTCAAGGATACCAAATGGAGCGATTCCAGAGTCGTTCAGGCAAATGACATAGTTTACGCTTGGAAAAGGATCCTCGATCCCGACTTCAAGTGTGAGGCTGCTGCCATGCTCTACGATATCAAGAACGCAAGCAAGGTCAAAATGGGAGATGCTTCCATTGACGACTTGGGCGTAGTCGCTGTTGATACTCTCATTCTTGAGATAGAATTTGAGCACAAGGTGGATCTCGACGGTTTCTTCAGAATAGTTGCAAGCCCCGCTCTCGTGGCTCTCCGTGAGGACATCGTATCCGTCAATGAGAACTGGGCGAAGAAGGCTTCCTCCATGGTCACTAACGGTCCCTTCGACATCAAGGAGCTTGACTACGGTGAGACTCTCCGCCTTGAGAGAAACTCTTATTACTTCCGCGATACCGAGGAAAATGACATTCTCGATAAGTACGTCATCCCCTACAGGATCATTACTCACTACGATATCGGCACTACGGAGGATCAGCTTGACGCTTTCCTCAGCGGTGACATTCATTATCTCGGTGAGATACCTCTTGAGTCAAGGCAGGAGTACGCAAGCTACGCCAACGCTACCGATATTGCCGTAACTCACACATATCTCTTCAATCAGAGCAACAAACTCTTTGCAAATGCGGATGTGAGACGTGCGCTCTCCATGGCTATCGACAGACAGCACGTGGTGGAACTCGTCACATACGCAAAGCCCGCCACCGGACTCATTCCCTACGGAGTTTTCGATGCCAACGGCAAGAATTCTTTCCGTGAGGTGGCAGACAAGGAGGGTGCTCTTGTCAACACTGCCGCAGACCTTGAAGGTGCAAAGTCCCTTCTCAGAAGCGCGGGTGTTACGAGCGGTACCTTCACTATCACGATAAGAGACGATGAGGTTGATCTGGCGGTTGCTTCCTACGTCAAGTCCGTTTGGGAAGAACTTGGATTCACAGTCAAGGTAAGACCCCTTGTCTACTCCACCGATGCTACCGACAGTACCGTCATCAGTGACGACTTCTGCGCTGCATATCAGACCGGCAACTTCGACGTTATCGCATACGATGCACAGATGCTGACCAGTGATGCATACTGCGCTCTCGCTCCCTTTGCGACGACTCTTTCCGGTAACGGCGTTAATATGTCATCTCCCACATATGATGTGAGAGGTCACGTTTCCGGCTATTCAAACACCGAGTATGACGCTATCTTTGATTCCTATCTTGCTTCCGCTGACGGCAGCGAGAGGACTCAGTACCTGCATCAGGCCGAAAAGATGCTCCTTGAGGATGCTGTCATAATGCCTGTGTTCTTTGAGCAGGATGCGTTCTTGTACTCGAACATTCTCAGCAATCTCAACGGTACTTATTTCGGTAAGGACTTCAATTCGATGAAGATGAAGGATTACATGACTTATAAAGAGGATGCATCCGCCAACGGTGATGCTTACCTTAACGATGTCCGTGAGTGACAGACGCATCATCTGTGGCTGACTGACGGCAAGTCATTGATATTCGGATCCGCATCTTCGGATGCGGATCTTCTTTTCGGATAACATTCCTTCGGGGCGGCACTCACCGCCCCGAAAGGTTCGTATCCGACTATCAAAACGAAAGGAAACGAAGATATGAAATCACTTCTGACTCAGCCCGGAGAGATCAAAATATTCATTCTTTATCTTCTTGACAAGATCGGTTATCCTCTTGATTATCCCAGCATCGGTTCCATCGTGATGCAAGACGGCATAGTCAATTTTTTTGACTTTGCCGAGTGCTTTTTCGCTCTCGTTGAGGCCGGGCACATCAGGGAAGTCTACCCGGACGGGGATGCTCCCGATATCATGGATGTTCCCGCCGACCCCAATGTGCCTCCCTTTGACGATACGGAAGATATTGAGGCGGAGTGTGTTGAGGATGATGAGAGCCTTCCGAGGAAACTCTACGAGGTGACGGAGACCGGTCACCGTGTGGCGGTGGGACTCAGTGACAGCCTCATGGTATCCGTCCGTGAGAAAAGCTATCGCAGTGCTCTGCGCCATCTCTCTCTCAAGAAGAGAGGTGCGACTTTTAAAAAGAGCTTTTGTGACGATGGAGACGGTTACCTTGTCGATTGCTCCATAACAGACAAGGACGGAGTGGCTTTGGATTTGACGATCCGGGCCGACAGCAAGTATCAGCTTGATAGGATGCTGAAAAACTTTGACGAGCGTCCGGAGGTCATTTTTCGAGGGGTAGTTGCTCTCATGAGCGGTGACGTTAATTACCTTTTTGAACAGTGATAATTTGTCGAAATCACAAAAACGATTTGTGCAATCTGCACCCCTAAAAGGGGTGTTTTTTGTTGTCTTTTAACCAAATTACAAAATGAGCCGCAAATCGAGGGGCTTTAAGTTAAAAATGCCTTGACATTTTTGTCAAATCTGTTATAATAATCTCAGTTACTCTTGCTACGCAAGAGTCGCAAGCTTCGCTTGCCTGTGCCATTCGGCACAGCAGAGATATTGACGGCCTTGTAAAATGCTCCTGTTATCGGAGATCTTCTTCGCGCAAGGGTCTTTGTGTGCCCTGCTTTGTGACGGATCTTGATATTCCGCTTCATAGCGGGAAATGACATCACTTGAAACTCATTGACCCGCTATTTATCTCGGACGGTATTCCGAAGAAATGAAAGACACCCCATAGAAATGTTAGATACAGAACTTGAAGAAACACTGAAAAGAATTGAGGAGGGAAGCGACGAGGCTTTTGAAAAGCTTTCGGCGTCATACGAGCCTCTGGTCAAGAGCATCGCATCGTCCTTTGACAGAAAGGTCGTGGATGAGGGCGGTGAGAGCATTTTCGGTGATCTTCATCAAGAACTGGTGGTAGCGCTCTACAAGGCGGCGGTCACCTTCCGTCGGGACCAAAAGGATGTCACCTTCGGTTGCTATGCCAAGAGATGCCTGCGGAACCGTGCCATTTCTTGTTTGAGAAAGGTAAAAGCGGCATCGAGACGGGAGGCGAGGCTGAGGCGGCGACTTGCGGCAGATACCGGCGGTACAAGCAGTTTCCGTAACGGCTTTTTATCCGATATTATCGGAGAAAACGGTGAGGTCGGTGACGTTGCTTTTGCACTGTCGGGATTCGGGCTGTCGGAGCTTGAGTCCACCGCCGTGGGGATGTATCTTGGCGGCATGGGACCTTGTGAGATATCCCGTGCCACAGGCAAAAGCGAAAGAAGCATCAACAACGCCCTCTACAGAGCAAGGTCGAAGATCCGAAAGGGTAGCTGCAAGTAAGGAAGAGTCTTAGCCCGACTCGTATTTTAACAGCCTTCTCCTTTTTTAATGGGTACGGAGGCAAAGATCGGTCTGTAACGCAATAGCGTTCACATATGTTCGTGTAGCTTAATTCAGAGCATTGGCGACAAAGGTGGCGGTCAAAGTCCGCCCGCGGGCAAAAATTATTTATTTTTCCCATCTTGGGTAAGCGAGGTAAAACCATGTTTCAAGACAAGACATTGAAATGCACCGAATGCGGAGAGGACTTCGTATTCACAGCGGGCGAGCAGGAATTCTATGCGGAAAAAGGCTTCCAGAATGAGCCCCGCAGATGCAAAAAGTGCCGTGACGCCCGTAAATCTGCGTCCAAGGCTAGCAGAGAGACATTCACTACTGTTTGCGCACAGTGCGGCAAGGAAGCAACAGTTCCTTTTCAGCCTACCGACGACAGACCGGTGTACTGCAGTGAGTGCTTTGCGGCTATGAAGAACGCCGACTGAGCGCTATCGAACTTTTTTCGGCAATATATTGATTTTACCGGATATTGGCTGTCTCCCCGTGTCGATCTTCGATACTTTTCGGGGCGAAGCCAAGTTACCGTTTCGATCTTTTGTCACGCGAAGACGTTCGCAATCATGACCCGCCATAGGCGGGTCTTTTTGCGCTTTTTACAGTGCGGCATCCTTTTTTGGGCGTTATGGGACGGCGAACTTTTTAAGCTTTCGAATGACTTTTTCTGTGAATTTCGGCTTTTTATCGGTGCATTTTTCGGAGAGCCATCCGTAAATAATTGTTTTTCTGTTGGGTAATAAAATAAAATAATAAAAAGTACTGTACTTTTCTCGGAAAGTGTGATATACTGGTAGTTAATAGTGGATAGTTATGCAGAGACGAAGCATGGGCTTTTGAACTCTTGCTCTTTTCTCTTCGGTTTCCGGCGGTCATTACCGTTTGAAAAGCCGTTCGGAAGGGAAGCGGCAGGAGGCGAGGAAAGAAATAAGAAGTGGTTCTCCGTTCGGTGGAAGACTTCTTGGAGTACGGTGAATGCGGATCGGATCGGTCGGAGTGCCCCTCGGTCATCAGCCTATATTTCATCCAAAGAAAAATAAAAGGAATTGCAAATGGAACAAAACGGAAGGAACAAAAAGCCCTTCAAGAATAACGGTCAGAACAGAGCCGGGAAGAGGGCGGCCTCCGCCGGCGGTGCCGCAGGCAAGGATCCCGGAAAAAAGCGACCCGATAACAGAAACGGGAATCGCCAAAAGCAGATAACACGAAATGAGAAGCGCCCGACACCGGAAGATGCCGTCACCGATCTTAGGAGTGAACTTCTTCCGATGGAGGAGCTTAAAAGACCGAAAAAAAGCAGAGCCGACTACAGCAGTAGTTACACTCTGATCGAGAGCTTCGAAGCAGAAGAAAAAAACGCATCAAGAGCAAGAACCAACGACGGTGAAGGCTATTCAAGGCCCGATACGGAGCGTTTTGAAAAGGGTTCGGGGAACGGTAAAAAGAACAGCGGAAGATCTCAAAAAAAGCCCCGTAATGCCCCCACGGACAGCGTTGGAGCTGCAAGAGAGGACGGCATCGGTCCATCGACCGATGAAAAGAGATCTCAAAGCAAAAAAAGCGGCAAGAACATCTCCGATGGGAAGAACCAAAGGGGAAAGAAGCGCTATCCGCCGAAATACGGATTCGTGGACACCGCTCCGGAGGATGACTCCATCAGGACAAGGTCGAATACCTACGTTCACGTGGATTATTCCGACGATGACATAATCCCGGGGGATGCATTCGAATACGATGCACCGGAGACTGAAAAAAAGCGTTTCACTGCCGCTGAAAGGCGAAACGAGAGTGCCGTTCCCGGCGCAGTAGTCGGAAGGAACGCCGTGAGGGAGCTTTTGAGAAACGGCCGCAGTGTCGACAAGCTCTACATAAAGAGCGGGAATCGGGAAGGCTCCATCGTAGTTTTGGTGGCAGAGGCGGTCAGCAGAAAGATACCGATAGTTGAGGTGTCCCAAGACAAATTGGATGCCCTGTCCGGTGGCGCAAATCACCAGGGTGTGGTGGCTTTGGCGGCGGAAAAACAGTACACCGACATAGACTCCATTTTAGCAATCGCCAAGGAGCGGGGAGAAATGCCGTTTGTGGTGATAGCCGACGGCATCGAGGATCCGCAGAACTTGGGCACGCTGATCAGGTGTGCCGAATGCGCCGGTGCCCACGGCATTATAATTCCCAAGAGACGGGCGGTGGGACTTACTCCCACAGTCACTAAGTCATCTGCGGGAGCCATCGAGCATATGGCTATAGCGAAGGTGTCAAACTTGGCTGATGCCGTTGACAAACTGAAAAAAGCGGGGCTTTGGATATTTGCCGCCGAGGCGGGTGGAGCCCCCTATTATGAGACCGACTTCAACGTACCGACCGCCATAGTTCTCGGAAGCGAGGGCTTCGGTGTCGGCAGACTGATCAAAGAAAAGTCCGACTTCACAGTCTCTATACCAATGTACGGGCACGTGAATTCCCTCAACGTTGCGACAGCGGCATCGGTGATACTTTGTCACGTCGCAAGAATTCATCACGGCTCTTGAGCCGCCCTTCGGAAAGGATGGAACGATTCATGGATTTCAGAGAAAACTCCGATAACGATCTCGACATTCAGGCGCTTCTCAACAAGTATCTGCCTGACGAGGACACCGTTGTGATCGAGGAAGTAAATGATAGCGTAACGGAGGAGCCGGCGGGCTTTTCCGATTCCGCCTTTATTGGCCTTGTGGAACCCGAAAAGGACGGCGATGCCGACTCGGCTCTCACGGGCGAAAAGATCTTTGCGGTATCTGCCGCCGTATCCGACAGCGCTGCGGCAAGCGAGGTAAGCCCGGTTTCGCCGGTCAACGAGGAAAATTATTTTGAAGAAACCGCTAAAGATACCTATGTGAACGACGATCCCGACGGCTTCTACATAACCGGTCTTTTTGACGGTGATGAGGCTGAGGCCAACGGAAACTCCGCAGATATCTCCTTTGACGGTGATGTGGACGTGTTCGACGCTCCCGTTACAGGTGGGGACAGCGGTGACTCATACATCGATTCCCAGGTCTCTCCCTTGGAGGACGGCGAATCCTATGATGACGTTACCGACGTTTCATTGGAGGCTGAGTCCGATGAGGGTTTTTATGAAAGATCCTTCGATGAGGTGACGGGTGACGGTGACGACAGCTCTCTTTCCGAGGGCTTTGTGGTGGATGAGCAGCTGATAGCCGAGCTTCTTGCCGCAGATGACGTTCAGTTCGGCGGTATTGAAGGCTTTGAAGATATTGAGAGCCTTAGCGGATACGTGAATGAGGAAGCCCGTCCCAAGGAGGACGTCACTTACTCTACCGAAGTATCCGAGGAGATACCGAAAGAGGAGACTCCCGCAGATGACTCGGAGGAATTTGAGCATCACTCTTTTGACGGGGACATCAGCAACGAGGATGAATACGCCGAGTTCGTGAATGCTTCCCTCAGTGAACTTGACAGCGACCTGACTCCGGAAAAGGATATCGACCTGATGGTGGCCTTCGGACTTGAGGATGAACTTAAAAAGCAGGTGGGGGCTAAGAAAGCATCCCGTATTGCGAAGAATTACGAGGCGAGAGCCCTTGAGAGGGAAGCGGAGGAAAAGCGCTCCGTAAGGGGTGAGTACCGAGATCCGGCTCAGACCAAGGAGTTCTCCGAGCGCTACAGAAAAGCCTACCGTGAGAGCAAGATAAGACTTGCAGTTTCCTGCGTGCTCATGCTGCTTCTTCTCATTTTCGAGAACCTTCCGGTGATCGGCTACCAGATGGCAGGCCCCTTTGATCCCGCCATATTCCCGGTAGTCTACGTTATGGCTGACCTTCAGATACTGCTCCTTTGCTATGCGGTATCCTACAACGAGCTGTTTACCGGCTTTGCGGGGATTTTCAAGTTGAAGCCTACCCCGGAGAGCATCCTGTCGATCTCCGCCTTGGTATCGGTGGTACACACCGTCTATGCGGCTGTGACTGCGGTGACTCCCGTTGAACCGAGGCTGTTCAATTTTCCTTCTGCATTCTGTGCGTTCATGGCGCTGGTGTTCTCATATTTGAACCTGAAGCGCGAGATATTCAGCTTCAATGTAGTCTCCTCCAAGAAGCAAAAATACGCTCTGAGAAGGCTCTCGGGTGACGAGGCGGCTCTTGAAGCGGCGGCCTTTGAGGATGACGGAGATGTAGGTGACGTTCTTAAGATAGAGAAGACGTCTTTCGTAGACGGTTACGTTTTCAGAACTCAAAGCCGTGATGCGACGACTCCTGCGGTGATGCTCATGTGCATTTTGCTCTCGGCATCCCTTGCGGTGATATTCGGTGCGTTTGCAAAGCTTGTGGGAAGGCTCTCAACTCAAGAGGCTCTTGCCCTTGCTCATGCGGCGTTCTCCCTTGCACTGCCGGTCACGTCGCTTGTGTCCTTCTCCTATCCTTTCTACAAGGCTAATTGCGACTCCTATGAGGATGACAGTACTATAGTCGGTGAGTGTTCTCTTGAGGAGTATTCCGGTGCTTCCGTGATCTCCTTCGGTGACGATCTTGTCTTCCCCTCGGTGGGAGTCAAAGTGCAGAATATCAAAGTCTACAATAACTATCGATTCGACAGAGTGCTTTACTACGCTGCAAGCGTTTTCACAAAAACACAGGGACCTCTTTCCGATGTATTTGAACTTGCCACTCTTGAGATGGGTTATTCCGACGACGTGGTGCTCACCTCCATCGGAGAGGGCTATATCACCTGCGATGTCAATGGCAAGTCCATCACCTTCGGAAAAGGCTCGGTGCTCACGTCACAAGGCTTTGAGATACCGGAGCAGATACTCGAGGAGGACCGTGCGCTACCTGAGGATATTTCCGTGATGTACATGATCTTCAAAAACAAGATAGTTGCGAAGATGCACATCTCCTACGCTCTTGACGAGGACTTCGAATACACTGTGAAACAGTTGGCTGGAAGCGGACTGTCCGTCTGCGTCCGCACCTTCGATCCCAATATCGACGAAGATATGATCCGCTCAAAACTCGCTCTCGACAAGTACCCCATGAGGGTGGTAAGAGGTGCGGACTTTGCAGATGCTTCCGCTGAGGTGCCGAGGGCTGACAGCGGTATCGTCGCAAGGGGAACACCGAAGGCTCTTCTCAAGGCGGTCACCTATTGTGACAGAGTCCTTGATGTGAAAAAGAGCGGATCCTTCATCAGCCTTATCGCCGCCGTCATATCGGTGATGATACTTGCGCTGGTACTGATCACCGGAAAGAGCGGATATTTCGCATCGTTGTACGTGGTGCTGATCCAGCTGTTCTGGCTGATACCGGTCATGCTGACTGCAAAGACCTCTTTGCGTTGAATGCTAACGAAAGGCTGACTGCGGCTCTGAATAAAGACATCCGCCCGCCCGACCGTCACGGCCGGGCGGATATCAAGGATGGAAGGTTTCGGATGCCGACGGTCTGATTTTATTATGAGAGACGATATAAGACCTTTTCTTACGAAGGTCAAGACTCCGGGCAGATACGTGGGCGGAGAGCCTGGATCTGTGATGAAGGACAAGTCACGGATCAAGATGAGATGGGCATTCTGCTTTCCCGATCTCTACGAGATCGGAATGTCGAATCTCGGGGTTAAGATACTCTCCGGAGTATTGAACGAAATGGACGACGTGTGGTGCGAAAGGGTATTCGCTCCCTACGTTGACATGGAAGATGAGATGAGAAAAAGGGGGATACCCCTTTTTGCGCTTGAGAGCGGAGACGGTATCGGTGAGTTTGATATGGTGGCGTTTTCCGTGGCCTATGAACTCGCCTACTCAAATCTGGTCAATATGCTGGATCTCGGTGGGATCCCCCTTCTTTCAAATGATCGTTCGGAGACCGATCCGATAGTGATAGCGGGAGGTCATTGCACTTACAATCCGGAGCCTCTTGCGGATTTTGTCGATATCTTTTCCATCGGTGAGGGCGAGGAGGCTCTGCCGGAGTTATCGAGGCTCTACATCTCCATGAAAGATGACGGCACATATTCGAGAAAAGCGTTTCTCTACCGTGCCGCAACGGAACTTGATGGATTCTACGTACCTTCTCTCTACTCGGTTGAATACAATGAGGACGGTACGGTGAAGTGTTATCGGCCTGCCGACGAAAAGGTACCCTCCAGGGTGAAGAAAAGGATAGTTGCGGATCTTGACCGTGCCTATTTTCCCACCTGTCCCGTGCTTCCATTGGTCGAGGCGACTCAGGACAGGATAACTCTTGAGGTCTTTCGGGGATGCATCAGAGGATGCAGATTCTGCCAGGCGGGATTCATTATGCGTCCGGTGAGGGAGAAGAGCACCGAAGTGCTTTGCGACATCGCAAGAGAATACGCAATGAACACCGGGTACGACGAGATATCACTTTCGTCCCTTTCCATCAGCGATTACTCAAAGGTGGACGAGTTGACGGATAGATTGCTTGATTGGACGAAGGAGGAGAAGATCAGTCTGTCTCTTCCGTCCCTGAGAGCCGACAGTTTCACAAAGGAGCTTCTCGATAAGATCTCTGCAGTCAGGACCAGCACTCTCACCTTTGCGCCGGAAGCGGGAACTCAGCGCCTCCGTGACGTTATCAACAAAAATGTGACCGAGGAGGACATCCTCAAGGCTTGCCGCCTTGCCTTTGAATCGGGAAAGAGCCAGGTGAAACTCTATTTCATGGATGGGCTTCCCTGTGAGACTTACGACGACATTGCGGGGATAAGAGACCTTGCGGTCCACGTGGTGGATGAGTATTATCGTACTCCCGGAAGAAATAAGGCAAAACAGCCTAAGGTGACTCTCAGTGTCGCCTGCTTCATTCCGAAGCCCCACACTCCCTTTCAGTGGGAAGGTCAGAATACGGAGGACGTGCTGAAGGAAAAGCAGCAATTCCTTCTTGAACGGATCAAGAGCGAGAAGAAGATCAAGTACAATTACCATGATGCGGACATCTCTCACATAGAAGCGGTCTTTGCAAGGGGTGACAGACGTCTTGGTAAGGCTCTTCTCAAAGCTCATGAGAAGGGGATGAAGTTCTGTGCGTGGGACGAGTTCTTTAATTACGAAAAATGGATAGAGACCATTGAAGAGTGCGAGCTCTCGCCATATTTCTACGCCAACAGAACCATCCCGGACAACGAGGTGCTTCCTTGGGATATTATCGACTGCGGAGTATCGAAGGAATTCCTCATAAGGGAGCGGCACAAGGCCTATGAAGCTGCGACTACCCCTTCCTGCAAGGACCAATGCAGCGGCTGTGGGGCCGACAGGACTGTGGATGGGGAATTCTGCACATGGTGCCCGAAAGGCCGCAAAAACGCCATTAAAACGGATGAGAAGGCATCTTTTGAGGTGGCGCATGAGAAGGAAACGTCAAAGAACATAAAGAAAGCTTCTCAACAGCCCGAAAAGGGTGCTGTGAGCAAAGCTCCGGTACGCACCGTCAGAGTCAGGTTTTCTAAGACCGGCCCGATGCTCTACCTGTCCCATTTGGACTTTGCGAGAAACATGATGAGGGGGCTTGTAAAGAGCGGGTTGCCTCTCTGGTATACCGAGGGATTCAACCCGATACCGTGGCTTGCATTTGCCTGGTCTCTGTCGGTGGGATGCGGCGGCGATGCCGAAGCCTGCGACTTCAAGATAACCTCTTCCGTTTCCGACGCTATGATACTTAAGAAACTGAGAGAGGCGATGCCCGACGGCATCGTGATAAACGAGGTCTACTCGCCGGATAAAAAGTTCAAGTACATCAAGTGGGCGAAGTATGATATCATCGTTAAAAACGGTGCATTCGAGCTCGATACCCCATTCAAGATAGAAGAGCTCTTTTCAAAGCCCGTGGTACTTATGAAAAAGACCAAGAGCGGAGAGAAGGAGACCGATATCACAAGGATGATAAAAAATCTCTCTGCTCGCTTTGATGGGGACGGACTTGTCATCGGCTGTGTTACCGCCTGCTCCGACGGTGAGTATCTTAACCCGGAGTACGTCATGACTGCGGTGAACGGTGCTCTCGGCATCGAGGGTGAGACGGGATACCACGTCATAATGAGGAGAAGATTCCTTCTTGAGGATGGTGTCACCGAGTTCAGGTGACGTATTTGATCGGATCCTGTCGGACTCGGAGGAGCGAACCGGACAGGCACGTCCGATGCAAGACGGAATAACGCGAAAAGCAACGGCAGCATGACCGTTGCCGACCGAAGCGATGAATGTGCGAAAGGCCGAAGTCGACATTCAAAGACACCGTCGGCAAAGTGGAAACACTTGTAAAAGCCGTGTCTTTCGCCTTGACAAGAGTCCATATTTGTAGTACAATACAACAAAACGATCAGCATTCGGAGGATAATGATGTCTGAAGCAGAAAAATATGTAATGGAGGCTGCCGAAGCCTTCGATCTTGCCGGCAAGCCGGTGTCATTTTACAGATGCAACGCAGGACACATCAACGACACGTTTTTCGTGCAGTGCGGTGAGGGTGCGCCCGAATACATTTTGCAAAGAGTCAATACCAATATTTTCAAGAACCCCGAAGAATTGATGGAGAATATCTACGGTGTTTGCGAACACGTGAGAAAAAAGGTCATTGCGGCAGGGGGAGACCCGGACCGCGAGGTGAGAAAGATAATCCTCACCAAGACCGGGGACAAGTATTACATCGACGAGGAGAAGGGCTATTGGAGAGCTTACCTTGCTCTCGATCACGTTCTGTCTCTCAACGAGGCAGACAAGGAGTCCTTCTACAAGTCCGCCCTTGCTTTCGGACATTTCTTTACTCAGCTTGCAGACTATCCCGCTGAGACTCTTCACGAGACGATACCCAACTTCCACAACTCCGTGTCGAGATACAACGACTTTAAGAAGGCGGTAGAGGAGGACAAACTGGGAAGAGCGGACGAGTGCAGGGATCTTATAGAGTTCGCGCTTTCCAAGAAGGACAAGTGCTCTTATATCCTTGACAGGATCGCCTCCGGAGAAATCAAACTCTGCGTGACCCACAATGACACGAAACTCAACAATGTCCTTTTGGATGAAAAGACCGGGGACGGTGTCTGCGTTATCGACCTTGATACGGTAATGCCCGGAAGCCTTCTCTACGATTTCGGAGATTCCATCCGCTTCGGCGCTTCCAGTGCCAAGGAGGATGAGACGGATCTTGACAAGGTCTACATGGACCTTGAGATGTTCGAGGTCTTCGTAAAGGGCTTCCTTGAAGAACTTCGCCCCACCATGACAGAGGCTGAGGTCCTGGGGCTTCCCATGGGTGCATACCTCATGACCTACGAGACCGGTGTCCGTTTTCTCGGTGACTACCTGAACGGTGACACCTACTTTAAGATCCATTATCCCAAGCACAATCTCGACCGTGCGAGAAATCAGCTCAAACTGATAGCGGACATGGATGAGAAGATGCCGGAAATGGAAAGAATAGTAAGAAAATACCTTTGAAGATGATACTTTGATTGGAGGAACGGCATGGACCAGCAGAACCAGATGACACTTGAGAGGTTTTTCTTCGTCGTCAGAAAACGGATAGCACTAATACTTGTTATCTCCATTGCCGCAGCGGCGGCTGTTGGAGCTATCGGAAGCATTCTTATGGTGCCGGAGTATTCGTCAACGGTGACCTTCTATGTCAACGTAGGCGAGCAGCAGAATGCAACGTCGGTAAAGATCAACCAGTCCGACCTTACCGTTGCCAAGAGCCTTGTATCCACCTACATCGTCATCATCAAGAGCGACACGGCTCTTGAAGAGGTGGCAGAGGAGGCGGGAGTCAGTTACACCACCAAGGAGCTTGAGGAGCACATTGAGACCGCACAGATAGGAGATACCGAGGTATTCAGCGTAACTGCAACCGATACGGATCCCAAGGTGGCATACTCCATCGCAAAGGCGGTCGAGGAGGTTGCTCCCAAGGAGATAATCAGAATAGTCGATGCGGGAGACGTTACCATAATCGACCAACCCAAGGAGCCGCGGGAACCGGATCCGGACAATCTTATGCTCATGATAGGCATCGGATTTTTCGTTGGATTCGTTGTCTCCTTCGTAGTCTTCTTCCTTGTGGAAGTGCTTGACGTGACAGTCTACTCCGAGGAGGATCTTACCGAGAACTTTGATTATCCGATCCTCGGCTCGGTGCCCAGGATCACCACAAAGGACGAGCAGTCTAAGGTGAAAAAGAGGAAGAAGGGAGCAGTTAAATGAAGAATTATGACATTGTTAAAAACTATGACGGCCGCCTTCTGACCGAAGACACTCCCTTTGCCATCAATGAGGCGTTCAGAACACTCAGGACCAACATGTTCTACACTGCAAAAGGGGACAGTTGCCCGGTGTACGGTATCACAAGCTGTTTTTCAAACTCCGGTAAGAGCCTTCTTATCGCCAATCTTGCCATCTCCTTTGCGCAGCTCAACAAAAGAGTGCTTCTTATCGACTGCGACTTGAGAAATTCCGCAGTTCACAAGGCTTTTAAGATGGAGAGGGGATTCGGGCTCAGTGAACTTCTTGCGGGAACCGACAACGCAGTTGACAAGTGTCTCAGAAAGACCGAGTACCGAAACCTTCAGGTGATAACTGCGGGAGGTACCCCTCCGAATCCTACGGAGCTTCTCACATCCGAGAGGATGGCGAAGTTCGTTGAATTTCTAAAGCACCATTTTGACGTGATATTCATTGACCTTCCTCCCATCGGAGTCGTTACCGATGCCGCAGTCCTTTCCGATTCACTGACGGGCTATATGTTCGTCGTCAGGTCGGGAATGGATGACCGCAGAAATATTTCGGCGGCTCTTTCGGTTGAACAGATCAAGAAAAAAATGATCGGATTCATCCTCAACGATGTGGATTCAAGGTCCGAGGACAGATACGGAAGATACCGTTACGGTCGCTACGGAAGGTACGGCTACGGCCGCTACGGAAAGTACGGATACGGTAAGTACGGATACGGTCGCTACGGTTACGGAAATGAACCGAAGAGCGGTGGCAGAGATTGAATTCAAAAATGACTGTTGAAGCGGCGGCGTAAGCTGCCGCTTTTCTTTGCGTACGGCAAGAAGCGAAAAAAACTTTCCCAAAATGGGGAAGTTTTTTCGGTAAAGCAGTTTACAAAAGCTACTCACTATGGTACAATTGAGTCAGAATAAATCACTTGAAAAAGGAGATCTTCCAGATATGACCGAGATCAGACCGGAAGTGGAACACGGCATCGTCAGCAGAGTTCGTGACTCTGTGTTTAACTACCATGGATGGCCGAGTATATGCAGGGATGAGAGGGGAGTCCTCTTTGCGGCGGCTTCGGGCTTTCGCCTTACTCACGTGGATCCCTGCGGTAAGAACTGTATGTACGTCAGCTTTGACGACGGAAAGACATGGACCCCTCCGATAATAGTCAACGATTCTTACATTGATGACAGGGACACCGGCGTTTTTGCCTGGGGCAAAGGAAACATGATAATGTCCTGGTTCAGTGTCCGTCCGCAGGATAACTGCGAGGGAATGCTTTCCTATGACTGGCTCTCCGACGCACACAAATCGATAGTCAAGGGCTTCGGCGGAATGTGGAAGTGCTTGCCGGAGGATGTGCTGAGCGAAGGATCATACATCAAAACGTCCAAAGACTACGGTGTCACTTGGTCGGATCCCGTGACGGTTCCCGTTACGTCCCCCCATGGCCCCGTTACTCTTAAGGACGGTACCATCGTCTACATGGGCAAGTACATGAATCCGGACTACCTTGCTCCCAACCGTATCAGTGTCTATTCAAGTTATGACGGCGGAGTGACGTTCGAGCATACCGGAGACGTTCCGGAGGGCGACGACATTACTTACGAAAATATGCATGAGCCCCACATGATCGAACTTCCGAGTGGGAGACTTCTCGGTGCCATCCGTATCCACGGCAGAAGCAGCCAGCCGGACTACACCGTCTACACCACCTATTCCGATGACAAGGGCAGGACATGGTCAAAGCCCATCTGCATTGGGGTCGACGGTTCTCCCCCGCATCTTATGCTTCATTCAAGCGGTGCTGTCATCTGCAGTTACAGCCGCAGAAGAAGTGAGAATGACAGAGGCGAGAGAGCTTGTGTGAGTTACGACGGCGGCGAGACTTGGAGCGAGGACTACGTTCTTGCCACTAAGATGAGACAGGGAGACCACGGATACCCCGCTTCGGTGGAACTGTCCGACGGGTCGATACTGACTGTCTATTACATGTCCTACGGAAATGACACGAACTGCTCCGTACTCAGCACGAGATGGAGACTCAACGATAAGACCGAATAATAAAACAACAATAAAAACACAATAATAATTGATTTCGGAGGAAATTAAAATGATCGGTGCATCAGATATCATCAGAGTAGGTATCATCGGCTGCGGTGGTATCGCAAACGGAAAGCATCTTCCCGGGCTGAAGGTCACGGAGGGTGTTGAGATGGTCGCTTTCTGCGACATCATCGAGGAAAAAGCTGTTGAAGCAAAAGAGAAGTACGGCAGCAAAGATGCCAAGGTCTACACGGACTATAAGAAGCTTCTTGAGGACAAGTCCATCGATGTAGTTCACGTCTGCACTCCCAACCGTTCCCACAGTTTCATCACGGTGGACGCACTTGAGGCAGGCAAGCACGTAATGTGTGAAAAGCCCATGGCTATCAATTCAGTCGAAGCAAAGAAGATGCTGGATGCTGCAAAACGCACCGGCAAGAAGCTGACTATCGGCTATCAGAACAGACAGAGAGTTGACTCTCTTTGGCTGAAAGAAGAAGCGGATAAGGGCACATTCGGTGACATCTACTACGCTAAGGCAACAGCTCTCCGTCGCCGTTTCGTTCCTACATGGGGCGTTTTCCTGAACGAGTATGAGCAGGGCGGCGGTCCCCTCATCGATATCGGAACTCATGCACTTGACCTCACTCTTTGGGTGATGAACAACTACAAGCCCAAGTACTGCGTAGGTACCGCATACCACAAGTTCAGAGATCAGAAGAGGACAGGTAACCTCTGCGGTGACTGGGATCCCAAGGAATTCACAGTCGAGGATTCCGCATTCGGTTTCGTAGTCATGGAAAACGGTGCAACAATCTATCTTGAGTCCGCATGGGCACTCAATACTCTTGAAGAGAGAGAGGCGAGAACATCTATCTGCGGTACCAAGGCAGGTGCCGACATGATCGACGGTCTTCGCATCAATGGTGTCAACAACGGCAGAATGTACACCACGAACGTGGACCTTGTTGGCGGTGGCGTTGACTACTTTGAGGGCATTGGCGCAGGTGAGCCTCACGAGAGAGAAGCACGCAATTGGATCAAAGCGCTCCGCGAGGACAAGGATCCCGTCGTTCTTCCCGAACAGGCATTCTGCGTAACTCAGATACTTGAAGGCATCTACAAGTCCTCCGAGACCGGCAACATCGTATTCTTCAACTGACACGGTACTTAGAAGTTATCCGGAGCACCTCGGTGCTCCGGTCGATAAGAAGGGCATGAGTGCCCGAACATAACATGGAGGTATTTTAAGATGAAACTCAGTGTTCTTACTAATCTCTACGGTGCAATGAGCCTTGAAGAGGTCCTTGCAAAACTCTCTTCCATGGGCGTTGAAGCGGCTGAAATCGGCTGCGGCGGCTACCCCGGAAAAGCACATTGCAATCCGAAGGAACTGTTAAATGACGATGCAAAGCTCAAGGAATTTCTTGCTACTTTTGACAAGTACGGTATCAAACTCGCCGCATATGCTTGCCATGGCAACCCTATTCATCCGGATCCGGCAAAGGCAAAAATGTATGACAGCGATCTTAGGGATGCCATCCTCCTCGCAGAGAAAACCGGCATCGATACCATCGTAGTATTTTCCGGATGTCCCGCAGGTGCCCCCGGCGATAAGATGCCCAACTGGGCTATCTGCTCATGGCCTTCCGAGTACTCCGAAGTCCTTAATTATCAGTGGAACGAAGTGCTCATCCCCTATTGGAAAGAGATGGCGGCGTTTGCAGAGGAGCATCACGTTCCCCGTCTTGCATTCGAGATGCATCCCGGTTTCTGCGTTTATAATCCGGAAACTCTCATGCGCCTCAGAAGTGCGGTAGGTCCCGTTATCGGAGCCAACCTCGACCCCTCCCACCTTATTTGGCAGGGATGTGAGCCTGCGGCAGTTATCCGCTACCTCGGTGATGCTATCTACCACGTTCATGCAAAGGACACCAAGATCGATCCTATCAATTCTCCCGCAGTCGGAAACCTTGACACGAAGCACTACAGCCTTGAGGCTGAGCGTGCATGGGTCTTTAGAACTGTCGGCTACGGCCATGGCGAGGACTGGTGGCGTGAGTTCGTTTCTCAGCTCCGTCTCGTAGGCTACGACAGAGTCCTTTCCATCGAGCACGAGGACAGTCTCCTCACAGTGGATGAAGGACTTGAAAAGGCAGTAACGTTCCTTCAGAGGATCATGATAAGAGATCCCAAGCCGGGCAAGATGAGCTGGGCTTGAGGGCTGTAAGACCGATACTTACCGATAACTTGGCACCTGCGCTTCGGCGCAGGTGCTTTTTTGCGCCCGATAGAGGGGACCGCTTTGCCTTTGAAGCGTGACGGAGGATCATTGGTGAAAGAGATGACGGGGATCGGGTTATGCATTTCGGTGACATTCTTTGCTACCGCAAAAAGCGCAGGGGCGAGGGACAAAGGCTTGAAAAAGGACATTTTTAACATTTTAGCGGCTTCTTCCCAGAAAAAAAGAAAAACGAACGAAAAAAGGGACTCCTCTTGCATAATAATTTATATTATTTTCACAAGTCAGGTTGACATTAGGAGCGGTTTCATGGTAAAATTAATAGTAAAAGAATTGCTTTGGGGGTTAACAGTGAAGAGAACTGTTATGAAGAGAAACAACGAAAGCAAAACTACTAAGATAATAATACTGTCGGCCGCTCTTTTTGCGGTACTTCTGCTTGTGGGATCATTTTTCTTTGCAAGGTATTTTTCCGGTGACGGAAAAGACAACGGTACTTCCGTCTCGGATCCTGTGGATATCTCCCTTGCGGGAGGCGGTGACTCGCCGTGGACACTTCCTTCGACTGAGGCCGAGAGTGCCGATCCGGGAGAACTTTCCGATGCGGCTGCCTTCAGGACCGACTCCTCATCTGTCGCTCTCATCGAGAGCGGATGGGATGAGGTCAACGTGGGGTACGGTATCATCCTTTGCGGCATTGACAGCTACAGCGGAGAGTTCATCGAGGACAGCAGTGACGAATACGTTACCGATATCGCCGCCGCCACCTTCAGAAACGACAGCGGACGGGACATTCAGTATGCTGAGGTGTCCGTCAGTATTGGCGGTAAGTTCGGAGTTTTCAAGTTTTCAACTCTTCCGTCCGGTGAATCGGTAACGGTGCTTGAGAGCGGCCGCATGGCGTATGCCGAGCAGACCGACAACGAGTACGGGTACGCACAGAACGTCGTGTTCTTCCTCGATCTTCCCACGGTGTCGCCGGATCTTTTCAAGGTCACGGGAGTCGCCGGTTATCTGCAGATAGAGAATATTACCGACGTAGATATCGGTACAGACGTTTTGCTCTACTATAAGAAAGTTAAAGATGGGCGATATTTCGGTGGAATAACCTACAGTGTTCGTGCAACGGACGGCATTGCCGCCGGTGAAAAGACACTCATCTGGGCTCCTCACTTCGACCTTGAGTCCTGCAGAGTCATGTTCATAAACTATGACAAGAGTGGCGATGCAGATGAGAACTGAAGCCATGAGACGTTATTACAGCATCGGTGGAGTCGGCTTTGCCATCGAGTCCGACAGGGATTTTTCCGACGGAGAGCCCTACTCACTGTTTTCACTTCCGTGTCCGATGGAGGACGATGTCACAGTGTTTTCCGCAGTCCATGCAAAAGAACTTCCAAGGCCCAAAGGTGAGATGATCTACGAGGGGACCAACAGGAGAGTCTACCGAGACGAAAACGGAGACGTCACTCTCTTTTTCGGCTTCTATTCGGACGGGCGGGTCATCGACCGTGAGATTGGTATGATGAAGTATTTCACAGGTGACGAAAGAAACGTGAGAATACTTCTCGCAGACGGGGACGGACGGCTTCCCGACAATTCCGCAATGCTTTTTAAAGTGTTGTTTTTGGAGCATCTTTTGCTCTTGAACGGAGGGGTGATACTTCATTCCTCATACATCGTCACAAGATACGGTGCAGTGCTTTTCACTGCTCCCTCGGGAACGGGAAAGTCAACGCAGGCCGAGTTGTGGCAACGGTACAAAGGAGCCGAGACCGTTAACGGTGACTGCTCCGTAATACGAAAAGAAAACGGGGTCTACAAGGCCTTTGGGCTTCCTTTTTCGGGAAGCAGCGGCATCTGCTTTAACCGGACCTGCCCGATAGCTGCCGTAGTGGCACTGGGACAGGCAAAGGAAAACAGGCTGAAAAGACTTTTCGGCTCCGAGGCCTTCGTCAAGCTGTTCGGAGGAGTCAAACGGGATACGTGGGACTTTGTCGGCACGGAAACGTGCTCGGCGGTGCTTGGCGAGCTATGCGTTGAAATTCCGGTATTTTCCCTTGATTGCTTGCCGGACTCTACGGCGGTGGAACTTCTTGACCGGGAACTCTCCCTATGTTACGGCATTAAAGACAGTCAGAAGGAGGAGACCCCATGAGCAGTGTTGAACCTACTATGTCCAGATATTTCCACGAAAAGGGCTGTGAGCTTGGGCTTCCGATCTCCGGTACATTCGAGCTTACTCCGAGATGCAATTTTGACTGTCGGATGTGTTACGTCCACTTAAGTGAGAAGGATGCCGAGACTCGCGGAAAGGAAATATCTGCCGATAGCTGGCTGTCCCTTGCGGAGGATGCAAAAAAGCGAGGAATGCTGTTTTTGCTTCTCACCGGAGGAGAGCCCCTCGTCAGACGGGATTTCGGCTATCTTTACAAGACGCTGTGTGAAATGGGACTTATGGTGTCTGTCAACACCAACGGATCGCTTCTTCACGAATATGAAGATCTGTTTTCAAAGTATCCGCCCACACGCTTCAATATCAGTCTGTACGGTGCAACTAACGATACCTATTCCGACCTGTGCAAAAACGCCGCCTTTGATAGGGTGATAGCCAATATCAGGCGGATGAGAGACTGCGGTACCGTGGTGAAGCTGAATGTTTCCTTCGGTCCTTACAACGTGTCGGATATGGAGGGGATACAGCGGCTCTCTGAGGAGCTTGGAGCCCCCATAAAGCCCAATACATACCTCTACCCGCCTATTAGGGTGGACGAAAACAAAATGGGCAAAAACCCCGGTAGATTCGCCCCTGAGGACGCGGCAAGATATGAACTTATTTGTGATAGGAACCGCTTTGATCCCGAAACGTTCTTCAAGCGGTGTGAGAACATCGTAAACGGCATCAAGCCGGAGATATCCGATGATTGCGAGGGCGAGGCTCCTTCGGAGCATATGAGATGCAGAGCCGGTCGCAGTAGCTTTTGGGTCACTTGGGACGGTCGGATGCTCCCATGCGGAATGATGACCGAGCCCTGTGCCTACCCATTCAGAGACGGCTTTGATACCGCATGGAAGGATACTAGGGCGGCAACGGAAAGAATACTTCTTCCCGCCGAGTGTGCAAGATGCTCGGCACGGCATGTGTGTCACGTGTGCGGTGCGTCCTGTTTTGCGGAGAGTGGCAGATTCGACGGCAGACCCGACTATCTGTGCAAAATGGTAAAGTGCCTCTTGGGGCTTTACGAAAAGGAATATGAGACGTTAAAGGCCGAGCGAAGCGGAGGAAAAAATGAAGATCAAAGTTGATGCGGTGCTTCGGGATATTGCAGGGGATCACGTCCTTGTGCCCGTAGGCGAGACCGTGAAGCAGTATAACGGGCTGTTCAGCCTGAGTGAGGTCGCCTCACGAATTTGGGAACTGATTCCCGAATGTCCCGATGAGGACGGTATAGTTGACCGTCTGTATTCGGAATACGGAGGGGACGTTGACAGAGAGACTCTTAAGAGAGACGTCCGTGAGTTTCTTGAAAAACTATGTGAGATGGGGCTCGTGGAGCTCTGATTCTACGATATCGGGATATGCGGCGGCATTTCACGCACAAAAAACGATTATCATGACTTGGAGGTCATTATGAAAAAAATTCTATCTGTACTTCTTTGCATTGCGATGCTTCTTTCTGTCGCCGTGTCGGCAGTGACTGTGTCCGGCGGCGCATCAGCCGATCCGGCGGACTCCTACACCAAGATCACAGCACCGAATGAAGACACTTCTATCGATATGTGGTTCGAGCACTCCACCGTTAAAGTGCTTCAAGAGGAGCACACCTCCTCCGGTAGGGATACTTATTCTATCTACATGGCAAAGAATGAGATCCAGGATACTCAGGTGATACTCTACAGTGCCACCGCGTCAAAAAGCGAACTCACTGCAAGTGTTACCGACATGACCGCAATGGACGGAAGCGGCAATACCCTTGCTGCGGAGCTCTATTATGAGTTCTACGTGAATGTCAGCGACACCAATTATACCGACGTTTACGGCCTCAAGGCAGGGGAGAAGTCCATCATCCGTGAGGGAATGACTCCCGATGCCATCGCTCCCATAAGCGGCATCTCAAGGGGAAAAGGAACATTCGGACTTACCGCAGGCAAGAGCCAAGCTCTTCTTATCAGAGTTAAGACCGAACTGACGAGTGCTTCCGGCTGGTACAGCGGCACCTTCAACCTTATGAACTCAAAAGGTGAGGTCATTAAGACTGCCACGTTCTACACTTATGTGTGGAACTTTGAGATCCCCGAAGAGGGAACTTATCAGACCTCCCTCTTCATCGACGGTGCCAACAATGCCACCTACAAGGCACAGTACGACTACCTGCTTGAGAACAGGCTTCTCGGAATGCAGGTGCCGGGAGACCTCAGTTACTCAAACGAGTATCTGTCTAATCCCAGAGTTACCGCTTTTGCCATTGCGAAAAGTAGCGGATACCCATCCAATGACAAGCTCTCGGATACGGACGTGACAAACATCTACAACATCCTCTCCACCCGTGAGGATTGGGAGGACATCAAGGAGCGCGCGTACTTCTACACAGTGGACGAGCCCACGTCCAAAGAGCAGAACGATGCTCTCGTGGGCAACGGCACGTGGTCCGGCGCACGTCCTACAGTGGACACGGTAAACTCCGAGTACAAGAGACTTGCAGCCCTTTGGCCGGATCCTTACGTGGTACTTCCTTTCCATGAGAACACCCCCTATCCTTATGGAACGTATGCGATGAATCTCGCCTTGAATTCAAACGGCACATATGCCATCACAGATGACGGCCGTGCGGCATTCAGCGATATCTCCGATGCTATTCAGGGTATGATGGATGCCAATTCCGTCACTATCTGGTGTCCCAAAATGTGCGCTTATACTCCGAATGCCACCATTAAAGCATCCGGTTACGTGGGAACCAACACCGTTGGCGCGGGCGTTCGTAACCTTGACGGTATCATTTCCGGATTCAGCATCACCAACATCTACGGTTGCTACTTCGACTGGACCAGCAAGTTCGGCAGCTTTGAGGAGAGATTCAACAACTACAGAGCCGAGAGAGCCGCCGAAGGACAGGATATCAAGTCCTGGTGGTATGCTTGCGGCAACAACGCAAACTACACCTACGCAAATCACCTTATCGAGAACACGGGACTTCAGACACAGATCATGTTCTGGCAGTCCATGCAGGTAGGTTCCACCGGATATCTCTACTACGGTGTCAACCTGTGGAATGAAATCGGCGCAAACAACCTGACAAACGGTACCGGTGCTGCAAGTGACGGAAGCACCGAAAGCGGCATTTGGCCTGTTAACAAGACCGCAAAGAACGGTAAGTACCTCTACGGTAACGGCGTTCTCCTCTACGGAAGCGATGTCTACAGATCAAAGCTTCGTATCACCGGCATCAAGGTGCTTGGAACTATCAGAGTCGAGCAGATGC
>CAZVQC010000024.1:0-28708 GCA_964629225.1 uncultured Ruminococcus sp.
CTCTCGCTGTACCGCCACCTTACATAAATACTTCGTTATCGCACCTCGGCTAAAGAGAACCCGCTCTTGTTTGAAAGCTTCAAAAATACCAAAACGCCGGATCGATCCGGCGTTTTTTCATCATTCGTTTTTGCAACACTGCAGCCGGCCGTTCTAGCGGTCACCGATCGCCTTGATACTCCTTGACAAAGGTGCCGTCCGGCGGCAGTACCTCCGCTCCGATAAAAAACTCCGACAAACGGGAGTCTTCGGTGAAAAAGACCTTTTCCGACCCTATCGGAAGCAGGGCAGCTTCCTCGGTGGATATCGGGCGCCTCCCCTCCGTGGCGGCAAAGAGATACGTGGTGCGCTTTCCCGAAAAGGAGGCCGGTATGGCAGAGCCGGATCTGTTGTTTGAAAGGAAGATAACGTCCCTGTAGGCAGTTTCAAAGGTGATCACCGAGGGAAAACGGGTGTGTTTTCGGTATTCAACAGTCAATGTGATGTTTTCCACGGTAACACTTCCCTCCGTAGGGTCAAAGACCCGCCATTCAAGACCACGCTCCTCTGCGGCACATTTCATCTGCTCAAAGAAGGTCGTCTCCCCGATACCCGGCTTTGCAAAATAGAGCGTTTCCCCTCTCGATTTCGCTACCACTCCATCGAAAAGCTCCTTGCTTGAGGGGCCGTACTTCGTAAAGACCAGCGCATCCGGGTCGATGATGCAACGGTTTCTAAGTTCAGTCACGCAGCCGTAGTAATCCGCCGTCTGGCCACCTCCGCAGTCCACTGCGACCGTAACACCGTCACAAACGAGAGCTATCATCTCCCCATCCTCCGAACCGGTGCGGATAATTACCGTTTTTCCGTCGTGGTTCCCGCTCCACACCGAGGCACCCACTCCGTAAAAAGCAATGAGTACCGCCATTAAGGAAGCCGAAATGATGCGGACCGTTTTCTTTTTGGCAAGAACGAGGATGACCGTCACCACCGCAAGCAGTATCACTATTGCCTCGGAAAACGGATATTTCAGTGAGACCGACGTGCTACCGCTTCCCGCAAGGCGCTCGGAAAGCCTCAGCACGAAGGTGATGTATCTGTCACAGACAAAGGATATCACCGTCGATACCGCGGGAATAGGTGACAGAAGTATCACAAGTATCGCAAGATACATGAGAATGCTGAACATGGGAATGAATATGAGGTTGACGAGCGGCGCTGCGATCGATGTGATATCGAAATTGAGAAACGCCACGGGAAGAGTAAAAACGCTTGTGATAACGGTGAATATCACCGATGAAAGAATATCAGCCAAAACGGCGAAAAGATAAGTTCCCTTCTTCAGCTTTTCCACTATCCCGGAGGTCTTAAGGAATCTAACAGCCGCAAGACACCCGGCGTATGCGGAGAAGGAGAGCTGCATTCCAAGATCAAAGGCGAAATTCGGTTTCACCGCCAACATGAGGAATCCGCAGACGCCCAAAGAGGTGATACCGTCATAACAAAGCCCGCAAACGCACATAAGGGACATGGCAACAGCAAGCACCGCCGCCCTGACCACCGATGCGGAAAAGCCGCACAGCGCCATGTAGAATAACATTAGAGGCACTTGACATATCATTATCACCTTCTTGCCAAAGCCGAGGCGTGACATAACAAACGAGAAAGCCGCCGCGATGAAGGAAACGTGCATTCCGCTGATGGCAACAAGGTGAGAGATGCCTATGCGGGAGAAATCCTCCTTCATAGAGGTCGACATATCGTTCTTGTTCCCTAGAAAGACCGCTTCCGATACCGCCGCCGAATCATCGGAAAGGCTTCTTTTCAAGATCCGGCACAGTTTCGCATTGAAGAGCTTGATCCGAATGCCGATATCATCGCTCTTTCCCGTCAAAGCAAGTGAGGAACAATCTGCAGAAAAGACCGCATCCTTTGAGAGATAGTAGTTCCTCTCATCGAAACTTCCGCTTCTCTCAAATTCCTCAATAGTTACGGTGCCGTCAAAGGTATCGCCCGTGGTAGCCCTTGAATAAGTTCCCATAAGCAAGGTCAGCCTTGCATCCTCACCGTCAACCGTTACGGTGTCAATAAAATAGGTGGAATAACTGCCGCTTGATGAATTGACAGCGGTGACGACACCGCTTATCTCATGCTCTCCAAGATATCTGTCAAGACCTGCAAGGTCAAGATCAAAGCACTTGTAGGACCAGATGGCAGAGACCGTGATCCCAAGCGATGCAAGAAGTGCTATCTTGAAGAAGTAACCCACTTTCTTTTTCCCGAAAAACACACAAAGAAGCACGAGAAGTGCGGAAAGAACGGATAAGATAACGGAAAATATCCACCCTCCTCCGCGAACGGCAAAAATGCAAAAAGATATGAAAGCGCAAAGACAAAATATCGCAACAGGCCTCTTTACAAACCTCATATCCTCACCGCCCTTCGTGCCGCCTTTTTACTGATTCTATCATATGACAGCACATTTTGCAACACAAAGGACAAAATAGGAAGCGGTAAAAACAGACACGGTGATCTCGGAATACTGTCGGTGCTCCGCAAAAGGTATTGAGTGTTGCTCCACACAGACGATCGGATCGGTGAGCCCGGTGATGAATGTTGAGTGTTGAGTAACGCGTCGTTTGAGCGACGTTAAGGTCGTTTTTTGTCCTGCGAAAAGCCGAATTGGCAGATGACGTATCCATCGGCTTCGCCGTCACCGTCTCGTTGCGGCTCGGTGCCGGGGTTCACCGAAACTAACGTAGTTGGTTTTGGGGGTTAACGATCACGCTCAGGCTCTGACAGTCCACCGGACTGTCATTCACTACCTTCGCGCCGCTTCGTTTCACTTCGCTTCCCGAGACAGAGGGGGCTCCGGTGCGGATTTCTTTCACTGTCAACAGTGGTGGAATCATTGCTATGATGACGTTCCGGCAGTTGGTGACTCTCTACCGCCCGCGGCACTGCAAAGCGACCTTCGCCCGCTTTATCCGCCGGGGGATGGTGTCTTACCACATGATGAAGCGGGGACGCCGCACAGATCCCGCTTCCCGAATGCTCGCTCCCCTCGCCGGGAAGCGGGACGCGCGGCTTCGGTGCGGACTCCTTTCACTGACAATAGTGGTGGGATCGGTGCGGCGAGGACAAAAGCCTCCCTCCGGGAGGGAGGCTTGGCGCAGGATCCTCTCCTTACACCATAGTATTCAATTTGTACCGACAATACCGTTCGTACCGATATTAGTTGCCGAAAAGCACCACAGCGTCCCCGTAGATCCCGCAAGCGCTTTTGCGCCGTGGGCGCAAAAGTTCGACTCCATACCGTCCAAATGGACGGTACTCCGCTCAGGATGACAGAGGGATGGTTAGCGGCTTCGCCGCGAATTGGAGCGCTTTGCGCAGTGAGGAGTCGGCGCCCCTCCGCTCCGCTGCCGATTAAGCATGCCGACAAAAAAAGAAAAGCATTCTGTTTTCCGATTCAAAAAGCGGCAGGGGGGCTCCCTGCCGCTGTATTTTTTTATTTTTATAGCAAATACAATTTGAAGATCATCTTCCCGAGACTCAGCCACGATGGCACGTTTGTATCGAGAAGGTCGGTCACTGTCGTCATATTTGCCGTAGTCGGGTCCCCGATGTGGCTGTAACTTCCTTTCGCCACCGACTCGCCTATCGCGATCATAGCGTGTGAATGGTCTCCGACGGCGATGTATCTGCCGATGGCAAGGGCACCGGACGAGAAGCATCCGACCGAGAGCGCACCAAAGGATACGATCCCCACACTGATAGCCCCCGCTGCAAACAGACCGAGAACCACAGACCCTACCGCAAGAAGGCCAAGGGAAAAGATCCCCCTTCACTTTGACGCTCTTTCGACCCGGAAAGGGCGTTTTCCTTTTCTCGTTCTCGGATCTCGGCGGGGTGAAGGGGTATGCTGTGGATCGTTCCGCGCCCCGTCCGTCTTGCCGCACCGCCGTTTTCCGGCACCGTGCGACGGCGGTGCGGTCTTATCCGTTGTCGGTATTATTACGGCGTTTTCCAAGCCTTCTTTGAAAGAATTTCACAAGCTCCGTTATGGGAATAACGAAGATTCCGAGGCAGACCGCTACGGCATACTCCCTAAAGTTGACCTTCGTAAATTCGAAAGCGGCGGCAAGGAAGGGTATCTCGCAGACTGCTGTAGTTGCTACGAAGGATACCACTGCCGAGACAAGAAGGAGCTTATTGGTTCCCTTCAGGGAAAAGATGCTCTTTCTTTGAGAGCGCATATTGAAGCTGTGGAATATTTCCGAGATGGACAGAGTAAGGAATGCCATCGTCATTCCCGCATTGCTCTCTGCGATCTCAAAGCAGCCGGTCTCCATAAAATGACCGATGAAGTAGGAGGCAAGAGTGAGAAGGGTCAAAAGTGCGCCTTGGTAGGCGATATCGAAGCCCATTCCGTCGGAGAAGATGCCCGCTTTACTGTCTCTGGGGGATCTATCCATAATATCGGGCTCTGCCTTTTCCATTCCGAGGGCAAGCGCCGGAAAGCAGTCTGTTATCAAATTGATCCAAAGAAGATGGACCGGCTTCAATATCGTGAAACCGAGCAAGGTGGAGACAAAGATACTGAGGACCTCGCTCATATTTGAGCCGAGAAGGAACTGGGTAGCTTTTCTTATGTTGTCGTAGATGCGCCGTCCTTCCTCCACCGCACCGACTATAGTGGCGAAATTATCGTCCGCAAGCACCATATCGGCAACATTTTTGGTAACGTCCGTGCCGGTGATACCCATGCCCACGCCGATGTCTGCGGATTTTATTGAGGGAGCGTCGTTGACTCCGTCTCCGGTCATGGCGGTAATATATCCCGCCTTCTTCCATGCATTGACTATTCTGGTCTTGTGCTCCGGCTGGACCCTCGCGTAGACACTGATGGAAGAAAGCTTCTCATCGAACTCCTCATCGCTCATTTCGGAAAGCTCATTTCCCGTAACTGCGATGTTATTATCTTCCAAAATACCAAGCTCTCTTGCTATGGCAGAGGCGGTGTCCGGATGGTCTCCCGTTATCATGATGGGGCGGATGTTTGCGCGGCGGCATTCCACTATAGCCGCTTTTACCTCCGGACGAACCGGATCTATCATGCCGCACAGCCCCACAAAGCAAAGGTCGCATTCGATCTTTTCCGCCGCCGTATCGGCAGGGAGCACGGGGAGAGCTTTTTCCGCCACCGCCAAAACTCGCAGTGCACGGTCAGCCATCTCCTTGTTTGCGGCGGCGACCGATCTGCGATACTCATCGGTCATGGGAACTGGAATACCTTTTTCAAGGCGGTGGGTACAGCGTTCTATCACAACGTCCGGGGCACCCTTTGTTATTTGAATTATCCCATTTTGGGATGAATGCAAAGTAGACATCATCTTTCTCATGGAGTCAAAAGGTGCTTCACCAACTCTCGGAAGTTCCTTTTTGAGACCGTTTTTGGGAAGGCCCAGCTTCAAAGCCCACGCCACCAGCGCTGCCTCCGTAGGTTCTCCCGTAACGGTGCCGTCCTCGGCGCATTCCGCGTCACTGCAAAGCGCCATGTCCCTTGCCGCACGCTTCTCATCCTCGGTGAAGGAATCGGAAACGGTCATCTTGTTCTGTGTCAGTGTTCCCGTCTTGTCGGAACAGATTATCTGTGCCGATCCTAAGGTCTCAACGGCGGTAAGCTTTCTTATGACCGCATTCTTTTTCGACATATTGGTCACTCCGATTGAGAGCACCACCGTCACCACTGCGGCAAGGCCCTCCGGTATCGCCGCTACCGCAAGAGACACAGCCACCATAAAGGAGTTTATGATGGGCTCAAAAGCAAGGGAACCGGCTTTGATGAGCTGCACTGCGAAGATAATGACGCAGATAGCGAGCACGAGCTTCGTCAGTATCCCGGAAAGCTCCGACAGTTTCATCTGCAAAGGTGTTTTGGAGTCCTTCGCTTCCGACAGAGCGCCGGCGATCTTTCCCATCTCCGTGGACATTCCCGTCTCACACACTACGGCGCGAGCACGGCCGTAGACCACGGTAGAGCCCATGTAGACCATGTTTTTTCGGTCTCCGAGGGGCACTCTGCCCTTTTCGTTTTCGGGGATCATGATATCCGCCGTTTTCAAAACGGGAAGGGACTCTCCCGTAAGGGCGGCTTCCTCGGTCTTGAAGGCGGCACACTCAATGATCCTCGCATCTGCGGGGACTGCGTCTCCCGCTTCAAGAAGGATCACATCTCCGGGAACCAGATACTCGCTCTCCACCGTGGTAAGTTCCCCGTCTCGAAATACTTTTGAAGTCGCCGCCGACATCTTTTGAAGGGCTTCTATGGCCTTTTCCGCCTTGCTCTCTTGGAAAACGCCCAAAACGGCGTTGATGATTACTACGGCTAGAATTATGAAAACATCGGCAAAGCTCTCGTTTTCGAAAGCCGATACCGCTCCGCTTACGGCGGCGGCAGCAAGAAGAACGATTATCATCGGATCGGCAAGCTGATTTAAGAACCGCTTTACAAGCGAGTCTTTTTTTGCTTCCTCAAGACGGTTCCTTCCGAAGCGTTCAAGTCGTCTCTCGGCCTCGGATCTGTTAAGTCCCGCCTCGGTTGCCGAAAGGCTGTCAAGGACCTGCTCTGTTTTTTCTTTGTAATGCTCCATGTCAAATGATTCCTTTTATGAAGATCTCGATACCTATTAGTATCAAAATTGCTCCGCCAAGCATCTGCGCCTTATTTGAAAGCCACGTGCCGAACTTCTTACCGATGAGAAGGCCGGCGATGCAGATGACGAAGGTGACGGCGGCAATGATAAGAGACGACAGAAGTGCCGGCATAAAGCTGTACTCGGCAATGGTGAATCCAACGGACAAAGCATCGATGGAAGTGGCTATTCCCTGAACTATGAGAGACCAAAATCCGACGCCTCCCGCAGTCTCTGTCTCTCCCTTTTTGCGGATTCCCTCTATAAGCATCTTGCCGCCGATAAAAAGAAGCAAGAACAGAGCGATCCATGGGATGAATTTTTCAAGAGCGGAAAACCTCTCTGCGGCAAAGGTGATAAGAAACCAGCCCACCATAGGCATCAAGGCTTGGAAAAAGCCGAACGTCCCCGCAATGCCCGTCATCTTGAATTTACCCATTTTCGGCTCGTTCAATCCGTTTGCCATGGAAACTGAAAAGGCATCCATCGCAAGCCCAATTCCCAAAAGGATGCTGTTTGAGAAAAACAGCAGATCGTAAGTCATATGTACCTCCGTAATATGAAAACAAAAATGACCCGCGCAGACACCGGTCCGCTCGGATCATAAAAGACGTATCTCCCGTGAAAGGACAGACCCGTGGCGCGCGGCACATGAGTCTCGCAATTTGAAACAAGCCAGACAGAAGTCGGTATGTTGACTTGTTACGCCGAAAGGCGCTCGCTACTCCCTCACAGAGTATTAATGTAGTGTGATTATATCATACAAACCCGGCTTTGTCAACAGTTTTTTGCCCCTGCCCCGAACTTTCCGGCAATACCCCGACAAACTGGACCGGGTGAGCAAAGTGCCCACAGCCACTCCAAAGCACCCCAAAACGGCACGACCTTGCAGCGCCGCTGCCCTAACGGGCACAGTATTTGAGCTTTATAGGTCGTCCTCATCGAATTATTTTGCGTATTTACGCAAAGCCGCGATAGATGTGAGACGAAATAGTTGAAAAAAGATAGAAGAAACATTTTTTATCGGGTCAGAGGCAACTCATAATTTGAGTAACCGCCCCACACCACCGTGCGTGCCTCCGGCACGTGGCAGTTCAATACTGTTTGGTGCACATACTTGATCCCCGGGCGGTTTTTCGGCTCCATCTTCCGGCAGTCTACCTTGCCTTCGGTCGGCAGCTTCTACCGTCCGGTCATCGGTGGACTTTCCCGTCAAATTATTGCCACGTCCGGCGCACCGAGAAAAAGCCCCCGCTCTCTTTTGAGAACGGGGGCTTGGCGCGCCCTGCAGGATTCGAACCTGCGACCTACCGGTTCGTAGCCGGGCACTCTATCCGCTGAGCTAAGGGCGCATGTCAATTTCTTGACTTCAAGTATGATACCACAAATCAAAGGATTTGTCAATACTTAATTTGGGATTTTTTGAAATCGGGCGGATAAAGAGGCGATAACATCAAACCGATGCCCAAAGTTGCTCCCGCAATTACTCCAACCAAGTGAAGAAATGGAAAAAAAGTATTGACAAGGGGCCGGGGGCGTGGTAAAATGAAACAAACCGATGAG
This sequence comes from uncultured Ruminococcus sp., assembly GCA_964629225.1. Lineage (GTDB taxonomy): Bacteria > Bacillota > Clostridia > Oscillospirales > CAG-272 > RUG14199. The sequence goes on from CAZVQC010000024.1 coordinate 8,241, forward strand.
GAAGAGTGAGTAGGTACTTGCGGTGTTCTCAAAGAGAGCTGCAGACGGTGAGAATGCGGCAGGACACGGGGCTATCGAATGGACTTCCGAGGGCAAGCGGAAACGGAGAGTATGGAGCTTTTCGGAGTATGCGAGACGGGGCTGATCCTCCGTTAATTGGGTCGGCGTATTAAAGGTACGCACTAAGAGGGCGCATTCGCGCCAAGCAGGGTGGCACCGCAGGACTTACCTCCTGTCCCGGCAGTAATCATTACTTGCCGGGATGGGAGTTTTTGTTTTTCGAAGGAGCTATGCTGATCCCTTCAAAGAGATGGCGCCGGGCGTCGGATATTATCATTGCTTTTCAAATAGCCTTGTAAGCAAAGAGGCGAAAAAGAAAAAGAAGACGGTTTTGGAGGAAATATGTTCGTTTTTTCAAAAAGGTGGCGCTGTGCGCCGAGTATTAACAAGGATTGCGATCCGATCTTAAGAGACATATCATCGAAATTCAGTGCGAGAGTGCCCGCTTAAAACGAAAGGAAACAAAAATGAAAAAAAACACATTCAAGAGAATAATAGCGGCGATAGTTATGATCGCTATAGTAGGTGCTTTTGCATCCTGCGCCGGAACGGCAGGTGGCTCTTCCGAGTCCACCTACAAGATAGGTATCTGCAATTACGTTGACGACGCTTCACTTGATCAAATAGCAGACAGCATAAAAGCCCGTATCCGAGAGATAGAAACGGAGCGGGGCATCACGGTGGAGGTTCTCTACGAGAATTGCAACGGGGATCAGAGCGTGATGAGTCAAATAATCTCAAATTTCCAAGTGGAGAGAGTGGACCTTATGGTCGCCATTGCAACTCCCGTTGCGGTGACTATGCAGGCGGCAACGGAGGGGACCGGTACACCGGTGGTATTTGCGGCGGTATCGGATCCGATATCCGCGGGTCTTGTCGAAAGCCTTGAGAGGCCCGGCTCCAACGTGACCGGCACGTCGGACTACCTTGACACGAAGGCGATACTCGACCTTATCTTCGCCCTCGATCCCAATGCATCAAGCATCGGTCTTCTTTACGATGTGGGTCAGGACTCCTCCGCAACTCCCATAAGAGAAGCAAAGGAGTACCTTGATGCCAAGGGGATCAAGTATATCGAAAGCACCGGCACCACCGTTGACGAGGTCGCCCTCGCAGCAGACTCTCTCGTTGCCGACAAGGTGGATGCGGTCTTTACTCCCACGGACAACACGGTTATGAAATCCGAGCTCGCCATCTATGAAAAATTTGCAAAGGCGGGCATCCCCCATTACACCGGTGCTGACTCCTTTGCTCTTAACGGCGCGTTCCTCGGTTACGGAGTGGATTACGAAAATCTCGGCAAAAAAACAGCAGATATGATAATTGATATCTTGGCAGAGGGAAAGGATCCGGCGGAATATCCCGTTCTTTCCTTCGATAACGGCACCGCCACTGTGAATACCGACATCTGCGACGAGCTGGGATTTGACTTTGATACCGTTTCCGATACCTTCGCTCCCTTCTGCACAAAGGTGGAGAGCATCGTAACGGCAGAGAGCTTTGACGATATCGGATGATAGGACGGAAATAGAAATGTCGTTTTTTACAATACTGTATCTGTTGCAGAATTCTGCAGAATTGGGACTTATTACCGGACTTACGGTACTGGCGCTGTTTCTCAGCTACTCAATGCTGAACGTGTGCGACCTTTCCACCGACGGTTGCTTCACTCTCGGCGCGGCAGTGGGAGCCGCCGTGGCGATAGCCGGACATCCCTACCTCTCCGTATTTGCGGCAATGGCGGTGGGGGCACTCTCCGGTCTTATTGTGGCGATACTTCAAACCAAGATGGGCATCAACAGCCTTCTTGCGGGAATAATCGTCAATACTGCGCTCTACTCGGTGAACATCACCGTTATGGGTGGATCCTCAATACTCAACCTCAACAAGACGGCTACCGTATTTACAGAGGCATCGGCGCTTCTTAAAAAGACCGGACTTACGGGGATAATGAATTCGGTGGGGCTGTCCGATCCGGCAATACTTGCCGTGGCGCTGATAGCGGTCTTGCTCGTATCGGTATTTCTCGTCCTCTTCTTGAAGACCAAACTGGGACTTGCCATCCGTGCTACCGGCAACAATCCGGACATGGTGCGCTCCTCATCCATCGATCCCACATTCACTACCGTTTCGGGGCTCTGCGTTTCCAATGCCATCACCGCCCTTTCCGGATGTCTCCTTGCCCAGTCTCAAAAGTCGGTGAACATCGATATCGGCACCGGCATGGTGACGGTGGCACTTGCATCCCTGCTTATCGGCGGAGTCTTTTGCAAGAAGGGAAAACTCGGAAAGAAGGTCGCGTTTATGACCGTGGGGGCTCTGATATTCAGGATAGTCTATGCGGCGGCACTGAGACTCAAGATGCCGACTCATATGCTGAAGCTTGTGTCCTCGGTCATCGTCATAATCGCAATATTCGTGCCTTATTTCAAGGATCGGCTTCCGATGATAAAAAGGCGCTTTTCGGCAAAAAGGGGAGGAGGCGTCAATAATGCTTGAACTGAAAAAGATATCGAAGACCTTCAACCCCGGTACGAGCCTTGCCAAGGTTGCGCTGAACGATCTCTCTTTAGACGTTAAAAAGGGCGATTTCATCTCCATTATCGGAGCTAACGGAAGCGGAAAATCCACTCTTTTCAATGCCATAGCCGGAAGCTTTATCACCGACAGCGGAAGTATCATCCTTGACGGTCAAAACGTCACCCTCGCACCGGAGCATAAAAGAGCAAAGAGCATCGGAAGGCTCTTTCAAGATCCCATGAGGGGAAGCGCTCCGGGAATGACGGTAGAAGAAAACCTCTCTCTCGCCGCAGGTCGGGGCGGTTGGCTCAGCACGGTATCAAAGGCGGACAAAAAAATGTTCCGTGAGACCGTTTCCGTTTTGGAAATGGGGCTTGAGAACAGGATGGATCAGCCGGTCGGACTTCTTTCGGGAGGGCAAAGACAGGCGCTGACCCTACTTATGGCAACTATCAATCCGCCGAAGGTGCTGCTTCTCGACGAGCATACGGCAGCTCTTGACCCGGGCACCGCCGATAAGGTGCTTGAGATAACAAAAAAGGTGGTGGAGGAAAACTCTCTCACCTGCCTTATGATCACCCACAATATGCAGTCCGCACTTGAACTCGGAAACCGCACCGTCATGATGGACGCCGGAAGGATCGTTATGGACGTGTCCGGGGAGGAGCGCAGCAAGCTCACCGTGCCGGATCTCCTGAAACGCTTTAAAGATGCCTCCGGCAAGGATCTGGACAACGACAGAATGCTTCTCATCTGACAGAAAAAACAGCAAAACAAAAGCATAAAAATCAAAAGGCTGCCCGTTGACCGGGTAGCCTCTTTTTTGTCCTAATACAGCACCGCTCTAGACGCTATTTAAGCCACTTTTTGCCCGTTTAACCGTCCATGGCACAAACCTATCGCCCCGACCACAAAAGTCGCCAAAAAAGCCCCAAACCGTCCTCTTAAACGCATAGCCCGACCACCTTGAGCCATGCCCTCCGAATAGAACTTTATCAAAACAAAACTTGCAAATAGACGTTCTTGAGAGCCTCTTTTTTGTTCTGAGAAAACACCGCAATGCATCGCCCCCGGTTATTTCCTCGCCACACAAAAGTAACTCGCGGCGAAACCGCCAGCACTCTTCTCGGTCATCCCGATCGGAATCCCCAAAAATGCAAGCGTTTTCGCCCCCCCTCACCGCTCCGCACATTCACTTGGATGGTGCGAAGTCGAGTTTTGCGCTCTGCGCAAGAGCGCCTGCGGGATCTACGGTGACTCTGAGATGCCGGGGTGCTTAATTTTTCCGCTTTACGAAAAATATCGATTTATGCATCTTTACAGACGGGAGAAAATATGTTATAATAATTATGTATGTGCGAAAGAGCAGATACGGGCTATATTTTTTGATATATTACGTCGAGGGATCGGCATTACGGAGCGTCTGTGCTCCATTGAGCTTGTGTGGGCTTTTTTGGCGATACAGTTTTTGTAGAACAGAGGAAAGAACATGAAAAAGAAAACCAAGGATATCCGCCGTGTGAAGGGGGTATCCCCAATGGCGGCCATCTCACCATTCATTATGAAGGACAGAGTGGGAAGCTCGAATCTTCTCAGCGACAAGATCAACGTACTCAAAATAGAGAAATACATCAAGGAAAAGCAAACGACTTCCGATATGAAGAATCTCTCTATGATGCACGTTCTCATTGCCGCTTACATTCGTCTCGTATCCCAGCGGCCTGCACTGAACAGGTTCATCAGGGGACAGAGGATCTTCACGAGAAAGAGCGTTGAAATTTCTCTCACCATAAAAAAGGAGATGTCTCTTGATTCTCCCGACACGGTACTTAAGATAGTACTTCCTCCGGATGCCAGCATGGAGGATGTTTACCGTTCATTGAACTCGGCGATCACCGAATACAGAGACAATCCCGGCGGCAGTTTTGACGACACGGCAAAATTTTTGAGCTACATTCCGGCGGTGATACTTCAGTTCATCATCGGCTTTTTGCGTTTTATCGACTATTTTGGACTTCTTCCGAAGTTCCTTCAAAAGGTCAGCCCCTTCCACTGCTCCATGTTTATAACATCCATGGGCTCACTTGGGATACCTGCGATCTACCACCATCTTTACGATTTCGGTACCTGTCCCGGCTTTATTGCCTTCGGAGCAAAGCAAAGGCGTTATGAGGTCAACCCGGACGGTACTGTTTACAAGCACCAATATATAGATGTCAAATTCACTCTTGACGAGCGCATATGCGACGGATACTACTATGCCAAGGCACTGAGGTTGTTCAAGAGCATTCTCAACGATCCCTGGCAGCTTGATTCCCCTCCGGAGCAGGTAATAGACGACATAGACTGAAAAGCATTGCTTGTCGGGAAATACAAGGGATAAAGGTCGGCACTTTATGAGTAACTTCAAAGCGAATTTCAGTGTCGGAGCTGTGGGGAAGGTATTTGATGTTATCTTCGGCAAAAAAGGCGTCACTGTTTCTTCTATTGTGGACCTCACCGGACTTTCAAAGGGCACTGTTATCAAAATACTTGATGAATATCGGGAGCGGGGTATTTTTGTGTCCCGCCTTTCGAATGATAGAGACAGGGGCAGACGTCCCCGCGTCTACTCACTGTCAAAGCGCCCCACGGTGGCGGTGATCGACCTCACCGGCGGGAAACTCTACGTTGCCGTATCGGATTTCTACGGCGAAAAAAGGACAGTTCTCGTTGACCGTCTTGAAACGGTGACCGAGGAAGAACTGTTTGGCTATCTTAAGATCCTCAGCAAAAGATTTGCAAAGACAGTAACAAGGAGGACGGTCACGTTCGCCGTATACGTCATAGACGGTAGATACGACCCCGAAAAGGACATTCTTATATCTCACACTCAACCTGTTTTATCGAAATTCCGCTTCTCCGAATACAAGTATCCGGAAGCGCCCTGTTATGTTACCTCAAAGGAGGGTCTTGAGAAGACCTTCGGTGCCGTGGACACGAGAGAGAGGGCGTTATTTATCAAAGTTGCGGACGGAGATATGAGCGCCTCCGTAATATCCGAAAGCGGAGAGATGGTATCCTATCTCGACCTTAACAGCAAAGAGGGACGCATTATCGCTCCGGCAGAAGGCGAGGGCAAGGAAGGTTTTTGCGACCGGATCATTCGGGTGACGGAATTTTTCGATGCGATGCTCAAGCTTGACCGCGTTTACATTAAGATGCCCTATCCGGAGCCGTCGATCTCCTCCTACATCACCGAAAGGCTCCCCGTATCTCTTGCGGAAAGGGCGGTCTTTGTGGACGGCACTGCGGTAGACATGGAAAAGCTTGCCATAAAATGTGCAGCTCTCGGAATGCTGCGGAATACAACTGCCATTACCGAAAGGAAACAATGATGAAAGTTATTCTCGGAATAGACTACGGCGATGCAAGGACGGGACTTGCCGTCTGCGATAAGCTTGGTATGCTTGCGGTAGGTGCCGGATGCATCAAATGCGAAGGCATCAAAAAGACCATTGAAGCCGCGGCACTTACGGCAAAAGAAAAAAAGTGCGAACTGATAGTGGTGGGAAACCCCATCAATATGGACGGCTCGGAGGGCCCGAGAAGTGCGAAATGCAAAAAGTTCGCCGCAATGCTTGAGGAGGCCTCCGGCATTCCGGTGAAGCTTTACGACGAGCGACTTACCACCGTATCGGCTCACCGTTTCCTCTCCTACACTAATGTGAGAGGTCAAAAGAGAAAGGACTCCGTAGATGAGCTGTCGGCGACACTGATACTGCAGGACTTCATCGATCGGAACAGGGACAGCTTGTGATAAGACAGATAAGGATGCTGTTCGGGCTGTTCGAAACGAAGCGTCTTTACTTTTCGCCGGCTACGGTATCGGAGCTTCAATGGAATGCGGACAATGCAAAGGACGAGGCGGCTCGGCATGAGTACGTCGGAATAATAGAGCGGGGTCTTTCAAATCCGGGCAATGAGCTTTGGTACACTGTTTGGGAGATCCGAAGAAAAGCGGACAATGCCTTCATAGGGGCCTTTCGCATGATGGGGCCGCCGGACGAGGAGTACGGCGTTTCCCTTGATTTCAATATCCGTGACGAGTTTTCCCGAAGGGGCTACGGAAGTGAGGCTTTCGGAAAGGTGATCTCGTTTTTGATGTCCGAAAAGAACTGCTCCTACGTGAAGTGCAAGGCGGACCGAACAGACGCGGTCTCCGCAAAATTTCTTCGCAAATTCGGTTTTAAGAAGACCGGCGCGGACTCGGAAAGGACGGTCTACGAGCTTGAAAAGGCAAGACGGGTAACGGTATTGCCCATGACCCTTTTCGGTGCGGCTCTTACGGTCGCCTTGAGACTTCTGGTCGGAGAGATGCTCCCTCTTCTTTGGGCTATCGTGCCGGTATGCTTTTTGATCGGTGCGGTGCTTGAGATAACGGACGGCATCAGAAGAAAAAGACGGGATCCGGATTCAAAATAGTGATCTGCGCCCGATCGGATACCGCATTTTACGGTGGACTAAAACCTCGGATCCCACCGAAGGTTCGCGCCGAAGCGGCCTGTGCAAAATTTTTAAAAATGACATCTGTGGTTTGGGTTTCTTTTTTAAAGTGTTGATAAGCAACTGAAAAACGGTAATATCACGGGCTGACATTGACATCACCGCCCGTCAAAGCTGCAATCTCCGACTGCCGTCGGAATGGCAGCCTAAGCTTGGAAAACTCAAAGGAGGTGCTATTACGAGATCTGTGATTCACAGTATCCGGCTCAAGCTCTCAAGAGCGTGGATCAGAACTGTAATGTGGATCTGCATTGCCCTTTTGGTGCCGGAATATGCGGCTCCGCTGTTTGCAATATTTGCCCTTGCGGCTTCCGTACGGGCGTCATTTGAAGAAAAACGTCCATATTATTGCGGTGGAATGGCGGTGCCGATAGCGATAATGATATTTTTGATCGCCCTTGGCCTTATCTACTCCGAAAACGCCATTTCCACTCTCGGTACCGTGGGGCTTGTGGTTCTCGGTGCGACCACCTTCCTTTCCATAACCTCCGTCATCACCACGAGAAGACGGCTTGAGATGGTCATTTTTTCACTGACGCTCGCCGTTACCGTAAACGGGATCATCAGCGGGATACAGTTCCTCATAGGCCCGGTGATGGGCTTTGATATCGACCTTGCCTTTTGGAGAGCCTTTGACGACAGTTTCCTCGGACTCTTTGGAGGAAAGCTGTCCTACTATATCGGAGATCGCTCCTCCTCCACCTTTTGCAATCCAAACGTGTTTGCGGAATCTATGGCGATGCTCCTTCCCTTTGGGCTTTACTACGCCTGCAGTCATCGGCGGGATACAAAACACGATCTGTGCCGATTCCTTGTGCCTATTGCTTTTTTCGGTACGCTGTTCTCATTTTCCAGAGGAGTCTACATGGCTCTTATCATCGTGCTCCTCGTCTACAGTCTGTACCACATCAAAAAGCTTCGGTTCATACTCACCTTTGCGGTGATAATAATACTTCTTATCCCATCCTCTGTCTACACCAGATTTTTCTCCATAAGCGGCGTTCAGGAGTTCATCTCTCAAGTTATTACGGACTTCAACAACACGAGCCATGCAGACTACGAGGGCTCGCTCCTTGACGCCATGATGAACTTCTTTCAAAAGGCTCTCAGCAGCGGTACGGTGGAGAATTCATCGGGTCTCCGCTTCAGCGCATGGATAACTACTCTGGGGCTGATACTGAAGAAGCCTATTCTCGGTTACGGCGCAGGATATGCCAACGTAAAAAGCCTTCTTGCAAGCGCCGAGGTATCAACTGTGCTCCACACCCACAATTTCATCCTGCAGACCTTGGTGGAGGGGGGAATAGTCCTCCTTGCAACGATGGCGGTGATAGAGATAATGACACTTGTCAGAAGCGTTCGGCTGATACGTCGCTCCAGCAATCCCAAGTTGGGACTTGCGATAGGATGCTTCCTTATTGCCTTTATCGTGATCGGTCTTACCGATATCCCCACTTTGACTCCCAAGAGCATCATGTCCTGCTTCATCGGGCTTGCTATCGCAGAATCCGCCCACAGTCTCTACTATTTGAGACACCCGGTGGAAATGAAAGATCCCTTCCTTGCGTTTGGTCGGATCTTCCGGAGAAAAAAGAGTTCTTCGAAGGAAAAGACCCATTAATAGGAAACAAGTCGCAGAAAAAGACGTTATTTGTTGACAACGGCAGAAAATTATATTACAATAATAGGTGGGCGTGCCCACTAGAATGATCATTATATCCCTCTGCGGGAAAGAAAGGTTGCTTATATGACTGAAAAAAGACTTGGCGAACTTAAAGAGATCGCAAGAAGCATCCGTATCGGCATCATCGATGCGGTGTACTCCGCTCATTCGGGACATCCCGGCGGATCTCTTTCCGTTGCCGACATTTTGACCTACCTCTACTTTGAGGAGATGAACATCGATCCTACAGATCCCAAAATGCCCGACAGGGACAGACTCGTCCTCTCCAAGGGACACACTTCTCCCGCACTGTATTCCGCACTGGCTCACAGAGGATATTTCCCTGTCGAGGACCTGAAGACCTTCAGAAAGAGCGACAGCTATCTCCAAGGACATCCGGATCTTAAGAAGGTTCCCGGAGTAGACATGACCACAGGTTCTCTCGGTCAGGGCGTTTCCGCCGCTTGCGGAATGGCTCTTGCGGCTAAGCTTGACTCATCATCCCGCCGCGTATGGGCCGTGATGGGTGACGGCGAAAGCGAAGAGGGTCAGGTCTGGGAATCGGTAATGTTCGCCGCTCATTACGGACTTGATAACCTTTGCTACATACTGGACTGGAACGGACTTCAGATCGACGGTGCCATCAAAGACGTCATGGATCCGACCCCTTACAAGGAGAAATTCGAGGCGTTCAAGTGGAACGTGATAGAATGCTCCGCCCATGACTTCTGCGAGCTTGAAAACGCCGTTAAAGCGGCTAAGGAGTGCAAGGGAAAGCCGTCAGTGATCATCGCCCGCAGCACAAAGGGCAAGGGCGTCTCCTACATGGAGGATCAGGCATCCTGGCACGGCGCCGCTCCCAACGAAGAGCAGTACAACGTAGCAATAGCAGAGTTGAAAGCGTAAGGAGGCAGAATCATGGCAGATAAGATCGCAACACGTGAATCCTACGGCAAAGCGCTGGTAGAATTCGGAGCAAAATATGAAGATCTGGTAGTGCTTGACGCAGACCTTGCGGCGGCTACCAAAACCGGAATGTTCAAAAAAGCGTTCCCCGACAGATTCTTTGACTGCGGCATTGCGGAAAATAATATGATGGGCGTTGCGGCGGGTCTTGCCCTTTCCGGAAAGATCCCCTTCGCAAGTTCCTTTGCAATGTTTGCGGCGGGCCGTAGTTTTGAGCAGGTCAGGAACTCCATCGGTTACCCCCACGTTAACGTTAAGATCGGCGCTACCCACGGCGGAATCACTGTCGGTGAGGACGGCGCAACCCACCAGTGCTGTGAGGACTTCGCTCTTATGAGAGTCATCCCCGGCATGACAGTCATCTGCCCTGCAGATGACACGGAAGCACGTCAGGCAGTGGAAGCGGCTATCAAGTACAACGGCCCCGTTTACCTGCGCTTCGGCAGAATGGCGGTTCCCACCGTCCATAGCGAGGACTACAACTTCGAGATCGGTCGCGGTGTTACCCTTGCCGACGGAAAAGACGTTGCCATCATAGCAAACGGCGTTGAAGTTGCGGAAGCTCTTGAAGCCCGAGAGATCCTTGCCGCAGAGGGCATCGATGCCGCAGTCATCAACATGGCTACCATCAAGCCCCTTGACAGTGCACTGGTCATCGAAGCGGCAAAGAAAACAGGTCTTGTGGTCACGGCGGAGGAACACTCCGTGATAGGCGGCCTCGGAAGCGCAGTCAGCGAATGCCTCAGCGAAAACTGCCCCACACCCGTTTTGAGAGTGGGCGTGAATGACGTCTACGGCAGAAGCGGCCCCGCAAAAGAACTCCTCGGACTCTTCGGCCTCGATGCAAAAGCCATTGCAGATAAGTGCCGTGAGGGGCTGAAACTTAAGAAATAAGAACAAAAGCGCCTCGGCTAAAGCCGAGGCACGCAAGCGAAATAATACTGCGATGCGGCGGTACAGCGAAAGCTGTGCCGCCGTTTTGCGTTATTAAACTGTTTTTTTGTGGCCGCATTCTTGTCGGAATGAGAACTGCTGTCGGCACTCCTCTGCTCCACTGCCCACGGCACTGCAAAGCGACCAATGTCCGCTTTGCCCGCCGAGGATGAAATCTTACTGCATGATGAAGTAGGGACGCCGCACAGATCCCGCTTCCCGAATGCTCCCTCCCCTCGCCGGAAAGCGGGACGCGCGGCGACTTTAGATGAAGTGCCACCACGGACGTCGTGGCAAACTATTGATAAAGTTCTGCTGCTGTCGGCGCCCAGTAGCGTGAGGGATTCCCCGAAAATGCTCGCATTTTTGGGGGTTCATGATCGGGATAACAAAAATTCGAAAGCGGCTTTGTCGGAAGTTAGAGGACTTTGCGCTGTTAAGCGACCGCATTTTCCGTATCTGACCCAAACGATAGAAGGATACGAAGATCCAATCAATGTAAAAGTTGTTTGCCTCGCAAAAACCATCCGGCTGTCCCAAAAGGGACAGCCGGATTCTTTCAAATATTCAGTGTTTTATCACCTTGCATTTGGCAAGGTAGATATTTCTAAGGTGTCCCGGCTCCGCATTTTCTGCGATGCCCTCCTTGGGGTCGTCATATATTACGGTCAACTCTCCCGGTGCGCTCTCGTATGCACTGTTATAACCGGAGGGACTTTTGTCCCATTTTCCGTCGCATTCCTCGATTATACAGGGCTCACTCCAGGTCCTTCCCCTGTCATGGGAGAAAAGCAGCATGGTATGGATGTGTCCCGACAGGCAAACGAGGGTGCCGTCGGACATTCTCAAAAGTTTCGGAAGCACTCCCCAAGGGCAGATCTCAAAGGGTGCTTCCCAAGTCACACCGAAATCGTAAGAATGGGTGCAATAGAGCGGGGAGTAGACCTCATGGCCTCCGGTACGAAGCACGCTCACAAGGTGTCCCGGCTCAACTTCAAAGGTGTCGGTCTCACAGTACCCTTCCGCATTGATATCGGCTATCGGGTAGGTTCCCACATCTGCCACGGTGGAGACAAATTCAAAACTCCTTCCGTTATCATGGGACACAAGTCCCCACGTACGATAGAGGTAGAAATCGTACTTACCGTATTCCCTGAAGTAAGGGCAAAGCACGGTGTCGTCGGAAAAGTGACCGTACATATCGGCATAAATATCTCCGTTTGACATTTGGATAAGTCCCGTTGAAACAAATCCCGCAAACCGATCACCGGAATCTCCGTATCCGGTGCAAAGACCCGGTATGTCAACGAAGCAGAAAGAGGTCTCAATGTTCCCTTCAACTACGTCCTCAAAGCTTGCCGCTCTGTAGATCGCAAGAAGGAAGGGCATGGGATCCTGGTTTTTGTCCGCAAGGCTGTGGAAGGCGGCATTCCCGCTTCCGAGGGCGAGGAAGGTCCCGTCATCAAGCTCCGTGAACCGAAGGGGAAGAGGGCGTTTTTCCCTCTTTATTACTTGCAAAGGTGACGCAGGAGACCTCGTTAAGAGGACTTCGTTTTCATATGAGCCGCCGGGGACGATCAGCACCTCGCCTTTTTTGGATACGGTGTCGCAAAAAGCGTAGCTTCCGGTAAAAAGACGGTGCTTCTCGGTAACTTCTATTGAGTATTTCATTTTTTACCTCCCGCCGTCTCGCTCTCTGCCGTCTTAAGGTCTCCGATAATGGCATCAAGTTCCGCCGACATATCGAAACTGCGGCGGTCTCCTCCCGGCGCTACGTAGCTGTTGTCCTCAAGGAAAATATAAGAGAGGCTTTTGTTCTTGCCCTTGAACTTAACGATCCGCTGTCTCTCCGAATCCTCAATACCTCCCTTGCCGCTCATTCGAGTGGAAGCAAGGTCAAGGATGAAAGAACGCAGCTTTTCTACGTCCTTTATATCGGTGATCTCGGTCCTGAATATGACGTCATCAAAGACCATTTCCGTAACTGAGACGGACTCTATCTTAAGGTTGACAAGTTCCGCATTGACAAAGGATTCTGTAGCGGTGTCGTCATCTTCCGAGGTGCCACCTACAAGGCCGCTGTAAGGCGGATTTTTGTCACTTGATTCTTCGGCGATCACTCCCTCGTCTGCCGTCATATTCGCGCTTTTTTCCGCTGAAAACGGCCCCACACGCAAAAATACCGAGACACCCACTGCAACTATCAATACGGAGAGGGCGGCGGAGGATACTTTCAGTATCTTTTTCCTGTTTTGGGCTATCTTTTTTCGGCTTCGGTCAAGCACTTCTTCTCTGAATTCTTCGTTGGTCCTCATGTGAGAAGCCCTCCTTCCTCCGTGATAATGCTCTTAAGCTCTTTTTTTGCCCGATAGATCAGGTTATCCACCTGCTTCGGGGTCTTTTTCATTACTCTTGCTGCGTCCTTGTATGACAGCTTTTCAAAATAGACAAGGTAGACCGCATCCTGCATATCCCTCGGCAGTTTATCAATGGCTCTGTTTAAGGAGCGTGCCCGCTCCTCTCTTGCAAAGCGCTCCTCCGTGGACTCGGCGGTGGCTCTTACCGTCTCCTCGGTAAGCTCCACCGTAGCGGTCTTGGACACTTTCCTCAAGTAGTCCACCGTACGGGATCTTGCCATGAGATAGAGATACGTTTTCAGGGAAGCCCTCTTCGGGTCAAAGCGATGCTTATGTATCACAAGATCCGCAAAAACGTCGATGGCAATATCCTCCGCCACGATCATGTCCTTTACTGTCCTTAGGATGAAGAGAGTAACGCCCTCACGGAAGAGTTCAAGCAGTCGGTCAAAGGCGGTATCATCGCCCTTCAGATACCGTCGGTACAATTCCTCTGGCGTTATCATCTTATCCTCCCCCTGCTTATTTTTTTTATTATCCATAATTATTACGCTCCGATAACGGAGTTTCCTTCACTTAGTATGAAAGAATGCTTTCCGCAAGGTCTCCTGTCTCTCGAACTATGAACCTTGCTCCCGCATCCTTAAGGCACTTCTCGCTCCTGTATCCCCATGTAACTCCGAAGGATATCATTCCGGCGTTTTTTGCCGTCAGCATATCAACATCGGAGTCTCCGATAAAGGCGCATTCGTCAGGGGATACCCCAAGCTCCTCCGCCACCTGAAAAGCAGGTGCCGGATCCGGCTTCTCCGGCAGATCAAGCTGACCGTGCACGCTGTCAAAAACGTCGGGATAGAGCTTGTCCACTATCACCTTGACGAAGGTGTCGTGCTTGTTGGAGAGAACACCGAGTTTGATCCCCCTTTCCTTAAGAGCGGCAAGAGCCTCCGCTATTCCCGGATATGGGGCGGTTCTGTCGGCATAGCACTTGGAATAATGCTTGCCGTAAGTCATAACAGCCTTTGTCACCACAGGAGAGTCGTAGTCGTCAAAAGATCCTTCGGGGAGGGCTTGTCCCACAAATCGGCGGGAGCCTTTGTTGATGTAGTTGTAAAGATCGTCAAGTGTGCGCTCCGGGTATCCGAGTTCACGAAGCATTGCGTTCATTGCGGTAAAAAGATCCGGCATGGTGTCGGCAAGGGTGCCGTCCAGATCGAATATTGCGGCTTTCAGCATTTCTATCCTCCTTGGGGTAAGTAAATGAAAAACCGCCTCGGCTCACCGAAGCGGTATTCTTTTTCGAAAAAGCGGTTCAGCCGGCTGTAGTATCAGCGGGAGCCTCGGTATCAGCTGAAGTATCTGCAGTGTCATCCGATGCAACATCATTTGTATCAACAGTGTCATCGGAGGTATCATCAGCCGCAGCGGTGGTCTTTTCGCCTCTGAAGTATGCGCCGAGGGAGTCATAGTCGCTGGTGGTCTGTGTTACGTAGAACGCAACGACGATAAGCACGAATACTACTGCAACGATCCCGGTGAGAACAGAGAGCTTCTTGCTCATGGTCTGTGCCTTGGACTTGCCGAAGAATGTTTCGGCGCCGCCTGCGATGGTACCGGAAAGGTTGTGGGACTTACCCTGCTGCATTAGTACGGCGATCACAAGGAAGATAGCCGCCGCTATCAGTATTGAACCGAAAATAATGATTGTCTTGCTCATTTATTTGCCTCCAAACATAGTGTCTAGTTATTAATGCAGATCATTACGCCCTACTATTGTACCATATCGAAAATAAAAAAGCAAGTCTTTATTATAAGTTTTGAGAACAGTTTTTCGTTTTTTTTGACCTGTCTCCGCCTAAAAAAGGAAAAATCACCCCTTTTGTCACCCGAACCCGCACCGGATCCTTCGTCGGGGAGCGAAAGCAAAATACTTTTATGCTTTCGCCCGTGCCCCCTTTTCCGAAGCGCTTCGCTTTGAAGGCAGTATTGGGAGTCATCAAAAAGTCCCGTCCTTCAAGGCATCGTGAAAACTCCAACGGTTCCAAGATGGCAATACTTCTTTTTTTCTACCTCCCCCATGTTCGTTGCAAAAAGTGTGGGCTTCGCACTTTTTCCATGGAAAAAGCGTTATGATCCGATCGCTTTCGCTGTAAAAAGTGTTGTAGCACCTCAATTTCGCAGTAATTTGCGAAAGAAAGGAGCCCCCTATCGGAGGCTCCTCTTTTTCGGTCTGTGACCGATCATACTGAATTCAGTTCGCCTTGTTTTCCGTTAAGATGCGATCACCTTCGTAGAAGGTCCAGCTGTTCATGTCTCTCATGTCCCCCTTCACGCTTGCCCAAGGAGCGGCGTGGAACTGAGTACCGTTGTTGGTATCGGTGCTGAATTCGAAAGATCTGATGACGTACTGGTCGTGAGCCGTCTTTTCATCGCTGTTTATCGCCTTTCCTGTGAAGGGATTGGTGGGAAAATCGATGAGGCCGGCTGTCGCGACGGTGGGAACGTCCGCATTGGTCATGAATTCCTCGGAGGTGGTAAATCCGGTGCTTCCGAAGTCTTTGATCATGAGAAGAGGATGGTAGAGTCCCGTGTCCACATACTCACCGGATGCGGTGTAGGTGACTTCACTTGTGAAGCCGAGGTCACGTCCGTGGTCGGCAACAAGGATGATCCTCGTGTTGTCGTAGACGCCGATATCTCTCAGGTGATCAAACCAATCTCCCAGTTTTATCATCGCCGCCATGTTGGTGTGATAATGCATCATCTGGGTGCCGGTCTCCATGTTAAGGCTCTTACCGTCAACGGTGAAGCGTTCCGTATGTGCCGCATCGTACTCGGTATTATCTACGTTCTGCCTCGGCACGTAATCCGGCTCGCTGAGAAGCATGGGCTCGTGGGTAAGGTCGGTGGTGAAATACATGAAGGTGTTGGTGCTGTCCTCGGTGGCCTTAGTCATAGAGGGCAGATTCAACATAACGTTGTAGGACTCCATGAATGATGAGGTCATGCCGGTGGACTTGGACATTCCGTCCATTTCCTGGGGAGCGTAAGCGGCGCTCTCTCCGCTTGAGCTTGTCACCTGATTGTAGGTGCCGTCGTCGTAGATGGCAGTCTGCAGTGTCAGTGGCATGGACTTCATAAGTCCGAAGCAGAAGAAGTTACGCTTGTTGTTGTCGATGACTGCCTGCTTTTGAGATACATCACCGAACTTGCCTTTGGAAATGTAGGCATCGATATCCGGGTATTGGTCAAATACGGACAGATCCGAGATCCATTTGTAATTTGCGTACACCGGGTCGCTGACAGTGACCTTGTATCCGCTTTCGCTGAACAGACGGGGCATCATAAGTATCGCCTCGTTCTGTTTCGACGCGAGGGATTCACCGTCCCTTTTGTTCATTTCCACCGGCGTGTATTCGTACCCGCCGAAAAGGGTGGGGGTACCGAAGTTAGTAAAGCCGCCGAAGGAAAGGGTATTGGGATAATTTGTGAAGCCGTCAAACTTTTCAACTAGCTCGGGCTTTTCGTTGAAGATATAGGGGACGAACTCGCTGATGGCACGGTCAAGCATGATGACCATCACGTTCTTTCCCGTGGTGGAGAGGGTAAATGAGTGTATCTCGGATGCCTCTTCACTGTTTTCAATACTTGCGACGGACTCGCCCGCCTTCACCGTATTGACGGTGCCCATGCCTGCAAGAGCAAGGATAGTGACGGCAAGGATACCGGATGCCACCTTCTTGAACTTGATGACTACAAGGAGGAACACCGCTGCCACCGCCGCTAAAACGGCAAGGTTGATAAGCTGATCCGAAAAGTCGAACATCAACCCGTTATCAAACTTGAGCGTAGAGGAGATAACTCCAAGGTCCGTTCCAAAGAACATATAGTTGACTACCGCAACGCCGCAAAGTACCCATACGGCTCTATCGAATATCACCTTGAATTTGTCATTCGCAAGCCAATAGAACACTCCGAACCATACGAGGAAGAATCCCGCCGCCATTGAGGCGGAGCTTACGATGTACCACAGGGGGTTGTGATAGTATGAGATATCAACGTACTCTTGAGGGGATGCGGCAATATATGCCGAGGGGATGACAAAGCCGATAAGGACGGTCAAGAACAATCCGCCGAGGATAAAGAGCTTTTTGTTGGGAACGTAAGCTCTCTCTTTTGCGGGAGCACGGCGAAGCTTTCCGAGAAGAGCGGCGATCCAAGGAAGCTGAAGTGCCGCGCCGATAAGGATAAGAAGGAGAGTTTTTCTTCCGGTTCCGTTGTAGAAAAGCAGTGCATAGACCGCAAATGCAACACCTATAACGGCTGTCAGTACCCTGAGCACCTCCTTCGGGTGCTTCAGCTTGTAAAATATCGTCTTGACGAGGGAGAACACGTTGTTCAGCGTCCAGTAAAAGACCAGCGCCGACGGCGACGTGTAGAGGAACACAAGGAAGAACAGCGCCATAGCGTAGAGCTGTATCTTCGTCTTGAGGGGATATCCCTTCAGATACAGAGCACTTGAGATCACGTTAACAAGGGTCATGAGTATCGGAAGCAGATTAATGGCGATGCCGCCTATGACGATAAGGCCGTCCGGTGCCCCGAGATCCTTGATGGGACCGAAGGAAACGCCCTTCAGTATCTCAAGATGAGATAAGAACTGATAAGCCGCCATGAAGAAGGGGATCTCAAGAAGGAGAGATACCGAGCCGTTCAAAGCATTGGTGGGCTTGTAGTTGTTCTGCCTGTAGTAAGTCTGGAGGATCATCATCCTCTCGTCACCGGAGAAGGTCTTCTTAATATGAGCGACCCCTCGGCTCAGCTTGTTCTCGGTATCTCTTGCCGCCTCCTGCATGGCATCTGCACGTCTGTAGAGGGGCAACACGAGGATGTTCATAACGAGGCTCAAGAATATTATCGAAAGCCCCGGGTGCTCGGTGTAGCTGTAGGCTATGTTGTAGATCACCTCAAAAGCGAGCTTGAGAGGGCCGATGATCAAATTTCCGAGAATAGAGAAGAATGACATTATTTTTTGCCCCCTTTCTCACTTGTGAGCTCATCGTATTTTGCAATGAGATAGTCGGCGGCACGAACGGCACCGTCTCCTTGAAATGCCCAGGTCTCATCCTTTACCCGGCGTCGGCTCTCGGCGTATTTCGGATCCTCGATGCAGGTATCGATGAGAGTCTTAAGGTCTTCCATGTTGTCCTCGGTAAGCTCTGCACCGAGGCGAGGCAGAGCGGACGTTGTCCAAAGAGGAGTGTCCATCCACCAAGCATCGTAAAGACTGATATCAAAGTCGGGATCCGTGTAAATGACCGGCTTGTCGTTGATAAGAGAGAAATCAAAGATAACTCCGGAGAAGTCGGAGATGAGGATGTCGGAACGGCGAAGAACGTCAAAGTTGTCCGTGTCGCGGTTCCATTCCAACTGCTCCGATGCGGGATACTCCTTCATCAGCTTGTCCATAAGTTCGACCTCGGATTCAAAGGACTGAGGATGGGGGCGAACGATAACGTGATATCCGGTCTTGAGAAGAACGTCAAGGATACGTCCTCCGTACACGCTGAATATGCCGCTCTTTCCCCATGTGGGAGCCAAAAGAACGGTACGGGGATGCTCCGGAGCCGGACCTTCCTTCGCAAGCCTCTTCGCCATCTCATCCATGTAGGGGATGCCGATCATATGAAGCTCCTTTTCGTGAAGGGAGCGAAGGCTCTCAAGCGTCCTAATGTCCTTTGCCTGATAGTCGCCGGAGAGAAGGATGGAATCGTAATAGTCGATACCGAACATCCTGTAGAGAGTTACCTCGCTTGCGGCGTGAAGCATATGGACGTAACAGTCAACGTCCTTTGCCCGCTTCCACTGGTACACGTCAAGTCCCGGCGTAGTGGACAGCACTATGGTGGCATTCAGGAAGTTCAGCTTCGTAAATGACTTGTTGTCCTTTCCGATGCACTCGGCCTTCAGCCCCTCAATGTCGGAGGAAAAAGCCGGGTCGTCCTCGGATCCCGTGAGATAGAGCACTTCCTTGCCCCGACGGGACATTTCCCTCAGCACCGGCTCAAAGATCTTGAAATACCTCTTGTCATCTGAAAAGACAACAAAGGGTATCTTCTTGAGAGCGGCAACGGACTTGCCTCCCCCGATCTTGTATCTCAGTTTAATAAACAGCATCCTCACAGAGTAAAAAGCAACGCTGATCACGCCTATGAGAATGGTAAATAACATACTTCCCGTTCCGGGATCTATGTACATTCGCATTTTTATTGTTCTCCGTATTCCTGCATAAAGCATTTTCTAGATCTATTGCATTGTACCACAGTATTACCCGAAAATCAATACCATCTCCACTATTCCCGCATACCGAACTGCCCACCGTTTTTAGTTAGCAAAAGAAACCTTTCTGCCTTTGCGCTCTCAAAAAAATGACAAAAAAGAAAAAAGGCTTGACGCAAAATGCTCCAAGCCTCACCTTCTCAGCCGTCCCCGTGCGCTCCTTTCCAAATGGTTTTTTAGACTGCGCAAAGAATCGGGTATGATCTGCCTTGAACGCCGTAAGGATCTCTTTTCATTTCTTCAAATTCTTGAAGTAACAGACACTGTAGGTCTCAAGGAGCGCCGTCAAAGCATAGTAGACACCTCCGATAGTAACAGTGAGTTTCCCGCTGTTGTGAACGTTAAAACGCGGCATAGCTACCGTATGGATACAAGATGCAAATGCGAACAGTGCGATCGGCACTATCCACGCAAGAACAAGAAGCAGAGTCTTCTTTGCCGACGTCTCGGTCACGGTATCCCGAAAGACAGCGTCGGCATCGAAAAACATTATCACTGCCATTATGACCTCTCCCGCAGTAAGAGAAAAAACGAATGCACCGTCCGAAATACTTCGAACGGGGAAAAGCGAAAATAGCTCTGCTTCCCAAAAGTGTTTTTGAGGGATCTTTTTTCAAAAATGCTTCTTACAAAAAAACCGTTCAAAGTTTTTTGAAAGGAGTGCGGTAATTCTTTTTTCAAAAAGAGGCTCACCGCAATAAGTCCCCCCTCTCCGCCCCGCGTCCCGCTTCTCGGTGAGCGAGGCGAGCATTCGGGAAGCGGGATCTGTGCGGTGCCTCTTCTTCATCCTTTCGTAAAACTCCATCCCCCGGCGGGCAAAGCGGTTGAAGGTCGCTTTGCAGTGCCGTGTGAGGAAACAAAAATAGCCCGCCGATCTCTCGGCAGGCTAAAACCATCAGCTCTAATGGGCGATTCAGTCAATAGACTTCATCGTCGGGATTCCCACTGAGCGTGTCTCATACCCTGATTTAACCTCTCTTTTCCTGACTTCGTTAATCCAAATCGTTTTCATTAAAGTACATAACCTTACATAGATGATAGTCATAGGCTCGTTTTCTTCCGTTTCGGTAAAGGGTAGAGGTTCG
>CAZVQC010000025.1:0-13292 GCA_964629225.1 uncultured Ruminococcus sp.
GGCGTGCAGAGCACGCCATCTCTCATTATTGAGACTTTTCGCCATGGCGAAAAGTGACCGCAGGGTCACCGTAGGCTTCATATCGCTCCGGACGGAAAGCATCTTCGGCACCCCACATGAGATCTTTCGCCCCGTATCGAATTAAAAGGAGCTCTGCATTGCAGAGCTCCTTTTCCTTTTTTCTTATCTGTTTTTCTTTTTCTTTCTGCGCTGTGAGACACGGTAGTCGAAAATTGCGGGAACATCGGCTTCCTCACGGTCAAATGGCCTGCCGTCACGCTTTGCCTTCGCCTCTTCGATATCAAGGTAAATATTGGTGATGATGTTCTCACCCTCTCTAATGTCAGCTACCACAAGCCCTCCGTTTTCAAGAAGGACCTTTTCTGCCTCGTCTATCTTGCCGGTATTGATGTTGGCAATGGTAATATAGAGTCTCACTCTGCCGATGGAACGGACTCTCGAAGTGACGTTCTCGGACAGCGCAAGTGCTTCGGAGTAGAGTTTCGCATTGATGAGAAGCTCCATTGCCACCTTTGCCAAGGACTCATCGTCCGCCGCCATCTCCGCTGCGGCTTTTGCCTTCATTGCGGCATCCGCATCCTGTCCGCAGAGCCTTGCTATCTGTGCCATGCCGAACATAGCCCAGGGGGAGGGCTCAAGATCGTAGGACTTTTTGAAGTGGTCATAGGAATCCTGAAGCCGATAGGTAGCGCAAAGGGTAGCGCCAAGTTCAAGGTGAGTGAACCAGTTTTCCGAATCCTTCTCTGCCACGGCCTTTTTCATCATATTAACGAATTCCTCTTGGAGCATCCACGAAGGTGGAACGTCGGAGGCACTGTGGGCGTTCATGGTGCCGTCATTCATCAGTGACACCCAGATCTCCTGCTCGTCTCCGACGGTGCCGAAGTCAAGGTAGGGAGTCATTATCTCCTCGCCTGCCGCCTTGCGTCTCATATTTTCAAGTGCGCCCCATCCGCTTCCCATGAAGAGCATCTTTTCCGCAGGTGCGGTGGCAGTGCTTCTTGTGCTGTCAAGAAGATCCTCAAGTTCATCCTCTGTAATGTCCGCATTCAAAAGATCGGCTACTTCCTTCTTTGCTGCCTGCCAGTCATCACCGTGGACTACGTCGGCGTCCGCCTGCATTGGCCCATAGACCTCAAGCCACTCCCAAGCAGTCTTCGGTGGCATCGGGATGCATTCGTACTGAGTGTTGGCAAGTCCCGCTTGGATCTCGGTATAGCGGAGATCGGAGCCGTCCTCCGTCAAGTACTCCTGCCAGCGGTCTCCTCCCGGGCCGTTGCCCCACGCAAAGAGCTTCCGTCCCTTGAGGCGGGATGTGGAGGTTTGAATGAGACCGTAGCCGTCTTTTCCAAGCTGAGCCTCGAATTTTCTCGCCCTGTCGGGAACCTTGTAAAAATGATCCATGGAATTCGGTATCTCGCAGGGCCTCGTGCCGTCAAATCCGTCATGCTCCGGTATGGTGACAAGGGAGATATTGTTGTCCTGAACGTAGGACGAATCCGCATTCACTATGACCCGACAGCCCGGTTCCTCCGGCACGGCGGTGTTGCTCCACCAGTACATGGGCACGACGTCATAGAGGGGATTTGTGATGCGGGTGCGGCAGTAGAGATACTTAGATCCCTCCGGCAGGAAGAAATCCGTCTGGCGCACTATCCTGCGGACTCTTTCGTACTCGTACGTTCTGAGGACCGGCGTGCCGTCCGGAAGAGACGTGCTTGCGGTGAAGACCGTTTCACAGGTGTGGGGATGATGTCCGAACATTCCGCAGTTCCACTCGATACCGCCGGAGGTCCAGGCGTTTCTGAGAGCCAAGTTACAGGGTCTCAGCACCGGATTCACCGAAAGAAGTTCCCTTCCCGCCACCTTGTCAAAAAGGCTCATGAGCTTTCCGCCCCAATGAGGAAGGAACGTGGCTCTGAGAAGGTCGTTTTCAAGGATGACCGCGTCCTCCTCGGAATCGTAGAGCTCCCTTGAATACTTGTCCTGCATTCTGTAGGGGAAGGGGCTCGGCACGTGGCCGTAGCCCACGTAAAGCCCATCCTCCCAAGGCACAGAGGTGTTTCCGTTTCTGTGCCAAAAATTAAGCTGCTGAAGAGGGGGAAGTGAAGACTCCCCGTTCATCTTCGCCTTTGCTATTTTAAACTTCGTTTGTGTTATTGAAGACTTCATTTCATTCTCCCGTTATTAACTGTCGTCCTTTTCATTTTATCATATGAAAGTGCGGGTGTCAACAAATTAGAACTTTTCTTTCGCCATTTATCCCGCCGGCTTCACCGTGCTTTTTGCAATAAAAAATATTATTTTAAGTTTCTCTATGGATTTCCACGTAAAATATGGTATACTAAGATGATATACGTGGGTATTGTGCCCCTTGATTGACTGTTATGATCGGCCGTTTCGATCAACCGTTTCGATCAACCGTTTCGATCGGCCACTTTGACCGGGTACTTCAACAAGGTGCTTTGGTCAACCGTTTTTTAGCGGTCGCTTCGGCCAACTGCTTCGGTCAACTACTTCCAAAAGACACAGGGAGACGCTATGATAGAAATTAAGAATCTCGTAAAACACTATGGAGATCACTTCGCCCTTGACGGAATATCGTTTTCCGTCGGGAAAGGAGAGATCGTAGGATTCCTCGGCCCGAACGGTGCGGGAAAATCCACCACGATGAACATCATCACCGGATTTCTCTCCTGTGACAGCGGTACCGTCACAGTTGGGGGATACGATATCCTTGACGAGCCGGAGAAGGTGAAAAAGCAGATAGGCTACCTTCCGGAGATGCCCCCTCTCTACTACGACATGACAGTGGCGGAGTACATGGACTTCGTCTACGAGCTGAAGGGCTGCACACTGCCGAAAAAGCCCCATCTCGATGAGATAGCCAAGGTGACTAAGACCCTTGACGTAGATGACCGTCTTATCGGGAATCTATCCAAAGGATACCGCCAGCGTGTCGGCATCGCCCAGGCTCTCGTCGGAGACCCGGAAATCATCATTTTCGACGAGCCGACGGTGGGTCTTGATCCGAAGCAGATAATCGAGATAAGGAACCTCATAAGAAAGTTGGGACGAAACCACACAGTCATCCTCTCCACCCACATCCTGTCGGAGGTACAGTCGGTCTGCGACCGGGTGGTCATCATCGAAAACGGACACATCATCGCAGACGAAAAGACCGACGAGATAACCACCGCAGTCAACCAAGCACGCCGCTTCAAAGTGAAGATCTGCGGCTCTCAAAGAGAGGTGCTCTCCGCCCTCAGAAACATGGACGGCATCTCCTATGCAGAGCTGACGGGAGAGCGTGACGGAGACGGTAACACCTACATTGTGGAGAGTGAAAAGGGCATCGACATTCGAAAGCCGCTGTTCAGGCTTTGTGCCGAGCGAGACTTCCCCATCATCGGTATGGAGGGAGCCAACATGAGCCTTGAAGAAGTCTTCATCGAGCTCACCGACAGAAAGTAACAGGGATCGGAGTAACAACATGACAGCTATTTACAAACGCGAGATACGGGCGTTCTTCAAAACGCCCACGGGATACATTTTCATGGGTATCTTCCTTCTGGCATCGGCATTCCTTTGCTCCTTTGCCACGCTTCAACAGCAGACGAGCGACGTCTCCACCTATTTTCAGCTTCTCATGATGGCATACGTCATCATGATACCCCTTCTCACCATGAAAAGTTTTGCGGAAGAGAAGAGACTTGGAACGGAACAGCTCATACTGACGTCCCCCGTCAGCCTTCCCTCGATGGTATTGGCGAAATTCCTTTCCGCCTTCACCATGTTTGCGCTGACTATCACGGTCTCCCTTCTCTATTTCATCCCCCTCGGCATCTACGGAAGCCCTAACGTGGGCAGGATATTCGGATGTCTTATCGGTATGGTGCTGATAGCATCTTGCTTCATCGCCATCGGGCTCTTCATATCCTCCCTCACGTCAAATCAGTTCGTAGCCGCCATGGGAACCATCGGAGTGCTTGCATTCCTCGTAGTTCTCGGAGTACTTGAGACCTACATTTCAAACGGAGTCGTTTCCGCCGTTATCGGCTGGGTATCCATCTACTCTCGCTACACTAACTTCACGTACGGTATCTTCGACATCTCGTCGGCACTCTACTACGTTTCCGTCGCCTTCGTATTCCTGTTTTTGACGGTTCGTGTCTACGAGAAGCGCAGATACGCTTGAGGAGGTGCCGAGATGATAAGAATGCCAAAAAGCAGAAAAACAAAGATCGGGGGTCTCTCTCTTGCCATGACGGTGGCGGTAATTGCGGCAGTGATAGTATTCAATGCGGTATTCCGCACGGTAGCCGAGAGCCTTCTTTGGTACGTTGACATGACGGAAAAGCAGGTCTACTCCCTTTCCGACGAGTGCAAGAGCATCCTCCGGGAGGTGACATCGGAGGTCAATATCTATTTCACCCAAAAGCCGGAGGACCTCATGTCCGGCAGCAACAGCAGTCAGTACATGAAGTACATCTACACCACCGCCCTTCAGCTTGAGAAGGAATTCTCGAACATCAGCGTGGAATGCGTGGACGTCATTGAGAACCCCGGATTCTTCGAGTATTATTACAACACGGCGGCATCAAAGATACTCACCACCAATGTTATCGTTGAAAGCGGTGGAGAATTCCGCCTTCTCGCCTCCGATGCCTTTTTCACATGGGACGAGAACTACGAATACATCTGGGGATATGACGGAGAGGCTAAGTTCGCCTCCACGATCCTTCAAGTGACAGAATCCGAGATGCCCTCCGTCTGCCTGACAACCGGTCACGGAGAGCCCTCAGCCGACGATTCCGCCCAGCTTCGGTTCCTCTTTGAAACGGCGGGCTTTGAGGTCATCGATGTGGATCTCTCCAAGGAAGATCTTCCGGATTCCGCAAGGATAGTAGTCATCAACGATCCTGTCTACGACTTCACCGGAATCGAGAGCGGTGCCGAAAGGAATGAGATCGACAAAATCGATGATTTTGTGGACGATCACGGATGCCTCATGGCGTTCGTTGACAGCGAAAAAGCAGGGGATCTTACGAATCTGTCGGAGTTTCTCTCGGAGTGGGGGATCGAATTCAATCCCGGGCAGACTGTCAACGACAAGTTGAATTCCATCTCTCAAGACGGCAATGCCGTAGTTGCAGAATACGGAGAGGAGAATTCCCTCGGAGCCAGCCTCTACACAGATATCACATCCCTTTCGTCAAATCCCAAGGCGGTCTTCAACGGCGCAATGCCGCTGACGGTCACCATGGAAGATAAGACCGACCTTACCGGTACCAAGGTGGCAAGTCCCGTTTTCTACTGTCCCGCATCTGCAGACACCGTTGAGAACGGAAGCGCCGTGGAATCGGGTAAAAAGCCTCTGGCAGTCTTGACAAGGGAGAGCACCATCAAGGACAACGACTACTTCTACTCCTACGTTTTCGTGTCCGGATGTCCCGATTTCGTATCCGACAAGTACCTTTCATCCACCGCCTACATCAACCGTGACGTAATAGTCAACACCGCCCGTCTCATCGGAAAAGAAAAGATAGTTGCCGATATCGAGATGAAGGTGCTTGACAACACCGACCTTGACATCACTGCGGCTCAGGCTAACCGCTTGAGCATCGTCATGACGGTGACACTTCCCGCGATAATTGCGGTATGGGGCGTTGCAGTCAACATCAGGAGACGCAGGAAATGATAAAAAAACAAAGGATCACCGTTATTTTATCCCTCATCATAATAGCCTGTGTCGCACTTCTCTACTTTTTCGCACTGAAGCCGATGATCGAGGCGAAAAGCGCCATTTCGGACGAAGTACATGAGCTTTTGGAGGGCGAATCCGTCGGAACTCTCGGCAGGTACTATATGTACTCAAGTATCGAGCGAAGCCGGATCGAGTCCATTGAAGTGGTGAATGAACACGGCACTTACAAATTCGTAAAAAACGAAGATGATGCCCTTGTCATCGAGGGCAATGAGACCGTAGCGGTGGACGAGACCACCCTTGCGTACCTCGTCAACGTATGCGGTCAGACACTGACAAAGATGCGTGTCACGTCGAATGCATCGGAGGAAAAGCTCCGAGAATACGGACTGAAAAACCCTGTTGCCTATTGGGTCATAACCGATAAAGACGGGAAGCAATACAAAGTCTATGTGGGCCGTGAACTTCTTACGGGGGGCGGATACTACTGCCGCTTCGCCGGAAGAAATGCGGTCTACGTCATCGACAACACCGTCTCCTCCACTGTCCTCAGCCCCATCGAAGCCTATGTGACTCCCTACGTTATGTTCGGCGTTTCAAAGGACGACTACTATGCGGTCAACAACTTCACGGTATTCCACGGAAAGGAAAAGGTCATCACAGTCGACCTTGTGGACCCGAAGGATCAGCTCAACAAGGATGCCCTTGCGGAGAACATAATAACTTATCCCACACGATATTATCCCAATTCCGAGAAGATCTACAATATCTACGCAAGCTATGTAGCCTTGACCGGGGAGTCCACCTACAAATTAAATCCCACTGACGAGGATCTCAAATACTGCGGGCTCAACGACCCGGAGTACGCAGTCTCCTTCTACTACAAGAACAACAATTTCTTCTTCCTTGCAAGCGAGCTTAAAGAGGACAGCTATTACTACGTGATATCCAACATCTACCCGGAGATCATCACCAAGGTATCGAAGGACACTCTTGAATACCTGAGCTACGGGATGATGGATTGGGTATCCCCCTACTTATTCCAGTACTACATCACCGATATTGCGGAGATAACGGTGGAGTCGGACAAGCTAGACGTGGAGTTCACCCTCACCCACGGGACGGATGCCGACGGAACTCCCACCCTTGCGGTGCTGGCGGACAACGGTCTCGTTATAACGAGCCCAAAGGACGTTCAGAATTTCAGGCAGTTCTACAAAACTCTGCTTTCGGTCGCGGTGCAGGGATACGTGCCGGGCACCGTCCCTTCCACAGGAGAGAGCACAGAGGAATTCCTTGCAAACGGTGAGAACCGAGACCTCACTTTCATCTGCAAGACCACGTCGGGAGAGAGGCTCACCTTCTCATTTTCCAAGTTCACCACCAGAAAAAGTGCCGTCACCGTCAACGGAGTCACCGATTTTTACATCAAGAGCGACCTTGTTGAAAAGATAGAAAACGACACCTTGCGGATCATGAACGGCGAAGCGGTGGAAGCCCATGCAAAGAACTGAAATAACGAAGCGGCAGACTGAGCGGTGGCGCTCCGAAACGGAGCACCACCGCTTCTCTTTTTGTCTTATTGTCGCCGGGGCCAAAGAAAACGTTAACTTTCTTCACTGTTTTTTGTTGGCTTTATTTGGATGATGTGCTAACATCAGTACCGAGAATAATACATTATAAAAAGAAAGCCGGCGTCGGATCACCAAGGCACACCTGCACTCTTATTTCGGGAAGGAATCCACATGAAACTGTTATCTCGAAAGTTTTTGTCCCTTTTTCTCGCCGTTTTGACGGTGACGGCACTTGTCCCCGTGACGGCGATATCTGCCTTTGCCGCTTTGAGCGGAGACTTCGAATACCGGAACTACTCCGGCTACGCCACCGTGACCGGCTACAACGGCACTGCAACAGATGTCACGATACCTGCCACCATTGACGGGTATTCGGTCAACAAGATAAAAGACCACGCCTTTTGGGGCAATGAGTCCATTGAGAGCGTCACCATATCCGGCAGGGATCTCACGGTGGGCAACTACGCTTTCGGGAACTGCAAAAAACTCAAGACCGTCGTCCTTGAGGACGGGGTGATCAAAGTTGGAGACTCCGCATTCAGCGGATGCTCGTCTCTTGAAAGCATTACCATTCCGGGAAGCGTTCAGTCGGTGCCCGAATCTCTTTGCGAGGGGTGCTCATCTCTCAGATCGGTCACCTTTCAATACGGTGTTCTCACCATCAATGACAACGCCTTCAAAAACTGTTCAAGCCTTGTGTCCCTCTCCCTTCCGAACAGTCTCACGGACATTGAGACCAACGTTTTCTACGGATGCGAGAGTCTCTGCACCGTCACTATCCCCGAAAGTGTCACATGGATCGAAAATACCTTTGAGGGGTGCGTGAAACTGGTGGAAGTGATCAACCACAGCTCACTTAACATCCAAGCGGATACCACCTACAACGGGAAGATCGCCCTCAACGCCATCAGCGTAAAGACCGATGCGGCAGACGGATCCAGATCCCGTCACTGCACAAAATGCGATGCCGTAACCGGCACGAAAAAGATGGTAGCCTACTCAAAGTCTCCCAAGGGAGACATCGACGGAGGCGGAAGAGTAGCGGCCTCGGACCTTCTCCCCCTCAAAAAAGTCCTAACCGGAGTCTCAACAGACGAGAACTGGCTCTATCTCAGCAATGCACTTCTTTCCGGAAGCCTCGTTCCCACAAGTAAGGATCTTCTGTTGCTCAAGAAGGTTCTTTTGGGGATCGAAGTTCTCGGATGACGGAACACTTAAAAAAACGCCCCCGACTAAAAAGTCGGGAGCGTTGCCGTTAAAGGTCGTGTGACCGGCGGATCCGTCAGATCTTCACCAATTCCGCATTGAATACCTTGCAAGAGTTAGGCTCGCACTTGACCCAGAAGTGACCGTCCACGGAGCGGATCTTCTCGCCTGTGAACACCTCGGTAAGTTCGAGTCCGTAACCGCTGTTGACGGTGATGCCGATGTCGTAGAGGGACACCATACTGTTTTGAACGGTATCTCTGAAGTTGGCCTGCATATAAGCGTACCTGTTTTCCGACAAGTGCTTGAAGTAGCAGAACACCTCGGAAGTCTCCCACTCGCAGACACTGTAGGGAGGACGTGCTTCCTCATCCTGATCAATGGCGATAAGAGCGGCGTTTTTGAGAAGTGCCAAGGTCTCTTCGTCACAGTTTCTTACGTCACATCCTATCATAAGGGGAGAGTTCATGAAGCACCAAAGGGCGAAGTGGGTCTTGTATTCCTCGGCACTGCAGCCGTTAGCACTGCCAACGTTACCGTTGCCGTACATTCCGCAGATCAGCATATCAAGGTCGTTGAAGCAACCCGGTGCGGATGCCTCAAGTTTTCCGAACTGGCTCTGCGCGATATCGTGGAAAGAACGGGCATTATCAAAGATATCTCCCGTGGAACGGTAGATATGTGCTCCTGCCCCACGTGCCCATTTCCACACGTCCTCGGCACCCCAGTTGCAGGCGGAGAAAAGTATCTCCCTGCCTGTCGCCTTAAGCGCCATGCCCATACGGCGGTAGAGCGCCGGTGCGTGTTCCCTGTGATTGTAAGGGATGTTGCAGTAGTCGTACTTAAGGTAGTCAACACCCCAAGATGCGAAGGTCTCCGCATCGATGTATTCTCTGTCAAAGCTGCCGGGATAACCGGCGCAGGTAAGGGTGCCTGCACAGGAGTACATTCCGAATTTCAGCCCCTTGGAGTGAATGTAGTCCGCAAGGTACTTCATCCCGTGGGGAAACTTTTCCGGATCGGCTACCATACGTCCCTCGGAGTCCCTCTCATAAAGCGACCAACAGTCGTCAATGACAACGTACTCGTATCCCGCATCCCGAAGACCTCTGTCCACCATGGCATCCGCAGTTTCCATTATAAGGGTCTCGGATATTTTGTTTCCAAAGGTGTTCCAGGAATTCCAACCCATAGGCGGTCTTTTAGCTAACATTTTATTATCCTCTTTCTTTGGTTTCGTCCGCAAAACAGCGGCTATTTCTCAATCTCTGTTCGTATTATAACTTATCAATGTGTTTTTTGCAACAGCCCGTGAGAGTTTTCTCTCACTTTCTCTCACTTTTCTCAATATCCCAAAGGTCAATACCGCAGTCCCGCTTTCAAGAGCACCGCCTCGTCGGAACACGTTTTTTCCTTCGGACAGTGTCGGCCGTTTTTGAGAATAAGTGCCAACAAACAAGAAATGAAAACAGTCCCCGAAGCGCCGCATCGGGGACTGTTTCAACATTTTTCAAAGGCAAGATAACCGAAAAGACTCAATGTTTCTCAAGCAGAGGAACAGGAGCAATTTCATTTTCCCGATTTCTTCACCGGTCTTACGTACTTCCAAAAGCGCTCACAGTCGTGGTAAAAATAGAACACTCTTTCGGGGGTGAGGTCAAGCTCATACCCGCTTGAGGGGTAGTTAAACTCCTTCATTGCCCGCTCTATCTTTTCTTCTACCGCACCGTTTTCGGTCTCAAAATCGAAAGGGCCGTGCTCAAAGACGAGGTACTCCCCTTCGGGGACGTCCATTATTTGCAAGGGAGAGGGCACGTCCCCGTCCCAGTCTGTCGGAAGACGGACACCGTAGGCCTCCGCAAGAGGGATCCCCCAAGAACATATCCGCCCCTCCGGCGTGTTTATGAACCCCATCACTTGACCGCTTCCGCTGTCCCGTTCTCTGCCTCCCGCATCGTCAAGCTTTCCTCCGATGCTGTCAAGAAGCCCGCAGACCGTGTCACAGTCCGCTCCGGGTATGAGGCTCTGCTTATGCCAAAAGTCCCAATATCCGATACTCTCATAATTTCTGATGTGAAGGAACTTATGTGCCGGTATCGTCACAAAGTAGGTCTTCACGTCCTTGAATGCTTCTGCCATTCCCGCTTCTCCTATTCCTAAAAGGTAACAGTCAAAAGGTCTTATCACTGTACGAAGCACCACGGGACGTGGGTCTTTCCGATACTCTGCCGGGGTCATACCGTACGCCGACTTGAAGGCCCGCGCGAATGCCTCATGGGACGAAAAGCCCCTGTCAAGTGCAATATCAAGTATCCCCCTCCGGGTATCTCTGAGATCCAAAAGAGCAAACGCCAGCCGTCTGTAACGAAGGTAGTCCCGAAAGGACATCCCGGACACCTCTTTAAATTTCCTTGACACGTAATATTCCGAGTATCCGAGAAAGGCTGCAAGGCGTGAGAGGCTGACAGCCCCGTCATTCTTGTCCTTTATGCACCGGTCTATTTCATCTATGACATTCTGTATCCCACGAAGCCAAACACACATATTATCCCCCCTGACATCGTTATTCTACAGCAGAATGAAAAGTCTTGCTTGATCCGGATTGCCCTTTTTAACACTCAAGTGCGACTTTTATCACCCCGTCAAGGCGGTCCTCAAAGAGTCTGTATGCCGCCTCCGCTTCACAAAGCGGGAAGGTGTGAGTAATGAACGGCTCGCAGTCGATCAGCCCCTCTTTTATCAGGCGAAGAGTCTCATCACAGTCACAGCCGTCAACGCCGCCGGTCTTAAAGGTCAGATTCTTCCCATATATTTCCGGCAGAGGGAGTATTTGGGGCTCACCGTACAGTGCCACTACCGTGACGGTACCGTTCGGCCGGGCACATTCCCAAGCAAGGCGAAAGGTGTCACTTCCTCCGGCAACCTCAAGAACTCTGTCCGCTCCCCCGTGGTCACTGTTTTCAAGGACGGACCGTGAGCATTCCTCCGGAGTCACTGCAAGTACTCCGGGATAGTGGGCGCGAATGAATTCAAGTCGGGACGGATCCTGTTCGCAGACGATGATCCGCTTCGGTTCTTTCAGCATGACGCAGAGAAGGGTACAAAGTCCGGTCGGCCCCGCTCCTATGATGAGCACCGTATCCTCTTTTTCTATCTCCGAGATGCGGGCAGCCCAAAAGCCTGTGGCGAGAATGTCTCCCACGAAGAGTGCCTGCCTGTCGCTGACCCCGTCCGGGATCCTGTTAAGTCCCGTATCGGCAAAAGGAACGCGGACGTACTCCGCCTGTACCCCGTCTATCCGACAGCCGAGCGCCCATCCGCCGTTTTCATCGGTGCAGTTGTTCACGTATCCGTGACGGCAAAAGAAGCAATCGCCGCAAAAGGTCTCCACGTTCACAGTCACCCTGTCTCCCACCTTCACGTTTTTTACCTTCGCTCCCACAGCCTC
This sequence comes from uncultured Ruminococcus sp., assembly GCA_964629225.1. Lineage (GTDB taxonomy): Bacteria > Bacillota > Clostridia > Oscillospirales > CAG-272 > RUG14199. The sequence goes on from CAZVQC010000025.1 coordinate 11,957, forward strand.
CACTATCCCCACGGCCTCATGTCCCACCGTGATACCGGGCACTGCCCTCGGCACAGTTCCGTGCTTTATGTGAAGATCGCTTGAGCAGATACTGGAGAGAGTTATCTTGACAATCGCATCCCTCCCGTCAAGTATCACCGGCTTCGGCTTTTCCGTTAGGGCGAACCTGCCCTTTTCAACGTATGTCATGCTGAGCATAATGACCTCCAAAAGATCCGCATTGCCCAAAGGGGCATCCTCAGTATGATGATACCACAGGATGCTCTTCAAAACAACCGAAAAAACAGTTTTTCAAAAAATACGGTGATAAAAATGCGCCTATTCTTCAAAACGCTCTGTGATGCCGGTCCGGAGCGTTATTTGACGAGATATCGGTGGGCGCGGGACTTTTATCGTCAGCACCGCGACCGCGCCGAAAACAGCCTTATTTTGTCTCACAGAGCACCCATTCGTGCAAACATCAAAAGGATCGAAAAAACGGCATGGACACCCCATATTAATACAACAACTTCCGGATCCAAAATTCCCGCAACCTCTTCCTCCTCCACGGTCGCCGGGGCACCGCCATACTTACGCTGCCTTCGCCTGATGAACGCCGTATCGGAGCAACGCTGCAGCATCCTCCACCGATGCTCTTGTGGGACGGTATTAGAAGTATTAGAAAAACCGTTCCCAAAAGCCGACTTTTCCGTCCTCCCGACACCACTAAGGAGAGGAAAGAAAAAAGCCCCGAACCCCTTTGTACAAAAGGGTTTGAGGCTTGGCGGAGAAGAAGAGATTCGAACTCTTGAAACCCGTTAAGGTTTACGCGATTTCCAATCGCGCGCGCTAGACCAACTACGCGACTTCTCCGTGCTGTGCGTAATGCTCATCAGCAAGTGATAGTATAGCACACTTGAAGAGCAAAAGTCAATACTTTTTTTAAAGTTTTTCCCAAAGGGGGATTTTTCGACTTTGGCAGATGGAAACAGGAGGAGCAAAGGAGGATGTTTTCGCTGCGATGACGGATAAGGTGGCAGGACAATGACGGAGTCGGCGGGAGGCATTTGCAAGCTACTTTGATGTGGCGTAATCGCATGGGCCTTCCCCCTGCGGCTGAGCGGGGGAAGGGGGACCGCTTGCGGTGGATGGGGGCACGGCGCAGGCGCGGTGACGTCGCCGCAGGCGGTGGAGCCGAGGGACGCCGGATATCTTCCCCCTTGGGGAAGGTGGCGGCGCAAGCCGTCGGATGGGGCACGGCGCAGGCGCAGTGACGTCGCCGCAGGCGGTAGAACCGTGGGGCGCCGGATATCTTCCCCCTTGGGGAAGGTGGCGGCGCAAGCCGTCGGATGGGGCA
>CAZVQC010000025.1:13392-23422 GCA_964629225.1 uncultured Ruminococcus sp.
CGGCGCAGGCGCAGTGACGTCGCCGCAGGCGGTAGAACCGTGGGGCGCCGGAAGCCGCGCGTCCCGTGCGGGGAGACCTGCGAACGGAGCGAGTGGGGCTCACGGGGCTGTGCGGCTTCCCTGTTTCACCATCTTGAAAAAGAATGTCCCCGGCTGTCAAAGCGGACAGAGGTCGCTTTGATCGTCGGGAACGGTAGGACTTCACCCCATAGGATTCGGTCTTTACGAACTATTGTTATTTGCAGAGAAGCCGCTATCCGTCTCACTGCCGACAGAAAACGACAGCGGCACAAAGCAGTGAGACAAAAAGCCCCGCCGAATCACTTCAAACGGGGTCGGGCTACGTCCAAAAAATGCCTGAAGGTTTTTGGCGGTTCCGGGGCTTTTTGAAAAAGTCCCCGTAAAAACCGCTTTGCTACTTTTTATTTCCGACCGAATAGGGATTTTTGTTTTCCTTCGGCGGATCGGGAATGTTACCGGTCCTTGAGACCCACGAAAGAGCAAGAGTCCACATAAGGTGCCAAAGCATCCAAAGAGCGAGTGCCAACGCTGCCCACCAAAGGGACAGGTCGAAAACGAAATGCAAAGCAAATAGTATTGCCGCCGGTATCAATCCCTCCGGATTGATGAGGAGATTGATAAGAAGGCAGAGAAAGAAATTACCCGTCCTTTGTGTCCGTCTCACCGTTCTCTCCTTTCTAAGATCTCTTTGAAAGCAAGTCAGTTTGCACTCTTTCTGTAGACTGCGATCGCCTGCCGGTACAAGCCGTCATAAGCGGCCTCCGTATCTGCCTTGGTATAAGCGACCTTTTTCCCCGCCACCGGGTCATTGAAGTAATAATATTCCTCGTCATAACCAACCATGAGAAGGCAGTGCATGGGGAACACCCATTCAAAACGCTCACCCTCCTCACCGTCGATAAGCTGCCATGACCAACCCTGGTAATAGGGAGCGTTCATGTACATTGTGCCCCAGAATATGACCGGGGTACTATTGTTGATGTATTTTCTGCAAAGTTCCTCAAGAGGCACGTCCCTCAGCACATCGATCTGATACGTCTCGGTATCCACGAACTTCTTAAGAGCGTTCTCGATAGCGGGAGAGTAGCAGCAAAGACCACTCTGCTCCCTTGGATCACCGAGAAAGTAGTACCATGGGTCGTACCCGGAATACACACCGTTCTCATTCACCGCCGGAAGAGGTTTCATATCGAGATATTTTTCAATGAAATCATCCACCGTAATATCGATGCCCACGTAATTCAGCGCCATAACGGTACTGCAGCTCTCACATCCGTTGGGATAGTCTCTGAGCTGGCTGATGAAGGGCACGTTCAAAATGCGCTCCGTATTTCCCATGACACGGACGGGAAGGAACTTCGTCTTTCTCCTATTATAATTTTTAACGGTGATGATGCTCTCGCCCTCCGAGTATCCGGTCACAAGACCGACTTTTGATACCGAGGCTATTCTCTCGCTTGAGGACTCAAAATAGTAGGATTCATTGGCATCATCGGGAGCTGTGGAAACGGTGAGCTGATAAAAGCCGCCTTCGGCGATCTTTACGTATCGGGCTCCGGCAAAGGAGATATCCGTCATGGGAACGCACCCCATGTCCTCCGGCACCTGTTCGCAGGGAGTAAGCTCCGTGCTGTCGACTCCCCCGACTTCAAAGTCCGGCATAGCGGACACTTCCCCGCTCTCGGCAAAAAGAATGAGGGACACCGCAAAAAGCACGGCACTTAACGCCGATGCCACGTAAGTCAATATTTTTCTTTTCATCATATCTCAATGATACTAAAAAATCACACAAAAATCTACCCGTATCAGAATTTTTTACAAATTTCCCCCTTCTGACGATGATACGGGATCAAAACCGTTGACACCGAGAGGACACCGTGCTAAACTGAGAGAGAAAAAACGAAATGGGAGGGCGCTATGAAGAACTGCGCGATCTGTCCGAGAAAATGCGGCATCGACCGCACCTCATCTCCCGGATACTGTTCTCAAACGGAAACGATGAGTATCTCCAAGGTGATGCTCCACCGTTGGGAGGAACCTTGCATCAGCGGAAAGGGCGGAAGCGGTGCGGTATTTTTCGACGGATGCCCCCTCAAATGCGTCTTCTGCCAAAATAAAAAGATCAGCCGTGGCGAGAACGGAGAAAAGATCTCACCCGAAAGGCTTTGCGATATCATCATCTCCCTTCAGGACGAAGGTGCCGACAACGTCAATTTCGTCTCCCCAACTCACTTCACCGACGGTATCATCGAGGCTTTGAAGCTCGCAAAGGACCGCCTTCATATCCCGGTGGTGTGGAACACCTCCGGATACGAGCTTGAAGAAACGGTGGAACGGCTTCGGGAATACGTGGACGTTTTTCTTTCCGACTTCAAATACTATTCGCCCGATATTTCAAAAAGATACTCAAGCGCCCCCGATTACTTTGACCGTGCCCTGCCGGCGCTTGAAAAAATGGTCGGGATCACCGGTAGCCCCGTTTTTGAGGACGGTCTTCTCAAACGCGGTGTCATCGTAAGACACCTCGTCCTGCCTTCCTGCTTTAGAGACAGTATCCGCATCCTTGAGGCGTTGGCGGAAAAGATTGAAACAAACAGGTTTCTCCTCAGCCTAATGTCCCAATACACACCGGAATTTCTCGATCCCGGATACCCGGAACTTAACAGAAGGCTGACCACCTTTGAGTACGAAAAGGTCCTTTCACGTGCGGAAGAGTTGGGTTTCCGAGGCTATATGCAGGAAAAAAGCTCAGCCACCTCGGCATTTACACCGGATTTCTGAGCTTTCATATCTTTTTCAAGATCCAAGATCAAATAAAAGAGCCACCCACATCGAATCTCTTGCGCCGCTCGTTCACAAAGACTCCCTTGAGTCTCTCCATTCCGAAGCGTTTTTCAAACCAGATGCATTTGCAGAGAAAAGCATAGTAGACGTTGAGTCCGCACCCGTAAAGCGTTTCAAAATTGCCCTGTCCCTTAGCAAGCACCAGATCGGCACTCTCAATGAGACTCCTCACATCAGGTGAAACGTCCTTGAGATATGTTCCCGCAATACCGCTTCCGTTGGGAATGACGGGAGCTATCCTGTCGATACCCACGAAGGCTGCATCCTCGGCGGTGGCATCGTTGAGCACAGGCATCCCCCGAACCACGACCTTGACGTCGAGATCCGGAAATGCATCCCTCACCGTCTTAATGAGTATCTTGTCAAAAACTATCTCTCCGCAGTTATCGGTAAGGTAGACGAATGTCCTTGCCGCTGTAAGTTCCCTTTTGAAAGCGGCATATTCATCCATGTCGATCTCATCGTCGGGAGCATTTTTAATGAGGTCTCCCAAGGTGTCGTCGGAAACGTCCTTCAGGGCACCGAAATCTATGTAGTTTCCGACTCTGGCAAGCTTCAAAGCGCAAAGCAGTCTGTCATCACTTCCTGTGACCGTCCGCTCAATCTCCTCCTCCTTTTCAAGGATGAGGAGATTGTATTTTTTCTTCTTGTCCTCAAAGCCGTCAATATCCCCAAAGTGCTCCCGGTATGAAAAATCAAGTCTCCTCACCACCACGGGTGCCGATTCTCCGGGAGCGGCACCTGCAATGAATTCAAGCGCCTCCTTCATGTAGGAGGCCTTTTTTTCTTCATCGGTCTCGTTTTTTATCATCGCAAGCTGCCTTTTCACAAGGCAGCACATGCAGTCAGCACTGAGCATTGGTATCCTCTTTCCTATCAGTCTTATCAGCCGTTTTGACCGGGCTGTCGGGTTCTCTTTCCGGCGGACACTTCAACTTGATCTCGCAGACTCCCGTCGTTTTGTCAAACGACAGAATAAAGCCCGAATATCTTCGGTATCGTTTGTCCCCTTCCGCCTCGCGCCTGATCTCATTTACAAGTTCCTCTCGATCCGAGTACCCCTCGGTTCGAAAGGCAACACAGTATGGAGGTCTTGCCGCTTTTTTCATCATTTTCGAAACTCCGCCGAGAGCTTTCTTTGCCAGATCTCCCGTGACAAGATATCGGTCAAACTCCGAAACGGGACATCCGTCCGCACCGTATCTTACCTCCGAATGATCCCGAAGCATCACCTCATCCGACACGTTAAAATAGTCATATCTGACCGAGCCGTCGACAATAGATGACTTTGACAGTGACAGATCGAAGGTCGCATCCACTCCGGTGACTCCTTTTTCCGTGATGACACCATTCCATGCATGAGCCTCGCTCTTTTTGCCTGTGCGCTCCTCCGGCGGAACTCCGATGCCAACTATGACATAGCATGGCACTCCGAGAAAGTCACACATGGCCTTGAAAGTCTTGGCGATGCCCTCACACACTCCGATACCGTGGCAAAGCACCCCGCAGATCTCGTGGGAGTACTTCCTGTCAAGCCTCTCATAAGTCACGTTCTTCACGATGTAGTCGTGGATGAACCGTTCCTTTTCAAAGAAGTCAAGCCCCACTGCCGGAGCAAGTATCCGGCCAAGCCGCTTTTCAAGTATCTCCGCAGTATTCAGGTACTCCGCCTTTCGGACGGAGTATTCCGGCTTGAATGTCACAGTCTCCCGTCCCGGCGACGTGAGATATTTGAAGGACTTCAGGTGAAATATCATCGGCACGTCAAGGCGGAGCATCTCTATTATCTCACAAAGCCGCCGCCCGTCCGTCCTCGGAAGGGAGAATTCCTTTTCGAAAGCAAGAAGTCCCGCCTCGGCTCTCCGATAGATATCTCGCTCCGCCCCGCTCAGTTTTCCGTAATAATGACGGTACGTCTCCATCTCTCTCAAAACGCCCAGTTGCCGTTCTTGAAGATGGGCACTCTCTTTCCGTCCCTTGTGATACCGGTGATGTCAAGGTCATCGGTACCTATCATGAAGTCCTCGTGAAGCATTGAATCGTTGATCCCCATTTCACGGCATTCCGAAAGCGAATATTTTTCGTAGTCGATGATGCAGTTGGCAAAACCCATGCCGAGTGCAAGATGACAGGCGGCATTCTCATCGAAAAGGGTGTTATAGAAGGTCACCCCCGACTCCGCGATGGGAGATCTTTGAGGCACGAGAGCACACTCTCCGAGCATTGCGGCACCTTCGTCCGCAGACACGAGCTTTCTCAAAGCCTCCTCTCCCTTCTCGGCGTGGACTTCGGATACCTTTCCGTCCTTGAATTCAACAGAAAAGTTCTCTATCAGCTCACCCCTGAAGGAAAGGGGTTTTGAGGAGAACACGATACCCTCGGCGCATCCCGCCTTCGGAGAGATGAATACCTCCTCCGTGGGGACGTTGGGATTGAAGAACTCACCGAACAGAGTTTTTTCGCCGCCTCCGAGAAACATGGAGTTCTCAATAAGTCCCACCTTAAGATCGGTGCCGTTTGAGGAATGATACTCAAGGCTCTCAAGGCCAAGGGAATTAAGGTGAGCACATCTTGCGGCAAGGTCCTCATCATGACGTCGCCACTCCTCCACCGGATCGTCCGTCACTCTGGAAGTGAAGAGTATCGCCTCCCAAAGCTTTTCCACTGCCGCATTCTTCTTGAGATCGGGAAACACCTTTTTGGCCCACGCTTCTCCGGGAACTGCCGCAATGCACCACTTGTACCTGTTCTCCATTTGGTCTCTGATGGGCTTTATCACCTTTGATCTCGCCGCTATCGCCTTCGCATTCTTTTCCCTGTTGATACCGTTCTGTCCGTCCGGGTCCTCGCTGATAAGATAGATCATCACCGGTAGGGTCTTCCGTCTGTGCTCAAGCTTTGCCACCTCCCACTCTTCCACGGTAGAGAGGGTCTTGAGACTGCGGTGTCTCACATGGATCTTGGTGAGGGGGTCGTAGTTCCACTCGACCTCCACTTTGGACGCACCTGCACGGTAGCACTCCTCCACCAGCATCTTGACGAATTCCGGCTGATCAAGCTCCGCTACGATGACGACACCGTCGCCTTTCTTAACTGCCGCTCCGCTGAGGGCGATGAGTCTTGCATATTTTTTCAAAACTGTCTTTTTCATTTGTCGGATTCCTTTCTTATCTCCATTTTAAGCTCCGAGCTGAAGGCTCTCGATGCCTTGAATATCAAGTATTCCGAGTCTATCATGCCAAGCGGCTTTTTCAAAAACTTATTCTCCTCAAGGGACCTCAGTATCTCCCCCAGATTATCGACAACAAAATCCGCCGTCGGCGTCTCCGTCTGCCTCAGTATTATCAGATCCTTTTTGAAAAACACCTTGATAACACGGGTGAAGGGGGTCTCGGTAAAGGAGGACGTCACCGTGAGAACGGGGACTCCGTCCTCATTTTCACCAAAACGTCCCACCGAGGTACAGCGGAACACCTGATCTCTGAATCTCATATTCACCGAAGCGGGACGTTCAAAGCCCACCGGAATACGGTGGATGGCATCTCGCTCACGGTACAAAAGATAGAATTTCTCACCGTCACGCTTGAAGGAAATGCTCTCAAGACCCGCCGTGTAATTGTTGAATGCTATCTGCAGAGCAAGGGGAAGGACACCGAATGATCCGGCAGCAAGGTCATCGGTCACGAACTCTCTTCCGTCAAGGCGCTCCATTAGCTCCTCATTTTTTGTTCCCGTCGGGGCGCAGGAGACGGAGCAAACAGTCTCTTTGAGTCTTCTCCCGTCAGCCTCGGCTGCTTCCAACTCACCGTCGGAAAAGACGGTGGGATCTCCAAAATATTTCAGTACGTAATAAAAATAATTGCTCTGTTGAAAGGTCTCGTTGTTACCGGCATTGGTGACTATCAAAATGTGGCTGTCCCTGAAGCCGAGAACGTTCTGACCCAACATTCCGTTAAAAAGGAAGGTATCACTGTCTCTGCCGCACCACATTTGGTAACCGTAGTCGAAAGCCCCACAGGATATCGGCGGATCGGACTTTTTGACCGCAGCCGTCTCCACCCAGCTTTTCGGTATCACCTGCTTTCCTCTGAAAATACCTCCCGACAGGAAGCACTCACCGATCTTTGCCATGTCCTCGGGCCTTATGAAGAGCCCCCAGCCTCCCTTTTCGATGCCGTCGGGACTAATTTCCCAATGGATATCACCGACACCGATGCCCAATGGCTCAAAAAGTCTCGGTGTCAGATACTCAGTAAGACTCATGCCGGAGGTGACGGATACCGCCGCCGCAAGCATGTAGGTGTTGAGGGAATTATAGTTGAAAGTAACTCCCGCCTCACCCCGAGTAGTGGAAAAAAGGAAAGATCTTATCCATTTTTTTGCCACCAATGCCTCCGCCTCGGCAAATACCACGGTGGAGGTCATAGTGAGAAGGTGTTCGACCGTCACATCCTTCATGGTGAGCTTCGTCATAGCTCCCACGTCGTCGGGAAACAGTTCCCACACCTTCGTATCGAGGGAAAACAGCCCCTCTTCGATCGCAAATCCCACTGCGATCGAGGTAATGCTCTTGCAAGCGGAATAAGTCTGCTTCCAGATCTTCAAATTTTGCATTCCGAAAGCGGTCTCACAGATCACCTTCCCGTTTCGAAGGATCATTATGTCCTGCATATCAAGGGTCTCGTCATTTGCAAGATCCGACAAAAAATCGCAAATGACACCGGAGGGAACTCCCTCGGCTTCGGGAGAGGTCCTCTCAAACGGAAAAACGATCTCGCCGCTTCTGAAGACCGGTTTTGAAAGCATCTCCTCGCCCTTCGGGACGGTAGGATTTCTCGGATCGGAGATCTGTTTCACAAGATCGATCACCGAGGTCACGTTACCGATATTCACGTCATCACTCCCTTTTATCTTCTTTTTTGAATTATACTACGAATGGGCCCGTTTTTCAAGCACAATATGACCCGCTCTGTCAAGGAAAATGGCTGTCTTTCTTCCGACGTCGACGCAAAACGGCATTTTTCTCGCTTTTCGAGTGGTATCATTGAAGAAAAAAAGGGGGGAACGATCCGTGACCGTCGAACACATTCGCAAAAACGCCATCGCCTGCAGAGCACTCTACGGAACGTCAGAGCCCGGCGAGATACTGAAAAAAAGAAACGTCCGTGTCAAAAGGATCTCGCTCGGAGGGCTTCGGGGGATGGTCTGCAACATAGGAGACGATAGTTTCGCCTTTTCCGACGTGGCTCAAAGCCCGTCTCTTGAAAGAGTCCTCCTTGCAAAGCTGTTGGGACACACGGTATTGCACAGAGCAGAGCTTGCCATTGGCAGATCCTTTGAGGAATCCTACATTCCGAGAGCAAGAAGTCTTGCGGAAAAAGAAGTGTCGTTTTTTGCGGCGGAGCTGCTCATCACCGACACGACGATACTTGAGCTCTGCTCCTACGGCTACACAGAGGGGCAACTGGCAGCAGCCCTCGGCGGGATGAGAGAACTTGTGTCCTACAAGCTGTTTTCCATGAGAAGTCGCGGCATTGCCGTCGGTCAGGACGTGTGGCGGGGAGATTTTCTCAAAAGATGCGACATCGATATTTTGTAGAACGGTTGAAAAATGCCGTATCTTGTGGTAGAATTAAGAAAAGTGGAGGTGGAACTATGTCAAAAGGCGCTGTCAAGACAAATGCCATGAGGATCCTTGAAAGAGAAAAGATCTCTTTCGTATCCCACGAGTACGCCCCCTCCGTGACCGACGGCACGAAGGTTGCAAAAGCACTCGGGCAAGACCCAAAGAAAGTATTCAAAACTCTTGTGACTGAGGCCGCAGGCCCTCTCTATTTCGTCTTCGTCATCCCGGTGGGAGAAACTCTTGACCTAAAAAAAGCCGCAAGAATCGCAGGGCAAAAAAGCCTTTCCATGCTGAAACAAAAGGAGCTTTTTCCTCTGACGGGATACGTCCACGGAGGCTGCTCCCCCGTGGGAATGAAAAAACTTTTTCCCACGTTCATCCACGAAAGTGCCGCAGAACTGGACCTTTTCTGCGTAAGCGCCGGAAGAGTCGGATGTCAGGCAGAACTGTCCCCGGCAGACATCGCCCGTGTAACAAGTGCGAAGTTTGCGGATCTCACAGTCTAAGAAAATGAGATACGAAAGCAGCTCCGCCATACCGAAATAAAACAGCAAACCGATCAGGAGGTATCCCGTGAAGGATCCGAAAGCACCGAAACCGGAAGCCCCTTCCGACGTCACGTCCAGAAGGGCTCTTCGCCGATTCATAGAAAAAGATATTGAAAAAATAAACGGGAAATTTACCCGAAGCGGATACCTGAAGTGCCGTCTCTTTGAGCCCGGCACACGCTACACCGTCCGTCTTCGCACTACGAGATATTATTACCTCAAGGGAAAGTCCGCATTCCTCCCCTTTCTTCTGTCAAGAATGATACTGCGGCATCTCTCCTACAAATTCGGCTACGAGGTCTCCTATAAGATGCCCATCGGTCCGGGTCTCAGCATATCCCACGTGGGATACGTCACAGTCTACGCCGAGAGCATCGGCTCGGGTTGCTCGCTCCGTCCCGGAGTAGTTATCGGTAAGGATCTGTCGGGGGATGAAGCATTTCCCACCGTAGGAAACGGTGTGGAATTCGGTGTGGGATGCAAGGTGATAGGAAAAGTCACCGTAGGAGACGGTGCGGTGATAGGAGCAAATGCAGTGGTCACTCACGACGTCCCGCCTAACACAGTGGTTGGCGGCATCCCCGCAAAGGTGATACGTACCGTCTCTTCGGAAAAATAGCGGAACCTCTGTGATCCTTTTGCCAAACGGAGACTCGGTATTAAGAAAAATATCTCCGCCATGCCCAACGTAAGATCATCAAAAAAGACACCGGAGCACGCTCAGGGTGAATAAGGAAGTATTTTAGAAAATGCGGTGTATCCTCACAAAATGGGGTTACACCCTTTTTCTTTATGCCGATTTAGATTTGGTTTGCTTTTTGTTTTGCATTTTTTCAACCGTTCGTAACAATTCTTGTTCCGTACGGCTTTCAAAATTTGTCCGAGTGTAATTCTCTGCCTTAACTCGAATCGCTGAATTTGTCGCTTTTAGGTGCGGTTTTGACACTTCTTTTGGAGTGATATTTCGGACAACGGACAATAGTTGCTCTGA
>CAZVQC010000026.1:0-19704 GCA_964629225.1 uncultured Ruminococcus sp.
TTGAAGCGGTTCGGACGGGGACATGACCAAAACCGTCCCAAAGTTTTTCGGGAGGGGTTTGGTGAGTACTTTTTTTCAAAAAAGTACTCACCAATAAAAACTCACCCTACTCCTCCGCCGGGATAAGATTTGATTCTTCGACAGCGCCGGTGATGGGGCCGTTCCTTTCGGGAGCGATCACCACGCGGTCTCCGGTGACCTGACGGACGAAGAAGACGGCGGAATAGACCCAAGAATTGAAGGGGGTCCCGGTACGGTAGACGGGGGAAGCGGGCTTGACCTTGACTTTGTCCCCCACCTTGAACTTGCCGAAGCTCACATCGGGAGGGGCGAAGCCGTTCAATCCCTTGTCCTTGATGAGGGACGGGAAGTCACGGTAGCAGAAGTCCTGATCGCAGACCTCGCCTCCCACCCGATTGCTTCTGAGGAGATTGGTCTCCCCGCCGAACTGCCACATCTGGCAGGGCACGGGAGGCTCAAGGCTCCAGGAGGCGAGCCAGAAGGAGAAGCGCCGTGCCAGCTTGGCGCCGTTCATGTGGTTCTTGTAGAAGTCGTAATTGCAGTAGAAACCCGCCCAGAAGCCCGCCTTTTCAAGAGTCTCGCAAAAGGCGGTGACCACCTCGTCCACCTGTTCCTTCGGAAGGCGTTTTATGAAAACGTCCTCCACATCCGCAAAGACGGGATACTCGAACCTTCTGTCCTTAAGGGGGCCGAAGGCGGCGTATCTCGCCTCTTTTTTTGCCTCATCGACGGTGGTGGCAGTCAGATAGTGGTAGGCACCCACCCCCATGCCGTGAGCCTTGGCATTGTTGTAGTGAGCCACAAAAGACGGGTCCTGAAAGTCCGCCTGACTTGCCTTGAGGATAGTGAACTTCACCCCCTCGTTGCGTGCCACCTTAAAGTCGATGTCCCTCTGATACCTTGAAATATCGATGCCGAAAATACCGTCAGCCATTGCTCTCATCCTCCTTTTCCGTTTTCACTAACGAGTCACCTTCCGATAAGTCCCCTTCCGCAGCGCCGTGAGAAAGTTTTTCCGCCACGTCACCGCCGTCACTCAAGTCGTTCCCGACGCTTCCTGAGAGGCTGACCTCTCCGCCGCAGCCCCACTCTCCCTTTTTCGGAAGATTCATCACAGCGGAAAGGCCGCAGGCCACCGCCGCCGTAAAGAGAGTTATGATAACGCTTCGAAGGCTCTCGTTGCCGGAAGATACCCCGGAGACGGACACCGCAAGATTGGCGCACAGGTAGCCGAGAGCCGCCTGAACGAAGGTGCGCAGTGCCCGCTTCAGCATTTCTTTCATTTCACTTTTCATTTTCATGTCCTTTCTTTGTCAGTTTCCCTTTTCCATCCCGTCCCTCTCCAGCAGGGACACTCTTTTATCCAGCATATTCAGGCACTCGTAAAAGTGTCCGTTCCGCCTCTCCTGCCCCGCCATGTGCTCATTGAGGCGCCTTACCGCCTCCTCAAGGGACACGAGAGTCCGATTCACCTTCACCACCACCCCGAAGAGAGTCACGAGAGTGCTGATGCAGAGAAGAGCGAGACTGAGTACTTCACCCGTCATCCGACACCTCCTCACATTCCTCAAACAGCCCCCTTGAAAGTTCTTTTTCCATCCTCGAAAGGGACTCGTCTGCCGTCGGAAGCTCACCTATCACCCGAAGGATGACCGCAAGTGCCTCCCGCCTGTTTTTTACCGTCTTTTCCCTCATGATGCCTCCGATGCGGGAAGAGTCCCCGCCATGGCGGCGGCAACGTGATCCGCCACCGCCTCCGACGATACCGGCATGGGGGATGCCTCATCCACCTCACCGAGAACGCAGTTCTCCGAGAACTGATAGTAACTGCCGTCGGAGTAGACCCCGATTTGATACCGCCTGATGCCGCTTGAAGTCACCGCCAAAAAGGAAAACCCGTGATTCCCCACCTTGTGGGATGTGGGGATGAGGAGCCCCTCTGCCGACAGAAATACCCGCTCCTGCCCGACAGCCGACGAAAGCGCCGCAAGAATCTTCTCTTTGTTTGCCGCCTTCTCGGCATCGGTGGGATGAACGGTGCCGCTTGAGGGATCCGTCCCGGAATGCCACTCAAGCACCGTTGCCGGCAGAGTGACCGTCGGGACGGGCAGAGCCCCCGCATCGGTCACCGATCCGTCCGACAGTACCAGCTCAAGATGCCCCTCCTCCGATATCCGAGCATCTTCAATGCCCAGAGGAAGACAGGCTCTAGCCGTCACGGTAACGTTTCTGAATTCCGCTTCCATTTCATCACCTCCTTAATAGCACCTGACGGGGGAGCCTTTCACCGCAGTGACCCTCTCGCCTCCGTGAAGGCACAAAATCACGTCCAGAAGATACCGTCCGGGTGAAAACAGCCCCGACTTTTCCGAGTCGAATACAAGGCTGAAAACACCGTCACAGACGGCACCGGAAAAGGTGGCGACGGGAAAACCCGACAGGTCTCTGAACACCGCCTGTGCGGTGTCCTCCTCCGTGAGGGTCACATCACTTCCCACAGCCTTCGCATCCACAAGGATCTTAACGGTGAAGGTGTCCCCGGAGCACCAACAGAGGATTCCTCCGTAAAAGCCGGGGGAAGCAGGTGCCCGTCTCAGCCCGTGCATACCGTCATCCCTCCCCTCGCAAGCTTCATGATGTAGTCGTACTCGGCACTCGTAATGCGGCCGCTCCGATAGGATGAATTAATAAGATTCAGTGTCACCGGAGTCGCCTTCCCGGTGAAGTCGAAACTGGACCTCAGTGTCAGATTCTTGAGAAGCCCCCTTGCGGTGTCGCTGAGCTCCGAGTAGGCAATGCCGGAAGAAGCGCCTTTGGAGGCGGAGGACGGGGATGCGGAGGTTGCGGATGAGGAGCTCTTTTCGGAGCTTCCCGCCGATGAAGCGCCACCGGTACTCACCTTGCCGGAGGCGGAGCGGGTGGCGGTGCTTTTTTGGAGAGACTGACGGCGGTACTCGTCCTCTGCGGCGGCTCTTTCCTTTTTGTAGGCAAGGTCGCTTTCGTACTTCTCCCTTTCAAGCTCGTAGTCCCGATCCTTGTACCAGCCCTCAAGCAGGTCGGAAAAGCGCTTGTAGTCCTCCTCCGCCTCGTCACGATACCTGTCCCAAAGGTAGTCACCCTCTCCGTAGTAGTCCTCAAGAGCCTGCCGATACCTTTCATAGTCCCCGCTTTCAAGATCACGGTAGAGAGACAGCATCTCACTCAGCCTGTCCCCCTCGCTGTTGTAGCGGTCAAGTGCCGCCGACCGAAGGGTGGGCATCACCCCCGACAGCTTTGACAGATACTGCTTGTAGGCTTGGTCCGCCGCCGTCTGACCGTAGGAATTGCCGTAGCCCCCGGTAAGAGAAGCGGCTTCCGCCAGAGTGTCCATCATGGCAAGGCGGCCGAGGCTCGAGTACTCGTCCCGGTAGCGCCGATAAGCCGGATCGCTCATGGGGTCGTAGCTGAAGGACTCCCTGTTTGCGATGTCGTCGATGAGAGAGTCGATAGTATCCTTCCATTTCGAAGAGTACTCGCCGGGGGCACGCCCCTCCCAATCGGTCACCGCATTGAAAGCGTCCCTCACCGCCGAGGACTCGGAATAGGTGGGGGCATTCCCCCCGGAATAACTTCGGGCACCGCTCCCGACGGATGACGTCCTGCCGGATGCTCCCGTGCTCTTGGCTCTCGAATCACCGGTTGCACCGAGGGCACTCCCCGATGAGCCGAATGCTCCCGAAGGGAGTTCCAAGGTCGCCCCCGCAAGGATCCTGTTGGGGTCGGAGATGCCGTTGAGCTTTGCGATCTCCGATACCGTGGTGCCGTTTTCCTTGGCGATAGCCGACAGGGTATCGCCGTTTTTGATCTTGTACTGCATTTTCACCTTCCTTTTCTACTGTTCCGCCGAGGCGGAAAGTCTTGCCGACACCGCCACGGATACCGAGGCGGCACTGCCCGATGGAGAGAGGACGTACCAACCCGGATGCCCCGATGCATCCCCCGTGCCCGCCGGACACAGTATCACCGGAGTCTGTGACACCGGTGATGCCGTCACTGCGGGGGGATCGGAAAAAAGCCCCTCCGGATAGTCAACAGCTCCCATCGGGGATGCGGACTTGAAAAGCCCGCCGAAGTTTCCGGAAAAACTCACAGTTCCCTCCTCCGTCACCCCGAAGCACTCCGTATCCCCCGATGCAAAGCGGCGGTATCTCCAGATGCCATCCCGTCCGGTCTCGGTAACGTGGTCCGCTATCTTCTTCTCTTTTATGAAGACCTCTTTTCCGAAGTTGCAGTCCCAGTCGCACTCAAGTCCCGCCCTCTCACAATATCCGCCGAAGCGGGCTCGGTCGCCGTTCAGATGGAAGTCCACCTTCTCCGTCAGAAGAGTCGTCTTCCAGGTGCCGCCGTTTCCCAGAGTATCCGTCACCCCGATCTCCACGTCGTAGGAGACTATCGGTGTGAGACTGCCTCCGAAAAGGGTCTCGTTTCCGCTTTCAAGTGGGATAAGGGAGCTCCAAGTACCTCCGGAATGCTTTTTGTATCTCACCGTCAGTGCTCCGGTGTTGATGCCGCCGAGGGACGAGACGGTGAAGGATGCCTTCACCTTGAAGTACTTGCCGCCGTCGCTGTCATTTCCCTCCCCGTCACAGCGCCCGCAGGTCACCTCCGTCACGGTGGGACGTGAGTAGGGAGCGACGGTGATGACGGTGCTCTTCCTCCTTGAGAGCCCTCTTGAGTCGGTGACAGTCACCGACACCGTGATGTCCCCCGCCGTCAAAAGAGCCTTTTCGAATTCCGATTTCCCCGTCTTAGTGTCCGACAGCACCGAGGGCCCCACCGCCACTTGAGTTTGGGCTATCGCGGCTCCCTGCTTCCCGGTCTTTCCGGTGACGGTCACCGCCGCTTTTGATATTTTTGCGGCGAAGATGCCCTCCTCCTCAAGAACGGAAAAATCAGACCCGGGCTGTGCGGAAAACTCAAAGTCCGGCAGAAATTCATCCGTGCTCGGCACCTTGAACAGACAGCTCTTCGGAGCGCTCTCTCCGATGAGTTCCCCGTTTGCACCGTAGGTGCGAAGGCTCACAGTTCCTGTCTTCTGCGCTTCCCCCGTCATGCCCAGAGCAAGAGAGGCGGGTGGAATCGCCCCGCCGGAGGACACCGGCACCACAGCACTCCGTCCTCCCACCGTCATTACGAGGCTGTGGGAAAAGGACGGGTCGAAGGAGGACACACCGAAGGTCTTTTTCTCCGTCAGGATCGCATCACCGTAGAACGTCAACTCCGACGCCCTCCGTATCAGATCCAAGGTCACCGTCTTTGAGGCGGTGAGGGTCCCTATCCAAACGCCGCTGTAGGTGCCCCTGAAGACCCATCCCGCCTCCAGTGTCACCGAGGCGGTGCCGTCCGTCATGTGGGAGACCTCCGCCGTGAAGTCACAGAGATGGGTGGAACTCTTCCCGGAAGCCGACTGATCTACCGCCTTCGAAAAGTAGGTCACCTCCCCGCCGATCTTCACGTAGCTGCCGGAGAGTGCCGCCGAGTAGATCTCGTAGTGGTCGAGAAATACCGACACGCTCACCGTGGAGGAATTGGTGGCGGTGTGGGGCGTTGACGTCCACTCCACCCTGATGTCAAGATTAGTTCCCGTGGAACTTGAAAAACTTCCGCTTGCCGTGTTATCACTCCTTTCTTTTGAAGGCGATGCCGCGGGTCAGATCCACTTCGTAGTCCCCCAGTATCAGCTTTCCCGTCACCTGCGCCTTGGTTATGTAGAGGGTGCTGTCGGAGATGTAGGCTACCTCATTGCCGTTGGCAAAAAATGACAGCCTGTTATCCACCAGCCTGACTTTGAAGGGCCCCGCTCCCGTCATGTCTCCTATCTCAACTCCGCACTCCCCCGAGTCAAGGACACCGGTGCGGATGTAGCCCGCAAGGGAGCTCATGTCCCCCTCCGTCTTCTCCACCACCGAAAAGAGCTGAGTTATCCCCAGTCCCCCAACCTCGTAGGATGCCACCGCATCCCTGGTGTAGGTGCCGATGTCACTGACGGCAACGTACTCGTCCTTCAAAGTGGCGCCGAGTTTCTCCTCCAGGTGCTTCACGTAGGTGGCGCTGTTGATGATGGCTTGCTTCATCTCCGTCACCGCCTTTTCTCCGTCGGCGGCTTTTTCGATCGCCCTCTTAGTCTCGTCGGAGAAGTTGTCCGGGTCCAGATTTTCAAGAGTGAACTCCAGCTCCCGGGAGAGCTTCACAAGGTACCCCCTCAGCTTTCTCAAGTCCTCTTCCGTTCTGCCGGTCATCTCCGGCATTATCACATTCAGCTCCATTTCCGCCTCACAACGCTCTCTCCGCAGTCCTTGCGATACTGTAGAGGACGAATCCTCCCCGACCGGAGAATGCCAGTTTCACATGATCACAGCGTCCGGTATCCAGCACCACCGAGTAGCCTCTCTTTATCTTGGGTCTCAGCCAGGCGGCCGGTCTCCATTCCGGATCCTTCTCCGTGCGATAGCGGATGCGCACGTCGGAGTCAACATCCGCCTTCATCCTCACGGTGAGCTTGGTGAGAACTCGGCTTCCTCTCAGCCCCTCACACAAGTCTCCCGTCTCAAAGGACCACTCCGCCGTGTCCCGCATCAGGTGCTCCCCCTCCGACACCGTGGACAGCACCGTATCCGACACCTCGTCTTTTACGGACCACAGCCACCCTTCCGACCAAAAGAGCAGCTCTCCAAGATACCGCTCCATGGCGTCGATCGCCGGAGCGTCCTCCCGGTGGAAGTGGCCCCGCTTCACGGAATAGGTGAAGAGCCTGCGCTTTCCGTCTCTGTCGGTGACGTAACAGTAGATAAGCCCCGGCAGAGTACCGAAAACGGCGGACTTCGTGCCCGCAAGCCCCACCTTTTCCGACAAAAGGGTGGGATAGGTGCCGTCGTAGCTCATGAGCCCGTCACGGCCCATGTAATAGAGCACTCCGCCCAGAGTCACAAGGGACCTGTCACAGCCCACCGCAACTCCCGGTTGGGCACTGCTCCTTATTTGGAAGGAGGCGGGCTTCGTTCCTCTCAGTGAGAACACCGTGTCCTCCTTGAAAAAGAACACAGTGCCGCCGTAGCCGACACATCCGGTGAAGGGCCCGTCCGCTCCCACGGAGGCTCTGTAGCTGTCGGAGGCAAGTCCCATGTAGCAGTCCCAGTTGAAGGGGTCGCCCAGTTTCGATGAATAGATCTCGTTGACGAAGGTTCCCTTTCTGTCAAGACCCCGTCTGCAGCCCCACAGCCGATTGTCAAGCTCGCACACGAAGTCAAGACAGGGCACCTGCCTTGACAGGGTCACCGGGGTGCTTTGGGTGGAGTATCCGTCGATGATGCCCGGTATCACAACGCTGTCCGCGTCCCTCTGCCAAAGCACTGCCGAGCCGTTGACGGTCTCGATCACCGAGCCGGATATCTCCACTCCGTCCCATCTTGAAAATCCTTCTCCGATGCCGGGGGAGGAGATCTTCACAAAGGTATCTCCCACCGCCTCCCACGTGCCGGATGCGGCGGAGTACTGCTTCAGCACCGCCCCCTCCGACGTGTCGCACCAGAAGGTGCCCTCCGCCGGATCGGCAGGGGCCTTCCCGGAGGCGGAATACTCGTAGTCCGTGCCGTCATTTCGACACAGAGAGTAGGCTACCGTGACTCCCGCCGCGGTGGAGTGCTCCGCCGACAGAGAACCGCTCTCCCCGGAATAGGTGTCGTAGAACGCCCCGTCCGGAAACACTGCGATCTTGGTGCCGATGGAGACAAGCTGCTTTTGTCCCGCAGTCAAAACAAGTCCCGTGTCCTCGCCGCCGTAAAACAACTTGCACCCCGCCGAGTCTCCCAGCACCTCAGCTATCCTGTCCTTCGAAAGAGTGCCGTAGCACCTCCCCCTTTTCGCAAGTCGAAGCCTCGGTGCTCTCACAGATGCAAAAGGATAACACACCGGACTCAGATTCTTCTCCTTTGTGAACTCCCCTTCCTCCGCTTCCCTTTCCGTGGAAAGTCCGCCGAATGCGTTCAAAACACTCGTGGAGCTTGCTATCTCCGATAATAACGTCAGTCTGATGTCTCCGCCTCCTTTCAAAATCTAACTTCCGTGACTCTCGCCACCGGTTCGTGCTCCCTGTTGTACCGGCAGGCAAAGTCACAGTAAGCGTCGTAAAATACCGCCGCAGAATTGTTGTATCTCGCAACGTCACCCGCCGCAAGATCCGCCTGCATCCTCACGTACAAAAGATAGATGCCGTCATAGGGCGCTCCTATCAAAAGTTCCGTGTCAACATCCGTGGTCTCATCGTACCCGGAATACTCCGCCGCTCCCGTCGGCGGATCTGCGTGAGTCAAAAAGATCTCGTTCACCGCCATCCGCTCTATCCGATCCACCTGCTCCACCACCGTAACGTCGTCCAAACAACAGCTGCCGCTGTCCCTGACTCCGTCCATCACTCGTCTCAATGTCATCTCATTCCTCCTTGATTTCTTTGCAGGGGGTTCCGGGGGAATTTTTTCAAAAAAATTCCCCCGGAACCCTTCAAAAAACTTCCGAGAAGTTTTTTGCTTGAGTCCGTCCCCCGTCCGAACCGCTTCAAACGGGGATTCTTTTTCACTCGCCGTGACCGCAGAGTGCTCGTTCGCCGCTTTTTCGGCACTAAAGCAGAGCGAAAAGCCACCTTATTACCACCACCCGCGCCGACACCGGTCAGAGCACCGACCACTCATACCGAGAGAAAAACCTCGCCGTTCTACTCGCATGGAACGAGGGAAAAACTCTCGCCCGAACCCCGCTCCAAAAGTTTTTTGGGTGGGGCTTGGGGAGGGCTTTTTTCCAAAAAAAGTCCTCCCCAAAAAATCCCCCAAAAAATCCCCCCAAAAACCAAAACCTTACCTTGTCAAGCTTGCGATCCGAGCCTCAGCCGCCGCCCGTTGAGCGTCGGCATTTTCGATGACCTCGGCGATCTCCGGGGGCACAGCCACCGAGATGCCGGTCTTCACAAGGAATCTTCTTCCGTTGCAGGAGATGAAGCGTTCCGATTCATTTCTGGATCTTTTGGAAAGCAAGACAGAAACTTTTTTTTCCTCCATATCGACCTCAGTTCATATCCGCCACATCGGAATAGGAAGAGCTGGACTCAACGCGGAGCAGGTACTCCTCCACCAAGATCTCGCAGGTCTTGAGAGCCTTCCAACCGATGGAAGAGCGCTGATTGAGGGGGTCGTTACCGTAGCCTTTCTGCTTCACGATGTGCTCGATACCGCCGCCGGCGATATCGGTAGTACCGAAAGCATCCGCTCCCATGAAAAGAGTGGAAAAGACTGCGGAGCCGTCCTTACCGGCGCCCTGACCGCAAATAAGTTCGTCCTTGGAGGCGGTGACGTTCTGGGCAAGGGTCAAGGTAGTAACTCCGCCGGAAACGCCGATGGCGGTAATGAGATTGGCAGTGCCGCCAACGTACACCGGCACGGACACCGATGCGCTCGGGGTCAAAGTCTCATTTATCTTCACCGTCTTGGTGGCACTTGCCGCCTCCGCCAGGGTCAGACGGCAGTAGCCGTCGGAGATCTCGCAGGGAGCGAAGATCTTGGCCTCGGAGGTCTCCACAAAACGGACTCCGCCGATCTTGCCGATCTCCCCGGAAAGAATGCTTTCGGGTGCCACGTACTTCGCCACGTCGCACCAGCGGTCGCCCGCCTCCTGCATGAGATCGTAAGCTACGTAGGGGTGGATCACCGCCACGTATGAGCCGTCGATCTTGGGGGCGTTCATTGCCTTAAGCTCCGCCGCCGCTCGGAATACGTCCGTCACTCGGAGCTTCGAATCCTTCGTGATCTCCTTTCTGGACTTCACTTCCATCTCACCCTCCGCCGTTACCTTGGGGCAGTACATCACGTTGGTGCCCGCATTGATAACGTCACGGACTACCGTGTCAAGAGTCATCGCCGCCTGATCAGCCAGCTTCTTGGTGGTCTCCACGATAACGTTGTCCACACTGGAAAGCTCAAGAAGATCCGTCTGCTCCACGTAGTCTCCGTACTGATCCACCGTTGCGCTCACCGTGGATACCGCCAGCTTGTTGCCCGCCGGAGTAACTCCCTCCGTGATGGGCTTCAGAGCCTTCGGAAGTGAGGAGAACCTGCGGAACTCAATGGTTCTGCCTCCGTTCTTCGGAATGGGTCGCTTCTGCCCAAGCTGGTCGTGAACCAGATTGGGTGATGCCATGGAGATCAGTGTCTTGTCGTAGAACGTCTTCATCTCCGCCGAAAGACCGCCGCTTCCGTAGCTGGCAGTCTCTCCCGTCGCCGCGTTCACATAGCCTTCTGTGCCGGCTACGTTTTCACCGGCTCCGAACAGTTGAATGTCAAATTCCATTTTTTCCTCCTTTGTGTTGTTAAATAATGTGTGTTTTGCGGGGGGCATTGTGGAACCCTTTTTTCAAAAAGGGTTCCACACCCCCCTCCCAAAAAACTTTGATGGTTTTTTTCGGGGAGAACTTTTTGAAAAAAGGTCTCCCCAAACCCCTCCCAAAAAATTTTGGGACGGTTTTGGTCATGTCCCCCGTCCGAACCACTTCGAACGGGGACTGTTTTTACCTCGGTATGTTTCGTCAGTGCTCCGTCCATCGTCCGCACAAAGAACACTGACACGTCACTGTGCGAAGCAGAGGGAGAGAAACGCCTCACCACACTGCCGCTCGGAACGGGGGAAAAGCCACGCCAAAAAACCTGCCCGAAGGTTTTGGGGGGCGTGGGGGCTTTTTGCAAAAAGCCCCCGAAACCGCTCCTACAGCACTACCTTTTCGCCGTTTTTCACACGGGCGAGAATTGCGTTGATGTCGGAATCGGTGAAGGAGGCGGCAGCCTTTCGGCTTCGGGTCCGGGCACGGGAGGAGAGCCCGTTTTCGGCGGGTCTCGCACCGCGACACCTGACACCTGCCAGCACCGCCTCCGCTATCTTGGCGGCGGAAGCCTTCACAGTACCCTCAAGGATCTCACCGTGATGAATGGCACGGTAGGCATCCACCACCGAGGCACCGCCACGAAGCATGGACACGAATCGTCCGTCCTTCACTTCCAAAGCAGGATCGAAAGAGGGATAGAGAGCGGCGCACTCCCGCATTCCGTCTTCAAAAGACTTCCAAAGTGCCTCACGCCGCATCTCGCGAATGCCGCGAAATACCTCCCGCCCTGCCGCCAGTGCCGATGCCTCCGCCGATGAGACCTCCGTGACACCGGTTTCGGCTGCCTCGGCAGTATCGGCTGCTTCATCAACTTCGGCTGCTTCCTCCTCACCGGCAGCTTCAAGAGCATCACCGTCACTATCCGCCTCGTCAGCATCACTTTCCGAAAGAAGTGCCGCCCGTCGGGAGAACTCTTCCGAGTCTCCGGCACAGCCCCAAAGAGCACCCAGCCTCTCCACCGACTCCCCGTAACGGTCCCTGAATTCCTCAAGTTCCTTCACTTCCTTGAATCGGCGGTTGATGATGTTCCGAGTCCGCCTTGAGTATTCCTCCTTGAAGCGCCCCTTGATGAGATCTTCGAATTCACGGGTCAAGTCCTGCCCGGCGTCGGCTTCCTTTTCGCCCGATTTACTCTGCCCGCTTTTCTCGCTTTTCTCTCCTTTTCCGTCACCAACAGTCCCCGACACGCTTCGTGTGCCGCCGTTACCGCCGGTGCCGTCCGTGCCGCCGTCACCGGCTCCTCCCTCACCCTCCGCAAAAAGCTGCAGCTCCATGGCAGCCAAAGCTTCCCACGCAGGCGAAAGTCCCAAGTGACCGACACCCTTCGCGCCTCCCGGTGTCTCCGGGGAAAACGCCTTCTTCATAATTTCCATTCCTTCTCCTTTCCGCATAGGAGGTCATCCCTCCCTGTGTATCTCCATTTTACCACACGAACACCCGTTTGTCTCCCCCTTTGCCTCCATAACAAATTTTGTTATGGAAGGGCTGCTATGAAGGATTTTTTGCAGGGGGCTTTGGTTTTTGCAGGGGGCTTTTTTGCCCCCCTGCACCCCAAAAAAACTTTCGGGCTGCTTGGTTTTTATCGGGGTGTCCTTCTTTGAAAAAAAGGTCTCCCCAAGCCCCTCCAAAAAAACTTTGACGGGTTTTTTTTGGGGGAGTCTTTTTGAAAAAAGACTCCCCCACACCCCCTCCAAAAACTTTCGGAGCGGTTGTGGGCTGTCTGTCACCCGTTCGAACCACTCCGAACGGGGACTCTTTTCACCTCGGCTTTTTTGCAGGGGGCTTTTTTGACCCCCCCCCTGCACCCCAAAAAATCCCTTCCCCTCACTCCAATGACACGTTGTCGGGGTAGGACTCACCGAGGAGAGTGAAAGCGTTGAGGATGGGATCCACAGCGTAGCCCCAAAGGTGAGCGCCGGCAGGAGCGACGGCGGCGCTGAAGAAAGCGAAGCCCCGTTCCATGCGGTGGTCGAAGGAGGAGAGGAGTCCCTCGGAATCGAGCCGCTTGAGGGCGAGAAGCAGAGCGAAGCAGAGGGCGGAAGCGGCGGCGCAAACAATGTCCTGCCCCTCTTTGCCGTAGCCGGCGTGACCTTCCACGGTGAGAGTAAGGCGCTCCTCGGAGCGCAGAGCGGAAACGGCTATCAAGACCCCGCCCCCACGGGAGGCAAGGGAGAGTCAAGAAGCCGAGCCATCAAAGCGTCCTTCCCCTCAATATCCATCATGGAAAGGCAGGCGGCAGCTTCGACCCTGCGGCGGGGATCGAAGAAGCCCATGGCAAAGAACTCCTTGGCAAGCTCGTTCTGACTTGCCTTGGCGAAGGGAGTCTGCTTCACGGCGGAGACACGGATGTCGAACACCGGAAGCCTCTCACCGATACCGACTCCGTAGAGCTCCACCGGGCGGCGGGACAGAGATCCGCTGTCGAAGGTAACGAAGGAGTAGCCCCCGTCACCGGTGATCCTGAAGTAGCGAGGCTCATCGTAGAACTCCCTCATCAGGTCGATAACGAGACTCACCACCTTGGAAAAGGCGGAGTA
Organism: uncultured Ruminococcus sp.; assembly: GCA_964629225.1. Classification (GTDB taxonomy): domain Bacteria; phylum Bacillota; class Clostridia; order Oscillospirales; family CAG-272; genus RUG14199. Next base: position 13,018 of record CAZVQC010000026.1, read on the forward strand.
AGAGCCCTTGATCATGTCACGGGACAGCTTGCTTCCCGCCTCTTGGAGAGCGGCGATGGCAGAGGCGGCTGTGATACCGCCGGTGGTGCCGCCCTGAGTGAAGTCTCGGTTTCCGGTAGTCTCCTTAAGCTCCGATATCTTCCCGTTCATGATGGCAACGTACAAGTCGTCAAGAGGCGAAACCACGATCTGACGGAGAGAGTCCTCCCCAAGCCGACTGCCCGCCACGTGAACCAAGGGCTTCGACCAGTCTGCGAACTCCTCCTCGTTGATGCTGCCGTCTCCCCGAACGAAATACCTGACTTTGGACGCCATACGGGCGTTCTCAAGAATGGATTCTCCCAGCTGATCTATCTGCCGCTGGGTGCCCTTCATGATGTCAATGAAGCCGAAGCCGCAGGGGGAGCCCTTCACCGGATAGAGTCGGTCGAACACGAATGGGTACTTGCCGTGGGCGTAGAAGCCCTCGTCGTAGCCCTTCTCGTTCTCCGATGCGAAAAGGATCTTCCCGGAACAGAATTTGCAAAGATGGACCACATCCCTGCCGTCCTTTTTTATCTTGTAGTACCAGTCCACCACCGCCGACTTGCCCGACACGTCCACCGCGTCGTCAAACAGGTACTCGGTAGGTCGGAAGTCGGGAACGGACAATACCTCCTTCAGGATCGGATACTCCTCCTTCAACTCCTCATTGTCCCTCAGCTCAACGTGAAAGACAGAAGGTGACTTTTGAATGTCTCCGATGCCCCCTTCCCAAAATAAGTTCAAAACATCCACCGACATTATCCGGATCTCTCCGGCTCCGCCGGATGCCGAGGGGTCCCAAACCACGCCGTAACAGCCGGTGCCGTACTTCAGCTTGTCGTACCAGACCGCCGAGTACACCTCTTCAAAATCCGATAACTCCAAAACACAGGGGATCACCTTCGATAACACCTCCGCCGTCTCCCTGTCACTCTCTTCCCTCGGCAGTATCACCGCCTCCGGCATCTGATCCATCGCGTCGGCGTGCTTGTTGGCTACCGAGTTGAACAGCCACGCAGAGCCCGTCCCCCGACCGCTCTCGTGCCGCCTCTTCCACCATTCCTCCGCATCTACCGTCCGCTCGTCAACCGACTTCTTGTCGCTCTTGTATCTCCTTAACTTCTCATAAGCGGCTCCCACCGCCCTTTCATCGATCATTTTTTACCTCCTATTTTAGAAAATCGTTTTTTTGCAGGGGGGTGCAGGGGCTTTTATCGGGGAACCCTTTTTTGAAAAAAAGGTTCCTCAAACCACTCCCAAAAAACTTTGGGAAGGTTTTTGGTCATGTCCCCCGTTCGGACTTTTCCGAACAGGGACTCTTTTTACCTCGTGTTTTTGCAGGAGGCTTTTTGTAAAAAGCCCCCTGCACCCCAAAAAACTTCTGGGCTGCTGTGTCTTTTATTTTCTCCCCCGTTCGAACCGCTTCAAACGGGGTGTCCTTTCACTCGCCGAGGCTACAGAGTGCCCGATATCACCGCTTTTTAGGCACCGGGCAGGACGAAAAGCGACCTTATTACCACCACCCGCACCGATGACAGTCGGCGCACCGACCACTCATACCGAGAGAAATGCCTCGCCACCCCACCCGCTCGGAACGGAAGAAAAACTCTCGTCCGAAAAAGCCTCACTTTCACCCCGTCCGCAGGTCCAAAGGATCGTCACCGAAAGGGAGTTCCGAGGGCAGATCCTTTTTCGGAGTAATGGGGCGGCACATGGCGAAATAGCGGAAGCTGTCTGCGAAGTGATCCTCGCCGGTGGTGTCCAGATCCTCCGGATTGCTTGAGGAGAACCGGAGAAGAGGAATGGTGCGGATGGCGTTTTTGCAGGTCTTAAAGAACCAAACGGAGGGATAGCCCTCGTCATCGAACTGGAAGCGGTAGTGGCACTGCATCCAGCCGGGGATGCGTTTGTTGTCGCCGGGGTCGAAATCGATACCGTAGCGAATGGCAACGTCCGCAATGGAATCCCCCCTTGAAGCATCCCAAATGGAAGGATCCGCCACACCGATGATATTTCGCCCACGCAGGTAGGAATGCTCCGACTCGATCCTCCGGATCTCCCGGAACTGGCGGTCGGGAGTCCACTTCAGCCCCGTGTCGGGGGAGCCGTTCCACCCGTAGAGCTCAAGTATCAAATAGGCGCGCCCGTCATGGTCAACAGCCCACCAAGAGCAGTCGAAAGGACGGCCGTAACCGAAGTCGTAAGAACGGTAGATGACCCAGCTCTTCGGAATGTCGAAGGGCTCGATAACGTGAGTGTAGCGGCGGTCGAGATAATGCTCCGGATCGTCACGAAACTCCTCAAAGAACTGACCGTCGAAAATGTCCCACTTCCCCTCAAGCCACGCCCGGCGAAGCTTCGGAGGCAGCGCCTCAAGGCGCTTCACGTACTCCCCGTCGCACTTCATAAGAGCGGTATTGTCGGTGACAAGGCTCTGAATGAAGCTGTAGTCTCCGGGATCCTCCCCGGTGTTGAAAGCCCGATCGATGAAGAGCCTCTTCACCCAACCGTGACCCACTCCGCCGGGATTGCAGGTCAGATAGACTCGCTTCGGAAAGGAGTTTGCGCCTCTCACGGAAGCGGACAGTATCCTGAAGATCTTTTCGGGGAACTGAGTGGCTTCGTCAATGAAGATCACGTCGAATTCGTTGCCCTGGAATTTCCCCATGTCCTTCTCGTTTTGACAGTAGCGGCAGAAGATGACGGAGCCGTTGGCAAAGCGGAACTCCTTCGCCGTGTCACGATAGACTGCCACCGAGGCGGGTATCTCCATGCGAAGAGTGTCGATGTGATTGGAACGAAGCTCCGGAAAAGTCTTTCTGATGATGCAGACACGAATGCCGGGATAGTTAAGACAAAGCAGCTTCGCCTTGGTTCTGACCGCCCAACTCTTGCCTCCGCCTCTTGCACCGCCGAAGGCCACGTAGCGGTGGCGGTCAAGCAGGAACTGCTTCTGCCTCTCGGAGGGAACGCCCAAAATAAGTTCTCTTGTCTCAGCCGGCATAGTCCTCGCCTCCTCCCTCGAATCTCACGGAAAATACCCTGTCAAAACCGTCACCCTTGTCAAGTGCCTCCTTCTTGAGAGACTCGGAATAGGTGGGAACGTCCCAGGCATCCCTGACGGAATCGCACAGTATCTTGGCAGCCTGAACAGCCTCCTTGAAAAGCTTTCCGTCAAAAATAACACTGTCCCCGTCACGCTCGATGAAGAGATCTCCCTCCACCGCCTCCGCCATCGCCTTCTCAAGACCGAGAACTATCTGCCTCAGCTTGTCCACCGCCTCGCCGGAGGTGTTGACGGATTTCTTTTCCGTCTTTTCCGTCTTTTCCGTCTTTTCCGTCTTTTCCTTCTTTTCCTTCTTTTCCTTCTTTTCTTTCACTTTCCTTCCTTTCCGAGAGGAAACGCCGCCGGTGCATCCGATCTCTTCTTTTTCCGCGTTTTCCGTTTTTTCCGCGTTTTCCGCTTTTTCTTCCTCCTTTTCAAAGCTCAGTATCCTTCGGCGCATCAGCCTGTCTCCGTACCAGCCGTCCTTTGCGCTGGCTCTCGATACCGCCCCGTAGGTCAGCCCGAATTCCTCCGCAACTTCCCTCAGGGTCACGTCTCCGCTCAGGTATCTGCTCCTTGCCTCCCCAAGCAACTTCTGTCTCTCTTGTGGATCCTTCATTTTTCCTCCTGTAAAATTAGTTTGTGTTGGTGGAATGGGGGGATCATTGGGGAACCTTTTTTTCAAAAAAGGTCTCCCCAAGCCCCGCAAATACAAAGTTTTGTTTCATCGGCGTCCGTCCATAGCACCGATCTCACCGCCTTTCCAACACCATGATACCACCCGTAACACCGCAATTTCTCCCCTTTCCCCTCCATAACAAAATATGTTATGGAACACCGAGAATCACTGTTATCACCACCTGCACCCACACCGGTCAGCGCACCGACAAAACGGAGCGAGAAAAAAACACCCCCGTCCGAAAAAAACCGAACGGGGAAAAGCCACGCCAAAAAACCTGCCCGAAGGTTTTTGGGGGCGTGGGGGCTTTTTGCAAAAAGCCCCCGCAAATACAAAGTTTTTTTGAAGGGGGACCGGGGGAAAATTTTTTTGCAAAAAAAGTTCCCCCCGGAAAATATCAAAAAGTCCTCCCCGAAAAAAACACCCCTCCGCAAAAACTAATACTTCTTCTCCACCGCCGCAGCGTGAGGGCAGGAGTGGAAATCGAAGGTCTCACAAAAGACGGCGGCATGATGCTCCAGCCGGGCGGCATTTTTGAAGCGGTTGCGGCAAGTAGTGCCGTGAATGACCCCCTCGCAGGTGACGGACAACCGGTCACGGGAAACGAAGAAGGGGCAAATAACGTCATGAAACTCAGTCAAATTAGGCATCTATCGCACGGTCCTCCCTGACCCATCTCAATATCGTCTTGTAGTGATTTTTCACCGTGGGGTGATTTTTCTCAATGAATTCCGCAAGGCGGGAAACGTAGTGATCGAACTCCTCAAGGGAGAGATCCCTGAGCAGCCGACCTATCTGAACTTCGGAAAGCATCACAACGCCCCGACCGAGACCGCCGATGGGAGAGACACGGAAATCCGCATCGGAGTAGCCCTCCTCTTTGGCGAGGAACGCCTCAAGCCGCTCGGAGTCATTTCGGGCACCGGGCAGATCGATGAGTCGGTCAATGGGGAGAAGAAGATCGCCGGAGGAGCCGTCAACGGCAGGCATCCGCCGGAATATCCGCCCGTCGCAGCGCCTCAAAAAACGCCCGTCTCGGCAGACTTCGTACTCGCCGCTGTTGTTATCCTCAAGAACCTCGAAACCGTCCAAATGGTGCCTCTTTTTGCCCCTGAGAGCACCTTTTTCGAAGGAGCACAAGGAGCCGCCGCTTTCGCAGAGAATTTCGTCATCTTCGCAGAGTTTCTCCTCCGTTTCCCGGAGCTTTTCCCGTTTTTCCCGGAGTTCTCCCACCGACTCGGCACCCGGCACCGATCCCCACCGTCTTTCGGGCAGTTCTCCGCCGCCGTCGGCGGTCTTTTTCCATCTATCGGGCAGTTCCCCAACCTCATCGCCGCAAATTACCGATCTGTCCGACAGTCCCCCCGTACCATCCGAGAAAAGTACCGGTGCATCCGAGTCCGATGCTTCCCCATTTTCCGAAAACGGCGACAACTCGCCCCCGTATTCGGCCGGGTCTCCGTCAAACGGGACTCCGCCACCGAGGGGAGCACCCCTCGACACGCCGTAAGAGGCGAAAACACCCCCTCCGTCGGGGTACTTCCACCCCGCCCCCCGGGCTTCATCTCCGAAAGATCCCCCGGTTTTCCGAAAAAAAGACAGAACGGTATCTCTCTCGCTGTCCGCAGTCGCAGAAGAAGCCGCCGCCTCGCGCCCTCGCGCGACAGCTGCTTCAGCAGCATAGAAAGATTCCGTTCTTCTCTCTTCTTTTCCGTTCTTTTCCCCTGGGTTCCCTAAAAAATTATGTATCGTGACGTCACTCTCGGATGACTCTCCGACAGGTGACGAAAAATTCCCGCAAGTGCTGTTCTCTCCCGAAAAAACGTCTGCTTCGGCACCGAAAATCGCCGCCTCGGTTTCCCTCATCTCGGAAGAAACATAATTAATTATCTCATCCTCCGGCACCCGGTCTCGGTTATTTTCGCAAAAAACGGGAAGGCTTTCCCCGTGAGGCAGTGAAAAAACTCCCGCCCCGTCTCTTTTTATTTCAAAATTGCCGCCGATCCCTCCGACGTTACCGGCGTTATCCGAAGTTCCCACTGTTCCCACTGTTCCCATTGTTCCCACTGTTCCCACTGTGCTTCTCGGCGCCTCCGAAGCACTCGCTCCGCCTCGGCACTCCGCACCTCTCACCGCTTCCGCACCTTCAATGCCGCCGATACTGCCGATGCCACCCACGGTTTGGACGGCATGATCACCATGAGCGGTTCCCGCTGCTTGGACGCTTCCGACCGCCGCTCCGGTGCTTCTTTCGACGATGCTTCCGTCCGTGGCGCATTTCAACATCCCTTCTGCGGCGTCCCTGCCGTACCGGTACAAGCACTCCTTGTAGCTGCCGAAGGACACCCCGTCCTCGCCTCTCTCAAGTGAATACGTTCCGTTCTGGTGGACGAAGATCCTTCTCGCTATCCCCGGATAGCTCAGCTTCCCCACCCGCTCGTTCTTCAGGCAGTTCTGCTGTTTCCAGTGGGTGATCAACGCCACCCCCTCATCCTCAAACCACATTACAAAGCCGCCTCTTACCAGCTCCCATAACGCCTCGTCTCCGACTCCCAAAAATGCCTCGCATATCGTTGCCGAATTCGAAAATCCGTCGTCGTCCGAATGCAACGCCAGCATCACGTACAACGCCTTCGCTCCGTTGCTCATTCGGTGAAATCCGTTGCTTAAAAAAACTCTCTTCGATATCATCCTCTTCTCTGCCATCAGTTCCTCCTTTGTAATGTGTTTTTTTCAGGGGGTTATTTGGGAGGGCTTTTTTCCAAAAAAAGCCCTCCCAAAGCCCCTCCCAAAAAACTTTGACGGTTTTTTTGTGGGGGAGTCTTTTTGAAAAAAGACTCCCCCACACCCCCTCCAAAAACTTTTGGAGCGGTTGTGGGCTGTCTCTCCCCCGTTCGGGCTTTTCCGAACGGGGACTCTTTCTACCTCGGTATGTTTC
>CAZVQC010000027.1:0-17286 GCA_964629225.1 uncultured Ruminococcus sp.
ACGGGCATCGTCCTTTGTGCAAAGAAGAGAAAGAACGCAGTTCAGTTCTGATAGGCTTTCTAAAAAACACTTATCCCCCTGTTTCGGCAGGGGGATTTTTTTAAGAGAACGGAGCCGGAGACCGTGTCCGTGAAAAAATGATATCCGAAACTAAAAAATATAAAAACGCTATTGACAGGGGAAGTGTGGAGTTGTATAATTGTATACAGAAGTACAGGAGGGTCGTATATGCTTGAAATATCCAACAAAACCAATCTGCTTGAGCAGAAGAGTTATCATTATTCACTTCAGGACGTGGAGGAGGCCAATCTCTACCGTGACATCTACTCCTATGATACGGTGCCGAAGATACCCTTCAACCACCGCAGAGTGCCGATAGGGATGCCTGAGGAGATATGGATCACGGACACGTCACTCAGAGACGGTCAGCAGTCTGTGGAACCCTACACGGTGGATCAGATCGTGGAACTCTACAAGCTGATGTCAAAGCTCGGAGGTCCCTACGGTATCATCAGGCAAACCGAGTTCTTTATCTACAGTAAGAAGGACAGGGAAGCGATAGAAAGATGTCTTGATTTGGGTCTTAAGTTTCCGGAGATAACCACGTGGATACGTGCCGTCAAGGAGGATTTCAAGACGGTGAAGGAGCTTGGTATCAAGGAGACGGGGATACTCGTAAGTTGCAGTGACTACCACATCTTCAAGAAGATGAAGATGAGCCGTTCGGAGTGCATGAATTACTATCTTAAGACGGTAGCCGATGCATTTGAGGCGGGAGTAGTTCCCAGATGCCACCTTGAGGACATCACAAGGGCGGACTTCTACGGATTTGTAGTGCCCTTTGTGAATGAGCTGATGAGAATGTCGGAGGACGCGGGGATACCCGTCAAGATCAGGGCCTGCGACACTATGGGATACGGACTGCCCTACAGCGGTGTGGCACTGCCGAGGTCGGTGCCGGGAATCGTCTACGGTCTTCAGCACTATTCAAACGTGGCAAGCGAGAACCTTGAATGGCACGGTCATAACGACTTCTATATGGCGGTCGCCAATGCGGGAGCGGCATGGCTTTACGGCGCCTGTGCCGTGAACTGCTCACTTCTGGGCATCGGTGAGCGCACCGGTAACATTCCTCTTGAGGCAATGGTGATGCAGTATGCGGCATTCAGAGGCTCTCTTGACGGAATGGATACTACGGCAATAACGGAGATAGCGGACTATTTCAAAAATGAGATAGGCTATGAGATACCTCCCATGACTCCCTATGTGGGTGACAGTTTCAACATGACGAGGGCGGGCATCCACGCAGACGGACTTTTGAAGGACCAGGAGATCTACAGCGTTTTCAACACGGAGAAGATCCTCAACCGTCCCGCAGAGGTCATCGTCAGCAAGACGTCGGGTCTTGCGGGAATAGCCTACTGGATCAACGGCCATTACAGGCTGAAGGAGGGGGAAAAGGTAGACAAGAAGGATCCCCTCGTTATCGCACTCAAGACGTGGGTGGATGAGGAATATGAAGGTGGACGTGTTACCTCCCTTTCCGTCAAGGAACTTGAAGGAAAGATATCGGAGATAGCGGGTGACCGATTCGGAAAGGAGAAAACGGATGTTAGAGCATAAGAGCGTGTCCATTGCGGAGCAGGTCTTTGAAAACTTGGAGCGTGATATCTTAAGCGGCAAGTATGAAAGAGGCTACGTGATGACGGAGAACCATCTCTCCGAGATGCTCGGAGTCAGCAGAACTCCCATACGTGAGGCTTTGAGGCGTTTGGCTCAGGAGAGGATAATCGAGCTTGGTACCAAGGGCGCAGTGGTAGTCGGTATCTCAAGAGAGGATATCGACATGATATACGAGCTGAGACTTCGTATAGAGGGCATTGCCGCAAGGCTTGCCGCCGAGAATGTGGACGGGGAGAGCGCTCTCAAATTGAAGGAGATCGTGGATCTTCAGGAATTCTACACCGAGAAGAACAACGCCGACAGCATCAAGAATGAGGATAGTGATTTTCACCGCCTTATCTACAAGCTCAGCGGAAGCTTGCCCCTTGAGGAGACTCTTACAAACCTCCATAAGAAGGTGGTTAAATACCGCCGTGCCTCGGTTTCCAACTGCAGCAGAGCGGACAGATCCCTTAAGGAGCACAGAGCCATCCTTGAGGCGATAGTGGCACATGACGGAGAGCTGGCAGAGAAGTTGACTTTGGAACACATAAGAAACGCAAAAGAAAGTATTAAAAACAGGGAGATATAAAAATGGGACTTACTATTGCTCAAAAGATAATCAAGCAGCATCTGGTCAGCGGTGATATGACACCGGGGAGTGAGATAGCGCTCAGGATCGATCAGACACTGACACAGGATGCCACCGGTACGATGGCTTATATCGAGTTCGAAGCCATCGGAATACCGAGAGTAAGGACGGAGCTTTCCGTGGCTTACATCGACCACAATACCCTCCAATCGGGCTTTGAAAATGCGGACGACCACAGGTACATTCAGTCTGTGGCGAAAAAATACGGTATCCGTTTCTCCCGTCCCGGCAACGGCATCTGCCATCAGGTTCATCTGGAGCGATTCGGAAAGCCCGGTAAAACTCTTATCGGTTCCGACAGCCATACTCCCACCTGCGGAGGTATCGGTATGCTTGCCATGGGTGCGGGAGGCATGGACGTGGCTGTTGCCATGGGAGGCGGCGCATATTATATCACCATGCCGAAAATGTACAAAGTGGAACTGAAGGGAAAACTCTCCCCTTGGGTCAGCGCCAAAGATGTCAGCCTTGAGATACTTAGGATACTCTCCGTCAAGGGCGGCGTGGGCGCTATTATCGAGTGGGGCGGTGAGGGTATCAAAACTCTCAGCGTACCCGAAAGAGCCACCATCACCAACATGGGAACGGAGCTGGGAGCCACCACATCCATCTTCCCATCCGATGAGATAACGAGGGAATTTCTTAAGGCACAGGGAAGAGAGGAGGACTATGTGGCTCTTGAGAGCGATGCGGATGCAGTCTATGATCGCATCATCGAGATCGACCTTTCGACTCTGTCTCCTATGGCTGCCTGCCCCCATTCTCCCGACAATATAAAGAGCGTTAAGGAGCTGTCGGGACTGAAGGTAGATCAGGTCTGCATCGGCTCCTGCACCAACTCCTCTCTCAGAGATATGCTGAGGGTGGCGGCGATACTTAAGGGAAAGAAGATAGCGGACAGCGTGAGCCTTTCCGTATCTCCCGGATCGAAGCAGGTGTTCTCCATGCTTGCGGACTGCGGCGCTCTCTCCGATATCATAGCATCCGGCGCAAGAGTGCTTGAGTGCGCTTGCGGACCTTGCATCGGAATGGGCTTTTCTCCCAACTCCGGCGGAGTCTCTTTGCGCACTTTCAACCGTAATTTTGAAGGCAGAAGCGGGACGAAGGACGGCAAGGTCTACCTTGTATCCCCCGAAACTGCGGCTGTGGCGGCTCTGACGGGCTGTTTTACCGACCCCAAGGATATGGGTGAGTATCCGGAGATATCAATGCCGGATGAGTTCAAGATCAACGATACGGCGGTGCTTATGCCTGCAAGCGAGAGCGAAGCTTGTGACGTGGAGATACTCAGAGGTCCCAATATCAAGTCTTTCCCCAAGACCGCGCCCCTTGAGGACAACATAAAGGCGGATCTGACACTTAAGGTGGGTGACAACATCACCACCGACCACATAATGCCCGCAGGAGCGAAGATACTTCCTTACCGCTCCAATATTCCGAAGCTTTCCGAGTTCTGTTTCACCGTATGTGACGAGACATTCCCCGAAAGAGCAAAGAAGGCGGGGGCTACCGTCATAGTGGGAGGCTCCAATTACGGTCAGGGCTCCTCACGTGAGCACGCCGCACTCGTTCCCCTCTATCTTGGAGTCAAGGCGGTAGTGGCAAAGAGTTTTGCAAGGATCCACGCGGCTAATCTCATCAATGCGGGAATACTCCCCTTCACGTTTGAAAATGCGGAGGATTACGACCGCCTTGACGAGGGAGATAAACTGGAACTGTGCGACCTTTTCGATGCCCTTGAAAGCGGAAGAGCAACACTCAAGGATGTAACTAAAGGTGAGACCTTCACCCTTATCTGTGAGTATTCCGACAGGCAGAAGGATATGCTGAGAGCGGGAGGTCTGCTCCCCTACACTAAGGAGGTAAAATGATGGAAAGGATCAAAATGACGACACCCATCGTGGAGATGGACGGGGACGAGATGACGAGGGTCATCTGGGAGATGATCAAGGAAAAACTCATACTGCCCTTTGTGGATCTCAAGACCGAGTATTACGACCTGTCCCTTGTGCACAGAGAAGAGACAAAGGACCGTGTCACCGTGGAAGCGGCTGAGGCTAATAAGAAGTACGGAGTTGCGGTCAAATGCGCTACCATCACTCCCAACAAGCAGAGGGTGGAGGAGTACGGACTCTCCGAAATGTGGAAGAGCCCCAACGGTACCATAAGAGCGATACTCAACGGCACCGTGTTCCGTGCTCCCATTATGACGGATTTTATCACTCCCTATGTGAGAACTTGGAAGCACCCCATCACCATTGCAAGACACGCCTACGGAGACGTGTACAAGGCTACCGAGTACAGAGTACCCGGCAAGGGCAAGGCGGAGCTTGTATTTAACGGAGACAGCGGAGAATTCTCCGAGACGGTCCACGATTTTGAAGGTGCGGGCGTTCTTCAGTCCCAGTTCAATACGGACTCGTCCATCAGAGACTTTGCTCACGCTTGCTTTGAGTACGCACTGGAAACGAAGCAGGATCTGTGGTTCTCCACCAAGGACACCATCTCCAAGCAGTATGACCAGACCTTCAAGCTCATCTTTGAGGAGATCTACGAAAAGGAGTACAAGGAGAGATTCGAGGAGTGCGGTATCACCTACTTTTACACGCTGATAGACGATGCAGTTGCACGCGTTATAAGAAGCGAGGGAGGCTTCATCTGGGCACTTAAGAACTATGACGGGGACGTTATGAGCGATATGGTGTCCACCGCCTTCGGTTCCCTTGCAATGATGACCAGCGTTCTCGTTTCACCCGACGGAAAATTCGAGTATGAGGCGGCACACGGAACGGTGACCCGTCACTATTACAAGTACCTGAAGGGGGAGAGGACCTCCACCAACCCCATGGCTCTTATCTTTGCATGGACGGGAGCACTTCGCAAGAGGGGAGAGCTTGACGGTATCACCGAGCTTTCCTCCTTTGCGGACAGACTTGAGGAGGCTTGTATGACCGTCCTGTCCTCCGGTATCATGACCAAGGACCTTGTGCCTCTCGTTAAGGAGGGCTTTGAAGCGACACCGGTGTTCACGGACGAATTCCTTGATGCGGTGGCGGCACAGATATAACAAGTCAATACCCGGCACCCGCCTTCGGCGGGTGCTTTTTTTGAAACGGAGCTTCATCCCGTTTATTGTGACGGTCTCCCGGTCGTGCATCGGTTCTTTCGGTCAAATAAGGAACGGGTCGGGCACTTCCGACACCCGCCGAAGGTGGGTGCTTTCTCAGATAAAACAAATACTTTCACATATGAGACGGGTGACTATGAAAAAAACGGTCGTGATGCGCCGTTCGGGACGAAAAAAAGTGAAGCCTTAAAGCCCATTTTTCGGTGCCTCGAAAAATATTTTTTCATTTTGTGACGAATTGAAGACCCGTGACGAAATGCACGTTTTTTCCGGGTTTTCGAAGAAAATCGTCACAAAAAAGGCTTGTTTTGTGACGAAATTTTTCACCCTTTTCGGAACCGTAAAAAAATATGCGCGGAAGATATTGACTTATAAATCGCGTTATGATAGAATATTACCAACAGAAGATAATATGATATCTGACTTCAAAGTGAGCGGACAGATACCGATACGCACCGCTGTCAAAACCCTTTTCCAAAGACGGAAAAAAAGGAGAAAACGGTACGAATGGGAGTAAAAAATGACCGTGATCCGGTCATAATACCCCCTCGATCTTAAAAGATCCCCCGTTGTTCTCCGGCAGGGGGTATTTGTTTGCAATAAACGAAATCAATCACATGTTATCTGTTTCGCTTCAAAGCAAGGAGGATCAAATGAAAAAAAGAATCATCAGCTTGTTTCTCGTTCTCTGCATGATGCTCACGGTGTTCCCCGTAAGTATCTTTGCGACAGAGGGTGAGATAACTCCGACCCCCTTCGTTTTCACCCTCACCGGTGAGAAAAATGTAGAGATCTACGATTCCTATTACGGAGAGTTCTTCTATAAAAGATACAATGGCTGGGTAGCGGATCTTATCTCTATCAATTCTGGCGGAGATCTTGTTACGATCAACGCCACGGCAGTAGGTGAGGATGGAGAGACTCCGATCGCCCTTAAGGTCGCTTTGCTTCGCATCGGCTATTTCGGTGATGGCAGTGTGGAAGAAATGATCGAGCAGGAATTCGTATCCGGCTTTGCGGCTTTTACCATCATGAACGATGCCACCTATAAGGTAGTCATCTTTGCCGACGAGGGAGCGAAGGGCACGGTCAGCGGCTCATACACGATAGAGAGCGACGCCGTTGTTACCATTCCGTCCCGTGTGGATGCGACACTTCCCTTTGAGACCGAGTACGAGCTGGGCTCGGAGGCGCCTGTGAAATACGATATGAGCGTCGCCTATTCCGTTCAATACCGTGTCTCTCTTTCGGCAGGAGAGGAAATGACGGTAACGGCAATGGGTAAGGATTCTCCCATTCCGGTGGACCTCAAGTTCTATACCGTTGAGGGTAAAGCTACGTCGGGGTGCTTCGCCGTCAAGGGTGGAAATGCATCCGACAATATGGGAGTTGTCAGCACGTTTACGGCACCTACGGACGGATACTACGCTGTGGATGTCCGGAGCGGAAACATCACCGCCGTTGGCACAGTCAGTGTCAGCATCACATCAAGAGCTACCGGCGCAGTTGACGTTATACACACACTCACACCCGACGCTACGGTAGAGTCTATTCCTTCCACGTTCACCTTCGATAAGGACAGCTGTAAAACGGTAGTGAAAGATTACCGCGCTGCCATCGGCAAGGCGTTTGCCGTTACTCTCGGCGATAAAGAGGCTCTCAGAGTGGACTTTTACGGCGTGGATGAGGCTGTGGACACCTTCGTCTCGGTCTATGATGAAAGCGGCTACCATGCAGATTATAATGACGACACCTACAGTGACGGCAAGGGCGAGATCTGTAATTACATGAATGGCGCGGGAGAGTATCTCGTTTACCTTTTCGCTCCCATCGACTATACAGGCAGCTTAAAGGTGGAATTCAAGCAATCCGCAACTTTTGAGGAGATCGCAGTCGATGCGGAAAAGATCACCTTGGGTGAAGATGCTATCACCAGAAGTTTCAAGTATTCGAATGGAATTACCGCAAAAATCGATGGAGGGCTCTATAACTTCGACGTTTTCAAGGTGGATCTTACCGTAGGTACCACCCTCTGTGTCAATGGGATATCCGACATGCTTAATATGTGCTTTATCGACGTTTACCGTGTACTTGAGGACGGTTCTCTTGAGCACTGCATCGGAGCAGAGACACATGGCTGGGGCGAAGCGTGCAGTCTTAAGTATTCCCCCGTGGTTTCCGGTACGTACCTTGTCGCTTGTTCGGGAGAACTGATGGACATGGAAACGCTCACAGTTACTGTTTCCGTAAAAGACGGTGTTTATACCGATCCGCAGGACGTGATGAAAGCGTTTAGTTATGCGACCGAGGTCAGCCTTCCTTACTCGGAAAATATCACGATACCTTCCGTTTCTTACATAGTGAGCACGTCACCGAGTGGAGGCATGGAATTAACGTCTCTCAGATCATCCTCCGATACCGTCGAAGCATACGGAGTAGTGAAAAAACTCAATATGACGTATGGCGATCGAATCTCTATCTCCTTCAATGGAGCCACCGATCAGATCGACACCAGAGTTTGGATCTATGGAAAGGGCGACGACGGCACCGAGCTGCTTGAATACTTTGACAGCGACAACAACGACGGTATGGGCGAGAGTGCGACGTTCACGGCTCCTTATCATGACACTACATACTATTTCTTCTTCGGCACTACCGATGAGGAGGCAGTCGGAAAGACCTGCTCCGTTGCAGTGGCAGAGGATTCGAGCCTTCCCAAAAACGCTGCGGAGAATCTGCTTGTCAGCGACGCCCCGTACTTAGTCCTGCCTATTGAAACCACATTTACCGTCTCAGACAACGAGATCATCGCGAACGACTGGACTGTTTACGGTGTCCCCGGAAGACTGGAGCTCGCTAAAGGCGAGGTATTGACCTTCTCCGTTGAGGGTATTGGTGACGACGTGGATACGCGCATATGGGTCTACAAGTACAACAGAACGAAAGGTTGCTATGAGTACCTTAGTACCATCGATGACGACAACGGTACCACCGAGTACGCCTCAAGCAGCTACAACTTAGGTGAGGCGGGTACTTTCACAGCGACGGAAGCGGGCAAATACGGCTTCGTCTTCGGCACTGTGGAGAAGGGCAGCGTAGGTTATACCGTCGGCATAAAGCTCAGCAGTTCCATCAAGGCGATGACTCTTGCGGAACTCTTTGCATCGGATGATTGCATCGAGCTTTCTCTCTCCGTGGACAGCACCTTCGTGGCACCGAGCGACCCCTATGTTGACGCTGGCTTCATGTTCCACGGTATCGCAAGATATAAGGAGCTCAGCGCGGGAGACAGCATCTCCTACAACGTCAAGGGTCCCGATGCGTGCGCTATCATGTTTAAGTACAATATGGAAACCGAAACGTTTGAATACTACGATTCCAACACGAATATTCCGCGAGGACTTTTGACCGACAGTGTGAGCGGTACGTTTACGGTAGAATCTGCGGGAACATACGGAATCTTCTTCGGCTCCATGCAAAACGGCGCGGGCGACACCTTCGCTTATGCGGTAGCATCCGGCACTACGGTACCTACCCCCTCCGGAAGCCCCGCATTCGGTGATTCCGGATCCCAAAAGACCTGCGGAAGCGACTTCAAAGCACTCTTTGACGACTGCGAAATTATTCCCCTGCCCTTCAGCGACACTCTTTCCATGCCCATGGTGCCCGTTGTCGAAAGCGGCATTACCTGCGTAGGTGTTTCCGGAACGGTAACTCTCGGCGCAGGACAGACTCTTAATATCATCGTCGGAGGAAAAAGTGAAAGCTTCCCCACAGTGGTGGGTATTTACAGAAGATCCATTTCCGGCGGCACTTCTACTTATTATTTAGAATCTTTCAATCAATCCGAAGGGGGGCAGACCATTTCCTTCACGGCAACGACTGCCGGATCATACATGATCTTCCTCGGCTCCACCGCTTCGCAAGCATGCGGTGAAGACTTCGGAGTAACAATTTCCGTATCGGGTGGCAGCACAGGCGGTGGTACGTGCGTTATGCCCGACGATCTTGACGATTTCGCAATCGATCCCGGAACGCTTCCCTTTGAAACTACCGGTTTCATCCACGGCAGCACGGTTTTTACAACTTCCGATGAACCGATGAGTGGCTACGTCTACAAGGTGGCTATGTCGTCGGGCGACAGCATTGACGTCACCTGCACTCCCGTAGATGAGAAAAACGGATTTGACACTAAAATAATGATCTATTACAAAGACGCTCAAGGCAAATTCAAATTCATAGGATTCTATGACAACGACGCTGCGGGAGTTTACGGCGAGAAGGTCAATTTCATCGCAAACGAAGACGGTACTTATTACTTCTTTGTAGGTTCTTATGAATATACGGCGGGAGCTTACTCCGACACGAACTGCACGATCAAGATCGAAAAGGGGTTAAGTGCTTCGGAGCTCTTTGAGGGAGCAAGGGTGCTTTCAGTTCCTTCGGAGTTCGACTACACGCTCGGTTCCGAGGATTCCATCTTCTTTGCCGGCGTGACCATCGACGGTTTCGTTGCCACAGTCAACGTGGAGGCGGGCAAGTCTGTCAACGTCAAGTTTGCCGGAAAGAATCCCGATGATTATGTGGATACCGTTCTTGAACTCTACCGTTTGAAAAACGGAAAATACACCTTCGTGGGAAGGGTAGACAACGGTTCCGAGGAAGAGATGGTCTTCTACGGAGGCGATGAGGGCGAGACTTTCGGTATCATCTTCAGAAGTTGGTCCGGTGACTCCACCGACGTTTGCACAGTTTCACTCTCTTATGTGGAATATGATCTCATCAGTGGCAAGATCGATACCATTCCCACGGCGACTCTGCCGTCTTACAACGATCGTAAAAAGTCCGATTTTGAAAACGTTATCATTCCCACGGGAATGGGCGTGTTAGGATGCTTTGAGAGATTCACTCTTGACAGTGAGCGCAGCCTTGCTATCCGTACCTATGGTAAGGACGTTAACGTCTTATGCAATGCAACTCTCTACAGGATCACCGAGACCGGCGAATGGGAACTTATGGAAACAGACGATTCCTTCGAGTGGATCGGGGACGGACGTCACCTGTGGTTCGCAAGCCTTGAAGCAGGGGACTACATAGTGGTGTATGATTATCTTGATGTGGAAGCGAATACGGTACATACCGAGATAGTATCCTACAGGCCTAATATGACCGAGTTTATGGACTTCACGTCTGCTACAGAGGATATGTCCGGCGACAAATGGGCGTGGGACAATGAGAATCGTATTCTGTATCTTGAAGACGGATTTGAATTTGTCAGCGGAAACATGGAAATGATGACGATAATCGGTCTTCCCGACGGATCCACCATTATGGTATCAGGAAACGTTGAGATCACGTCACTTAACTTGTATGCGATCTACGGTGACGGTGCATTGACGGTCATGACGTGCCCGGACGATGAATACAAAGCAACTCTCACGATCAAAGATTCTTACGTCGGCATCATAGCAGACGGAGATTTGAAACTTGAAAATATCAACTTTAACTTCTCCGGCTATAATACGGCTGTTGTTGCCATGGGAAGCTGTTCCTTCATTTCTTGCAACACGGATATCGACACACATTATGAAATGCAGGGAGTTGTTGCATACGATCTCTTGGTCAAATCCGGCACGTTCAAAGTAGTGGCGGGTACTGGGAATATCTACGTGTACACGGGTGTATCATTAGTTGATACCGAGGTGGATCTCAGATGCAGCAATAGTAATTTTCTCATGAGCGTAATCATCATAGATGGCCCCACGCGCGGATATGTAACGATTGAAGGATCCGGTTCCACCTTTGATGCTTATTACTACGGTGGCGAAACTGCCGAGGTCACTTCCGACGATTTATTCATCTCAGGCAGATATTTTTTTGCAAATGACGATGTACCTGTTCGTTTGGTCACTAAGGTGACGACCATCCCCGGCGACGTTAACGGCGACGGCAGGATAAACGTGAGAGACGTATTTCTCGCAAGACAGTTTCTTTCCGGAAATCTTGATCCCTCGGCGGTGGATATGGAAGCTGCCGACGTCAACAACGACGGCAGGATCAATGCTACCGACGTCAGAATTCTCAGGACTATGATCGCAGGAAAGATCTGAACGTAAAACGATTCAAGTAAAATAAGATGTCTCGGTGACCCAATGGTCACCGAGGCGAAGGAAGCTTTGGCGAAAAAGAATGAACGGGAGCGCAACGCGCTCCCGTTTTTTTCTCGGAACAGGGAAGAAGTGGGTGGAATCTTTTAGGTCGTTCGACGGAGCTTTGATCTGACCGCTTAAGCCCGCGAATCGGTGTTTGGTTCCTTCTAAACGGATCATTTTCCGTTTTTTCTTCCTCAAAAATCCCTATTGCTATTTGCGGTGGGATAGGTTATAATTGAGATAGAATAAAAAACGGAGGCGAAAATGAAAAGAATAACTGCGCTTCTTATCGCTTTAATAATGCTTGCTTCGGCGGCGGTCTCTGCGGGGGCTGTAGCGACAGAGGTCACCTACGGATATCTTCGGGGGGACGTTGACGATGATACGAGGATCGGGACGAAGGACGTTTTGCTTCTCAAGAAGTATCTCGGCGGCGTTGCCACTGTCCGTGAGATCAACGAGTTGGCGGCGGATGTGAACGGCGACGGCAACATTGGCAATCCCGACCTTCTTTCCATAAAAAAACTGGTCATGGGGATAGACGAGCCTACCGGTAATAATACGGACAAGAGTTACAAGGTGGACACGGTCACCGTTGCGGGCATGAGCATCTCAAGATACGATATCGTTCTTGGGAAGGACTATACCGAGTGTATGGAGTACTCCGCAAAGCTTCTTCGGAATCTTATCGGCGGTGCTTGCGGTATCTATCCCAACGTTACTCCTACCTTGGGTGAGAGACACAGTATCAAGTTTGCATTTGATACTTCCGATGAGTATTCCCTTGGCAAAGAGGGATTTCGTATCGATGTGGACGACTTGGGAGACGTGACCGTTTTGTGCGGCACTCTCAGAGGCCCCGTCTACGCTGTGGACTTCCTTGCGGAGGAATTTCTCGGTTACAGATTCCTTCTTGAAAACGAGAGGTATCTTTACGAGGCTGAGAATGTGAACTTGCCGAAGGGATATTCCGAGACGGAGGTGCCGGTATTCTCCTACCGTTCCGTTGCTCAATCCGGTATCACCACCGACAATGCGAGATTTTTAAGGGACAACTCCTGCGACGGTGCATCCAGAGGAAGCGCCGAGGCGGGAGGCGGTGTGGGGACGATCTATATCCACGCCCACTCCTACGCATACCAGATGTACGTCACCGATCCTTACGGTCATCCTCCCGTTGAAAAACAGATGTCGGAGCAGCCCTGCCTCACCTCCGAGGAGACATTTGAGAAGATCATGGCGTACAATGATATGATACTTACTCACCGTATGTCCGTCGGCTACGTGCTTGGTGTTCACTTTACCCAAGTATCAGTATCTCCCGATGAGAATAAGAATTATTGCACCTGCTCCGTTTGCAAGAGTATCTATGCCCTTGAGGGCAGCGTTGCGGGGACGGTGTTCCGCCTTTCCAACAGGGTAGCGGAGGTATATGAGACGGAGTATCCCGGACTTGAGGTCTATACAATGGCATATTGGGATGCCCGCAATCCCCCTAAGATGACTATGCCGAGGGACAATGTGGTAGTCTGCTTCTGCTTCTCGGGATGCAACAACCATACTTATGACGATACTGAGGCTTGCGCTCTTGCCGGCGGCAATATCAGACTTCAAAATGACGATATAAGCGGCAAAACCTTCAATCAGAATAACGGGGTAAATGTGGAGTGCTATGAAAAGTGGAGAGAGATAACCAACAATATCTACGCATGGTACTACGCGCCGAGCTTCAATTACTACCTTGCCCCCTCACCTAACCTTTTCAATATCTACAACGACTTCAAATATATCGCCGGCGGTGGGGCTACGGGTATCTATTCCGAAGGCTCCAATACTTCCTATTGCTTTGAATATCTCAGAGGTTATCTTATCGCAAAGATGGCGTGGGATCCCTTCATGAGCGAGGAGGAATATAACGACCTTATGAATGAGTATCTCATGATCTACTACGGCGACGGTTGGCAGTATGTCAGGGAATACATCGAGAAGGTGGAGGCGGCAAGCGATGAGCTCGGATGCTGGACGAACAATTTCGACCGCCCCTTCAATACCAATAACGAGGAATATTTCCGTGATAACTATGACTATCTTGACGGGCTGTTTGACAAGGCGTATGATGCTGCCACTACAGATACTCACAGAGACAGGATAGTTATCTGCCGTATGCAGTGCGATTTTCTCGGTCTTTCGGCTACTTATGATAAGGACTGGGTGAACGGTGACAGTGAGTCAAGGGCGGCTTATAAAGCCCGCTATGACCGTCTTTACGGCATTATCATGGAACGTGATATCAAGGTCGCGCGTCTTGATGGCGACAAGGGATGCCAGAATTTCCCCAAGAACGGTGACGTCATGAACCCCATGGAATGGCTGTGGGAGGATTGTACCGGATATTGGGTCAATAACGGCGGCCATTGGGTCTGATACGAAAAAAATATGAGCCGACACGAATTATGTCGGCTCTTTTTTGTGTGCTCGGAATGGGTGCGGTTTGACGGTGAAACACTACCGCCCACGGCACGGCAAAGCGACCGGTGTCCGCTTTGCCCGTCGATGAAAACTTTAATACCGAGGATGGCATTGCCCACCGTAATGTGGAGCAGTTCCTAAAGCAGCTTCCCGCGGTCATATTGGAAAGCGGACTTGAGGAAACAATATCCTAAGATGAAACTTTTGCAGGGGCTTTTTCCGCCAAAGCCCCCTGCACCCCCAAAAACTATTGGGACGGCTTTGATTTTTTGTGGGGGAATCTTTTTCAAAAAAAGCTCCCCCGGAAAGCTCTCCGGCCCTGCTTAAGCTGTTAAACGCTTAAAAAACGCTCAAAAAAACAGGCGGCGAATCATTCATAAAAAATAATATTTTGCGCAAAAAGCAGACAAAAAACGCTTGATTTCCATTTTTGAACGTGGTATAATGATACCAACGAACGATTAATTCCGATCTTTGGCAGTTTTTCAGTGTGTTTCGTTTGTTTTCCCTAAGTTTTTTATTTGTCGCACCGAGTGCGGAAGAAAGCGAGGAGACTAAGATGAAAAAGCGATTATTGAGTGTTTTGCTGGTGGTATGTATGCTTGTTTCCCTGTGTTCGGCGGGGATGGGCATTGCTGTAAGCGGTGCCGATACGGGTACCGGCACGGGTACTCCCTCCGCTATTACCTTTGCGGGAGAGTATAATAACACTACGCATTATGCCGGCTTTGACGAAGGTCGTATGTTTGACGGCGATCTTTCCACGGAATGGATCACTTCTTGGAATATTGGGAGTTATGTTTCCGTGAATTTCAGTGCATCCGAGCGGATCATCATGACCGGATACACTCTGATCACATCCTCAAACAGCGAGTATTATCAGTCACGTCAACCCTTTAAGATCGAAATGAAGGGGAGAAACTCCCCCGACGATAGCTGGACGGTTATCAATGCGGTGTTTAACGAGACCTGTGACGTGTACGGAAACAACGTCTCTTACCACTATGACATTCCGGATAATACAGACTATTACCAATACTATCGGGTCACGTTCGACCTTCGTTCCGGAGAGGCGGGAAAAGGGTATAGTCGTTCTACCATCGGATTTGCGGAGCTTGTTCCCGACTATATTTCCTGCGTTCACGATTGGGCTACGGACTCTGTAGTGGATGCCAACTGCATCAAACCCAGTTATACTTATCAGCACTGCACAGACTGCCTTGCCGAACGCACGTTGGTCGGTGCGGTATCCGATCCCACAGGGCACAACTTGGATGCAGACGGTCTTTGCCTCAACTGCGGAAGGATCGATCCTATCGTAGTCGGTCCGTTCCTTTTGAGCGGTGAAGGTCTTGTGGATGGAGAAGATTACCTGTGGTGGGAAGGTTATATGGGTGCTAATGTTGATGGGCTGTTTATCCTGTCGGAGAAGCCCATTGCTATCACGACTATAGATGAAGAGGGAGCTTCAAACGGTCGCTGCGTTATTTTCGTGATGGGTAATATTTCCGCTAACTTGACGTTTGACGGTCTGATCATGCGTGATGCCTCATCCTTTAGCAGTTCAGGATTCACTGAGTCATTCGTGACTGGGACTAAAGAATATTATCAACGTTATATGAAGCAACGGTATGGCATCATCGTTTCCGATGAGGAGTTACTAGCGGATGACTGGAGCGACCAAGTTGTCACCATTACGTTAAAAGAGGGCAGTGAAAACCTCATTGCGAGTAATAAGTGTCCGATCACTGCGATAGAGCCCGAAGAGTCCGGTGGCAAGCTTATTATCAACGGCACCGGAAAGCTCACTTTGATCGGAGTTGAAGAAGCTCTCGGAGGAGGATATGCCGGTGCGAACAATATTGAGATCAGCGGTGGCTCTACGGTGGTCTTAAACGGCGGTATGTATGGAATAGGCGGTTCGTTTGCCAATGGTATTGTTATATTACCGACCTCCAATATTACCATTGAAAACAGTACGGTGATCGCTAACGCTCCGGGTGGTGGTATTGTCGGAAATCCCATTTCGAATATCCGAATAATCGGCGGATCCTTCAGGGGAACGGTGATGGATAATGTGCAAACAGGCGCCGACGGACAGCCGGTATATCTTGCCACTATTCCCAATCCCAACAGTGAACCGGTGACGGTCAACGGGGTGAACTATACTCCCGTCAACAGCACCTCTGCCGACCCGAGTGACACAAACCTCTATGCATACCTGTCCGATCCCACGGAGGTCAAGACCATTTGTGTGGGCGATAAGGAGATGCATTATCATTTTGACGGTACTCAGAATATATTCAGGTCATATATGACCGATACGTATGCATGGAATACCGAACGACACTGGTTAGGTTGCAGCTATGACAGTTGTACCGAGGCAACGGCTATAGAAGCACACGATTACTCCACCTTTGACTCCGACTCGACCTCATATTGGAAGGTGTGCAATTGTGGAAGCACCACAGAGCCGAAGGCTATCCCGACGGTCACTCTCGGCTTCTCGCGGTACGTATGCGACAATGGTCCCATACCCTTCACCGTCACTACCACAGACGGGGCAACAGTGATCGAGGAGGAGAGCACCTTCACTTGCGACAACGCGAACTTCCTCGGAATGTACTCTACTGATCTTGTATCAAACGGTGTTCATTCATTTAACTTGATCCTTGGGTGGAACGAGATACCGGAAAACCTGTGCGCTCATATCAAGGTAAAAACTACCGATGGCTACGTTTATACAGTGGATATTCCGGTGACTGTGGAGGATGACTTCCTGTCCCACTTTGACGGTGACACGGACCATCTGTGCGACACTTGCGGCATGACTTTGACATACTGTGAGGACATTTCTCCGAAGGATCACATCTGTGACTATTGCGGAGAGACAATCGACTCCTGTACGGATCCCGACAAGGATCACGTTTGCAACTGGTGCGGAGCACCCATTGGCACTCACGAGGACAAAAACAGCGATCACGTATGCGACTACGGATGCAGTGTGGCAATAGGCGCTTGCGAAGATCTTGACAAGGATCACAAATGCGACTACGGCTGCGGTAAGGACTTCGGAACTCACGAGGATACCGACAATGATCACAAGTGCGACTACGGCTGCAAGGTGGCAATAGGTGATTGCGAAGATCTTGACAAGGATCACAAGTGTGACTACGGTTGCGGTAAGGACTTCGGAACTCACGAGGATACCGACAAGGACCACA
>CAZVQC010000028.1:0-17139 GCA_964629225.1 uncultured Ruminococcus sp.
GCATTGAACTTGATGAGAGCGAGCTTGGCGATATTGAGTCCATTCTATCACAGATAGAGTCCTCTTCAGTATCCAACGGTTGTACCGTTGCTGAACTCTACGGCGACGATACCGGAATGACCGATCTTACCGTCATCAGAAGTTACTTTGAAAAATACTTCCTCGCAAACAAGGCCTATGAGCAACTACGTGAAACTTACGAATTCACAGACGAGGAGATAGACGAGGAATTCAAAAGGGATCCGAGGTACGGACTTGTCACCTACCTCGCATTCACCTTTGAATCAAACGGTGAGGACATCACCGTGGACACGGTGAAAACAAGAGGAGATGACATCGCCTCCGCAACAAGTGAAGCGGAATTCATCGAAAAAGCTAAGGACTGCTATGAAAACGTAGTCACCGCAAATAAGGACGACGCCGGACCGTTCGATGCGGATAGTCTCAAAAACAAGAACGTTCCCTACTCCGAGGGTACCGAGTATCTGGATTGGATGTTCGGCGGAGCAAAAGTCGGAGATGCGAAGGCTATCTATTCATCCGACGGGGTCTCCTGCACGGTCTACTATCTCATCTCAGCCCCCACCGAGATGGAATACGACACGAAGAGCGTCCGTCATATCCTGTTCCAGTCCACATCCTACTCAAGCATTGAAGAATGCAAAAACAAGGCTCTTGCAGTCCTTGACGAATTCAACGCCAATCCCACTTCAGAACACTTTTCAGAGCTTGTAAAAAAGTACTCCGAGGACACCGCCTCTGTTGAGACCGGCGGTCTTTACGAGAACATCAGATTCGATCAGACAGTTGCGGATTTTGAAAACTGGGCATTTGACGAGGCTCGCAAGCCCGGAGACACGGGACTTGTCCTCTCCTCCTTCGGCTACCACATAATGTACTTTGTCGGAAACGGCATTCACGTTGCCGAAGGTCATGAGAAAGCGGAGAGTGCTCTCGTAGCGGCAAAATACGCCGCCGATCACGAAGCTTTGGAAGCAAAATACCCGGTGACCGTCAACGACACGGCCTTTAGAACCATCGACAAATAATATCAAATGACGTTGCCCCGCTTCGGCGGGGCTTTTTCCGTCAAAATGAAACGCTTTTATTCTTTGCATCTGTCCCTTTTCTTTTTGCAAGGAACTTTGAAGGGACTACTCTGCCGACGGCACCGAAAGCAACGGAGAACAGAATGTAAAGCGCCGCCGACACCGCAACGGTGACGGAGAGTTTTCCCTCCTCCGTGCAAATGAGGCGGGCAAAGAGCACCGCCGCCGAGATCGAAAAGATCGGAAGTATTATCCATTTCAAGTACCGGATCTTGATACCGGTGACCTTGAGAAGCCTCATGATACTGAGGGAGGCATTGACTATCTCGCTTATCACCGTCAGTGCAATGTAACCGTCAATACCGAATTTCGGCACGAGAACGGTCACAAGCACAAGACACAAAGCGGAGTCTACCACGTTGACCTTCATACAGAATACCTGCTCTCCAAGACCCTTGAGCATCCCATCCACTGCCGAATCAAGATACATCACAGGGATCAGCACCGATATCAACCGAAGCTGTCTTGCCGCCTCCTCACTCTCATAGATCCCGATTCCAAATGCTCTTGAAAAGGCCAAAAACACCCCTGCAACTCCAAGTGAAAAGAACAGGGATATCCTAAAGACCTTCTCACCGATGCGACGGGCTCTGTCCATGTTTCCGAGAGCCGCACACTCAGAAAGCTCCGGAACCAGCAGTGATGAGAAAGCGTAGAGTACCGCCGAGGGAAAGAGGATAAGAGGCATCACCATGCCGTGAAGAACTCCGTAGGCCGAGAGAGCCTCTGATCTACTCATACCGTAGGCGGCAAGACAGACGGGAATGGCAAGATGCTCGGCGGTCAAAAGCCCCTGCCTTGCGTATGAGCCCACAGCCACGGGAAGTGCGAGGGATGCCACGTCACGAAACGAACAAAAAAACTTGCCCGAACACCGTCCTCCGCTTTTTGGCGTTCTGTCTCCTCCGCTCTTATCGGTAATAAAAAATAAAAAGGAAGAAATGAGGGATGCTCCCTCAGCCAAAGCACCTCCTCCTACAATGGCAAGGCAGGCGTACTCCAGCCCCTGCGGTGCAAGAAGAAGCAGTCCCAATGTTATAATGAATATTTTTGCACCCTGCTCAAGCACCGAAACAGCGGCGTTCTTAAACACCTTCCTAACACCGGTAAAATATCCGGCAAGAGCCGAGGACACCGACACCGCCGGCAAACTGAGAGCAAAAGCCTTCAGGGACAGCACCGTTCTCTCATCCTTGAGAATGTTAGTACCGATCGCTCCGGAGCCGAAAAACACCCCTGCCGCCGTGGGAACGGAAAAAAGAAGGCAGTAGAGGACCGCTTTTTTCAGCACTGCCTTCAAAAGCACCGACGTATCGGTGCATTCCGATCTCTCCGCCCTTGCGTAGATCTCGGAGACGAGTTTGACAACGGCAAGGTTGATACCGGAAGTGGCAAGGGTCACACACAGCCCGTAAACGCCGGTCACCAAGGTAAAAAGCCCCATGCACTCCTCTCCCACCCGTAGAGAGATGAACGCATTGAAGCTGACACCCACCGCACGCATCACTATGTTGACAAGGGACAAAAGAATCCCGTTGGCAAGGAACAGCTCACTGTTTTTAAGTTTCTTTTTCAATCCAACACCCACTGACAAAGTTACTTCATTATAAAATACTGAAGCGAAGCCCTCCGTATTCCAAGAGAGAAAGCCATTTCGGAAGACAAAGACGGCACAGAAGAAGTCTCCCACCGCGCGCCCCCCCAACTTCAAAACGGAAAAGATCTCAAAAAGCGGCAAAATACCGTCTTTGAAAAGGCTTTTCCGCCTCAAAACAGAAAAAAACAAAAAAATCAGTTTTTTTTGATTTTCCTCTTTACAAATCGAATTCAATGTGCTATAATACTCACGATGAATTTTTAATTCGGTACAGAGAGACCGACAAGATTTCAGAAATACTTGAGCTATTACTGGTTTTTTGCGGTCTTGTCATGTGACAAGACCTTTTTTATCGCAAAGATCGGTCGTAGGAGGTATCAATGGAATTCAAATCAAAGATAATGGACGAGGCGGCGGTCGGAAGGTCCCTTGCGAGGATCACCCACGAGATGATCGAAAAGAACAGAGGTCCAGAGGACATCATGCTGGTGGGGATAAAGCGCAGAGGTGTTCCCCTTGCCAAGACTTTGGCGGCTAACATAGAAAAGTTCGAAGGCGCTAAGGTGCCGGTGGGATCCATCGACATAACTCTCTACAGAGACGACCTTACGGAGACTGTGGAACTGCCGAAGGCATCCGCATCCGATATTCCCTCTCCCGTAACGGACAAGAACGTAATCCTTGTGGACGACGTCATCTACACCGGCAGAACGGTGAGAGCGGCAATAGAAGCGATCTTCTCCTTCGGACGTCCGAGATCCATCCAACTTGCAGTGCTCATCGACAGGGGGCACAGGGAGCTTCCCTTAAGACCCGACTTCGTGGGCAAGAACATACCCACGTCAAACTCCGAGGTAGTCTCGGTGAAGGTGGACGAATACGACGGCGAGACCGGAGTGTCCATCTACACGCTGTAAAAACGGTTATTATTGCGCACAGCGCATGATAATATTATTTTTAATTGATACGGAGGATATCACATGAAACTCATTTATGGAGTAAAAGACAGACCCAGTTTCGGCAAAGTAATCATCTTCGCTTTCCAGCAGCTTCTCGCAATACTTGCCGCAACAATCGCAGTACCCGCTATCATAGGTAACGGAATGGACCAGTCAGCAGCTCTCTTCGGAGCAGGCATCGGCACCCTTGTTTACCTTCTTTTCACTAAGTTCAAAAGCCCCGTGTTCCTCGGTTCCAGCTTCGCATTCATCGGTTCCATGTTGACCGCATTCGCAGGCGCCATCTCCATGCAGGCAGGATACCTCGGACTCATCCTTGGTGCTGCATTCGCAGGTCTCGTCTACGTTATCATCGCTATCGTAGTTAAGATAGCAGGTGTCAAGTGGATCAACAAGCTGATGCCCGCAGTCGTTATCGGCCCCACAGTTTCCATCATCGGTCTCTCCCTCGCAGGCAACGCCGTAGGCGATCTCACAAAGGGTAAGGTGCTCGACGCCGTAACAGGCGAATCCGTCGCTAGCCCCCACATCGCACTTCTCTGCGGACTTATCACACTTCTGGTAGTCGTCATCTGCTCCGTATTCGGCAAGAAGATGGCAAAGCTCATCCCCTTTATCTTCGGTATCCTCGCAGGTTATGCTGCAGCAGCGATCTTCACAGTTATCGGCCTCGCAACCAACAACGCTGCTCTCCAGATAATCGACTTCAACGCATTCTCCAGCATGGGCTTCTTCCACATTCCCGACTTCACCTTCATCGAAGGTCTCAAGGGTATCAAGGACATCGACGGCAGTTACATAGCAACAATCGCAGTCGCTTACATCCCCGTTGCATTCGTAGTATTCGCAGAACACATCGCAGACCACAAGAACCTCTCCTCCATCATTGAAAAAGACCTCCTTGAAGAGCCCGGTCTCCACAGAACTCTTCTCGGTGACGGTGTCGGCTCCATCGCAGGCACTATCTTCGGCGGATGCCCCAACACCACATACGGCGAGTCCGTCGGTTGCGTAGCTATCACAGGTAACGCTTCCGTAGTGACCATCCTCGCTACCGCTATCATGGCGATCGTGATATCCTTCTTCGGTCCCTTCGTAACATTCCTCGCATCTATCCCGAACTGCGTAATGGGCGGCGTTTGCGTCACTCTCTACGGATTCATCGCAGTCTCCGGTCTTAAGATGATCCAGGAAGTTGACCTTGGTGAAAACAAGAACCTCTTCGTAGTCGCAGTCATCCTGATCTGCGGTATCGGCGGACTTGCAGTAACATTCGGTAAGGTCACCATCACCTCCATCGCTTGCGCGCTCATCCTCGGTATCATCACAAACACCATCGTATCCCTCAAGAAGGACGATTCCGCAAAATAAAAGCGAAAGACCAAAAAGCAAATATCGGAACGGACTGCTCGCAGTCCGTTCTTTTTATCAAATCCGCTTGATTTATGCTCGGATGTGTCGTATAATATTAGGTGGAAAAATATCGGTCAACGTGACCGCAATGGGAGAACTATCATGGAACGAGTCTCAAAGATCAATTACTACCTTGATATAGCAAGGACTGTTTCCGAAAGAAGCACCTGCCTCAGGCGACGATTCGGAGCGATAATCGTCAAAAATGACGTCATCATATCCACCGGGTACAACGGCGCCCCCAGAGGACGGAAAAACTGCAGTGACCTTGGCACCTGCTACAGGGATACCTTGGGTATTCCGAGAGGCGAAAGATACGAGCTTTGCCGCAGTGTTCACGCCGAAGCAAACGCCATCATCGCCGCAGACAGAGAAAAAATGCTGGGATCGACACTCTATATGTGCTGTACCGACCCGAAGACCGGAGATATCTTCCCCGGCGTCTGCTCCTGCATGATGTGCAAGAGACTGGTGCTCAATGCGGGTATCGAGACCGTGATAGTGAGTGAGACCGAGAGTGAGTTCACGATTTACAATGTGAAGGACTGGGTCGAAAATGACGACAGCCTTTCCGGAAAATTCGGATATTGAGGTCACAAAATGAAGAAAACTGTTTCAGCCATCCTTTGTGTTATCATGCTGGCGCTGCTTCTTTCTGCCTGCACCGGAAATGTCAAGTTCGAGACTGCCGAAAACGGACAACTTATCAACACGAAGACCAAGGGCACCTTCACCGCCACTCCCGTGGGATACGAGCCTTGCGGTGTGGGAGAACAGTACGGCAGTTTCGGTGAGTTTTCACTGTTCGCTGTGGAGGATCAAAACGGAAACGCTTTTTCAACCGACGAGTGGCTCACAGAGGAGTACTCCGGTACCGCCACGACCCTCTTTTACGGTGAGGGTGCGGTATTTGCTCCAATTGAGGAGATGAATCCGGACATCTGCTACATCTGCCTTGAGGATCAGAACGTACTGTCGGTGGCATCCTTCCAAGAAAAGGACGTTATATCCCGTCTTATTACTCTGATGAACGAGGGTGAGAAGCATCTTTGGCCCCGTTCCAACGTGAGCGAGTCCTACACGCTGAAATTCTACTCTCAAGACCATCCCCAATACTATTTTTCGGTCAACTACGTGGTTAGCGAAGAGGGCAACTTCATCCACAGAAGCGGCTATGACGGCTGTGTGGAAATAGGGACCCTGCTAAACGGCTACCTTGAAGGGATCTCTGCCGCCGGCACGGAAGGCGCTGTCTGATGACTGTGGAGATCTTAGCGGCGGGAGCATCTCTTGATGCTGCGGCAGAACTTGAGAGAGAATGCTTCCCCGATCCCTGGAGCAAAGAGGAGATGGAGGCAGCTCTTCGGAATCCCGCCTTTCACTGCCTTGGAGAAGTTCTGGACGGAGAGCTCGTATCCTACGTCATGACGTCCACAGCATCCGATGAGTGTGAAATACTGAACATTGCGGTGAAGCCGGAATATCGGCGGCGTGGTATCGGAGAGAATCTTCTGTCAAAGGCACTGTCCCGTGCGGAAGAAAAAGGAGCTAAGACCGTCTGGCTTGAAGTCAGGAAGTCAAACGCCCCCGCAAAATCACTTTACGAAAAACTGGGCTTTTCAAAAGTCGGAACGAGAAAAAATTATTACAGAAAACCGGTGGAGGATGCCGTAATCATGATGAGTCGGCTTCCGCTCCGCCATGGAGACAACGATGCTGATCCTTGCAATTGAAAGTTCTTGCGATGAGACCGCCTGTGCTGTGGTGGAAATGAGCGAGGACGAAAGAAAGATACTGTCAAATGCGGTCTTTACCCAGATATCCACCCATGCTCTTTACGGAGGAGTGGTGCCTGAGATAGCGGGACGGGCGCACATAGAAAAGATCAGCGGAGTAGTAAGAGACGCCGTTGCATCGTCCGGCATCACACTGTCCGATATCGATGCGGTGGCAGTGACCTACGCACCGGGGTTGATAGGATCCCTACTGGTTGGAGTGAGCTTCGCAAAGGCGCTTGCCGAGTCGCTGAGAAAGCCTCTTATCCCGGTCGATCACATCAAGGGGCACACAGCGGCGGCGTACCTGTCCCACAAGGGGCTTAAAGCGCCCTTTATTGCGATGATAGTATCGGGGGGGCATACTTCCCTTTACGACGTCAGAACGCCCACGGAATACGTTGAGATCGGCTCCACAAGAGACGATGCGGCCGGAGAAGCATTCGACAAGATCGGAAGGATCATGGGACTTCCCTATCCCGGCGGTGCGGCAATGGACAGACTGGCCTCGGCGGGATTTGAAAAAAGAAAAAACGGAAAGGCGACCTTCGCTTTTCCCTCGCCTGCCATCAAAGACGATACTCTTGATTTTTCCTTCAGCGGACTTAAGACATTCGCTCTCAATACCATCCATACCAAACGCCAACAACTTGGGCTGTCACCGAAGGACGACCTTCCGGCCGAGTTCAAAGAAGCTGTAGCGGCAGATTTCACCGAGGCAACCGTAAAGGGCATCACTCAAAAGCTTGAGACCGCAATAACAATGACCGGTGCCGATACTGTGGTACTTGCGGGAGGAGTTGCCGCGAACTCTCATTTGAGACGGGAAGTAACCGAGCTTGCGGAAAAACTCGGTATCACTCTTTGTATTCCGCCCCTCTCCCTCTGCGGGGATAACGGAGCGATGATAGCTGCCCAAGGATATTTTGAGTATCAAAACGGCATCAGAGCGAACGCATTCCTCAATGCCTTTGCATCGGATGAGGGTGCGCTGGCGGCAAAAATAAAAAATACCGACGGCATCTTCAGACAGTAACGGGATCGCCATGGCACGGCTTGCATCCTGTCGCAGTCCTCACGCCATGACCCTTTCGGAGCTGCCAGAATAATAAAAAACGGAAAAGTTCCCGTGTCACGGGCTTTTCTACAGCCTTTTCTACAATCTGTAGAAAACTTTTGCGCCTGTCTATTATCTGTTAGGCAGGCATGAGAAACTAGAGTCAGAAAGCGGAGCATTCAATGAAGATAAATCCGAAATACGGAGATAAAATAATATCGCTTCCGGCGGAACAGGTACTGGAACTGCTTCCCGAAGCATCACGCAGCGACCTTGCGGTGCTGATCTACGTTCTGTCAAACAGAAACGCAACGTATGAAGACATCGAAGACGCCACCGGCGTGTCAAAGGACGATTCCTACAGTGCGCTTACCTTTTGGAAGCAGAACGGAGTGATATCCTGCACCGGACTGAAGGCAAGAAAAACGGCAAAAGCGGAGAGTGAAAACGAAAGAAAAAAAGACCGCACGCAGTCAAAAAAGGCATCTCCCGATATTACCGTGAATGACAGAAAAAAAGTATTTGCCAAACAGAGCCTCCCCTCCTACTCGGCATCGGAACTTTCTCAAATGATCGAAGGAGACCCGGAATTGAAGGAGCTTATCGATGCTTCCCAACAGATACTCGGCAAGATATTCAAGGTGCCGGAGATCGAGACCGTGGTCGGGATGAGAGACTATTTGAGGCTTGAGGCAGACTACATACTTCTCCTATGCTCCCACTGTGCCAACATAAAAAAGACCTCTCTTCGGTATGTTGAGACGGTGGCGCTTGATCTCTATGACAGCGGTATCACCGAATACTCTCAGCTTGAGAAATATCTTGAGAACCGAGAGAGGATAAGAAGTCTTGAGGGTCAGATCCGTAAAATGATGGGGATCGGAAGCCGTGCGCTGACCTCAAAAGAGGAAAGATGCTTTGAAAAATGGGCTGACTGGGGCTTCCCCTTTGAAATGATCAAAGAAGCCTATGAGATCACTGTCAATAACACTCAAAAGGTATCGGTGGACTACATGACCACCATTCTTGACAACTGGCGTGTAGCGGGATTCTCCACTGTGGAAGAAGCGAGAGCGGCCGGAGAAAAAAGAAAAAAAGCATCAAACAGCGGCACAAAGAGCAGTTTCGACACTTCGGATTTCTTCTCATCGGCGCTTGAGCGCTCATACGGGACTGCCGCAACGGACGGAGGTAAAAATGAAAAGCACTAAGACACGGGAGATAATAGAAGGCTACGCCGTCAAAAGACACGCGGCGGAACTTGAGGCGGAAAGGCGAAAGCTTGAGATCCACAGCCTGATACCGGAAACGTTGGAGATCGATCGGGAACTTGAGAACACCTCAATGAAGATCATAGCCATCGCCTCCTCCGGGGAGGACATCGAAAAGAAGATGGAAGATCTTAAAGAAGAGATCGCTTCCGCAAGGAAAAAGCGAGGAGATCTGCTTGTAAAGAACGGATACCCTGCCGATCATACCGACGTTCACTACGAATGCAAAAAATGCGGTGACACCGGATACTGCGGCATTGAGATGTGCGATTGTCTGAGACGTGCCGTTGCAGAGGCGGCATTTGAGGATTCCGGCATCGGAAAGCTTGTGAAAAAGCAGAGCTTCGACACGTTTTCCTTCGACTACTATTCCGAAAACGAACTTCGCTTCGTCAAGATGAATTACGAAGTGCTAAAGGACTTTGCGGAGAATTTCAAAAGAGAGAGCGGAAAGAACTTCATCCTCATCGGCAAAACGGGGCTTGGCAAGACTCATCTTTCCACATCTGTCGCAAAGACCGTTATCGAAGGCGGTCACAACGTAGTCTATGACACCGTCGGACGGATAGTCGCAGATTTTGAGGACAACAGATTCAACCGATCCGAAGCTGCTCAGGACACCGACAAGTACTTCAACTGCGACCTTCTTATCATCGACGATCTTGGGTGCGAGGTGTCCAACAAGTTCACGGTGGCTTGCATCTACGAGCTTGTCAATTCCAGGATCAACTCCGGCAGATCTACCCTTATCAACACCAACCTCAGCCAAGACGAGCTTCACGAAAAATATGCCGACAGAATAACCAGCCGTATCTTCGGGGAATACCGCCCTCTACTCTTCATAGGACGGGATATTAGGGAGCAAAAGCTCTCACGGTGAGGCATCTGCGAAGCAAAACACCAAATAAGGCAGTCATCAAATGAAAAAATGCGGGCTTTCGCCCGCATTTCTAAGCTGTTTGATATCAGCCGCAGCCGCAACCGCCGTAGGTAGGAGTGCCGCAGGAACTGCCCGTGCCGCATCCGATTCCGCCGTTGCAGGTAGCGTAGAGAAGGATAAGAGCGATGATGATCAGCCAGAATACCTCACTGTCAAAAAGATTGCAAAGACAATTCATGTTTTCAAATACCACGGATACGAATCCGTGATGTCCTTTCATTTGATTTCAGAGCACCGCCGTGCTCTGTTATCATGATATGTGAAAGGTGATATCCTGTTACTGAAAGGCTCTCAACTAAGCGTGATGTGATCTGCGTGAAGAAAAGCGTTGGCCTCAAGAGAACTTCCGATAGGGATGACCGCCATTTTTTCGCATTTTTTGCATTTGACGATGACCGAATCATCAGTCACCGACACCTCATATTCTCCACCGTCCCCGCATCCGCAACTTACTTCACCTTCATCCGCAAGTTCATCGACCACGAAGAGCACCATGTCAAGTATCTGTGGGTCATCGAAGACACGCTCCCCGTTATGACAGGAGATATCCTCGAAGTCCGCATCGTCAAAAAGCTCCGCAAGCACCCTGTCCGACTCCTCTATCGCACGGTCCACCTCGGTGGCATTTCCCACAAATCCGATGTCCACGTTGGTATAGGAGCAGGGGAAGGCGAAGAGATCACGCCCGAAAAATATCTTTTCCGCGACCGTGTAAACGTGAGGCCTCGGGCAGAGAAAACAGGGGATCGTAAGCCTCACAGTGCCACCGGCTTTGCTTTCTATCGTCATGTCACTCTCACCGCAGGGACACTTGAGGCGGAGAAACTCCGCATTCAGTGCAAAAGCACCAACGATACTTTTTACCGTAGTACCGCAGGCGGGGCATCTGTAAGCAATAGTAGTGGTCTTTCTGTCAAGTATCATTTTTAGTACCCGCTCATTTCTCATTTTACAACAGTATACACTGTTTAGGCTCGCCTGTCAACCGAAGTGAAGTCAAAAAGCTGTCAAAGGCGACTAAATTTCACCCCTATCCGGCGAAGTCGTAAATAACAAAACAAAAAGAAAGGAGAACGCCGTGAAGATAACGCTTTCCGAAAACGGTGAGATAATACTGTCATCCGCGGAAGCCGCAAAATTCGCAAGACACCGTACAAAGCAGTCAAATATCATCCTTTCACCGATTCGCTCGGTCAGAGAAGATCTTTGCGACGTGCCGTCTCTCTCCTTTCGTACCGTATGTGAGGGAGAGACCTTCATTTTAACTGCCGAGCATGACGGTATCTATCGGGACAAAAACGGATTTGCCGTTGAAAAGATCCGAAAAGTTAAGAAGGCGGGCTTTGCCGACCCCGTATCCGACCCGTTTTTTACGGCGGATGCTTTTTTGACTGCCCACATTCTGTGCAAGATGAAAAGGCTTCTGTCGGTGACGCTGATCGTGACGGTGTCGGGAGAGGATTGCCAAAAGAGCTTTGAGACCCACCTTAACGCAGACTATCTTGAAAGGGCGGCGGATGCACTTCTGTCGCGCTGTGCCCCATTTGCGAAGGAGGAAAAAGCCTTTCTGACCAAGGGTATCAAAAGCATAAAGTCCATGCCCTTCCCATTCACCTCAATAAGAAGCGGTCAAGAGGACTTCATCAAGGAGGCATACAAGGCCATAAAACGCCACCGCAGACTGCTCGTGGAAGCGCCTACTGGTATCGGCAAGACCGCATCCGCCCTCTTCCCTGCCGTAAAAGCCATAGCCGACGGTCAAGCGGACAAAGTTTTCTACCTGACGTCAAAGACCGTCACCGGAATTGCCGCATCCAATGCGGCAGAAAGAATGGCACGCCATGCTCCGGAGCTTCGCTGTATCACTGTCAGCGCAAAGGAGCGGGTCTGCCCCGCAAATGACAAAAACGATCCCTTCACGGTGGACGAATGCTCCTACAGTTGTCCGAGGCTTGGAGACACGGATGAGGGAACATACGATACGAGAAGACTGGCGGCGATACTGGAGCTGCTTGAGAAGAACGTGCTCACCGAGGCCGATATCAAAAGGGCGGCATCAAAATACTGCCTATGTCCCTATGAGTTGTCCCTTGACACAAGTGAATATTGCCACATCATAATCTGCGACTACAACTACGTTTTCGACGACAGGGTCAAATTCAGAAGGTACTTCGTCTCGGACAACATAAAACACATCCTCCTTATTGACGAGGCTCACAACCTTCCCGACAGGGCGCGTGAGATGCTGTCTGCCACTGCCGAGAACACCCACTTTTCCGCCCTTGCGGAAAAGGTCGAGGAGCTTTTCCCCCTTGAGCGCTCCCTTCTTTCTGCCCTCGGCAAGATATCCGAGTACTTTGACGGGATAAAAAAATACTGTCTCGAGGACGCAGAGTATTCAAACGCCGGCATCTACGGCTACTATATCGCCGATAAGGTACCGAGTGAGACATCGAAGGTCTTCAAGGGATTTCCCAAGATAGCGAAAGACTTCAAGGGCAGATGCGATGACGGAGACACGGAAAAGCTCTTAAAGAGAGCGATGGAGGAATCATCCGACTTGGTGCGCTCCGCCGAGGAATTCGACGGTGACTACGTTTTCTTTGCGGAGACGAAAAACGACCGGGTGGAAGTTAAGATAATGTGCCTCGATCCCTCAAAGAAACTTGACGGAGTGATGAAGAATGCGGTTTCTTCGGTGCTGTTTTCGGCTACCCTTGCCCCCTTTGAGTATTTTACAGAGGTGCTCGGATGCAAGGATGCCATGACTCTGAGTCTTGAATCCCCCTATGACAGCGACAACCTCTGTATTGCCGCAATGGACAAGCTCAGCACAAAATACCTTTCAAGGGGCGACACCGCCTCCGAGATCGCAGAGGCGATACTGACGGTGACGGAAGCCAAGACGGGTAATTACCTGGTCTATTTTCCTTCCTACTCCTACATGAAGGGGGTCGTGCGGCACTTTCTCGATATCGCCCCTCCCGACGTGAAGGCGGTGATGCAAAAGCCGGATATGTCCATCGCATCAAGAAAGAAATTCTTGTCTTTCTTCGAAAACGAAAGCGAGGCGGAGACTCTGGTGGGATTCTGCGTTCTCGGAGGAGTCTTTTCCGAGGGCATCGACCTTCCGGACAAAAGGCTCATCGGTGCTGTGCTCGTCGGAATCGGAATACCGGGACTGTCCTCGGAGACCAACATTATGAAGGAATACTACGACAGGAAAAAGGAAGCGGGCTTCGACTATGCGTTTCTCTACCCCGGCATGATCAAGATAACCCAAGCGGCGGGACGGGTCATACGAAGTGAAACCGACCGAGGCGTTGTGGTCCTCATTGACGAGAGATACCGCGACCCGAACGTGAGACGGCTCCTTCCCGCCCACTGGAAAAACATCCACTACATCGGTGACAGTTACTCTCTCGGAGAGTATCTGAGGCGTTTTTGGGAGAAAAAAGAGTGAGGACGGAGGATTTTTCATCTTCGTCCTTCACTTTTTTCGCCAAAAGCTATGTACTTTTGCAAAACTGTGTGCTATAATGTGAGGGTTGAGTATTAATTAAAAGAACCCACGGACAGGAGAGAATGTTTTGGTAAGAAATGATTTGAGAAATGTGGCAATAATTGCCCACGTCGACCACGGCAAAACGACGCTTGTCGACCAGATGCTGAAGCAGTGCGGCGAATATCACGAAAATCAAGCTGTGACCGAAAGGGTCATGGATTCCGGAGATCTTGAAAGAGAACGTGGGATCACGATACTTGCCAAGAATACCTCGGTAGAATACAACGGTGTCAAGATCAATATAGTGGACACTCCCGGGCACGCCGACTTCGGCGGTGAGGTGGAGCGTATCCTCAAGATGGTCAACGGAGTCATCCTCCTTGTAGATGCGGCAGAGGGACCCATGCCCCAAACGAGATTCGTTCTCGGACGTGCTATGGAACTCGGTCACCGTGTCATAGTAGTGGTCAACAAAATCGACCGCCCCGACCAGAGGATCCACGAGGTCATAGACGAGGTGCTTGAACTTCTCATCGATCTCGATGCCACCGACGAGCAGCTTGACTCGCCCATGCTCTTCTGCTCCGGCAGAGCCGGCACGGCTTCCATCTCCCCGGACGTACCCGGACAGGATCTGAAGCCCCTTTTCGACACCATCCTCGACTACATTCCCTGCC
Source organism: uncultured Ruminococcus sp. (assembly GCA_964629225.1). Classification (GTDB taxonomy): domain Bacteria; phylum Bacillota; class Clostridia; order Oscillospirales; family CAG-272; genus RUG14199. The sequence goes on from CAZVQC010000028.1 coordinate 14,304, forward strand.
CTGCGGGAGAACCGGAGGAGCCCCTTCAGCTTTTGGTATCCTCCATTGACTACAATGAGTACGTGGGACGTATCGGTATCGGCAGAATAGAGAGAGGTACCGTCAAGGTCGGTATGGATGCCTCCATCGTCAACTACCACGATCCCGACGTTATCAAGAAGACTAAGATCGTCTCTCTGTACCAATTTGACGGACTTGGAAGAAAGACCGTAGAAAGCGCCACTGTGGGAGATATCGTCTGCTTCTCCGGAGCTGCGGATATCACCATAGGCGACACCATAACGTCCCCCCTCGCACCCGAAGCCCTTGAATTCGTCAAGGTCAGTGAGCCTACGATGGAGATGACCTTCTCCGTCAACGATTCTCCCCTTGCGGGACGGGACGGAAAATTCGTCACCTCAAGACAGATCAGAGAGCGCCTCTACAAGGAGACACTCAAGGACGTTTCCCTCAGAGTCAGCGACGGCGATACCACCGACAGCTTCAAGGTGGCAGGGCGCGGCGAGATGCATCTGTCCATCCTTATCGAGACTATGCGCCGTGAAGGATACGAGCTCTGTTGCTCCATGCCTCACGTGCTCTTCAAAACAGTAGACGGCGTAAAATGCGAGCCTATGGAGAGAGTCTCCATCGACGTTCCCGACGAATACTCCGGAAGCGTCATTCAAAAGCTCTCCGCAAGGAAGGGCGAGCTTCTTGAAATGGCTCCCTCCGGCACGAGAATGAAGCTCGAATACTCCATCCCCGCCCGCTGTCTCATGGGCTACAGAAGCGAATTTCTCACGGATACCAGAGGAGAGGGCATCATCAACTCCATCTTCGACGGATACCAGCCTTACAAGGGCGATATCACCCTGAGATACACCGGCTCTCTCGTGGCATCGGAAGCAGGTGAGTCCACATCCTACGGACTTTACAACTGCCAGGACAGAGGACAGATGTTCATCGGGGTACAGACCGAGGTATACGAGGGCATGATAGTGGGCGAGAACCCCAAGATCGGAGATATCGCTCTCAACGTCTGCAAGAAGAAGCACTTGACGTCCATCCGTTCCTCCGGAGCAGATGAGGCGCTGAGACTTGTTCCCCACAAGGTATTCAGCCTTGAACAAGCCATCGAGTTCATAGCAGAGGACGAGCTGATGGAGGTAACACCTCACCATCTGCGTCTGCGTAAGAGGATACTGAATACGGAGCTCCGTCTCAAGGACGAAGCAAGACGCAAAAAAGCACAGTAAAAACGTCCCCAAGGGCATTGCCCTTGGGGATATTTTAGTTTTGGCAAAAGGTGTTCCGTTCGGTCACTTCTGCTTTTTGCTCTTAAAGAATACTGCGGCAAGAAGTCCGAATATGAGAGCCGCAGATATTCCGCCGGCAGCGGCGGTGATACCTCCCGTAAAAGCGCCGAGAAGCCCCTTTTCGTCCACCGCCCTACGGACTCCCTCAGCAATTAGATATCCGAATCCGCAGAGAGGAACGGTAGCCCCACTGCCTGCAAATTCGATAAGAGGCCCGTAAAGTCCCACCGCTCCGAAAAACACTCCCGCCACCACGTAGCCCACCAGTATTCTCGCAGGCGTGAGAGCCGTTTTATCGATGAGAAGCTGTGCGACGGTACAAAGTGCCCCACCAATGACAAACGCCCAAAAATAGCCCATTATTTGCCTCCCTGAGGGCTTCTAAATCGAACGGCATGGGCGATGCCCGGTATGGTCATCCCCTGAGCGAGACTCATGCTGTTCATAAGCGCCCCCGTACCGATGAAAAGCACCTCCGATACCCCACCGGTCATGAGCTTCGGAAGAAAATAGGAAGCCATCACCGTGGCACTGCATCCGCAGCCGGAGCCTCCCGCGTGCATATCCTGCTCTTCGGTATCGAATATCATCATCCCGCAGTCCCTGTAGCAGGAGGAGATATCATATCCCCGCTCCAAAAGCAGCTCCTTGAGTATCGAGCCACCCTCATATCCCAGATCCCCGGTAACTATAAGTCCGATATCCTCAGGAGAGCGCCCGCTCTCCTTAAGATATCTCTCCACCGTATCCGCCGCCGCAGGAGCCATAGCCGCACCCATGTTGTTGGCATCGGTGATACCGTAGTCCACTGCCCTTCCCAGCATAACGTCGCATATCTCCGCCATAGCCCCCACAGGGCTGTCCTCCACCGTGAAAGCCCCCGCACCGGTGACTGTCCATTGGGACGTGGGAGTCCTGACACATCCGTACTCCACCGGAAACCGGAACTGTCTCTCCGCCGTGCAGTTGTGGGATGAGGTAACGACCCCACACCTAAGGTGAAGGCAAGACGCCGCCACCGCCGCCGCAAGAAGCCCCTCGGCACAGGTGGAACACGCCCCGAAGATGCCGAAGTAAGGCACCCCAAAGCCGATAAGTCCCCCGGTGGAAGCAAGGCACTGATCTATCAGATCTCCCGCTATCACCGCATCCAGATCCTCCGGAACTATTCCCCGCTTCTTAGTCGCAAGCTCAAGGGCGATCCTTTGCATCTCGCTCTCGCTCTTTTCCCATGTGTCCATGCCGAAGGTGTCGTCTCCATCACCCGACACGTCAAAAAGATCCCCAAGGGGCCCCTTATATTCACTTGAACCCACCACCGATGCCGCACCGGTGACAAATGCATTCTTGGTTTTTATTATCCCCATAAGCACCTCAAAAGAGACCTACTACGTAATAAATGATCCCGTACAGCGCACCTGCCGAAATACCGTAGAGTATCACCGGCCCCGCTATGGCAAATATCTTAGCCCCAACTCCCAAAATGAAGCCCTCTGCTTGTGGTCAAGTAGGACCCATTAATTTTTTGCAAAAATTTC
>CAZVQC010000029.1:0-15116 GCA_964629225.1 uncultured Ruminococcus sp.
TCAAAGAGATAAGGTCGAAAATACCGAATTTTTACCCTGCGGCATTGCCGCAGGGTATTTTTTCGTTGCAAAACAGCACCCGCCAAAGCGAGTGCTGTTTTTTCGTTATTCGTAAATGGGGAAACACTTGCAGAGTGCGGCGACTTTTGATTCTACCTCACCTTTTTTAGTGTCGAAATCATCTGCCGCCATACCGAGGCATTCGGCAATGACCTCCATCTCCGCTTCCTTGAAGCCTCTGGATGTGACGGCGGGAGTTCCCACTCTGAGTCCGCTTGTGATAAAGGGGCTTGTAGCGTCATTTGGTATGGTATTCTTATTTGCGGTGATATGAACCTCATCAAGACGTTTTTCGAAATCCTTGCCGGAAATGCCCTTTTCCCTCAGATCCAAAAGGATAAGGTGGTTATCCGTCCCGCCCGAAACTATCCTGAAGCCCTGCTTTTTAAGTCCCTCACAAAGCACGGCGGCATTTTTCACCACCTGCTTTTGATATGCGACAAATTCGGAAGTCATCGCTTCACCGAGAGCCACTGCCTTTGCCGCAATGATATGCATGAGGGGGCCGCCTTGAGTGCCGGGGAAGATAGCCTTGTCTATCACCTTTGCAAGACTCTCCTTGCAGAGTATCATGCCTCCTCTGGGACCTCTCAGCGTCTTATGCGTCGTTGTGGTGACAACGTCGGCATAAGGTACCGGGGAGGGGTGGACATCTGCGGCTACAAGACCCGCTATGTGTGCCATATCCACCATAAGGTACGCACCGCACTTGTCCGCTATCTCACGGATGCGGGGAAAGTCGATAAAGCGTGAATAGGCGCTTGCTCCGGCGACAATAAGCTTCGGGCGGCATTCAAGAGCCGTCCGCTCCATCTTGTCGTAATCTATCATTTCAGTTTCGGGATCCACACCGTAAGGAACTATGTTGAAATATTTTCCCGAAATATTAACGGGCGAACCGTGAGAAAGGTGGCCGCCCTCGGACAGATTCATTCCCATCACCGTGTCACCCGGCTCAAGAAGGGCAAAGAATACCGCCAAATTGGCATTTGCACCGCTGTGAGGCTGGACGTTGGCGTGCTCCGCTTTGAAGAGTTTTTTGGCTCTTTCCCTTGCTATCTCCTCCACGATATCGACACACTGACAACCGCCATAGTAACGCTTTGAGGGATATCCCTCGGCATACTTGTTCGTAAGAATGCCGCCAGCGGCAGTCAAAACAGCTTTTGAAACGATGTTTTCCGAGGCGATAAGCTCGATGTTTTCTCTCTGTCTTTCAAGTTCCATGGCACAGGCGGAGGCTACCTGAGGGTCATAAGCACCCAATTCTTCAAAAAAATTCATTCATCTGCTCCTCTGTTCGATAATTTCCGATAATATTATAACAGAAAGAACGGCGATAGTCAAGCACAGATCGGGGACACTGTAGCTGAGGCAGTGGCGGCACTCGGTCTGCTCTGCGACAGTCCCGTGGGCTCTTTTAAGACAGATAGAGAGCGCCGACACCGGCGCTCTCTATGTTTAATTACTGCAGCTTGAATATCTTCTTTAAAAACGGGATCAACAGCTTGGGACTTTTGATAACGGCGATCTTCATAGGACACCTCCTTATGATTCTAACATCATTATATGGCATCCTCCCACAGCCGTTACTCAGCCTCCGAACAGCTCCTTTCGCCTTTTCCATTCCGGCTTGGCTTTTATCTCGTTGTAGATAGCGATGTAATTATCATGTCGTTCCTTTGCAATGCTGCCGACATTCACCTTTTCGATGACCGCACAGCCCTCCTCCTTTGTGTGAGTGCACTTGGTATAGCGGCACTCTCCGAGACAGTCTCTGAATTCTCTGAATGCAAAGGGCAAACGGGACAGTTCAAAAAAGTTGTAATTTGCAAAATCCATCATGGAAAAGCCGGGGGTATCTGCAATAAGACAGTTTCTGTCATCGAAAACACTGAAAAGCTCCACGTGTCTTGTGGTGTGGCGACCTCTTTGAGTCTTTCGGCTCACCTCTCCCATCTTAAGGTCGAGAAAGGGAAAAAGCCTTCTCATTAGGGTGGATTTCCCCGCCGCCGACGCACCGGCAAATGCGGATATCATCGTACGGTGGAGGCTTTCGCTCTTGAAATACTCAAGCAGACCATCACATCCGCTTCCGTCCTTAGCCGACAGAAGAAAGCAGGAGAATCCCGCATTCTCGTAGATGGATTTGATGCGGAGAGAGCCCTCTGCATCGAGATCGCTTTTATTGACTACGATGACCGGCTCTATTCCGCGCTCATCCGCCGTTGCAACCAGTTTGTCCACCGTTAACAGGTCGGGTTTCGGTCTTGCGGAGGGGATGACCACGAAAAGATGAGTAAGATTCGACACAGCAGGTCTTATGAGACTGTTTGAGCGCTCTGCTATCTCGCTTATGACGCATCCACCCTCCTGACCGCTTTCCGATGACACAATTACGGTCACTCTGTCTCCCACCATGGGCACGGTATTTTCATGGCGAAACGCCCCCTTTGCAGGGCAGGTAACGGGCTTTCCTTCAAGGTCGGGACGGACCGTGTAAAGTCCGCCCACTCCCTTGGTTATTATTCCGGTGATCTTCTCCTGCTTGGTGTTGTTATCATCAAACATCGGCATTCTCTTCGGGCTTTGCCTCTACTGTCTCTCCGGCATCTGTCGTGGTGTCCACGGTCTCCTTTGGAGCGGTGGTCTCCGTAGTATCATCGGGTTCCGGAGCGGTAGTCTCGTTCTTGGTGGTCTCGGGGACTTTTGTGGTCTCCTCCTCGGTATTGAAGCCTTTGTTCGGGTCATACTTTGCCCCACCGCTGATCACAAGGTCAATCTTGGTCTTTGCCGGGACCTCGGTATCCTTCTCGATACTCTGACTTATCACCGTGCCCGCAGGCTTGTCTGAGCGCTCGTAAGAAACATTTCCTATCATAAGATTCTCTCCGAGGATGAGAGCAAGGGCTTCCTTCTCGGTGGAATCCGCAAGATCGGGCACTTTAACGGTTCCCGATGTATCGGGACCGGTGCTCACATAGAGTTTGAGTACTGCGTCGGAAGCGATGGACTGCCCTGCCGCAGGATCGGTCTTGATGACCTGCCCCGCATCGAATGCCGGGTCGCTTATCTCAACTATTTCATATTTGATGCCACGGTTCTTAAGCTGGAGCACGGCGCTGGTCCTGTCAAACGACTTGAGATCCGGCACCTTCTTGTCTGCGGCGGCTCCGCTGACAGTGAGAGTTATCTCACACTTGTCCACTCCGGGCACGATCTTCTTTTTAGAACCTGCTTTCGGGGTCTGGGAGATAATGTAGCCATCCTCATATTCGGTATCGTACTTGAATTTGATGTCCACATTGTACTCTTCCGAACGCTCGAACCATTCCGCCAGTTCCTCGGTGTAGAGTTTCCCTTCAAAATCGGGGACTGTTATCGACTCGGTGTCGGTAGTGGTGGATTTGACGATACTTGAGAGCAGAACGATGCCGCATATGATGAATATCAGTATGAAGGGTATCGTGACTCCCAACGTGATAGGAAGCATTGAGCCACCGGTAAAGAGTTTTTTGATGACGGTCTTAAAACTTTCCTTCTCCGTCTTCTTATTTCTGTTTTTGAAGGTGGCGTTGGGAGTTTCCTTCAGTTTTCTCACGTCCTCAAGCATCTCGGCGGCACTTTGATACCTCTCTTCCGGATCCTTCTCCATAGCAGTGGTGATTATCTGCTCAAGTCCCACGGATATGGAAGGCTTGATACTTCTTGGTGGGTGAGGCTTCTCGTTCACCTGCATGAGCGCCACAGAAACAGGACTCTCCGCATCAAAAGGAAGCTCTCCGGTTGCCATTTCGTACATTGTGGCACCCAACGAGTAGAGATCGCTTCTGGCGTCGATCTGCTGGCCGCTTGCCTGTTCGGGACTGATGTAATAGACAGTTCCTATCGCCTTGTCCGTCATGGTAACGGTCTCCGCATTCGGAAGCTTTGCGATACCGAAATCGGTCACCTTTATCTGACCGGTCTTAAGGAGCATGATGTTTTGAGGCTTGATATCTCTGTGGACTATTCCCTTTTGGTGCGCGTGATCGAGAGCCTTCAGTATCTGCCCTGCCGCATTCAGTATCTCGCCCTGTTCAAGCACCTTTTTGTGCTTCATGTAGGCTTTCAGGGTGACCCCCTCAATGTACTCCATAACGATGTATTTGAGATCCTCCTTCACCGACACCGCAAATATTTTGACGATGTTCGGGTGAGACAGCATGGCAACTGCCTTGGACTCATTGATGAATCTCTTGACACTCTCCACGTCCTGTGTCATCTCCTCACGAAGGAGCTTGATGGCAACATAACGCTGTGTCTGAAGGTCAACAGCCTTGAAGACGACCGCCATTCCTCCGAGTCCTATCACTTTTTCTATTCTGTATCTGCCGTCGAATATCACGCCGACGTATTTTTCGTAACTTGTTTCCATAACTGATCCTTTCGGTTAGTATCCTCCGCCTCACACGGAGATGACAACGACCGTTATGTTGTCGCTTCCGCCGTCATCGTTTGCCAGTTTAACAAGCTCCCCCGCAATGGATACGGGAGCTTCCTCGCACTTTTCGCTCATTCGGACATTCTCTATCACCGAAAACATCTTTCTCGGAGATACGTGGTTGGAAAGACCGTCGGTGCAAAGAAGCAAACTGATAACGCTGTCCTCACTGTTCACTTCCTCGTCCTTGATCTCGGTAAGATAGATATCCGGCTCGGTCTCCTCCTCGGTACCTATCGCCCTTGTTATGATATTCTTGTTTGACGAGCGCTTTGCCTCCGCCTCGGTCATTTTTCCGATGTCAACAAGGTACTGTACGTAAGAGTGATCGTGAGTCACTTGAACTATCTTGTTACCATCGGCAAGGTACATTCGGCTGTCCCCCACGTTGACCGTGAAGATGCGCTTGCCCATCACGAGGGAAGCCACGAGGGTAGTTCCCATGCCGCTTAGTTCCTCATCTGCCTCCGCCTTTTCAAAGACGGCTCTGTTGGCGTTGAAGACACCCTCAAGCATCGCCTCAGCCACCGTGTTCTCATCTGCGTTTGCTCCGTTTTCAAGGTCAGCCGCAAGCTGATCCATCCGCTTGCAGAATTCCTCCGAGGCGATGGTACTGGCAGTTTTTCCGCCGGCGGCCCCGCCCATGCCGTCACATACTATTCCGAGGACCGCTCCGCTTGAATAACTCTTCACGATGAAGCTGTCCTGGTTGTTTGGTCTCTTTTGACCAACGTCACTCAGTCCGTAATAAAACACGTTGTCCACCTCTTTTCGAAGGATCGTTTCATTTTTCTTTTTTGTCTTTGATATTTGCAAGTCTAAGCTGGCCGCAGGAGGCGTTGATATCGCTTCCGAGCCGTCTTCTTATGGTGGCGGCAATGCCGCAAGAGAGGAGCGTGTTGCAAAACCCCTCTGCTCTGCCCCGTCCCACCGATGAGTACGGGGTCTCTGCCACCTCGTTCAGCATGATCAGGTTGACGTGGCAAGTCTCCCCATGCATTCCCGCTTTAAGGATCTTTGCAAGATGCCGTGCTGCTTCTCTTGAGTCATTTTCGCCGGATATCAGCGTGTACTCAAAGGAGACTCGCCGTCCGGTAGTATCGAAATAGTATCTGCAAGCCTCAAGGAGCTCCTCTATCGGGTATTTTCTGTTGATCGGCATAAGCGAGTCTCTGACGCTGTTATCCGCCGCGTGAAGAGACACGGAAAGGGTCACGGGAAGTCCTTCCCCGGCAAGTTTTCTGATATTCGGCACGATGCCGCAGGTGGAGACCGAAATATGTCTCAGCCCGATGGAAAGCCCTCCGGGAGCGGAAATGAGTTTCAAAAATTTCACCGTATTATCGTAGTTGTCGAGTGGTTCCCCAATGCCCATCATGACGACACCGGACACCCTCTCTCCGGTATCTCCGGTTATCACGGCTATTTGTCCCAAGATCTCGGAGGGGAAAAGATCTCTTTTCTTCCCTCTCAGTGTGGAAGCGCAGAATCTGCACCCCATCCTACATCCCGCCTGACATGAAACACACACGGTATTGCCGTGCTCATACTTCATAAAAACGCTTTCGATGCATTCTCCGTCCACAAGTTCCATTAAGTACTTTACGGTGCCGTCCTTCTTCGAAACGTATTTCTCTGCGATCCTCGGAAGTCTGTATTCGGCAACGTCCGAAAGGCTTTTTTTGAAAGACCCGGGGAGATTTGTCATTTCATCGAAGCTCTTTGCCTTCTGCATCCAACCGTAGAGCTGATCTGCACGGAATTTCGGAGCCTTCAACACGGAGGTAACGAATTCCCTCAACTCTTCTAATGTCATGGACATGATATCGACTTTTTCGAGAGCGCCGGTATCCTTCAGAACAACGTCATTCATCCTTCGCACCTCGGGTCATGACGGCAACGAAAAAGCCGTCGGTATGATCTTCATAAGGGAGAAATGTCTTCATTGCAAGGTCAGATCCGAATATCGAGCCCTTCTTCAGCGAAAAGGACCGCTCATTTTGAAGAAATCTCTCTACCACCTTTTCATTTTCATCCGCAAGCACAGTGCAGGTGGAGTACACGAGCACTCCGCCGGGCTTTACGTAACGGGCAGCTCCCGAAAGGACTTCGTACTGTATTTCGGGAAGGCGTTTTATGTCCTCCACCGACTTGTATTTTATATCGGGCTTTTTCCCGATAACTCCAAGACCGGAGCAGGGAGCGTCGCAGATAACTCTGTCCGCCTTTTTGACGAGGCGCCCGTCGGTATCTCTTGCATCCCGACACTCCGCCGTGATGTTGGTAAGTCCCAATCTCTCGGCTCCCTTCTCAATGAGGGATATCTTGCTTTTTCTAATGTCAAAGGAGTGAACAACTCCCGTGTTTCCCATGTCGATCGCAACGGAAAACGTCTTTCCGCCGGGTGCGGCACAGGTGTCAACGACAGTTTCCCCGGGGCACGCTCCCAGCGCCGCAGCCGCAGCACGGGATGCCTCGTCCTGCACGAACCATCTTTCGTCCTCCGGCAGAGCTCCGAGAGTATCCACAGTTATCATGTCGTCAAATAGCCTGCTTTTTCGGCCGGTGGGAAAGACCTCACGTATCAGCGTGTCCGTATCCGTCACAAGAGTATTGACCCTCAGCGAAACCGGGTGCCTCTCAAAAGTACTCGCAAGAAGCCTCTCGGTGTCCGAGTATCCGAGGCACCCTGAAATATGATCGCAAAGTTCCGCCGGACACGAGTATTTTACACTGAGAAATTCCGTCGTCCCCTGCGGTGGAAGATCTATCCTTTTTCCACTCCGAATAAATGACCTGAGTATCGCATTGACAAAGCTCTTTGACCTTTTCGGCACCGTGTCCACCGTTTCGGACACGGCTGCGTGTTCCGGTATCCTCTCGGTGAAGGCAAGTTGAAAGATTCCGAGCCTGAGAGCATTCAAAGTCACCGTATCGATGGAGGACAGCGGCTTTGATGACAGAGATTCAATAGTTCTGTCAAGTGTTATAACCCGCTCCGTAACACCATATACAAGGAGCGTGTAGAGCCGTCTGTCGGCATCTCCGAGCCCCGATGCTTTAAGGGAGGCAGCAACTTCAAGATTCGGATACTTTCCGTATTTTCCGCATTTCACCAAAGAATCAAGAGCAAGTGTCCTTGCACTCTTAATGTTCTCAACCATCATTCTTACCGCCGAGGACGTCCCCTAAAGATATTTTCCGTCCCCTGACGAAATCGGCGGCACTCATCTTGCCCTTTCCTTCCGGGATCACCTCAAGCACCTTCACAGATCCTCTGCCGCAGGTGATTTTAAATCCGTCCGTTCCAAGGTCAAACACCGTGCCGACTTCACCAAAGCTGTCACTTGACTCCTCCGCCTTTGTTATCTGGAGCATCTTACCGTCCGGAAGAAGGGTCACCGCCCTCGGAACGGGAGAGAGGCCGCGGATTCGGTCCCTTACTGCCGTATTGGTCTCGGAAAGATCTAGGGCTCTGTCAGCTTTCGTTATCTTTTCGGCGTAGGTAGCCTCCGCATCATTCTGCTTTTCTCTCGGCAGAGGTCCTTCTTTGGCAAGAGTCACCGTTTCAAGGATGCAATCTGCCGCCACTGCCGCCAGTTTGTCGTGAAGGGACTCAAAATCGTCTTCGGATGTGATGTCCACTTCCTTTTTCAGTATCATATCTCCGGTATCGAGGCCCTTGTCCATGAACATTGCGGTGATACCGGTCTTTTTTTCTCCGTCAATTATTGCCCTTTGTATCGGCGCCGCGCCTCTGTATTTCGGCAACAACGATCCGTGGGCGTTGATGCATCCGTATTTGGGATGATCCAGCACGTAGGGGGGCAGTATCTTCCCATACGCCGCCACTATTATCATATCCGGCTTCTCACTTTCCAGAACGGAAAGAAACGCCCCGTCCTTCAAAGTTTCCGGCTGATGGACGGTAATACCTTTTTCAAGTGCGAAAACCTTCACGGGGGACGCCGCCATTTGATGGCCTCTCCCCTTTGGTTTGTCGGGCTGTGTCACGACGGACGTAAGCTCGCAAGTATCGCTTTCATAAAGAGCCTTTAGGATCACAAGTGCCAGATCCGGAGTGCCCATGAACATTACTCTCATCGATCCCTCCGAAATCATTCGTACATCTCTTCTATCTCCTTTTGCGTGAGCATCTTGACCGCCTCATCGCAAAAGAGCTTTCCGTCCAAATGGTCGATCTCATGGCAAAGTGCCCTCGCCTTGAGACCGCTTCCGCAAACGGTGAATTCCTTTCCGTGTCTGTCTGTGGCTCTCACCGTCACGGTCTCGGGGCGCTTCACTATCCCCCATTTTCCGGGCAGTGAGAGGCAACCCTCAAGTTCCTCTTGTTCCCCATCGGATGCTATGATCTCCGGGTTGATAAGTTCAATAAGATCCCCTGCGTCAACTTCTACAATGCAGATCCTGCGAGGAACTCCCACCTGAGGAGCCGCAAGTCCGCAGCCGTCCGCAATGTGAAGAGTCTCCGCCATGTCGTCAAGTAACGTCAGTATCCTCGGTGTGATCTCGATCACCGGTCTGCACTGCTTTCTCAGAACATCGTCTCCGAGTTTCACAATATTTAGTCTTGCCATGTAACACCTTTCACGGTCACACTTCCTCGGGATTCAGATCGATCCCGACCGTGACCTGTCTTTTAGAATTTTTTCCGGTCTCCGTCATTACCTCGGAGAGCATCTCTCTCGTCCTCTTGTTAAGACGGCATTTGAGCACCATCCTCATTCGGAACATATTTCTCACCTTGTAGACCGGCGTCTCAAAGGGGCCGAAGGCCTGGAGAGCCACGTCGCTGTATTTTTCAAGGGCAAGTTTTCTGATCAGCTTGTCAAGCCCGGAGGCGGCAATTGCAAGGAGAGACTCATCCTGAGATGATACCGTGATCACCGCAATGTCACAAAACGGAGGAAAGACGACTTCACGTCTCAGCTTGATTTCACGCTCAAAAAACGCCTCGTAATTCTGACTGACGGCGTCCCTTATGACGTCGTTGTAGGGATTCAACGTCTGGATGAGGGCAACGCCCTCCTCACCGCCTTTTCTTCCGGCTCTGCCGACTACCTGCGTCAGCATGGAAAAAGTCCTCTCCGTGGCACGGTAATCATCCATATGTATCGAAAGATCCGCATCCAAGACCCCCACCAAGGTCACCTTCGGAAAATCGTGCCCCTTAGTGACCATCTGCGTGCCGAGCAGAATATTGGTATCTCCCCTTCGGAATCCTTCAAGTATCTCCCCGTAGGATCCCTTGCCGGAGGTAGTGTCCGCATCCATGCGGGCTATCCTCGCCCCCGGTATCAATTTTTGTATCTCTTCCTCCACCCGTTGAGTACCGCTTCCGGTGTGGCGGAAGTGTTCTTTCCCGCAGGACGGGCATTTTTCCGGTATCCTCAGCGTAGTGCCGCAGTAGTGGCACATTAAGACCCCGTACTGCTCCGATGAGCCCTTGCCCTTCACGTGATAGGTCATGGAAACGGAACAGTTCGGGCACATCACGGCCTCTCCGCAAGCCATACAAGACACCGTGTGATTGTAGCCTCGTCTATTAAGAAAAACTATTGCCTGTTCTCCGTTTTCGACAGTCTCCGAAAGCCTCGACACAAGAGGTGCACTGAGAGAAGAGACATTTCCCACAGCCCTCTCGCTTCTCATGTCACACAGTTCCACCTTAGGCAGAGTCGCACCGCCGTATCTTGTTTTCAGTTTGATAAGTGAGTATTTTCCCGATACCGCCTTGTAGTAGCTCTCAAAAGATGGGGTAGCGGAGGCAAGAAGCATCAGTGCTCCGTTTTCGGCACATCTGAATCTCGCCACGTCATGGGCGGAATACTTCGGGTCCGACTCGGATTTGTACGTGTGCTCCTGCTCCTCGTCGATGACTATCAATCCGAGATCTTTCACCGGGGCGAATACCGCACTTCTCGTTCCTATGACAACGTCGGCAAAGCCGTCACGTATCCGCCTCCAAGCATCGTATCTCTCGCCGTTCGAAAGCCTTGAATGAAGCACGGCAACGCTGTCACCGTAGTAACTCCTGAATATGGACACAGCCTGCGGCGTCAGCGCTATCTCCGGCACTAACATGATAACTCCCCGTCCGTCGCTTCGAACGGAATCTATCAGTTTTTTGATGACGCTGGTCTTTCCGGATCCGGTCACTCCGTGAAGCAGAGCAGCCTTCGGCTCATGGGAAAGATAGAGCTCCTTCAAGGCACCGAATGCCTCCGTCTGCTCATCCGAAAGCACGATATCCGAGCCCTCGGTCTTCGCCCTTCCGGCGTAAGGGTCGCGATAAGTCTCAAATTCTTCTCTTGAAAGGATCCCCTTTTTTTCAAGTGTCAGCACCTGAACATTCTTGCATCCGGTCTCTGCTGCAAGGTCTTCAAGATCCATCGCTTTCTTTCCAAGCAAGGTCTTGATAATTGAGATCTGCATGGGACTGCGAAGCCTGATACCAGTCTGCCCACCTCCCGTGAGAATGTCTTTTGCCACCTCATCACTCACCGCAAGAGAGATAACGGCGGTCTTTTTGACCGACGAGGGCTCCTTTACGATGCTGAACCGCTCAACGTATCCCTCCTTGGCAAGATAGGACACAGTTTTGGGAATACCGTCACCGAATTCCCCGGACAGCTTCGAAAGCGGGACGTCCCCTTTTTCTTCAAGATATCCGAGAACCGCCGCCGCCTTTGGCGGAAGCGCTTCACCGCTTCCCGGCAGGATCCTTTTTCCTTTTGTTCTGACACACTCGGTCACTTTTGAAAATGCAGCCGAGGGAACCTGGACCTTGATCGCCTCTCCGTATGAGCACAGAGTATGACTCTTCAAAAAAGCGGCAAGTCTCAACTGCTCCGTACCGATCATCGGACCGTTTCGGGCAACGGAGGATATGGGCTTCAGGGAATCGAGTTCCGTCGTGTCGGTTATCTCAAAAACTACCGCCGGTATCCCACGATTTCCCCTTCCGAAAGGAACGCTGACGAGAGAACCCGGCAAAACCGAGCCTTCAAGTTCCGTCGGTATCCGATAATCGAACAGCCTGTCCGCATGGTACGGCAGATCAAAAATGCAGACTCGCGCAATACTCACGTTCTCTCTCCTTTCAAAGTCAGTTATCCCAAAGAAAAGCCAAGCGTCCCCGATAATTCGGGGACAATGATATCATTCTTCGACGTTCAGCACCTTATCCTCGTTGTCAAAAAGGGTCTCGCCCTCCTTGTCGACTATCTTGAAGCGACCGTCGTACAGTCTGCCGACGGCAACCTTCACAGCCTTTTCGTCGCGATATTCTTCTCTGATCATGCTGACAAGAGGCTTATCAACTTCCTTTTTTGCGATCCTGCTCTCCGCACGTTCTCTCTGGTTCACGTACTCATCGGTGATGACACGGGCGCATTTTGCTGCGGCGATGACCAGAGCGTACTTGTTCATTTTTCCGTCTTTTGTAAAGTCGTTGATAGATGGGTAGATCATTTTTATCTCCTTGTTCCGCTTTTGCGGTGTTAGTAATAATTTGCTTTTCGATCACCGACGGCACTCACCATCGGCAGTATCATAACATGAAGGACACGGATCAAATGTCGAAAAAACGATCCGTTATCTCTTTCATCCTATCGGTCTTTGAATGCTCCGCCATGATGATGGATGCTATCCTGTCGGCGCATTCACCGTCCCGTCCGGTCTCATTGACCACCACGTAATCGTAGTCAGGAAGGCGGGATATCTCCTCCGCCGCCCGTTTTATCCTTCTGCGTATCACTTCTTCGCTCTCGGTACCTCTGCCACGAAGCCTGCTTTCAAGAACTCTCGCATCCGGAGGTATCAACATGATGGATACCGCATCCGGGCAGATCTTTTTGATTTGGGACGCTCCGTCCACCTCAATCTCAAGGATCAGATCCCGTCCGGCTTCGACTACTCTTTCGGCCTCACTCTTCAGCGTGCCGTAATAGTTGTCGCAATAACTTGTGTATTCCAGCACCTCACCACAGGAGATCTTACGAAGGAAGTCCTCCTTTGAGATGAAGTGATAGTGGACGCCGTCCTCCTCGCCGGGCCTCGGCGCCCTTGTTGTAGCCGAGACGGAAAAGCCGATGGTGGGAAGGCTCTCCCTCAGTTTTTTCACAACGGTCCCCTTGCCGCTGCCTGCAGGCCCGGATATCACTATAAAAAGTCCTCTCATTTTGAGCCCTCGCTATCGTCTTGAACGTCGCCACCGATCTTAGCCGCCAGCTTTTCGGTCTCCTGTGCCGACAGTATCACGTGTCCGCTGTCGGTGACGATGACCGTCTTGGTCTTTTTACCCACGGTACAGTCGATGACTCTTCCGTCCTTTTTTGCCTCCTGCACAAGCCTTTTTGAAGGGGCGCAGTCGTAGCCCGCAAGAACGACGATCCTGTCCGCCGACACCATATTGTTGAATCCGACATTGACAAGCTTCATCCGTCACTCCACGTTCTGTATCTGCTCTCGGATCTTCTCAAGTTCCGCCTTGATGTCCACCACAAGGTGGGCTATCTCCGCATTGCCGGCCTTCGATCCGATGGTGTTGGTCTCACGGTTCATCTCCTGAATGAGGAAGTCAAGCTTTCTTCCCGCAGGTTCGGGCTTTGACATGATATCATTCATTGCGGCAAAATGGCTGTCGAGACGAACGAGCTCCTCGTCTATTGCCGCCTTGTCGGCAAATATCGCCGCCTCGGTAAGTATCCTCTGCTCCGCTATCTCAACGTCAAAGTCCTGAAGGAGTTTTTTGATCCTCTCCTCAAGCTTTGCGCTGTAGCCGGAGATGTCCTTTGCGGAGATCTCCGCGATCCTTGCGGCGTAGCCTTTTATCACTTCGGTCTTCTTAAGGATGTCCGCTTCAAGGTTGGCACCCTCTCTGCTTCTCGCCTCAAGGAACATATCAACGGCACCGGAAAGCACCGCCTTCAGGTCATCCCAGTCCTTCTCCATGTCGTCCTCGGGGCACTGCACGGTGAAGATATCTCTGTACTGAGCCACGGTCATGACACTTATGTCGTCCGCAAGAGAGAATTCATCCCTCAGTGCCTTCAGTGCACCGATGTAGGATGCGGCTATCGCCATATCCGGCCTCACCGAAACACCGGTCTGCTTGATAACGTCGATGCTGATGAACACCTCAACCTTGCCTCTCGTTATCCCACGCTGCGCAATGTAAGTTTTTACCCGCTCCTCAAGGAAGCTGTACATACGGGGCAGTTTCACTGTGCAATCAAGATACCTGTTATTGACGGATCTTATCTCCGCCGTGATATCCTTGTCCCCGGAAGAACTGAGCCCCCTCGCTCTTCCGAATGCAGTCATACTTTTGAACATGATGATCTCCGTTTCAATTCCGTATCGGATCCGCCGCCGTTTGGCACTCTTGATCCGATTTATATTATTATACAATATAATAAAAGCTCTTGTCAACCTTCGGCACTGAATTTTCCCAATTCATTTTACCGTATTTGACTGCAGAACACCGTATTGACCGCAATTTCGCAGGAAATTATCCCGGATAATATTTTATGCATCCGTAAAATACGGTATCAACATCCCCATTATGAATTTTAGTCAACTGGATAATTTCAACTTTAGACCTTCATTTTTTTGAGCGCTTCCTTGTTTTCTTTCGGAATTCGGAATGAATCACAGGCCTTTGATATCGCCTTATTGTGAGTCCATGCATCAAGACGTCCGCTTTCGATGAACGATACCGCCTTTTCAAAATTGTATGTCAGCGCCGTTGCAAAATACCACGCCCTTGCCATGTCCACGTAGTATCTTCCCGCCGGTATCATGGCAACGGCGTTTGATACCGTGTCGGAATATCTTTCGCCGCAAAAGTAGGAGATAAACATCCCGATCCCGTATCTTGCGGTGAATACCCTGTCCGACGAACACCATTCAAACGCCTTGTCAAGAAGACTGTCACAGTTCTTTTGAAAGACCTTCGGTCTGAACATATCGCAGGTAGCCCAGTTGTCGACGTAGGGCAAAAATTCCTCCGTCTTCGCCATCGCCTCACGGTAGTCCCTTATTTTGGAGACGATGAAGGCGTGAAGATTGTTCTCCTCATAATAATAGTGCCGGGGATCAATAATGAATGCCTCTCCGTCAGCCGTGCCGAAAAGTTCCGAAGCGTAACGCCTCAGAGCGGGAGTGCGCACGCCGATGACCTTTTCCGGTGCAATATCCGGCATAAGCTTCATGTGAAAAGTTCTGTATTCTTCATCCCTCATGGAAAAGAGAGTCTCTTTTATCCTGTCCATCTGCCATCCTCCGTTTTTTCTCACTTTAATAGTATCATATTTTGAGGATTCGGGCAACGTTTTTTCGTTTTTTTGTTTTTTTTCGGAAAAACCCTTGACAAGCCCCTTCACTTGTGATACTATATTTAGGCAGTTAGATGCGGGTGTAGTTCAGTGGTAGAATTCCAGCCTTCCAAGCTGGTTATGTGGGTTCGATTCCCATCACCCGCTCCATTTTTATGTACCTTTAGCTCAGCCGGATAGAGCAACTGCCTTCTAAGCAGTAGGTCGAGGGT
>CAZVQC010000030.1:0-14161 GCA_964629225.1 uncultured Ruminococcus sp.
ATATCTGTTGTGAGAATTTTTGGCAGCATGCAGTGATTTTTATTGAAAAAACATCGTTTTTTCCGAATGTTTTATCATTTTAGATGTAAATTTAATGTTAACGCAACACAGCTTTTACTCATTATTGTTGAGTTTCAACGAGATTACTCGGAAGTAAGCAGCACGACTTCGGATCAGTCCTTCGCCGCAAGCCAGTTTTTCCCGACGAAAACATCGGCACGCATGGGTACTTTTGTTTTCACCGCTTGCTCCATCTGAGTTTTTAGGATCTCGGCAGCTCTCTCGGCATCTTTTTCGGCGGCTTCCACGATAAGCTCATCGTGGACCTGCATAATTATCCGAGCATCGATTCCTTCATCCCTCAGCGCTCTGTCGCAGTTGATCATAGCTATCTTGATAATGTCTGCGGCAGTGCCTTGAATTGGACTGTTCATGGCGACCCTTTCGCCGAAAGCCTGCATATTTTTATTTGAGGAAGCAAGCTCCGGTATTGGACGGCGACGACCAAAGGCGGTGACAGTATAAAGATCACGCTTTGCCTCCTCCACAGTCTGCTTCAGATACCTGTCAACGGAGGGATAAGTCTTCAGGTAATTTTCGATATATTCGGCAGCAGTGGTTCTGGAAATACCCAGATCCTTGGAAAGCGAATAAGCACCGATACCATAAACTATTCCAAAATTCACTGCCTTTGCCCTACGGCGCAGATCACCGTCCACCATAAACTCCGACACCCCGAAGACACTGGCGGCTGTGGCGGTATGGATATCGTTTCCGGAGAGGAACTGAGAGATCATGTTTTCATCTTTGGAGATCTCCGCAAGCACTCTCAGCTCGATCTGAGAATAGTCCGCATCCACAAGTACTTTACCGCTGTCGGCAATAAAGTATTTTCTTATCTCACGGCCGATCTCGCCTCTTACGGGAATATTCTGAAGATTGGGCTCGTTTGACGAGAGACGCCCCGTGGCAGTTCCGGTCTGGTTAAAGACGGTATGTACCCGCCCATTTTCATCTGCCAGCCCCGGAAGGACACCGGTGTAGGTGGAAATGAGCTTTGATACCTCTCTGAAGTGAAGGATCGTGTCGACGATCTCATGGTAAGGTCGAAGTGATTGCAGCACTTCCGCATTTGTGGAGTAACCACTCTTGGTCTTTTTAATGACGGGAAGTTTCATTTCCTCAAACAGGACTGTTCCAAGCTGTTTTGGTGAATTGAGATTGAACTCGTGTCCCGCAAGTGCGAAGATTCGGGTCTCAAGGGAATCCCTGTACTTTACAAGCTCACTGTTGTAAACATCAAGACCTTCCGTATCGATCTTCATTCCACGTCTCTCAATGTCCGCAAGAACACGGCTGAGAGGTATCTCAATATCGGCAAGAACGCCCATCATTTTTCTCTCGGTCAGCTCCTTCATCAACACATCCGCAAGTTTGAAGGTCAAGAACGCTTCAGCTTCTGCACCGAAGTCACTCGGAACATCAAACCGGAGATAGTTGAAAACAAGTTTTTCGATTCCGTATTCCGAGTTGCCGGGTGAGAGCAGGTACGCCGCAAGGCACGTGTCAAAAGAGCAGGCAACATCGAAGCCCCTGTCGGACAGCTCACGGTACAACCTTTTGTAATCGTGACATATCACGGGGCGAGACAGCACTTTATTTACGGTATCGGTATCTCCAAGAGAAACTGTGAACAGTTTGCAAGACGTTGCGATAACGAGTCTTCCATCATCCGAAAGAGCGACCGCGTAACCGTCGCCAAGGGATGGGATGTCTCCCGTAAAAACTACGACATTCGGTATTACCGCCTCGGTTGTTGACGCTTCCCTGCTTTCGGAGCTATCCGAAGTGAAATCAAAGCGCTTAAAAAGGGCCGAAAATTCAAGGGATGTGCATAGGCGGTACAATTTTTCGCGGGAAGGTCCTTTTGTTGAAAATGAGGCTAATTCAGACCCTACAGGAGCATTTTTAACGATGGTGGCAAGCCACCTCGAGAGAAATGCATCGTCCTTCCCGTCTCTCAGTTTCTCCTTGGCACTTTTTCCAACGGAAAGAGAGTCGATATCCTCATAGACCCCCTCAAGGGTCTCTTTTTCGGAGATGAGCTTGAAAGCCGTTTTCTCACCGATGCCCTTCACGCCGGGAATGTTATCCGAGGAGTCACCCATCAAGGCTTTCA
Organism: uncultured Ruminococcus sp.; assembly: GCA_964629225.1. Taxonomy (GTDB): domain Bacteria; phylum Bacillota; class Clostridia; order Oscillospirales; family CAG-272; genus RUG14199. Next base: position 2,180 of record CAZVQC010000030.1, read on the forward strand.
CGTCGATAAACTGCGACGGTGCGACGCCGTATTCCCCGAAAAACCTCTCCGGTGTGAAAAGGACATCTTCCTTGGTCTTCACAAGGATGACGGACGTAGTCTCGGTAACGAGCTGAAGCGAGTCTCGGTCTCCAGTGAGAGCATAGGAGTGAACATCTCCCGCCTCGTCTCCCATTCTGCAGACGGTACCTATGATATCGTCCGCTTCAAAGCCCTCGCATTCGAGAACGTGAAGACCCATTACCTCCGCCGCCTGCTTTGCATAGGGGAGTTGAACAGCCAGATCTTCCGGCATCGGCTTTCTGTTCGCTTTGTAAAAATCGCATTTCTCATGACGGAACGTAGGTGCTTTTAAGTCAAAAGCACAGACTGCATAGTCCGGTTTCAAAGCATCAAGGTGCTTTTTAATTATGGTGATGAAGCCGTAGACGGCGTTTGTGGGAAGTCCCTCCTTGGTAGAAAGGGGACGTATTCCGAAAAAGGCACGGTTCAGTATGCTGTTTCCGTCCACCACAAGTAAGTTTTTCATGGAAATGCCTCGCTTAATAAAATTCGTCTTAACAGACTGTATTATCCTCAATGATCCTGCCACTGTCAAATGAAAGTGCGTTCTCAAAGGTAGTTCTGCCGATAGCCTCCAGTGCCTCCTCGGTAAGAAATCCCTGATGAGACGTCACTATAACATTGGGAAATGATAGAAGTCTTGCCGTCACCGAATGCTCAAGGATATCATCCTCTCGGTTTTCGAAAACGTTGTCGTTCTCCTCCTCATACACGTCAAGCCCAACCCCGAAAAATCTTCTGTCTCTGATACCGGAGATAAGATCCTCCGTCTTAATGAGGGCTCCTCTTGAAGTGTTGATAAGGATCACTCCGTCTTTCATCTTGACGATGGCTTCCTTGTCGATCATGTGGTAAGTTTCATCGGTCAAGGGACAGTGAAGAGAGATGAGATCCGCTCGCCTAAAGAGCTCGTCAAGGGTGACATATTCTACCCAGTCATGAGCCGGGTTCCTCACCGTGTCGAAGGCGATGACCTTCATCCCAAGACCATGGCAGATACGGCACATGGCGGTGCCGATCTTGCCGGTTCCTATTATCCCTGCCGTCTTTCCGAAAAAATCAGTTCCGGTCAGTCCGACAAGACTGAAGTTATTTTCCCTGACCTTGATATAGGCTTTGTGGATTCGGCGGTTCACAGCAAGAGCCAGAGCTGCTGCGTGCTCTGCAACGGCTTCGGGAGAATACCCCGGCACCCTCATAACGGTGATACCGTGTCTTTTCGCCGCCTCAACGTCAACGTTATTGAATCCGGCACACCTCAATAGGATAAGGCGGACACCGGTGCCCGACAGCGCTTCGATAACTTCAGACGTTACAAGAGACGCCACAAATACGCAGACCGCATCATAGCCTCTCGCAAGACTTGCGGTACTGTTCGAGATATCCGCATCAAGATAGTCTACCTTGACCGTCGGATATTCTCCGTTCAAAAGTTCAAACGACTCCCTGTCATAGGGCTTCGTATCGTAAAACAGTATCTTCATTTTTCAGCCTCCGTTTTTTAGGATTGTTCCCACGGCAGGCGAAAATGATACGCGGTATTACTTTTTGCCGATTTTGGCAACGAGAGTCGAATCGGCAACGACTCTCGCGGAATAGTTAGTATGGTAGATAACGAATCCGGGCTTGGATGAAGGAGGCTTCTTTACGTTTTTAAGAAGTGTGTAGTCAACGTCGACCGCCGTCATATCTCCCGCCTTGGAATTGCAAGCGGCAACGGTGGCAGCTTCGGTGAAATCCACTTCATCCGGTTCTTCCCCTTTCGGGCACTTCAAAATAACGTGACTTCCCGGCATTCCTTTTACGTGGAACCACCAATCGGTCTTTTCCCCGATTTTGAAGGAAAGATAGTCATTGGCGAGATTGTTCTTGCCGCACAGTACGGTGAGCCCTCCTGAAGTACGGTAGGTATCGAAACTTGGGGTCTGTTTCTTTTTCTCCGAGTAATTTCTCATCTTCGATGCATAACCGCTGTGATAGAGTTCGGAACGTATCTCCGAGACCTCTTTTTCGGTCTCCGCTCTCGACAGAGAATCAAAAACGGTGAAAATATACTCGTACTCCGCCTCGGCAAGTTCTATCTGCTTTGTAAGATGCTCCCTTGCGGATTTCGTCTTTGAATATTTTTTGTAGTACTTCTGGGCATTGGCGGCAGGAGATAAGTTGGTATCAAGCTTGATCCGAACGGGCTTCATACCGTCGTAATAGTTTTCGAGAGTGCACTCGGCATCTCCTCTTTTCAGCCTGAATATGTTTGCTGTGATAAGATCGCCATACAGCCTCCATTCGTCCCCCATCCGGCATTCCTCAAGCTCGCATCTCATGAGGGAGAGCTTCTTGGATACTCTCTTTTCCGCATTGGAAAGGATCCTGTGAACGTCCGCAGAACGGAGCTTCGTCCTCTCCATTGTAGCACGTGTCAGATAGAATGCATCGATCATTTCCCCAAAAGTGGAATACCCGACCGACTCATAGCCCACATACTGTGTCAGTTCGATGAATGAATACTCAACCGGACGCCCGGTTTGATCCTTGACCGCCCACGGACGACCGGAACATTCCTTCACCTTGGAGATGCAATCAAAGAACACCTTCGAAAGGGTTCTGTGACAATCGGTAAGAGTAGCCGTAACGGAGCCGCCGCAGCGAAAGGCTATCTCCCTTGCCACCACGGGAGCAATACCCGAAAAATTGGAGATGATGAATTTTTCACATTTGACATCCGGGTCCGAGTCAATGCACAGTCGCAACAGAGTTTCCTCGGACACGGTGGTAGGATCAAGTTTGTCCTGCTTTGGAGGCACCTCGTAGATCATTCCGGGAAGAATCTGCCTCTTATGATTTGAGGACAGATCGATGAGTTTTGCCGCGCCGAGTATCTTATCATCCTTGTCTGTGATGATGAGATTGCTGTAAGTGCCCATTATCTCAACGATAATGTGCTTGTGGGACAAAAATCCGAGTGAGTCATAGGCATCAAAAGTGATGCGGACTGCTCTTTCAAATCCTATCTGCTTGCAGGAGACGAATTTTGCCCCTTGAAAATGCTTTCTCAGCATCATGCAGAACATGGGAGGATTTGCGGGATTGTCCGGTCTCATTGAGGTGAGACCCATTCTGGCATTGGAAGAAGCGACGTTGATAAGGAGCCGTTTCGTCTCACCTCCGCTTCTGACAGAGATAATTATCTCATCTCGCTGAGGCTGATAGATCTTTTCTACCTTACCGCCTCTTAAAGCCTCATCCGTCTCGTTTGCCACGTGAAATACCGTTCCGGCATCAAAAGCCATCGCACCTCACCTCCATTCATTTAAAACATCAAAGCATCCCAAGGAAAGCCTTGGGATGACCTCCCGCAGAGGTCTCTGCAGGAGGTAAGATAATAACAGATGAAAAGTCTCTTAGCCGTGCTTCACGTACGGTAACATACGAAGGAATACCCTTCTCCGGTCATCTTGAGCCCCACCTTTTCGGCAACTCTGACAGATGCGGCATTGGATATCCTGCATCTGTAACCGACAGTCTCGCCAAATCCCATAAGATAGTGACATAAAGAGGAGACTACAGCGGTGGCAAGTCCCCGACCTCTGGCATGGGGACAGGTCTCCACATTGATCTCCACAGTATCATCCTCGGAAAGGTCGTTAACTGCGGCATAGGACACTATGTTTCCGTTCTCAATCGCCGCAAAGCAGACGTCACACGGATCATCCGGATCGAATTCCACGTCCCTTGTGGTGTCGTTATAGTACTTTTCAAACTCCTCATTTGAGGATATTTTCACGATCTCAAGTTCACAAACAGGAGGCTTGATATCTGCGCCGACCGAAGAGTAGGACAGTATCCGGTAATCGCCCCTGATATCCTTCCTGTAGCCCGCTTCCATCATCGGTTGAGTGAAAGCCGAGTCGAGGTATCCAAGTGCCTCACTTGAAAAAAGATCGCTTGAAAAGCGGCTTATAAAGCCCTTTGCCACCTCGGAAAAAGCAGAGTAGACGGTGAGCCGGGCTTCACCTTCAACCGGAACGAAGAATTCTATGGGCACCGCAATGTCGGACTCTCCGCTCATCACGAACTCTTCAAGATCTCCGTCCTCAAGTACCATCCTCACGGGTTGCACCAAAGCAAAGCTGCTTTTCTGAAGTCGGGCTCCCCTAACTTGTCAATGTACTTGAACTCAGCCGGGCAGACCATGTCGTACATTTTCATGTAGCGGAACTGAAGCTTGTTGTTTTCGATGATATCGTTTTCCACCTTCAGGCATTCTTCTTTTTTAGCCGGATCGTCCTTGATGGAAGAGAGATACTCTTCAAGCACGAAGAAGCGGTAGTTGAGAAGTTGTATTTTTGAGCATCTGATATGAGCGAGCTCTTCGGGACATTCCGCCATAGCTTCTGCCTTTTCGAAAAATTCCGATGAATGCCTTAAAAATTCAAACTTCGCATCAAGCTCGCTATCAAAGCCCGACGGCTTGATGTAGAGTGACGCATTATCATAGTAGATACCGAAGTGAGAATCCTCAGAGCACTCCAGCATATAGTCGATGTATTCCCTGATGTATCTCCAGCCCTTGCCGTAATAACCTTCGAGAAAACGGTCGATCTCATGCCAGTACTCCTCTTCGGTCATGAAGGGATTCCACATGAGCCTTGCGAGGATGTAGCCCTTCAGCTCACCGAACTCACCGTTGTGGCAGAAGATGTTACCTTGCTCGAAAATTCCGTCGGCGCCGTTGTCTGCAAAGAATCTGATGTTCTTTCTCAGAATACCGAGATTCATAAATGAGGTGGAATAGTTGGTGAAATTCGTCGTGTAGTCCCAAATGTAGAGATGCTTCGTAAGCGATGCCCACTTTTTAAGCTGTTCGGAAAAGGGCTCTATATCACCGGAGTGACCGGGAGTTACGTGACAGTCCTCATGGGAATGTCTGAAGCAGCTCTCGATGGAGCAAAGGCGGACGATAACGTTGTCCTCCGGCACGATAGTTTTGGGAGGCTTTCTTGTGAAGCGATACGCAAAGGTATCGAAAAGCACGTTCGGGAACTCATCCCTAAGTTCCCTTGCGATCCTGTTGACGAAGGCGAGCATTGTACCCATCTCGGTTCCCTCACGCTCATTGATCTCACGGCACTTGTCGCATTTGCAGGCACCGGAGTCACCGTCATTCTGGGTGATGGACATTATCCTTGCTTCGGGACACTCCTTTAGTTTTCTTCTCACGTTTTTAAGGACGGTCTGATAGACCTTCTCATCGGAGAGACAGGGCTGCACCCAAGCACGCTCACCCTCAGGGCACTGCTCTGCAAGATATCCGATAGTATGCTGAAAGTCTCCGGCGTAATATACTCCGCTACCGTACTTTTCGGTCATAACTCTGTCGGCACAACCGTTGAGCTTCAGCTTGGCGCTGATGACCTCCTCTTTTACCGGGAACCAATAGGAATTGCGGCATTCAAAGGTAGGGATCTCGGTAGTGTCGAAATCTTGAACTGTAATCTCACTGCAAGTGGGGATCTTTTCGTAATTGTAGGTCATAAAGAGACATCCGAGACTTTTTTCAAGGAAGGTGAAAGTGCCGTACATAGCTCCGCGAACGTCACTGCCCACAATGTAGATGCGCTCACCCTCGGTGTAGAGCCTGAATCCTTCGTCACCGATCTTGGCCTTCATATCTTCGTCCCAGCCTCCGCGGTTTGTGAAACCGATAACGATCTCCCTTGCCTCTTCGGGCTTGTTGTCGCAAAATTCGCAAAGCAAAGCACCCGATATCTTGAAAATGTATTTCTTAAGGTGCTCCACCGCAGTCTTTACGGACTGTGAAGCATCTGCCGGATAAATGATCGTATAATCCGATGCTCCGTTTGATGTCAGTTTGATCATAACTTGAAACCTCCGATCGTAGTAATTACAGTATAACAGACATTGAGCAGCAAATCAAGAAAAAAGATAAAATACATCACTTTTTATGTGACTTGTTCCCGTTTTTTGGGTATCCACTGCCGTTTTTCGGCCGGCATGCAAGATGATAACTGGTATCGATCAGTTCACATAGTTTTGAAAACGGCACGTCCGGAGTCAACGCCACCGATATCCAGTGCTTCTTGTTCATATGGTAACAGGTAAAAAAATACTTTTCGTCAATGATGCTGTCCCTCATTTCGGGGATGACCTTCAAATTGATGCAGTCAAGCCGTGAGTCGCTGTCAACACCCAGATCCCGCCACCTTACGTTCATAACGATGCCGAACCATTTTCCCGAAGGACATCGAAGTACCTCGGAGCCCGCCGACTTTGGGTCATTTTCAAAGGGAGAATCCGGTACGGTACCGAACTTCTCAAAGACATACTCGAAAACACGTCCCCGCATAAGTGAGGAGACAAAGCACTTCTCTTCTATCTCTTCAATGAGCTCCTTCCCTTCGGCACGAAGCTTTCCCGGAAGATATCCCACCGCAGTTCCGACATTAAAAAGCAGGTAATCCTCATCGGTATCCGAGTCCACCACCGAAACCGTTAATCTCTTTTCAGACGGCGAACAAAGGACATGAAAGACCATTGAGTCCATCGATGACTGTCTGCTGTAGAAATATGAGTCCCCATCCGTAACAAATCCGAAGGTGACAGCGGCAGTATCGGAAAAAATTCCCCTGTTAAAAACAGAGCTTCCATCCATAATTTCACCGCCTTTCAAGTAATTCTACCACATTCCCCGAAGAAAAGCAAATACCCGGCAGGCTCTGCCGGGTAAATAACGTATTTCGATCCACTTGAGGAAGATCAGCCGCCGAGGTATGCCTCCTTAACAACAGGGCTCTCCATCAGCTCCTTGCCGGTTCCGCTGAGAACTATCTTACCCGTCTCAAGAACGTAAGCACGGTCTGCTATGGACAACGCCATACGGGCGTTCTGCTCGACTAAAAGGACGGTTGTCCCTTTTTTGTTAAGTTCCTTAATGATACCGAAGACCTGATCCACCAGGAGAGGAGAAAGTCCCATAGAAGGCTCATCTAAAAGAAGAAGCTTCGGGTGGCTCATCATAGCACGACCGATTGCGAGCATCTGCTGCTCACCCCCGGACAGAGTTCCCGCTATTTGATTTCTTCTCTCTCCAAGCCTTGGGAACTGGTCATAAGTTGCCTCGATGTCCGCTTTTATTTGAGCTTTGTTATTCACGGTAAAGCCGCCCATGAGAAGGTTCTCATAGACTGTCAACTCTTGGAATATCCGCCTTCCTTCCGGCACCTGTGCCATTCCGTGCTTAACTATCGTGTGGCTGGGAGTCTTCGTTATGTCCTCTCTGTCAAATGTGACGGAACCGTTCTTTTTCGGAATGAGTCCCATGATGCTCTGCATAGTGGTGGTTTTCCCCGCCCCGTTTGCGCCGATAAGAGTTACTATCTCTCCTTCTTTCACCTCGAAGGAGATACTTTTCAGAGCACGGATAACACCGTAGCATACGTCAAGATCTTTTACTTCTAAAAATGCCATGTCAGCCTCCGATGTATGCTTTAATTACTTCGGGATCGTTGAGAGCCGTCTGAGTGTCTCCCTGGGCGAGAACAGTGCCGAAGTTTAGGACGGTCACCTCATCGCAAAGTCCGGATACGAACTTCATATCGTGCTCGATGAGGAGAATGGTAAGGTCAAATTTATCTCTGATGTATCTTACGATGCTCATAAGATCCTCGGTTTCATGAGGATTCATTCCCGCAGCCGGCTCGTCAAGGAGCAGAAGTTTCGGATCTGTTGCAAGCGCACGGGCAATCTCAAGCTTTCTTTGCTTTCCGTAAGGAAGATTGCAAGCAAGGTCGTTTCTCTCATCGAGAAGCCCCACGATGTCGAGTATCTCCTTAGCCTTGCTTCTCATGCTGCTCTCCACTTCAAAATGGCGAGGGAGCCTGAGAACGCTTTCAAGGACACTGCAACGGAATTCCGGTCTTGCATCGAGTCCCACCATTACGTTGCGAACGGCGGTCATGTTGTTGAATAGTCTGATATTCTGGAAGGTACGGGCGATACCCTTGTGATTGATCGCCTGCTGACTCATGCCCTTAAGAGATTCCCCATCAAGGAAGAAGTCTCCTTCGGTGGGCTGGTAGACACCGGTCAACATATTGAAGACAGTGGTCTTTCCCGCGCCGTTGGGACCTACGAGTCCGTACAGTTGGTTCTTTTTGACAGTGAGGTCAAGTCCGGTCACGGCATGAAGTCCGCCGAATGAAATGCCCAGGGAGGTGGTTTGAAGAACGGGTGTGCTCATCACTTAGCCCCCTTTCCGGATGCATCGTCAGCGTTATCGTCCTTTGTGACGATATCCACCGAGAGAAGCTCATCCATGTTGATCTTAGTGGGAATGTGCTCCCAGCTTGCCGCATCGTCACGAACCTTCGACGGATCGTGGACGGGCTTTGCGATCTTTTGCCAAAGCACCTTAAAATTGACTTTTTCCCTGAAGCCCTTGAGGGCGGGAGCGTTATTGTAGATAACGATAACGATGAGTATCAGTGCGTACACAAGGTCCTTGAGCACCGCCATATCACCCGTAAGCACCGTTTGGAGCTGGGTGTTGATATAAGTGATAACAGCAGCCGCAACGATAGAACCGCTGATATTGCCCATTCCGCCGAGAACTACCATAACGAGGATCTCGATGGAGTAGTTGTAGCCGAATTTCGTGCTGATAACAGTATTGTTTGTGAAGGCGTAGAGCACTCCGGCTATACCGGCAAAAAATGCAGATATGGTGAAAACAATGAGCTTGTACTTCGTTACATTAATACCGGTAGCCTTTGCGGCGATTTCACTGTCCCTGATAGATGTGACTGCACGACCGTGCTTACTTCTGATAAGGTTCTGCACCACCGCAAGAGTTATAAGGATAAGAACAAATGCCACGATGAAGCATGCGTCCTTGTCAAAGCGTCTTGTGGACAGACCGAGGTTAGCACCGAAGGGCTTTGACTGAAGGAATACTACCTTAACAATCTCACCAAAGGCAAGAGTAACGATAGCAAGATAGTCACCCTTGAGTCTGAGTGCGGGAAGACCTATTACCGCTCCGCAGATGGCAGCACAAACACCTCCCACGATAATGCAGATGACAAAAGTCAAAATACCGTCACCGATGGAGCCCGCCAAGACCGATGCGAGCTTTCCGCCGATATAAGCGCCGACACACATGAATCCGGCGTGGCCGAGGGAGAGTTCTCCGAGGAATCCCACAACAAGGCTAAGTGAGACCGCAGCGATGATGCTGATCGCCATTTTTTCGAGAAGAACCGTTGTGGAGCTTTTAAGTCCCACAGTCAGATTCAGAATAACGAACAGAATGAGAACTGCCGAAACGGCAATATAGTTGATATAATGCTTGATCTTGAAGCTGTTTGAACGGCTCATACTTTTTCCCTCCTCTTTTTACCCATAAGACCGGAGGGTCTCACAAGAAGAATTACGATAAGGATGGAAAACTCGATAGCATCCTTATAAGGTGCCACAGGGGGCACAGCGTCGCATATGCACTCAATGATACCTAAAAGGATACTGCCTACCATGGCACCGGGTATCGATCCGATACCGCCGATAACGGCAGCAGTAAATGCCTTTATTCCGGGCATTGCGCCGAACGTTGGGTACATACTGGGAGATTTCATAAGATAGAATGCCCCGGCAAGTCCCGCAAGTGCCGAGCCGATGGCAAAGGTAACGGTGATTATGGTGTTGACGTTAATACCCATAAGAGCCGCAGCGCCTCTGTCCTCGGAGACCGCTATCATAGCACGTCCTATCTTACTGTATTTGACAAAGATACTGAGTGCCGCCATAACGATGACAGATGCTCCCAAGGTGACAAGGGAGGAAACTTCCACCGTAACCCCCTTGAAGGAGACAGCACCCAACGAGGGAATGCTGATCATCTTTTGGGCAGAGCCGAATATCATCTGAGCAAGGCTTTGAAGCAGGTAACTGACGCCGATGGCGGTAATAAGAACCGCAAGAGGCGAGGCACCTCTGAGGGGCTTATAAGCCACCTTTTCAACAGCGATACCGAGAATAACGCAAAAAATCACCGCCGCGATAACAGCGATGGGAAAATGTCCCGTTGCGCCGAAGAAAACGCAGATGGTGTAGCCGCCTACCATTATAATGTCGCCGTGGGCGAAATTAAGCATCTTTGCGATGCCGTAGACCATGGTATAGCCCAGGGCTATCATGGCGTAAATGGCACCAAGACTGAGCCCGCTTACCAAAGTGGTTAGAATGTTCATAAGAATTCCTTACATTTCGAATTTGACAACTTGCCGACGGTATTGCTCCGTCGGCAAGTCACATAATACTGTCTTATTTATCCTGCGAATGAACAGTGAAAATTATTTCTCGGCTCCCTCTTCGCCTGCCGCCTTCACAACGAACTTTGTAGCGGTCTTGTTGACGTAGCCGTTTGACTCCCATGTCATGGATGTCTGAACGCCGTCTTTGTACTCGCCGGTGATGCCTGTGAATGTGAAATCGCCGTTGAATACTTCCTTGAGTGCCTCGCAAACATCGCTTGCGGAGGTGGTGACGGTTATCTTATCTCCTGCCTTGATAACGGCATCCTTGATGGCATAGATGCAGTCGTATGCAGAAGCACCGAACTGGTTGAGTGTCTCCGAGCCGTACGTTGCAACGTATTTGCTTACAAACTCAGCAGCGGGACCCTCGGTAGCTTTGGAATTGAAGTGAGAAAGATATGATACTTCTTGAGGAATTGAGTAGATATCGAATCCGTCAACTTTATCGATACCGTCAAGACCGTCACAGCCGTAGTAGACTGCGTCGGGAGCGATAACGTTCTTAGCTTGAACCATGAACTGAGATGCGGGTGTGTAGTAGATGGGCATGAAGATGAACTTGCAATCCTTGAGCTGGTTGATCTGAGAGTCGAAGGAAGCAACGGTTTCGCCCTGGAAGTTAGCCTCAACGAGAGTGATATCGGAGGAGAGATTGCTCTTGAACTGTTCGAGGATACCGGTGGAGTATGCATCATCGGATCTGTAGAGGACGCCGATAGTCTGTCCTGCACAAGCGGCATTCACATAGAGAGCCGCTGCCTTCCCCTGGTTACCGTCTGCGAAGCACATCTGATATCCGTTTTCGAATTCGGGAACTGCATCGTTAGAGGCGGAAGGGGTGATGAAGAACACGTTGTCCTCCTTGGAAAGAGCCTTGTACTCAAGGCAAGGGTTGGTTGTAACGCAACCCAGACTTGCCTGCATACCGTCCTCACGCATCTTATTGTAGTTGGTGGAGACGTTGGCAACGTCGCTCTTGTCATCCATCATTACGAATTTGATCTTAACGCCGTTGATACCGCCGACAGCGTTGATCTCATCAACTGCCATCTGAGCACCGTTCTTAACGGCGTTTCCGTAGACACCAGCACTGCCGGTAAGAGGACCGGAACAACCAATATAGAATTCGGTATTAGCCGAGGCGTAATTGTCGCCATTAGAACCGCAACCTGCAAAAACAACTGCACTTGCCATCATTACACAGACAAGTATGACCGAAAGAAACTTTTTCATTTTTCTTCTCCTTAAATAATTAGAGCACCACCGCTTCAAGAACACCGTTCCATCACGATATTTCATCAAAATGCGATATTGCCTTTTCGAATGGAATAATGATACAACATGATAAGCCGATTGTCAATAGCGCCGTCCCCGATTTTTTCTCATAGGATCGATTACTCAAATTAATCAAAAGAAAAATAACGTTCCAATTATTTAATTTTGCCACAAACAAAAAAATCAGCCGAAAGCCATTCTGCTTGGGCTTTCGGCTGAACGATGGCGTTCCCGAGCGGATTCGAACCGCTGACCTACCGCTTAGGAGAAGCCCCCGGACACATCCGTAAACTTGCTCCAAAACCTTGAAAAA
>CAZVQC010000031.1:0-14094 GCA_964629225.1 uncultured Ruminococcus sp.
TATGTCAATCACTTTTCGTCAAAAGGCGATTGCTATAACTAACTCTTAGGAGGCGGTTGCTCTATCCTGCTGAGCTACGGAAACATTAAAGCTGCCCGTTTGGGCAAGTTATTTACTCTATTCGGTTCTCACTTATCGAGCTTTGCGTAGGTCTTTTTAAGGAAAGACTCACTTTTGATAATGAATCTCTCATGAGTGCCCTCACCGATGAGACCGGACTCATCGTAGGCTTTCACATCGAACACAAGACGTCTGCCATCCGCTTCGGTCAAAACGGCCTCTGCTCTGACCTTAATACCTACGGGAGTCGCGGAAAGGTGCTTCATATCCATTAGAGTACCAACGGTAGTGAGCCCCTCGTCAAGAAATGACTGAACTGCGCTGTAAGCTGCTTTTTCCGCAAGAGCGATCATCGAAGGAGTTGAAAATACCTCCAAGGTACCGCTGCCCATTGCAGCTGCCGTATTGTCGGCAGAAACCACGGTTTCTGCGGTGAAACTCGTTCCGATCTCCATTTCGCACCTCCGAACGAATTAGAGTATAGCACAGGTTCCGAGTTTTTGCAAGACCTAAATGGAATTTTTTATTATCTTGAGTGTTATCGGCAGTTGCGCCGCTTTCCGCCGTCATGTTCCTATTCTACTATTTCATCCGATTTCACCCGTTTCGACCAAGGCGCTGAAGTTGATTCCTGCGTAGATCGTGAAAAAGGGGGTATTACGACCCGATTTCCTTCGCTTTGCTTTGACAATAGCGTATAAGCTGTTCAAAAAATTCCGATTTAATAAAAAATATGACTTTCATTCCTTGACTTGAAGGACATTTGGCATTATAATAATGTGTTGTAATTAAAAGGAGGTAATAATAACATGGACGAGATCAAAAGAGAGCACGGAGGCATTTCTGTCGAGACCGCTCATATTTTTCCTATTATTAAAAAGTGGCTCTATTCGGACAAAGAGATATTCCTTCGTGAAATAGTTTCAAATTCCTGTGATGCGGTGACGAAGCTTCGCCGTCTCATATCACTGGGTGAAGTATCCGATATTGAAGACAAAGACTTCAAGGTGAAGGTCACGCTTGACAAAGAAGCCGGCACTATCACAGTTTGCGACAACGGCATCGGAATGACCCCGGATGAGCTTCGCAAGTACATCTGCCAGATAGCCCTTTCCGGAGCACTTGACTTCATACAGAAATACGAGGGTAACGAGGGCGACACCTCAGGCATCATCGGTCACTTCGGCCTCGGCTTCTATTCATCCTTCATGGTGGCATCCAAGGTAGACGTGGTCACACGCTCCTACAACGGTGCGCCCACAGTGAAATGGACCTGCGAGGATGCGGGAGAATACGATATAGAAGAAGGTTATGATGGAGACGAGCTCTTCGACTCCCACGGATGTGCCGTCATAATGCACGTCAACGACGATGAAAAGGAATTTCTCGACGGGACCCGTCTTCGCGACATTCTTGATAAGTATTGCTCTTTCATGCCGGTGGAGATCTTTTTCGATGACGGTGATGAACACGAATGCGATTGCGAGGACAAAGAGTGCGAAGAACATGAGCACAAAATCCTTCCGGTCAATGACACCTGCCCTCTGTGGCTGAAAAACCCGTCGGAATGCACCGACGAGGAGTACAAGGCATTCTACACCAAGGTATTCCACGATTACAGAGAACCCCTTTTCTGGATCCACATCAAGGCGGATTACCCTCTCAATTTCAAGGGTATCCTCTATTTTCCCAAGATCACGAGTGAATTTGACAGTCTTGAGGGACAGGTCAAACTGTTCTACAATCAGGTCTACGTTTCCGATAACATAAAAGAGGTCATTCCCGAATACCTTTTAATGTTGAAGGGAGTCCTCGACTGCCCCGAACTTCCTCTGAACGTATCGAGAAGCTATCTTCAGAACAGCGGATACGTCACCAAGATATCTGCCCATATCATCAAAAAGGTAGCGGACAAGCTCAATTCCATGTTCACAACGGACAGAGAAAAATACAAAAAGCTCTGGCGTGACATAAAGACCTTTGTGGAATACGGTTGCATGAGAGATCGCAAGTTCTACGACAGAGTGCGGCCATGCCTTCTCTTTGAGCTTTGCGATGGCAAGTACATGACCCTTGACGAGTATCTTGAGGATGCCAAAGAGACCCACGACAAGAAGATCTACTATGCGGCAGACAAGGTCAAACAGGCATCTTACATCTCAATGCTTGAAAACGGCGGAACAAAGGTAGTTCTCCTTGACCGCTTCGTGGATACTCAGTTCATCAACGCCGTGGAGATGAACGAGGCGGGTGTCAAATTCTCAAGAGTCGACTCCGAGATAGCGGACACTTTGAAAGAAGGGGAAGGTGAGGAGATATCCGAGGTCGCAGAAGTATTCAAGAAGATACTTCCCGAAAAGACCGAGATCAAATTTGAAAATTTCAAGGACAAGGACACCCCCGCTCTTCTCAATATCAGTGAGCAGTCAAGACGCATGGAGGACATGATGAAAATGTACGCTTCCATGGGTGAGGGGAACGGCTTTGATGCATTCCCCACCGAAGCAACACTTATTATCAACTCCAACAATGCTCTGATCGCCAAGATCAAAAAGACAGATGACGAGGAGAAGAAACAGCGCATCGCAAAACAGATTTATGATCTGTGCCTCATCAGCCAGCGCGGACTGAACGCCGAGGAATTGAAGACGTTCCTCAAGGACAGTTGGGATATCCTCTCCCTCATATGACGGACAAAAAAAAGCTGTGCGCCCTGCTGAAGGGCGCACAGAACAGAAAAATAACAGTTTTCGATGAAACAGACTCCACCAACAGATATCTTCTTGACTCGATACGAACCGGTGAAATGGACGTTGATGACATTGTCATAGCCGAATGCCAAACCGCCGGCCGCGGAAGGCTCGGAAAGAGTTTTTCCTCCCCCAAAGGCGGAATATACATGAGTATTTGCGTCAATAATACCGAAAACGGACTTACAACGGTCACGTGCGGTATCGCTGTTGCAAGGTCACTTGAGGCCATCGGACTTACGCCGAAGATAAAATGGGTGAACGACATTCTTTTAGACGGCAAAAAAGTCGCCGGCATCCTTGCCCAATCGGTGGGTGACGGCAAACGCGCCGTAGTGGGGATCGGTATCGATCTTTGCTATGATGCTATTCCAAAAGATCTTTTGGATATCGCCACTGCGGTTGATGCCTTTCCTCATGCTCCCTTTTCCGCCGAGGATATCATCGCCGGCACAGTCAACTCATTCGAAGAACTGACAAAAGAGGTTTCAAGTGGAAAAAACATAATAAGCGAGTACGAAAAGCGCCTATGTCACATGGGAGAATACGTCACGGTAATGAACGATATGACTGTGGCTAAGACCGTGGGGGTCGCGGATGACGGCTCGCTTAAGGTACTGTTACCGGATGGAAGGATCAGGCTCCTTTCATCGGGAGAGATCTCAATAAGACCCAAAAACTATTGATCCAATGGAGATAATATGGAAAACCGGAAGACACAGTATGAAAAATGGCTGGCAAGCGACAAGGTCAGCGAAAACGAGAAAAACGAGATCAGATCCCTTGATGAAGCGGCTCTAAAAGAACGCTTTTCGGGCTACATGAGTTTCGGAACTGCGGGACTGAGAGCTAAAATGGGTGTGGGCACGGCACTTATGAACGTCCACACCGTAGCCCACGCAACAATGGGTCTTGCAAAACTCATCGGAACACTGGGAGATAACGCCAAAAAGCGGGGCGTAGTCATTGCCTACGACAGCAGAAACAATTCTGCCGCATTTGCAAGACGGGCAGCCGAGGTACTGTCGGCGGAGAGCATCAAAGTCTATCTTTTCGAATCTCTGAGGCCCACCCCTGTTCTCTCATTTGCAGTAAGAGAGCTTAATTGCATTGCGGGCATCAACATCACCGCATCCCACAATCCCAAGGAGTACAACGGATACAAAGCATATTTTGAGGACGGTGCACAGCTTTCTCCCGAAAACGCCCGTACCGTTTCCGATGCTATAAAAGAACTCGATATTTTCGATGACGTCCCCACTCCCGATAAAGCAAAAGAGGAATTCATCGAGACCGTCGGCAAAGACGTCGATGAAAAGTATCTGAGCTGTGTCCTTGCCCAGGCAGTTGACACTGAAGTGATCCCCTCTGCCGCCGACAAACTCAAGATCGTCTACACTCCCCTTCATGGCGCAGGTTGCAAAATGGTTCCGGAAGTGCTTAAGAGAGCCGGAGTTACCGAGCTGTTTACAGTTGCCTCTCAAATGGCGCCGAACGGCGATTTTCCGACCCTTAAATTTCCGAACCCCGAATTTCCCGAAGCATTCACTGAGGGCATTAAGATCGCAACGGACGTGGACAGCGACCTTATCATTGCCACAGACCCGGATGCCGACAGAATCGGAGCTATGGCAAAAGACTCAAACGGTGATTTCCGCTGTATAACCGGCAACCAAATGGGCGCACTTCTCCTTGACTACATCATCACCGCATATGAAAAAAACGGCACGATGCCAAAAGATCCTTACGCTGTCAAAACGATAGTTACCTCGGAAATGGCGGCGGAAATATGCCGAACCGGCGGTGTCAAAATGTACAATGTGCTCACGGGCTTCAAGTTCATCGGAGAGGTCATCAAGCGCCACGAAGAGACCGGCCACGGAACATTCCTTCTCGGCTTTGAGGAAAGCTACGGCTATCTCAAGGGCACCTATGCAAGGGATAAGGACGCAGTAGTTGCCACACTTCTCATTGCGGAGATGGCATCCTATTACAAACTCCGCTCAATGACTTTGATCGATGCGTTGGATGCGCTTTTTGTTAAATACGGATACTTCAAAGAGAGCGTTGCCAACATCTACATGGAGGGGTCGACAGGAAAAGAAAAGATGGCATCCTTGATGGCATCTTTAAGAAAAGATCCTCCGAGATCTCTCGGAGCCACGAAACTCGTTGAGTACCGTGATTACGACACCGGGATCGTCACCGACCTTGTTACCGGAGAAAAAAGCGACACGGGACTTCCCTCCTCTAACGTCCTTTACTACGTTACAGAGCATCGTGACGTGATAGTGGTCCGTCCTTCCGGAACCGAGCCTAAGATCAAGATCTACGTTCTCAGCAAGGGCGAAACCGAAAAGGAAGCCTTGAACAGTGCGGATGAGTGCTTTACCGCCATTAACGGCATCATTAAAAGAATAACCGGATAAAAAACAGCTCGGCAGACACGGTGCATCTGCCGAGCACTTTTTTTGCTGTAGGTCGCTGTCAGTCAACTATCTTGTCAAAGTCAAGCTCTGATGTGCTTTTAAGGGGCATATCCGGGCATTTCGACGTTACGGTGACATTGATACCCACCGAACGCATTCCTGCGGAATTTATAGCCTCTATGCCCGCCTGAGCATCTTCAATACCGATACAAAACTGTGGCTCAACTCCGAGGGCAGTGGCGCACACCGAAAATATCTCGGGATCGGGCTTTGACTTAGTTACCTTAGCGGCATCGGCCACATAGTCGAATCTGTCTGCAATTTTCAGATAGGAAAGAACTGCCGGAGCGTTCTTGCTGACAGATGCCACCGCCGTCTTGATACCGGCTTCCTTTGCCCTGTCAATGAGATCAAGGACTCCGGGAAGCACATCATCGGGTGTCAGGTGAGAGATCAGCTCCACGTAAATGTCATTCTTTTTCTTACAAAATGCCTCTTTCTCGGTCTCACTGTATTTATCAAGAGCGCCGTTGACCTCAAGTATTATCTCAAATGACTTCATTCTTGAGACTCCCTTAAGTCTTTCGTTGACATCTCTGTCAAACTTCATTCCGAGCTCGTCTGCAAGAATCTTCCACGCATCATAGTGAAACCTTGCTGTGTCAACTATGACACCGTCAAGATCGAATATTATCGCTTTTGTTCTCATAATGCTCCTCACTTAAGGTCGATAACAAGCTCACCGCTCACAGGGTAGTCACAGCCGTGGTGAAGTATCTCGATATTCTCGGTATTTGTCATATTACGGACGGTCAACTTCCCGTGATCCGCTCTTATCATGAGGCGCTGTCCCTTCCACACTACCTCAGTCTCAACACTGCGCCAACAGTCGGGAAGGTTGGGCTCGATCCTTAGTTTTTCTCCATAACGTCTGACCCCGGCAAATCCGAACACGGAACACTGCCAGATACCTCCGAGCGAAGCGGCATGGATTCCGTCACTTGACGACCACATGGCATTTCCCATGTCGATCATCTTTGCCCTGCCGTAGAGCCTGTAAGCGGTCTCCTTTTCACCGAGATCGGCAGCAAGAGCGCAAAATGTGGACAAGCTGAGTGAGGAATCGTGGAAGCATCTCTTCTCATAGAAGTAGAAATTCTTCTTCTTGATCTCCGGTGTGAACAGATCCTCAAACAGGTACATAAGGAGCATGACGTCTGCCTGCTTAGATACCATCACTTTGAGAAGACCACCGAAGCCTCCGCATATCTCATGGGCTTCCTTCGCCATTTCGGAAATGGTACAGTCGGGTCTCGTTATATCGGTGAGCGTCAGATACGTATCGTCCTCTGGCACAAGTCCCTCCTCATTTTCACGGGGCAGATAGATTCTGTCTACACGGGATATCCACTGGGAGTAGACTCGGTCAAGGTCGAGCTTCCCATTCAGTTTTTCATAAAGTTCGGGCTTTTCCCTTTTGAGTTTCTCCGCATATCCGATAGCAAGACGAATATTGTACTCGGCAAGATAGTTCGTGTAGGCATTGTTGTCCACGTTCTCCTTGTACTCATTGGGACCTATCACGTGAAGTATCTCAAATCGGTCTGCTTTTTCGTTGTACTCAAGCTTGGAATTCCAGAATTTAGCTGTGTCAAGGATAAGCTCGTATCCGGCACGTTCCATAAAGACCTCGTCTCCGGTGGCAACATAGTAACAGTAGACTGCCGATGCAATGTCGGCGGTGATGTGATACTCCATGAGACCGGTGTTGTACATGGGGGGCGTGGTCTCACCGTCTGTTATCCATGCTGCCTCCCACGGGAACATTGCACCCTCATAGCCTCTGTCCTTGGCATTCTTACGTGCCGCATCAAGGCTGTTATAGCGATATTCAAGAAGAGATGCCGCCTCTTTCGGGCAGGTGAAGAGAAAATACGGCAGCATGAATATCTCGGTATCCCAAAAGGCGTGACCGCGGTATCCGAGGCCGGAAAGACCTTTTGCACCGATGCTCATCCTGTTGTCGTGAACGGGAGCCATCACGGTCAGATGATAGATAGCAAATCTTACCGCAAGCTGATCCGCAGGATCCTCACTGTCGATCCTTACGTCACGGGTGGACCAGATGCGCGCCATCCATTCATCGGCAGAAGCATCAAGCAGCTCCTCAAAACTCTTTGACTTATTTGACTCCATATGAGCACGTGCCTCTGCCACAAGAGCGCACATATCACACCCTTCCCTTTCACGGTCACGGTTTGTGAAGATATTTGAAGTCTTGGTAACGGTGAGAGTCTGACCTGCTCTAAGATCAAACGCAGATCCCGCCATGACGGAAAGTTCACTCTCGCTTGTGACCGCAATATCGGCATCGACCTCAATGCCGTCAATGGCAAATTTGTGATATGTCATGGTGGAGAAAAGTATCCCCGACTGGCAGGTCTTGGTGGTTAGATTAAGAACGTTGGATACAGCGTTGATGCCAACGGGCTCAAAATGCTCCTTCTTGAGAACATTTCCGTCTATACCGGACTCGATGATGACTTCACCGCCGTCGTACAGAGTGACGTTCACCTTGGCACAAATGAGATGAAGATCCTTAAGAGACACCATTCTCAAGAACTCAAGTCCCACCCTTTTACCGTTTTTGAGTGTCACATCAAAAGTACGTCTTAAGAGACCTGTTCTTAAATTCAACGTTCTCTCATAGCCGGTCATACCGTTTTCGGGAGATATGACCTCCCCGTCAACGGTTATCTTCATGTTGGTAACATCCGCAGTATTGGGAAGCTCGGTTGCCGTGTCGTCCTTCGCAAAGTCAAAGGTCCCGGCAACAAACGTGCCTCTCGATCTTCCAACGACAAAATCCTCCATTGCGGAACGGATGCCCATGTATCCGTTTCCGAGGCACATTATAGTCTCACATTTTTCGGGAAATTCACTGTTAAAGTACTCTTCTTTGAGTATCCAGCCTTTGTCGACGCCGGTACCGCTGTCATATATCATGAGAATGACCTCCGATAAAAATTTCACCTAAGTGTAGCACAATCGAAGGCGAATTTCAACACCAAATGCACTTTTTTTGAGAAATCTGCGAAAAAAAAGATCGACGGATACCGTCGATCTCATTATCAGCTCCTCGCTCAGCTTTCGTACTTGAAGCAGTCCATGTACCTGAGTTTGAAAAGATTCATTTTGTGCATCCGGTCGATCTTTTCTTTTATTTCGGGCTCGGGCTCAATACCTTCTCTTATGTATCTGTCAAGAGTGGCATAAGAAAAGCCCAAGTTATCCTCATCTGTCTTTCCGCAAAGGCCGTCAATGGGCGGCTTCTCAACGAATTTTTCCGGAAGTCCGAGATGCCTGCCGATAGCCTTCACCTCAGCAACGGTAAAGCATGAAACAGGACTGAAATCTCCGACACTGTCTCCGTATCTTGTGGAATATCCCACGTAGTCCTCTGAAAAGTTGCAAGTGTTCGCCACTCTGCCGTTGTTTGACTGCGCCACAGCGTAGACTGCCGCCATACGGATCCTTGCGGGAAGATTGAACTTCGTTTGAGATGTCATCTCAAACGAATCTCCTATGGCACCTACGATACCGTCAACGGCATCTTTTATATTGACCGTGAAGTTTTTGATATTCAGATGGTCGCAAAGATCCTTTGAATAGTCGATATCATGCTGGATCCCACAGGGCATGAGCACCCCGATGACCCGATCACTTCCAAGAGCCTTAACGCAAAGGGCCGCTACTACCGAGCTGTCCTTCCCCCCGGATATCCCGAGGACTGCATTGCAACCCTTTCCGTTCTCATCAAACCAATTACGTATCCACTCAACACAGGACACCGTCGCTCTCTCAACATCAAAATGATACATTATCTCCACCTCGCTTTTTTACGATTATATCACCGACGGAACTGTCAGTCAATATCGAAGTAAAATAAAAATGATCTTCTTTTCAAAAAACTATTGACACGAAACGTAAAAATATCGGATAATAGACTCGGCAAAGGAGGCGCATATATGGATCGTACAAAGCAAGGTACCGTTATCATACGGAATGTGATAGATGAAGTGGACAGCCTGTTTGCAAAAAATGATATGGAAGGGGCAGGCAAAGTCCTTGAGGATGCCCTTGAGATCTCATCGAAAAGCGGAGACTCCACGTCTGAGCTGTCAATACTTAACGAGCTTCTCGGCTATTACAGAAAAACGTCACAGCGAAAAAAGGCTTTTGTAACGCTTGAGCGTTGTGAAGAACTTCTCGGATCACTACGTCTTTTCGGCACTGTCACCGAGGGCACGGTCTTGCTTAATGCCGCAACGGTGCTTAAAAGTTTTGATGAAAATAAAAAAGCAGTGGAGTATTACAAAAGAGCCGAGGCGGTGTTAAAGACAGCATTAAGCGATAAAGATCCCCTTCTTGCGGGGCTTTACAATAACGAGGCTGTGGCTCTTGAAAGCATCGGTGATCTAACGGGAGCACTTGAGTATTACGAAATGGCACTTAAAGTACTTGAGGGTAATTCCGATGCACTTCTTGACGTGGGGATAACTTACGTGAATCAAGCCCATCTGTACGAAAAGATGGATAGAGACCACAACTTGACAGAACGTCTTGAAAAGGCGATAGAGACACTGTTTGATCCCCGCATTAAAAACGATGGCTACATGGCATTCGTCTTTTCAAAATGCTCACCGTCGTTCCGACATTTCAAAATGGAGAGCATTGCGGACGAACTTGATGAAATATCAAATACTATCTACGAAAGGAACAGAAATGGCTGATCTGATCAAAGGCATCGAAATATCCGAAAAGTACTACTTCAAGTACGGCTCTCCCATGATCCGTGAAAAATTTCCGATGTTGCAAGGACGCTTTGCGGCAGGTCTTGCGGGAGAAGGCTCGGAATGCTTTGGGTTTGATGATGAAGTATCAAGGGATCACGATCTTGAGCCTTCCTTTTGCATCTGGCTGTCGGATGATGATCATGAAAGATACGGATTCCTACTTGACCGCGAATACTCAAAATTACCGAAGGAATTCATGGAACTCAATAGGACGAATGCCACTCCTGTAGGGGGAGCAAGGCGTGGAGCATTGAAACTCAGCTCCTTCATTGAAAGATTTCTCGGCTCAAGCACACTGCCGTCGTCACCGGAACACTGGTTCTCAATACCGGAATACTCCCTTGCATCCCTCACAAACGGCAGGATATTTGAAGATACCGCGGGCACAATAACACAAATAAGAGAAGAACTACTCAAGGGATATCCACGGGATATAAGGCTTAAAAAACTATCTTCCGCACTCATCCTCGCCTCCCAATCCGGACAATATAACTACCAAAGATGCCTTTCACACAATGAGAGCGGAGCGGCACAAAATGCCATATTCCGCTTCGTAAAGAACGCATTGTCTGTGATCTACCTTATCAATAACAAATACGAGCCGTTTTACAAATGGAGTTACAGGGGAATCACGGATGACTTCATGCTCCATGAACAAAAAGAGACCTTAATATTCCTAACCGAAAGCGGCAACCTACCGAAAGAATCCAAGTTGAAATGCGAGCTGATCGGATCGGTATGTAACGAGATAGGCAAAGAACTCTACCGACTTGAGCTGCTGAGATCACCGATGGGCGACCTTGAAGCGGCGGCTTATGAAGTCAACGAACTGATAAAGGACGAACGTATCCGCAATATGCACATAATGTCGGCGGCACCACATTATTGATCCAAAGCAACAAAGTGACTGAAATAAGAGTTAAAATGGAAAACATAACCACCTCTCAGACCGAGAGGCGGTTTTTTATTGAAAATTGGCTGTAAAACCCAACCGCCACGGCACTGCAAAGCGACCTATGCCCGCTTTGCAGTGCCGTGGACAGTAGAGGGTCACCGTGCATTCGCTCGATATACAACGGATAGATCACACAGGTACATTAACTTGTACTCCGCAGATATCGGGCTTTCACCACTAAGTCGTAGCGTATTCCGAGCAAACAATAAAAAGAACCGACACATTTAAGTGTCGGTTCTTACTTTTCTTCCAAACATCGGAACCAATTGGTTAAGTAATACGAAGATCCGATCAATGTAATGACAAAATGTCCTCAAACTATTTCCAAAGGCTCATATCAAGATAGCACTCGATAGAATCCTCAAGCCAATATGAAAACGCCGTCTTCGGGGAGAGTTTTTCAAATTCCTTCATGCGAAGGTACATATCTTTACCGTCCCCAACGTCATGCCAAATATCGGCAAAGACAAAATCGAATCCTTCACTTGCAAGATATTTCTCCGCATATTCGAATGCATCCTCATTGACGATTCGGATCTTTTCACTGTGGGGAAATTGCGGAAGAATATTTTCCTTAAACAGTGATATGGCATCACTGCTTAGTTCTACTACAGTAACAGACTCAACATTGTCCTTTTGAGATGCCTCAAGTGCAAAATAGCCGAGCCCGAGCCCAAACGTTGCTACTTTTCCGAAAGCTCGGCTGACGGCAGGATCCGTTGTAACTGTCTCATTTGGCATTAAAGTCATCCATTCTCTGCCATTTTCAAGTATGGCAGGATAGAAAAAAGATTCACTGAAAAATCCAATTTGCGGAATCAAACGGCCGTCCTCGGTGACGATAATATCATCGCAAACAAATGCTTCACCGGGCTTAAGCTCCATATTGCAAAGAGTCCACTTCCCTATCTTCCGTTCGGGCACTGTAATAAGTCTTCGGTAACTGTTTGTCAAATAACGGGAAACGTCAAGCAACCGTATCATCGGAACAAAATAGTTTTTAAAGAAAGCCCTGTCCCGTCCTCCGCTGTCGATCCCCAAAGAGGCAGCAAGCAACTCTGCATATGCGTATTCATATGATACTCCACAGCTTGCGGAAATATCCTTAACGTTTCCGATATCCACAATGTCCGCATAGAGATTCAAAAAAGCGGATACAAGCGACATTATCCTGCGGTTACATTTCACCAACTCATCATGTGAAACATAAGAAAAAGGGATGTCACTCCGCCTTTTACCGTTCGAGAGCATTATTTATCTCACGCTCCTCAAGATCTCCTCTGCAGGAAAAGCCGGAAATTATGAAATGGTCTATCATCTCAACGCCGAACCTGTCGCACATCCGCTTAAACAGATCGGTGCTCCGCCTGTCTTCCGGTGATGGGTATTGAAGCTTTTCAGGATGATTGTGAGCAAGAAGCGCAGATGCACCCTTGTACTCAAGAGCCACACGCCTCAGATCCTCAGGTATCTCTTCGGCGGATACCTTCGCTTCCGAATAATTCTTCAAGAAAACAAGCCTTTTGGATCTGTTGAAGGCCGCCATGATTAGAGTATCAACGGGACGTCCCACAAAATACAGCGAGAGAAAAGCAGAATATTGCTCCCTTACATCAAAAGCATCATTACTAAAAAATCCGAAGATCGTCCGCTTAAAAAGATCTCCGGTCAACACCAGCATTAATGCAGTTTTATTTCCGACACCGGGTACCGTTATCAGTTCCTCATATGAAGCAACGAGTACATCAAAAAGTGATCCGAACTTGTTAATAAGTAAATGAGCCGTCTCATAAGTATCTTTGACCGGAATAGTCTGAAACAAAAGCATCTCAAGCACCCTGTAGTCCTCAAGAGACTCGATACCTTCCCGTAAGTACCTTTCCCGAAGCCTCTTGCGGTGATTCTTGTGCATGTCTTTTAACGTGAGTTTAGCCATATTTCCTCCCTCCACGGCAATGACCAAAATATTTTTTAGCATTTTATCACTTCCAAGCCAAAATGTCAACCCCGGAAAGTTATTTTCGCAAATTATTTTGCATTTTTAACTTCTATTCTTAGTTTTTATATTTTATAATTCTATTTCAGATCATATCTTTCAAAAACACTCAGCATTTTCGCATCTGCTTGAGGAAGAATTCCACAAAGAAGTATTTGTTAAGCGCTTTCAAAGAAAAAGCGGAGCCAACGGCTCCGCTTTCTCACCTCAAATGAAATACTTATTTAGTCTTGATTTCGTTTTCGTACTTCTCGATCATCTTCTTGACCATCTGACCGCCGACAGAGCCTGCCTGACGGGCAGTAAGGTCACCGTTGTAACCGTTGGTAAGGTTGACACCTACTTCATTTGCTGCTTCCATCTTAAACTGATCAAGTGCAGCCTTTGCTTCGGGAACGAGATTCTTATTGCTTGACATAGTAACTTTCCTTTCTTTTTTTCTTTGGTTCTATCTATATCAACGAGAGTAGAACAAGACCGGGTACAAAGCTTTGATGCTTCACAACGATGACGACGTAGCTTTGCGCCCGTTCAAATGAGTTGTTCTGCTCTCCGCTCTTAGTATGGTCTGCAGGAAAGTTATTATGAATGGAAATTTTTATTCTATTAACAAATTAAAAACGCATGATTACAGGCTTGCTTAGACGACGGTAAAAACTGAGAAAAATCAAGTATTGTTTTAAAAACGGTATTGTTACAGGGGGTGTTTCAATGACAATATAGATGATAGTTGTTGTGATCATGCTTTTGCAAATGGTGAAATTCTACTCACACGGCACACGATAGGTCGTTTTGGGGGCTTTTTTGCGGCATTTCCACTTGGGGTGATAAATTAGTGCCAAGACTGATGAAACGAGCAAGAAAGCAGGTTATATCGTGCCCTATCGCACTGCCCACGGCACCTAAGGCGGGAGAAGATCTCTTTGCGGCAACGTAGACGGTACAATATCACCTCACTACCCTTTGTTAACTATAAAACAAACCCGCACCGAAGCCTTCCCCCTGCGGCTGAGCGGGGGAAGGGGGACCGCTTGCGGTGGATGGGGGT
>CAZVQC010000032.1:0-13214 GCA_964629225.1 uncultured Ruminococcus sp.
AACAAAATTACCGAGTATCAATTTCAGGTGTCTTTCCTTGGCAATTTCTATAATTTCGTAAAGTTGTTTGGTACTTCGGGTAATTCGACTAACCTCTGTTGCGATAATCGTATCTTGCGATTTCACGATATTGAAAAGTTTTTTAAGTTCCGCTCGGTTTTCTTTCGTACCGCTTTCATATTCAAGATAGATTGTTTCGTCAGTCGCACCTTGTTGTTTCAGTTCTCTGACCTGTCTGTTGATGTCCTGCAATTTCTCATTGGTAGAACATCTCGCATATCCGTATATAACAGCCATTCGGTCAACCCCCTTTTCAATTATACTCAGTCAAAATCTCTTTGCACATATATTATAAGATATTTTTGTGCAGAATCCAACCCCCGTTAATGGTTTATTAATATTTGGGAGGTCACAGACTATAAATGAAAAGGTATATCCGATTTTCTTTGTAAAAAGCAACCGTAATCACACAGGACTACGGTTGCTTTTTCCTTATTGAATTTTATAAACGGAAAGAGATGTTTGATTTAATACGTTCCGCCGTGTGTGCAGTATGGCAACAAGGTGCATCCGGCACAACTTTTTTTACCATGCAATCCCGTTCGTTGGCATTTTGGTGTCATACAATAATTACGTCTTGTTATTGACAGCTATTTTTATGTCACGATTAAATCGGGATGTTTATTTGGGAAAATGCGGACACAACTCTACGCAACTTGCTCTTTCAATTATAGGATGATGCCCTCCCATTGCCAATTGACAAACGCCTTTGGCTATATTGTTTTTATTTCCCTTGACGCTATTATCACCTCCTCGCCCATAATCCCTTGAATAATGAAGTATTTCATCTATCCAATAACCCTCTTTATCGTACATATTCCAATCCAAACTAATAGGTATGTCATCGGACATTTGCACTTCATAGTTAAGAAACCACTCCTTCTGCCCCTTATACGGTTCAGAGTCATAAACTATTCGTTCCACATCAAGGGATATAATGTCAAGTGAATAGTATACGCGAGTATTGTTCTTATCTCTTGATTCATACCGATCGTACCAAATAAATTCTATACCGTGTACTGTCGATGTGTGCTTATTTCCGCAACCGTACACATATTGATAACCCGTACCGTTTGAAATGTATACACCTTCCAACTGAATTGGCTCTTTTGTTGTAGTTCCTTCTACGAGCGCATCCGTTTCTATGTTATCGTTAGGAATGTACGAGTTTTCGTTTGTTGCATTATTTGAGTTGTTGGTGGTATCGGTAATGGAATCTAAACGAACCCAACCGCCTGACTCCAATTTTGCCCATGTTCGATAATCTGTATAGAGCCAAACATCCTGTACGTCTACAATGGTTATCGTTCTGTGGTCTGTTATATCATAAAGCCAATAAGTTGAACTCATTTTAGGCTGACTATAAACCGAAAGACAGTTATTTTGCACTTTGATTTTATATGACTTGAAAGGGGTATCCGTTTCGGGTGTTTGCGTGTTTCCCGATGTCTCGGGTACTGTTGTATTTGGAGCTGTTGTTGTCGGATAATCGTTCCAATTCTCGCCAATATATTCATCATTTATATAATTCAAGATAATCCAACCGTCATAGCCTTTCAGCTTAGCCCAACGAAGCGGAACACCGCAAAAGCTATATGATGTTTCATCAACAACAATATATGCACCCTTTTCAAGTATTCCTACCGTTTCCGCTTCATAATTCGGCTCTTTGTAAAGATACAATAAACCTGCGGTAATGTTAATAGCGTATTCTTCAAATGGTTCGGTACTGTCGCCTGTTGTTCCGGTGGTACTATCTTCTGCACTTGTATCACTTGTGCCTGTTGTTTCTTTGTCTGTGTCGCTGTTTTGTGAATTGCTTTGACAGCCACAGAGCATAGACAACAGTATTGACAATAAAAGTAATGTCGATATTATTCTTTTCATTTGCGGTCAACTCCTGCTGTTTTGTAGTTGCAAATATCATTAGCAACACATTCATTATGCTTTGCCTCGTCTTTCTTGCAAATGCTCCCGTAGCCGTCTGCACAGTAAGACCATAGAATGTAGTCAACCTCTGCTGTGTGTTTTTTCAAGCAGTTTGCGATTTCGGCAACAATATCAAATGCTTCCAATTTTAAAACTTCGGCATTGCTGTGGCAGCCGAGATGCTCACTACCTAAAATACGGCAAATGTGCCTGTCGGGCTTGGCTATATCATAGCCGACATTTCGCAAATATTCGGCATTGAGTGCTTCCCCGAGTTGAACAAATTTATGTGGTTTTCCCTCGGTAGATAATTCCTTAATTAGCGTTTTCAAAGTGGGGTCAGTATCAATAAACTTTTGATAAAATTCATCAATACTGCCGTATTCCTTTTCAAGTGAAAGCATTTTACCGATATTAGTACCGACAAGTGCAACCATTTGATTTTTAATATACTGTGTGCCGAGTTTATGTTGCTTGACCCTCTCGACTAAATCCATAGGGTCTGTATTCAGCAGAGTATCAACATCATACTGATAAAAGATTTCATCAATCAGTAGTACCCGACCTGTTTCAATATCTATGCTCGGCTCAACTCTATTCCAAGAAGCCCCCGAGGTCAGCATTGAATAGACCATAGCACGAATATGGTCTTGGATCGTAAATGTACCGCCGTTCTCTCGTTTATCAATCTGTTTTTTGATATATGTATTTTCCCATAGTTTTTTTGCTTGTACTGTTCCGTCTTTAATCAAAAGTTCTTCACGCAACTGTTTATCCATAAGCAAAACAGCGTTTGCAACTTTATCAATGTTTTTCAAGAAAATCACCCCTCTTTATAATTCAGCAGTTCTTCGGTACTTCTATAAATACCTCGGGACTGACATTCAATGCCAAACAAATGGCTCTTAAATCATCAGCATACATTGTCCGTTTGCCGTTCATCATTGCGTTAAATGTATTTTTTGAAATGCCCGACTTTTGAGCAATCACAAACTGTTTGTATCCGTTTTCTTCAATATAAGCCCTGACTTTTTTATATACTTCCATTTACACACCTCCGATAATACAGATTTTCTGTACTTTCAATTATAATATCACGGATTTGCTGTGTTGTCAATAGAAAAGTACAGGAATTCGTGTTTTTTGACTTGCCTTTTATTGATTTTTCGAGTATAATACAAAGTATTGAGAGGTGATTTTCTTGAAATATGAAATCGGTGGCAGAATCCGTCAGTATCGCAAGGATAAAGGCTTAACACAGGAACAACTTGCAAATGAAATAGGCGTCACGAAAAACCGCATATCAAATTGGGAGCAGGGTATCAACAGACCCGATGTTGAGATTATCGGTAATATCTGCCGAGCCTTGAATGTATCTCCGAGTGATTTACTTGATGTTCATTTAAGCGATGATGTTTTAACGGAACACGAAAAGAAAGTTATAGGTGCATACAGAGAGAAAACCGAAGTTCAAAATGCCGTTAACATTTTACTTGGTATAGAAGCGAAGTAAAATACCGCTGACACTTTGATACTTTATGTATTTCGTGGTTAACAATAGTTGCACAGTAAATATATGGGTTTCAATAAACCGTCAATAAACACCTTAAAACACCTTTTATAATTATGAGGTAAAAAACTATATCCGAAAACGGTAATCACTAAAACTTTTAACGCTTTACCGCCGAAGATGTTATCTGACTTAGATAAAGGATTTTTTGCCTACATTCATTATAGAGGTGACTGTCATTTGAAAAGAATAATAAGACCTATAACATCCGAAACAACTATAAAGAATTTTACTCTGACAGCGACCGATTTGGAAAACATACTTTCGCAAATTAACGAATTACAGGATTACGAGGTGTTTGTCAAGGCAAAAGAAAACGGTTTGTGTATTACTGTCGGAAATGTTGAATATCGGATTACTAAAAATGTGGGGATTTTCTGATTGAAAAAGCCAATGTTACCGCTTACGCAGTCACATTGGCTTTTGAAGTTTGAAATGTCAATTATGGATACCATACACCATTAAATAAGTGGTTTTATGGGATTTGGTTAGTTGTCGAAACCAACGGTAAAATTTCAGCTGCGGAATTACAAAGAAAATTAGAGTTGGGTAGCAACCATACCGCTTTAAAATTAAAAAAAGATATAACTAAAGCCTTAAAGTCAAAAAAGGAATATAAATATAGAGCTTACTTAACTCACTTGAAGAAAAACAAGATATATATTGATAAGCTTCAAAAAATGTTGAAATTGTTTGCGAAAATTAAAGGTATTCGCAATTTGCTATATGTAATCATAGCAGCAGAAATTATCGGAAATGAACCGCAACAAATAAGAATCGGTATATCCGAAAAATATGATAAAGAAGAAATTATAAAATTCATAAAGAAAAATATAAACTCTTCTGAAAACGGTAAAAAACAGATATTAGAGCAGAAAGAATATATCAATCTGATTTAGGTGCTGAATACAACAAAATTTCATCAGAGAATTATTCGTATTCAAAAGTCAGGATGTTCATAAATCAGTTGAATGGTAAAATCACAGGCGTTTGCCGTTTAGATGCGAGTAAAGAAGATATTATGAAAGTTTGCAGTCAATATATGATAACTGTAAATTCCAAATTCGAAAAAATTACTTTTGAGGAGATTATAGAAGAATTGCTAAAATAAAAAGGGTAATACTGCGTAATTGCAGTATTACCCTCAATGAAATGATATTCTATTGTCAGCGTAAGTATTTTGAAAAGCCAAAGCCCCCAAGAAAGAATACTTCTTGAGGGCTTTGTTCAAAATTGCTATGGTGACCCGTGGGGGAATCGAACCCCCGTTACCGCCGTGAAAGGGCGGTGTCTTAGCCGCTTGACCAACGGGCCGGATGACTCGGCAGATACTTCCGCCTCGCCATGGTAGCGGAAGTTGGACTTGAACCCACGACCTATCGGGTATGAACCGATTGCTCTAGCCAGCTGAGCTATTCCGCCATTTGCGCCACAGCCTCTGAGCCGGACGCTTGATAATTATATCATGTCACATACCGTTTGTCAACACTTTTTTTTATTTTTTTGCAAATTCCACGCCGACTTTCCAAAGCCCTCTTCGGTTTCCCCGATCCCGTATTGAATACCCCGCCGAAAGACGGCTGCTTATGCCCTCATTCGACGGAGCTTTTTCTCAATAATCAAAGCCGAATGCCTCCGACAGTATCTCAAGCACCTTAAAGCGAACCTTATATTTTCCGCCGGAGTCCTTCTTGATCATCTTGTACTGCTCCGACGTGAAGCCCGCCGAGATGAAGTTTTCTTCGCACTCCCTCTCCCCCACCGCATTACAGAGCGGCGGGTAGAGAATGCACCACCAGTTCTTCCCTTCTCCCTCTCCGATGACCACTCTGAGGGACGTGTAGGTGCCTGCTGGCAAAATAAAGTTGTCATACTCCCGCACCGGGTACTTTTCCTCCCCAAGCATCGCCGTCACCTTTTTGTTGCAACCGTTTTCCGAAAGGGTCCCTTCCGCCACCGCTTCGATCTCTTCAAGACTTGCCTCAAGATTTGCTTCCACAGTCTCCTTGCTTTCGTCCTTCGGCATTTTCGACACATACTCAAGGATACTGTCACGAACCTTGAGTTTCAGCGCCTGATCCCTTTCGTTGTCGGATGACGCTATAACGTGGAGCCTCACGGTATTCTCGTAGATCTCGCTCTCTCCGCTGACTGGAAGGTAGGACATAAGCACCGTCACAACAAGGACGGCAACTGCTACCGATATCATGTGCTTCATTATTTCACCTCATTTTTTCTGATAGGCTATTATTTCCCACCCCGGATCTTTTTATTCATCTGTTGATTTATTTGCGGCAATATGGTAAAATTGAGAAAAAAGCAAAAGGAGCCTTCACCGTGAGTCCTACCGAAAGGGAATTTTTATCCCTCTATTCATTTCATGTATTCGGAATGGAATTTGAGCCCCAAAAGGATCTTGACGAATACGGGCTGTTTTCGCTTTCCAGAAAACACAAGGTGACTCCCATGATCCTTGATGCTCTTGTTATGAGCGGTGAGGACAAAAGGCTGTCTTCCGCCTTCATGGGATCCTTTAAGTCTGCCGCTGCAGCGGACGTGTCAATGCAGACGAGAAACGACTGCGCTCTTCTCTCATTTCTGGGCGGACTTGAAAAAACGGGGATCCGCTACGGAGCGGTGAAGGGTGCGGTGCTGTCCACCCTCTACCCGAAGCCGGAGTACCGCCTGTCACAGGATGCGGATCTGCTTCTTCGAAAGGAGGATCTTCCGAAGTTCGACTCCTATGCAACAGGGCACGGAATGGTGACGGCTCCGGCGGGAGACGGCACGGTGTTTGAGTACTCCGGCGTCGGACTGAAGGTAGAAGCCCATCTAAGGCTCTTCCCTTCCTCATCTCCGTTTACCGAAGGGCTGAACCGAGCCATGGGAGACGTTCTTGAAAGAAGTACCGTCCATGAGATCAACGGTATCAAGGTGTCATCTCTTTCCCACACGGATCACCTCCTCTACTTATTCTTCCACAGTCTCAAGCATTTTGTCTTTTGCGGATTCGGCATCAGGCAAGTGTCGGACTTCTGTCTCTATGCCGCCGCCTTCAAGGACGGTATCGACGGTGAAACGGTGATAAGAAAGGTCAACGAAGTGGGGGCGCTTGAATTCTTCAAAAGTTTTCTCTCCCTTTGCCGCCTTATGTTCGGCATGACCCCGGATGATCTGGGATTCCACGGCATCGCCGCAGATGCGGACTGTGCCGACCTGCTTTCGGACGTCATATCCGCCGGAGTCTACGGTAACTCATCCCCGGTTCGCCTCCACAGTGCCTCCATTACCGTCAGTTCCGCCGAGGGCAAAACGAAAACGGCAGGACTGAGGACTCTCTTCCCCTCCGTCAATTCTCTTAAGTCCAGGTATCCATACCTTGAAAAGCGGAGATACCTTCTGCCTGTGGCATGGATGCAAAGGATAGTATCCTACGTCACACAGGGGGAAGCGAAGAGATCGGGAGAAGTATTGGAGCTCGGACAGAAGCGGGTGGAAATGATGAGGAAGTACGGTATCGTGAAATGATGAGTAATGAAACAAAAAAAAGGCTCATTCTCGATGAGGAGGAGCTGTATGCCGAGATAGTGCCGCTTCTCGATGAGGGCGCATCGGTGCCTCTTACCGTCAGCGGCGGAAGTATGGCGCCCTTTCTCGGAGACCGTCGAGACACGGTGATATTGACAAAGCCTTCGTTTCCGCTCAAAAAGGGCGACATTGCATTCTTCAGAAGAGAAAACGGAAAGGCAGTCATGCACCGAGTTAAAAAGGTGACATCCGACGGTTATTATTTCCTCGGTGACGCCCAAACCGAGGTGGAGGGTCCCGTTTCAAAGGATCGGATCTTCGCCTCGGTGAACACGGTGATAAGAAAAGGAAAGGTCCTGAAAAATGGAGATCTTCTCTTTGATCTCTTCGGGATCCTGTGGATCCGCATCCCCTTTGGGAAAAAGGCTGTTTTAAGGCTCATTTCGGCCCGAAACAGAGGCGATGGCAAGTCCCGCAGGGAAACACGCATCAAACGGACTTCCCGGCCCGAAAACGGCTTAAAACAGCCTCAGAGTGCCCATGACAAAAAACGGTGATCTTTTCCGAAGCGACAAAAGACAAAGCCGATATCTTCCCGCTTCTCCGTCTCGGTGGTGGATGGGACAGTACCTTCACCGTGTGCCCGTGCGCTGCGCACCGAGAAGCTTTTTAACATGAAAAAAAGGAACTTGAATCACAATTTCAAGTTCCTTTTTATATCGGGTCGAACAGTCACGACGATCCCTCAACGCAGATCATTCAAGTTCCGCAAAAAGACGGAGTATCCGTCCTTTTCGGTCACAGTTTCAGTATCATGCTTGCAAACTGGAAATAGATAAGCAGGGATACGGCGTCCACTATGGTGGTTATGAACGGGCTTGCCATCACCGCCGGGTCAAACCCTATCCTTTGAGCAAGCAGGGGGAGAGTAGCTCCCACTAACTTTGCAATGAAAACGGTGACCACAAGAGTCAGACATATCACCGAAATGACCGGCATGGTAAGTTCGGCATTCCCGAAAAGCAGGCGGTCGACAAGATAGAGCTTGACGAAATTTGCCGCCGCAAGAGTAGCACCGCAGATAACAGAGACTCGGATCTCCTTCCACACTACTCTGAAGAAATCGGAAAAGGAGATGTCGTCAAGGGAAAGTCCGCGGATGACCGTTACCGATGCCTGAGAGCCGGAATTTCCTCCGGTATCCATGAGCATCGGAATGTAAGCTATCAACACGCTGACTGCCGCCAGTTTGTCTTCGAATCCGGCTATTATCTGCCCCGTGAAGGTAGCCGATATCATGAGAAGGAGAAGCCACGGTATCCTCTTTTTCCAGATCTCAAAGGCTCCTGTCTTAAGATAGGGCTTGTCGGAGGGGAGGATAGCCGCCATCTTTTCGATATCCTCGGTATCCTCTTCACTGATGACGTCCATAGCGTCGTCAAAGGTCACGATACCGACCAGTCTGTTTTCCTTGTCCACCACCGGGATGGCAAGAAAATCGTACTTGTCAAGAGCACGGGCAACGTCCTCTTTGTCATCGTGGGTATTAACGGATACTATCGCCGTTTCCATCAAGTCCTCTATCACCGCATCCTCTCCGCCGAGCAACATATCCTTAACGGTAACGACACCCACAAGGTGTCTCTTTGCATCGGTCACGTAGCAGGTGTAGATTGTCTCCTGTCTGAGACCTGTCTCTTTTATTGTTTTGAAAGCATTTTCGACGGTTGCAGAAGGTCTCAGCTCCACGAACTCCGTGGTCATGATGGATCCCGCACTGTCCTTTGGGTAGTGGAGAAGCTGGTTGATCATTACTCTCTTTTCGGGAGTGGCTTGACCCAATATCCTCTTCACCATATTGGCGGGCATCTCCTCGATAATATCCACCGTATCGTCCACGAACAGCTTGTCCACAACGTATCCCAGCTCCGCATCGGAAAAGGCTTCGATGAGAGACTGCTGCATATCCGTCTCCATTTCGACGAAGCACTCTGCGGCAAGCTCCTTGGGAAGAAGTCTGAACAAAAGAGTGAAATCCTCCGGCGGAAACTCCTCAAACAAGATGGCAATATCCGCAGGCTCCATGTCGCTGAGCAGATTTCTCGTTGTGGGGTACTTTTTTTCTTCGATGAGTTTTTCTATCTCCTCATGGAGGAGTTCAATATCTTTTTCTTCGAACATAAGTTAACTACCTCCATCATCTCACCTCATACGTCGCTTCCGCGGCAGCTTTTATTACCGAAAGGGCGTCTCTCATGTTTTCCGCTCTAAAAGATGCGGTACCGACGACAAAGACGTTCGCACCGGCCGATGCCGCCGCCTTTGCAGTCTCTTTTTTGATGCCTCCGTCCACCTGAACGTCACGGTCTCCCATTATTGTGCGGACCTTTTCGATCTTGGGAAGCATCTCCGCCATGAAGCTCTGTCCGCCAAACCCCGGTTCCACCGTCATAACGAGAGCCATGTCGATAACGTCCTCAAATGGCAGTATCTCCTCTGCCGAAAACCTTGGACGCAGGGCGATCGCCGACTTCATTCCGAGGGATCTGATCTTTTCAAGAGTGCTTCTTACAAGGTCACGGTCTCCGATATCGTTGTGGACGGTGACGCTGTCCGCACCCGCATCGCGGAGGACCTCAAGGTAGTTTTGAGGCACGGAGGTCATCATATGAACATCAAGGGGAAGGTCGGTCACCTTCCTAATGGAAGCTATTATATCGAATCCGAAGCTGAGGTTCGGGACGTAGACTCCGTCCATCACATCAAGATGAAGCATATCGGAGCCCGCAAGAGCGGCTCTTTTTATCTCGCTTCCGATATTCATCATGTCACAGGCGAGAACGGAAGGTGCTGTTTTTATCTGCATTGTTATTATCTCCTTTTCTGCTTTTTTGTCGAACCCCAAAGGGAGCTTTCTCATATCATGTTATCAAGGCTCCGCCCGGCGGATGCCCGACACAGTTCTTCGGGGCAGGCGCAAAGCGAATGACAAAAGCAAGGACGTGCCGATACTGCGGCGTGCCTCCCCGTTTTTGTCGGCTTATTCCGAGAGGATGCAGACGGCGTGAGCCGCTATCCCCTCAAGTGCGCCGGTAAAGCCGAGTTTTTCCTCGGTGGTGGCCTTCACGTTCAGCCGCCCCTCGGGAACTCCCAAAGCATCGGAAAT
Source organism: uncultured Ruminococcus sp. (assembly GCA_964629225.1). GTDB lineage: Bacteria > Bacillota > Clostridia > Oscillospirales > CAG-272 > RUG14199. Next base: position 10,254 of record CAZVQC010000032.1, read on the forward strand.
GGTGCTTTTCATTTTGTCGATATAAGGTGCCATCTTGGGCTTTTGGGCAACTACGGTACAGTCGGCATAGTCCACCTTAAGATCCTTCTCGGACAGCATCTGTGCCACCTTTTTCAAAAGGATCAAGCTGTCGATACCGTCGTATTCAACGTCACTGTCGGGAAAGAGATTCCCGATATCGGGAAGTCCTGCCGCTCCGAGAAGAGCGTCACAGAGGGCGTGTACCAGCACGTCCCCGTCCGAATGGGCTAAAAGTCCGAATTCAAAAGGGATCCTCACTCCGCCGACAACGAAGGGTCTCTCGCCACCGTATCTGTGGACGTCGTATCCGTGTCCTATCCTCATTCCGTCTCCTCCCCTTTCGCAAGTCTCTTTTTTATGATGTGCTCTGCCAGATTCGCATCACTTCGGTCTGTCAGTTTGATGTTTTCGTGTCCGCAATCCACGAGCTTCACGGAAAATCCCAGTCGCTCTGCCATCATACAGTCGTCCGTTACTTTGACTCCGTCTTTTTTGGCGCACTCGGTGGCGGTGAGATACATAGCGCTCTTAAAGACTTGAGGCGTCTTCACGAGCCACACTCTGTCTCTGTCCACGGTGGATGAGATAAAACCCTCATCGTCTGCCACCTTCACGGTGTCGACCGCCTTTTCCGCCGCCGCCGCCGCACCGTATCTGAATGCGGCTCTGACAGTCTTTTCTATTATCTCGGGTGTCACAAGACATCTCGCACCGTCGTGAACGGCGACGTACTTTGCTCTTTTGTCAAGCTCATAGTATCCCCGTCGTGCGGATTCGTCACGGGTAGCGCCTCCGCAAACTACCTTCGTGACCTTTTTGAGACCATAGTTTTCAACGTATCCCCGAAAGGTATCAAGTTCTTCTTCGCGTCCCACCAACACAACTTCACTTATTATGTCGGCTTTTTCAAACGCCATGAGGGTCCTCACAACGCAGGGGATGCCGCAGATGGGAAAATTCTGCTTTGTCCCGTCGGAGGAAAAGCGGGAGCCCACGCCGGCGGCAAGCACTACGGCGCCGGTAAAATGCTTCGCAAACAGCGAGCTGTTCAAAATACTGTCGATAATACTCACGCCGTACCCCCTGTGCCGCTTCTTTTTCGTTATTATAACACTTTCGGGCAAAAATGTAAAGTGCGTTTTCGTGTTTTGTTATTGAACTTCCCTTTTCATTGTGGTAAAATACTGTTACCGACGGACAGAGAACCGTTTCTCGGAAAGGAATCGAAATGAACATAGAAAGCATGAAGCCCGAAAGAGTGTTCCACTTCTTCTCGGAGCTGTCAAAAATACCCCGCGGCAGCGGAAATGAGGCAGGTGCTGCCGCCTTCGTTGAAAACTTTGCAAAAAACCTCGGCCTCTTCACCGTAAGGGACGAAATGAATAACGTGTTCGTGAGAAAGCCCGCGTCAAAAGGATGCGAGGGGGCAAAAGGAGTTCTTCTTCAAGGTCACATGGACATGGTCTGCGAAAAGAACGAGGCCACGGTCCACGATTTTATGAAGGACCCGATCAAGTTGATACTTGACGGAGACCGCCTCCGTGCAGACGGCACCACTCTCGGCGCAGATGACGGCGTGGCAGTTGCCATGATGATGGCGGTGCTTGAGGATGACAGCCTCGTCCATGGTCCTCTCGAATGTCTCTTCACCGTTGAGGAGGAGACGGGGCTTGGCGGAATGAAGCACTTTGACAAGTCTCGGATACAGTCGGATCTTATGATCAATCTTGACTCGGAGGAGAGCGACACTGCGGTAGTCGGCTGCGCATCCGGAGTCAGGACGGACTTCCTTTTCGAAAACATGCCGAAGGAAAAATGCCAAAGTAAGATAACTCTCACCGTAGGGGGACTCATGGGCGGTCACTCCGGTGCGGATATCGACAAAAACAGAAAGAACGCCAACAAGGTGGCATTCGAACTTCTCTCCCACGCAGAGTGCCCCAAGATCATATCCGTCACGGGAGGAAACAAGGACAACGCCATTCCGAGGGAATGCACCGTGGAATTCTCCGCAGACTCTCCGGAGGATGCGATAGAATCGGTGACCGAGGCGGCAGAAGAGCTGAAGAGCACCCTTTCGGATGACGACAGCGGTTTCTTCTGCAAGACATCCCTTGAAAGGGGAGACTTCCACTGCTTCAGCGAGAAATACTCCCGAAACGTCATCACTCTTGCGACGGCAATACCTTCCGGTATCATCCTTATGAACGAAAAGACCGGATGTGTCGACACATCCTGCAACTTGGGTATCGTTCGCACTTCCGGCGGCAATATCTCCTTCACGGTATCCTCCCGCTCCGGTTCGGACGAAAGGCTTGACGAGGTCATCACTTCCTTTGAGTCCACTGCGGAATTTGCCAAGGTATCGAAGGTATCCCACCGTGACAGATACCCCGGTTGGGAAGCGGCTGAAATATCTCCCCTTTGCGACAGTTACCGTGAGAGCTACCGAAGCATCACCGGCAAGGAGGCGAATACGGTGTCGATCCATGCGGGGCTTGAATGCGGCCTTGTGAAGGGGGCTGTACCTCGCCTTGATATCATCTCCATAGGACCCGATGCGGTCAACATCCACACTCCGGACGAATGGCTCTCGGTATCCTCAACGGAGAAAGTGTTCAACATTTTGAAAGACCTGCTTGAAAGGCTGACGAAGTGACCGATAACAAAGAAGCTCCGCCCTTAGGGCGGTGTTCGTAAAACAGTTATAATCAAAAAAGTCTGAAAACGATGTGTTTTCAGGAAACGGCGTGACTTCGGTCACGCCGTTTCCTTTTGCATCAGTTCATTCAAAGGGATAAATCCGATACCGTCACAGTGCTTCGGTAATGTCCTCCACACGTCGCACAGACACACCCGCCAGATACATCTCGATGAGAGCTTCTTCCACGCTGCTCTCCCGACGGCGGTAGCGCTCAATGATGGCAGTCTCGAAAGAAA
>CAZVQC010000033.1:0-12624 GCA_964629225.1 uncultured Ruminococcus sp.
TTGAAGCGGTTCGGACGGGGACATGACCAAAACCGTCCCAAAGTTTTTCGGGAGGAGTTTGGAGGACCCTTTTTTTCAAAAAAGGGTCCTCCAATAAAAGCTCACTGCAAAAAAAGCTCCCAAATTCAAACTTTTTTTGAAATGCTATTGATTTTCGGAGTTTTTATATTATAATGGGATAAGAAAGACGAAAATTCGATTGGACGGAAAGGATCGAAAAAATGAGCAACGTACTTGAAATGTTCAGCCTGAAGGGGAAGGTAGCGGTAGTGACCGGCGGAGCCGGCAAATACGGCAGCCAGATAACGAGGGCATTGGTAGAAGCGGGGGCGGACACATGGATAGCTTCCAGGAGCAGGGGCAAGAACGAGGCCTTTGCGGACACGCTGAGGAGCGAGGGATACGACAACATTCACGTGGCGACCTACGATCAGAGTGACGAGGCGAGCATTTTGGCGCTTCGGGACACGGTGGTCTCGGAGTCGGGAACTGTTGACATTCTTGTGAACAACTCGGTATTCAGAGCACCTGCGGACATGAAGGACGGATTTTACGACGATCCGGAGTTCTTCAGGGAGAGCATGGAAGTGAATGCCACGGGCTTCTTCCTTGTGACCAGGGCCTTCGGCAAGGTGATGGCGGACAAGAAGTCCGGTTCCATCATCAACATCGGCTCTTACATGGGATCTCTCGGCTACGACGAGAGCCTCTATGAGGGCATCGACGGCATGGGAGGCTACCTTGGAGTGGACTACTTCTTCCACAAGGGCGGAGTCCACAACATGACGAGGCTGTTTGCCGCATACTACGGCAGCTGCGGAGTCCGTTGCAACTGCCTGTCCCTCGGAGGACTTTTCAACAACCAGGACCCCAGATTCGTGGAGAGGTACTCAAAGAAGACGTTCCTCGGAAGAATGGCGAACTCCACGGACATCATGGGCATCATAGTCTATCTTGCTTCCGATGCGTCACTCTACACTACGGGAACGGTGATCCCGGTAGACGGGGGATACTCGGCAAAATAAGATCGGACACCGCCGAAAAAACAGATCATAACGCCGGCAGCCGTGGGCACCGGCGACTAAGGAGACATAACAATGCACATGAGAAAGAGCCGCGTCCTCCGTCAGATGAGAGACGGAAAGGTCGCAACCTGCGTCAAGATCAACCTGTCCGACCAGCGCAATATCGAGATCGCCGCAATGTGCGGCTTTGACTGCGTGTGGGTGGACATGGAGCACGTTCCCAACGACTTTGAGTTCATCGAGAACGCCGTCCGCACCGCAAAGAACTTTGATTGCGATGTTTTGACGAGAGTGGCAAGAGGCTGCTACTCCAACATGGTCCGCCCCCTTGAGGGAGACTCCACTGGCATCATGGTGCCCCACCTGATGAGTCTTGAGGACGCAAAGAAGGTAGTCTACTACACTAAGTTCCATCCCGTAGGACGCCGTCCCATCGACGGAGGCAATGCGGACGGAGCCTACTGCCTCGTGGATGAGGCGGAGTACATAAAGACCGCCAACGAGGAGAGATTCGTCATCGTCCAGATCGAGGATCCGGAGCCCCTTGAGGAGCTGGAGGAGATCTGCGCACTGCCGGGACTTGACATGATATTCTTCGGCCCCGCCGACTTCAGCCAGGGCATCGGACGCCCTTACGACTGCGGTCACCCGGAGGTTCTTGAGGCGAGACGCAGAGTAGCCGAGTGCGCACGCCGTCACGGCAAATTCGCCGGCACGGTGGGAGGCCCCGGAAACTTTGACGAGCTGGTGGACATGGGCTTCACCTTCATCAGCACCGGCGCCGACGTTGTGGGACTTTCAAACTACTATTCCGACCTTGTCTCCAGGGTATCGGGACGAAATATCAAGTGAGGCGGAAAATGAAAAGCTACGATATCGCAGGAAAAAAGCTCTCCGCCATGTCCCTGGGCACGGTCCAGCTGGGCATGAACTACGGCATCGCCAACAAGGGCGGCCAGCCGAAGGAAGAGCAGAGCTTCGAAATGCTCAGATGCGCCCTCGACAGCGGCATTACTTCTCTGGACACAGCCCGCGCCTACGGTAACTCCGAGGAAGTGCTGGGGAGATTCTTCAAGACATACGAAGGGGAAGTGCCCTTCATCACCACAAAGGTCATCGACATCGAGGGAGAGACCGAGGGGGAAGTGGAAAAGTCCGTTTTCTCCATCGCAGAGACCTCCCTTGAAAAGCTGGGACTTAAAAAGGTCAACTGCATCATGCTCCACCAGGCATCAAGCCTCTTTGAAAAGGGAGCATGGGTGGCATCCGCCATGGAAAAGCTCGTAAAAGCCGGCTACACCGACATCGTCGGCGCCTCCGTCTACGAGGCACGGGAGCTGGAAAAAATGTTCGAATACGACGTCTACACCGCCACTCAGGTGCCCATGAGCATCTTTGACCAGAGACTCATCGCCTGCGGCATGACCGACAGACTGGCGGACAGAGGAGTCACCGTCTTCGTTCGAAGCGTCTTCCTCCAGGGACTGTTCTTCCTTGACCCGGATACCATGGATGACCCCATCCTCCTTGAGCACGCCGCACCCAAGATCCGACTGCTCAGAGACTGCGCCGAGAAGGAGGGCATGACGGTGGCGGAGCTTGCCATCTCCTACATGAGGGATGTGAGGGGCGTTACCAGCCTCGTCCTCGGAGCCGACACTGCGGAGCAGGTGAGAGCCAACGCCGCCTACTTTGAGACCAAAGCAGTGGGTGAGGAGACTCGCCGCCTGATCGAAAGGGAATTTGCAAACGTCAATATCCCGGAGATAATGAAGGTCCTCTCAAGACCGAAAAAATAACGGTCAAGGCGGGAGCCAAGACCGATGAAAAACAAAATTAATTAAGTGAGGTATCACAATGTTTCCTCTCGGCAACAAAGAATTGAAGATCGGTATCCTCGGCATGACCGAGGGCAACGGACATCCCTACTCCTGGAGCGCCATGTTCAACGGCTACACCAAGGAGTTCATGGATGAGTGCGAGTTTCCGGTGATCCCCGGCTATCTCTACAAGCAGCCGGCCGACACCTTCGGTATCGAAGGAGCCCACATCACCCACATCTGCTGCACCGGTTATGCGGGACGTCCCATGGCGGAAAAGATGGCGAAGGCCTCCAACATTCCGAACGTGGTGGACGATCCCCTTGAGATGATAGGTCAGGTGGATGCGGTCATCTGCGCCACCGACGTTGGGGACGAGCACATCGAGAGATGCCGCCCCTTCCTTGAGGCGGGACTGCCCATGTTCATCGACAAGCCGCTGGTGAACAAGGAGGAGGACCTCAAGACCTTCGTAAAATGGAGAAAAGAGGGAAAGATGTTCATCTCCTCCTCATCCATGAGGTATTGCAAGGAGATGGAGCCCTATTACAGAAGTCACCACGAGATAGGAAAGCTCATGTACATCTGCCAGCCCATGCCAAAGAAATACGAGACCTACGGTATCCACGCTCTTGAGGCGATGTATCCCCTTCTGGGCCCCGGCTTCATCTCCGTTCAGAACACGGGGACCTACGAGCAGGCGATGGTCCATCTGAAGCATTCATCCGGATGCCGTGTGGACATCGCTCAGGGCATCGGAATGGCGGGAGCGGGAACTCTCATGATCGGCACCTACGGCTCACGCTATGTGGATGACGGTGACTCCTACTACGCATTCAAAAAACAGCTTGACCTGTTCGTTCACTGGCTCCGCACCGGGGAAGAGCCTTTCCCCTTCGCTCAGACCGTGGAACTTATGAAGATGGTGATAGCGGGTATCAGGAGCCGCGAGGAAGGCGGACGCGAGGTTCTCCTCTCCGAGATCGACGTGGAGTGGTGACGGGAAAGTCGCCATCTTCGCAAAAACACCGACTGAATTCGGCGGGACGGCGATCGCCGTCCCGCTTTTTCCAAGGAAGTTTGAGGTAGTAAAAATGGGATACTGCAAGTTTGGTAACGTCCGCTTCACCTTCATCGGTGAGGGGATCCTCAGGATGGAGTACTCGGAGAACGGGTGCTTTTGCGACGAGGAGACTCTGTTTTCCGAAAAGAAGAGTCCGGAGTCGAAGACGCCGATGATCGTAAGTTGTGAGGACGGATATCTTACCGTTGAGTCCGGCCGCTTTTCGGTTCGGTACCGCATTGACGGGAGGCCCTTCAGCCGTGAGAATCTCTTTTGCAGACTCAAGATGGGAAGGAAGTCGAAGACCTGGTATCCCGGTCGTCGGGACAGGGGCAATTTAGGCGGCGCCGTGTCCACTCTTGACGGCTGTGACGGCAGTTGGCGTCATCCCGACGGGGTGCTGTCGAAGGAGGGCTGGTACTTTCACGACGACAGCGGCACCGGTGTTATCAGAGGGGGAAATATCTTTCCGAGGGACAAATGCCACCTTTGCGACTGGTACCTTTTCGCCTACGGAGACGATCTTAAGGAGGCGCTTCGCCTGGTGGCGGAGGTGAGCGGACGGGCGGTCATGCCGAAGAAGCGTGCCTTCGGGTCTTGGTACTCCAGGTGGTATCCCTACTCCGAGGAGGAGATACTGAGAATAGCGGAGGAGTACTCGGAGAACGGTTTCCCCCTTGATATTGCCGTCATCGACATGGACTGGCATCACAACGACTGGCAGACACCGCCGGAGGATCCTCACCGTGCAACCACAGGTCACGGCCATGCGGGGAATCTGGGGTGGACGGGCTACAGTTGGAACCGCCGCCTTATCCCCGATCCGAAGGGGATGATAGAAAAACTGGGCAAGATGGGAGTCGCGGTGACTCTCAACGATCATCCGGCAGACGGCATTCGTCCCTGCGAGGACTGCTATCCGGAATTTGCAGGGCTCATGGGACTTGAAAACGGGGAGAGCCTGCCCTTTTCTCCGCAGGACCCCCGCTATATGGAGGCGTTCTTCCGCTGTGCTCACCGTCCCCACGACGACATGGGGGTGGATTTCTGGTGGCTCGACTGGCAGCAGAATTATTTGATGGACCGGGTGCCCGGAATTCCCGGTCAGCCTATTTTGCCATGGCTGAACCGACTCTATTTCGAGGACTCGAAAAGAGACGGCAGAGAGGGCATGATCTACTCCCGTTACGGCGGCCTTGGGGATCAGAAGCACCCCATCTTCTTCTCGGGTGATACCGCCGTCCTTTGGGAGACTCTGCGCTACGAGGTGGAGAACACCGTTAAGTCCGGCAACTCCATGTGCTTCTTCTGGGCTCATGATATCGGAGGATTCTTTGAGCCGGAAGAGCGGCGAGACGGGGAGCTGTTCGTGCGCTGGGTTCAATTCGGTGCCGTGTCGGCGGCGATGAAGCTTCATTCCACCGGAGAGAATCTTGACAGGAGGCCGTGGACTTGGGGCGAGCCCTACTCCGGCGCCATGAGGGAGGCGTTCCGCCTTCGCAGCCGCCTTTTGCCCTTCATCTATTCGGCGGCGGTGAAGAGCTGCCGCGACAGCGTGCCCTTCATTGAGCCGCTGTATCTTGAGTATCCCCGCGACAAAGAGGCTTTTTGCCATGACGGTGAGTATCTCATCGGGGGGACGCTTCTCGTCTGTCCCGTCACCGTCCCTTCAAGCGAGGGGGACGGCAGGGTGACCGTCTCCGTCTATCTGCCGAAGGGGAAGTGGTTCAACTTCTTCACCGACGAGTGCTTCGAGGGCGGGAGGACTGTGGACGTTGACTGCTCTCTTGACACCTTCCCCCTGTTCGTGAAGGCTCATGCTCTCATTCCCATTCAGCCCTATCGGGAGCATCCCGGCTCAACTCCTTTTTCGGAGCTTGAATATCGGTATTATCTCCCCCAAGGTGAGGAGTCGGTGAGAGCCGAGTTCACTCTCTTTGATGAGACGCAAAATAAGGTGCCAAATACCGCCGATGGCATCACCGAGGTACTCGTGTCCACCGACGGTGCAAACGCCCCGAATATCGCTTTTATAGTGGCTTAGAGAGAGGTTTGGCGAAGGGTGTGGGGGAGCTTTTTTCAAAAAAAGGTTCCTCCACACCCCCTTCCGAAAACTTGTGGGAGGGCTTTTTGTGTGGGAGCCTTTTTGAAAAAAGTCTCCCCCACACCCCCTTCAAAAACTTTTGGAGCGGTTTTGGGTGAGTGTTTTTCCCCCGTTCGGTTTTTTCCGGACGGGGGTTCTTATTTTACTCCCCCTGTTTTGTCGGTGCGGTGGTGGTAATAAAGTCGCTTTTCGCTCTGCTTGCTGCCCGAAAAGCGGTGATATCGGACACTCTGAAGCCCCCCGTTTTGAAGCGGTTCGGACGGGGGACATGACCAAAACCGTCCCAAAGTTTTTCGGAGGGGGGAGACCTTTTTTCAAAAAAAGGTCTCCCCAATAAAAGCCCACTTCAAAAAAAGCCTTCAAAAAACCGAGGTAAAAAGAATCCCCGTCCGGAAAAGCCCGAACGGGGGAAAACTCGCAAAAAAACGTCCCAAAGTTTTTTCGGAGGGGTTTGGGGAACCTTTTTTTTCAAAAAAGGGTTCCCCAATAAAAGCCCCCGCAAAAACTCACTAAAAACTCACGATCACGCTTCGGGGATCATCCAGTAATTAAAGACCTGAGAGAGAACGCCCTCGTCCCCGACACGGACGACGAAGTTGTGGGGGCCGCCGTCGGTGAGGGTCATGTAGCCGTCGCCGTAGGGAGCGACGGTGCAGCCTTTGACGGTGGCGAACTGCTTGTAAGCGGAGCCGAAGACGGAGTAGTGCATGACGCCCAGATCCCAGCTGTTGTGGTTGCAGGAGCCGGGGCGGAGCACGTTGTAGATATCTCTCAGAATGTAGTCATCGTAATTCATGAGAATGCTGCCGGAGAAGACGATACCCGCCACCTCGGCGCCGACGAAGGTGATGTTTTCGAAGCCCTTAAGGTAGTTATTGATGCAAACGTCCGCCGCTTCCGCATCGCAAAGGAAGTTATTTTCCCTGGTGCCGTAGGGGAAGTTGCCGCCGCCGCAAACGTAGTGACCCACGTTGTCCTTGAACAGCTCAAGCCCGGTCTTGTCGCTTAGGGAGTCGGCACCGGACTCAAGGAGAGCCATAACGGTGGCAAGACAGCCGGTGGTGATGAAGGTCACGTTGCCGTGGGAGCCTGCCAGCTTCCGACGTATCAGCGCCACGTTGGACTCGTAATCCGGGTAATTGCCGCCGAGATACTTTTCAGCCGCCGCCTTGGTGCAGTTGTACCAGTAGTACTGGTTGAGGGTGTCCCGATCACGGTTGATGCCGATGTCGATATCGTCAACGCCGAAGCGGGAGCACATGACACCCACGCAATAGGAAGCATAGGGATTGTAGACACAGCCGGTGATGGCAAGAACCTTGCAGTAGCCCTCGCGGTGAGCCTTGATGAGCATCGCCGCCGCGCCGCCGTCATCGCAGTCGGAGCCCAGATCGTGGTCGAAGACGATCTCCTTCACGAAAAACTCCACGGGCAGGGAAGCAATGGCGCATCTGCCGTCGGCGGTGAATTTGCAGGTGATACTGCCGCAGGCGGACTCATCCTTGGCATACGCCGCCTTCAGAGTCTCAAAGCCGGATACTATCTCCACTCCCACATTGATGTAGTAGGTATTGTAGATGCAGTCGGCAATGCGGTCTTCTATCCGCTCCTCGGTGAGACGGTCGGCAGTTCCGCAGGAGATGCGGAGCACTCCGTCCTTAACGTGCTCGGAGCTGTTCCGATCCTTCGAAGCATCCGAAAGAAGGCAGTCCCGAAGTTCCTCCACGGAGTGGGGAGCGGTGGGAGCGCAGGTGCCCTCGTTGGCGTGCCACATGGCCTTTCTCGCCCAAGTGTCGGCGGTGCTCACATTCTTGAAGAACATGAGGGAATCAACGAGATAGGAGTCTCCCACGATGCCGTTTGAGTAGTAGTCTATCCTGACGGAGTGAACGGTGCCCTTCCAATAGTCGGCACTGTTCAAAGCGGCAAAGAAGATATTGTAGGAACCGGGCTTTGCAAGATTTGCATACTTGGAGCATCCGGCGGTGGGCTCCGCCACGTCGCCTGCCGAGAAGAAGAGCTCCGATGCCGCCTCGGTCTTTTCGGTGCCGATGGGCATCTTGTAGATCATCACAACGTACTTGTACTTGTCTGCCGAAATGCCGATCTCCTCAAGGTCGATGAGTGCCCAGGGGTCGTTGCCGTTTCCGGTGACCGTCAGCTTCATCGCTCCGTTTTCAAAGGACACGGCGGTGGAGTTGGTGCGGCGCACAAGTCGGTTCACCTTCTCCTCGCTGTCGAATCTTATCTCGACAACGTCGCTGTCAAGTGCCTTGTAGGGGTCGTCTCCGATGCCTCTCAGAGCGTACTCGCGCTCCGATGCGAATTCCTCTGCAACTGTTGGGGAGCTTGCCGCTCCGATGCTGTCAATAGTGATCATGTTGCCTCCTTTTGAAGTCTTTTCAAACGTTATTTCAATGTCTCCGCCGAGGGGAGAGTTAAACAGAAGTGTCCGATATTCACCGTCCTTAACGTCGAAGGCGGTGGTGCCCGCCACTCCCTTTTCAAAAGAGCCGGGCAGGAATGAAAGGGAACCGTACTTCGGAGTGAAGTCATTGTACAGTGCCTCCCTTGAGAGTCTCAAAACTACTTCTCCTCCGAGAGATGTCAAAGTCAGCCGTCCGTCGGTGTCGCTAACCGGTGTGTTGCCGACCGATACCCGACTTCCGAGGGTAACGGCACCCGAAACACAGCGGCGAAGAAGCACCGTGTCAAGGGCGGTGACTTTCCCGTCCCCGTTCACGTCCGTGGCAGGGGTGGAGGGCGTGAGCATCCCCGCCAGTTCACTTCTTAAGAGAAGGATGTCCTGTGCGGTCACTCTGCCGTCGCAGTTCCCGTCGCCGGCAAGGTATTCCGCATCGTAGGTAATACCCTCCGGCGGGGCAGTGTCGAAGACTATCAGCCTGCCGTCTCCCGCCATGTCCGTCCCGCTTGCGTTGATTGCCGCCGATGCCGAAAGTGACGATGCTGGCAGTGACAGTGCCAAAAGTGTCGCCGCCAGCAAAAGAGAGATCATTCTTTTCATCATTATCCTCCAAGGGAGCACCGCTCCCGTGGCTGTTTTCTTCATTTTACAACACTTTCTTTCAAAATGCCAGTGTCGGGACGATATTAATCAAAAATTTACATTGGTTTTTATCGGGGAGGGACGGCAGGGATTTTTTTGGGGAGGACTTTTTGGAAAAAGTCCTCCCCAAACCCCTCCCGAAAAACTTTGGGACGGTTTTGGTCATGTCCCCGTCCGAACCGTTTCAAAACGGGGGGCTTTTTTCATCCGCCGGGGCTGCAGAGTGTCGGATTTCACCGCTTTTCGGGCACCAAGCAGAGCGAAAAGCGACCTTATTACCACCACCGCACCACAACGGTCGGAGCACCGACAAAACAGGCGGAGTAAAATAAGAAACCCCGTCCGGAAAAAAACGAACGGGGAAAAAACACTCCCCCACAAAAAGCCTCCCACAAGTTTTTTGAAGGGGGTGTGGGGAGACTTTTTTAGCAAAAAAAGTTTCTCCGCAAAAAACTCCTCTGAAAAACGCCGTCTCGTTAACTCGCCCAATTCGAAGGTGGGAAAAGGGGGGCGGATTTGTCGAAAGAGATAAAATTTCCCAAAAATCGAAAAGGTGCTTGTAAGTTCGGAAAAATTAGTATATAATAACATTCGGCGGAGGTTGTCCGTCAAAAAAACAGTCCACAGATAAAATTACAATAAAATCGGAGGAAAAAATCATGTCAGTTAAAGTTGCCATTAACGGCTTCGGCCGCATCGGACGTCTTGCATTCCGTCAGATGTTCGGAGCAGAAGGCTACGAGATCGTTGCCATCAACGACCTTACAAAGCCCTCCATGCTCGCTCACCTTCTCAAGTACGATACCGCACAGGGCGGTTACTGCGGACACATCGGTGAGGGACTCCACACCGTTGAAGCAGGAGAGGATTCCATCACGGTTGACGGAAAGACCATCAAGATCTACGCCGAGAAGGACGCAAAGGACCTTCCTTGGGGCGAGATCGGTGTTGACGTAGTTCTGGAGTGCACAGGCTTCTACTGCTCCAAGGAGAAGTCCCAGGCACACATCGATGCAGGCGCAAAGAAGGTAGTTATCTCCGCACCCGCAGGAAACGATCTTAAGACCATCGTATTCAGCGTTAACGAGAGCACCCTTACTGCCGATGATACCATCATCTCCGCTGCATCCTGCACCACGAACTGCCTTGCACCCATGGCAAAAGCGCTCAACGACTACGCAGCTATCCAGAGCGGTATCATGAGCACCATCCACGCTTACACAGGCGACCAGATGATCCTTGACGGTCCCCACAGAAAGGGCGACCTGAGACGTGCACGCGCAGGCGCTGCAAACATCGTTCCCAACTCCACCGGCGCAGCAAAGGCTATCGGTCTCGTTATTCCCGAGCTGAACGGCAAGCTCATCGGTTCCGCACAGAGAGTACCCGTACCTACCGGCTCCACCACCATCCTTACAGCAGTTGTTAAGGGCGCAGACGTTACCGTTGACGGTATCAATGCCGCTATGAAGGCAGCAGCATCCGAGTCCTTCGGTTACAACGAAGATCCCATCGTATCCTCCGATGTTATCGGCATGAAATACGGCTCCCTCTTCGATGCAACACAGACAATGGTATCCAAGATCGCAGACGACCTCTACGAGGTTCAGGTAGTTTCTTGGTACGATAACGAGAACTCCTACACCAGCCAGATGGTGAGAACGATCAAGTATTTCGCAGAACTTGCTTGACCGCTGATACCGACGATAATAAAATGAAACGGGTGGCACTGCCACCCGTTTTTTTCGGGGCATCCGGGCTTTCACAAAAAAACACTTCGTTTTTTTCACTCCGAGGGAAGGGTGGCACTGCCACCCGTTTTTTTCGGGGTATCCGGGCTTTCATCGAAAACAGTGCCGCCATATTTTTCCTTCTGCGTCGGGTAAAAGCGGAGTTAACGGGGTAAATTTGCAATTTTTGCGAAATCCCCCCTAAACGGCATTTTTCGACCGGGTCTTCACTTTCGGCTGACACGGCGCAGATAAGTAATTAATTATCTTACGGTTATCCGAAAAAAGCATTTTTCCCCCTTGACATGGGGGGAATAATATGGTATAATCAACTGCTGAACGGGTGGATAATACCCGTCTCTCTGCCACCGCCAAAAAAATCCAAATTCGGTGGCCGAAAGTCCATAGGGAGGTAAAACATGGAAAAAGCTATGAATTCTTATGAAACTCTGTTTGTAGTTTATCCGACGCTCTCCGAGGAGGACACAAAAGTTGTCGTTGACAAGTTCGTGTCCCTTATCGCAAGCGAAGGAACTGTTGCAGAAGTCAAAGAATGGGGCAAGCGCAGACTCGCATATCCCATCAACGACTTGAACGAAGGCTACTACGTTTTCGTCGACTTCGAAGCAGATGCTTCATTCCCGGCTGAGCTTGAACGCCGTTTCAGGATCGATGACAAGATCATGCGCTCCATCGTGGTTCGCCACGCCGAGAAAAAAGAAGCTGCCGAGGCCTGAGTCGGCAAGCAACAATCATTTAAGGAGGACTTACAATGGCTAACTTCAATTTCAACAAAGTGATCCTCGGAGGCAGACTTACTGCCGATCCCGAGCTGAAGACTACCAATAATAATGTTACCTACGTTAACTTCTCGGTAGCCGTCAACCGTACTTTTTCGAAAAATGCCGAGGAACAGCAGGCCGACTTCATCAACGTTGTCGCTTGGAGACAGAGAGCCGAGTTCGTTTCTTCCTACTTCAGAAAGGGCAGTTCCATCTGTGTCGTGGGCTCGCTCCAGTCAAGAAGCTGGACCGACAGCTCCGGCAACAAGCGTGTCACTACCGAGGTGGTGGCAGATGAGGTTCACTTCGTGGATTCCAAGGGCGAAAAGCCTTTCGCTCCCAATGTCCCCTCGGATCTCATGACTCCCGCTTTCGCTACTCAGCCGGATCCCAAATTCGAGGATATCGGCGATGATGACGATCTCCCCTTCTGATCGAAACTACTTTAATTTTTACGGAGGTTAAGAATGGAAACAGAAAAGACTGTTGATACCGAAGTCGTTGAACAGGCAGCTCCTGTCGAAGAGACAGCCGCTCCCGCAGAAGTCGCAACGGCTCCCGCAGCTGCTCCCGCCGAAGAGGCTGCAGCTCCCGCTGATGCAAGACCCGCAAGAGCACCCAGACAGAACCGCAGAAGAAAGAAAGTCTGCGCATTCTGCGCCGAAAAGGTCGATGAGATCGATTACAAGGACGCAGGCAGACTGCGCAAGTACACCAGCGAAAGAGCGAAGATCCTTCCTCGCCGCGTTACCGGTACCTGCGCTAAGCACCAGAGACAGCTCACTATCGCTATCAAGAGAGCTAGACAGGTCGCTTTGCTGCCTTACATTTCAGACTAATGTTTTTATTGGGGAGGGCTTTTTTGAAAAAAGCCCTCCCCACACCCCCCCAAAAAACTTTTGGGGGACTTTTTTTGTTGGGGAGCCTTTTTTGAAAAAAAGACTCCCCCACACCCCCTCCAAAAAACTTTTGGGGGATTTTTTTTGTTGGGGAGCCTTTTTTGAAAAAAAGACTCCCCCACACCCCCTCCAAA
>CAZVQC010000034.1:0-11059 GCA_964629225.1 uncultured Ruminococcus sp.
GCCTTCCCCCTGCGGCTGAGCGGGGGAAGGGGGACCGCTTGCGGTGGATGGGGGTGAGGCGCAGGCTTCGGGACGTCGCCGCAGGCGGTGGAGCGGAGGGGCGCCGAAGTCCTTCCCCCTTTTGGGGGAAGGTGGCGGCAAAGCCGCCGGATAGGGGCAGAAGGCGCAGATGAGGGAGGCCGCCGCTTCCCGGAGGGATGAGGCGGGTGAGGGAGGGGCACGGTGGGAAAGCGGGAGATGGCGCTTTTCCGCCGGGCAGCGACGTTAGGAGCACTGCGCCCTCGAACAACGTTTGCACAAACAAAGGACAGTGGTAGAACGAAACGGAGCGAGATAAAAAAATCCCCGTCCGGAAAAGCCCGAACGGGGATGAACAAAACATACCGAGAGGGGATCCTCGCCGGATCGTCTTTCTTGGAACGGTGGAAAAACACTCGCCCAAAGTCTCCCCCCAAAAAATCCCATCAAAACTATTCTATCACTGCAGCTTGACTTGCAGTGACGAAATCCCGAAGAAGGCCTCGGTATATCTCCTTTGCCGAGGACATTTCCTCAAATTCCATGGGATGGATTATTCGGGGCAGGTCTTTCGCCCCGTCTATCTTGAATTCCACTAACATTTCCCTGACGAATTCCGAACAGTAATAGTGTCTCTTGAATTTTTTGTAGATGCGAATCCCCGCCAGAAGGAGACCTAAGTAATTGTAGCGGTAGTCAAAGCGGTGCTTGTACATTTTCTCAAGTCGTGTCTCGATCCTCTTTCTCTGCTCCTCCGTTATGGGGATCGACATGAGGATTATCTTAGTGTCGGGAAACCGCTTGAAGGTGCCCGCGTGAGGCGACTCCATTACGAATCCGCCCCAAAAGGGGTTGTAAGTCCGCCGCCTTCCGAAGGAGTACATCGTCCCAAGGTCGTCGGCAAGGCTGATGGATACGTGGTTGTATTTTGCGCCGGTTACGATGCGTAACATCTTTGAGGGCAGCGTGCCCGACTGACTGATCACTATGTAGAGTCGCTTTGAGTCCACGGCTGTCACCGTTTCTGTCATATCATTCATATCATTCATTCCGCTTGTGTCTTTCCTTTGCCGATGTCTTTCGTTGTCTTTGCCGTTTTACCCTTCATAACGATACTATATCAAATTACCCCACATTCCACAAGAGGTTTTGACTTTTTTCTTGGGATGAGGTCACTTTTCGGCTTCCGCCATCTCATTTTCTATCCAGGCGATAAGAAGATCCACTATCTTTTTTTGCTGAAGAACGGAGAGAGGAGTGCCCAAAGGAACTCTGTACCATTTGTTCAGGCACCCACGACAGCAACAGGCGCAGGCGTGCTGAGCCACAAATATGGGGTGCCCTCTCGTGGGGGTCTGCCTTCCGTCGTTTTCGGGAAAGGCGGGAGCCAGCCGCTGTGCGATGAAGTCCTCCCCGTGACTTCTGATTATATCCATGCCCTTCGTGCGAACGTATTCCATCTCCTTTTCGGACAGGTGAAACCGCCCTCTGAATTTTGATTTTTTAAGCCGTGTAAGAGCTCCGTCTACCGTCATGCTGTTTTCTCCTCCGTTTTTTCACTTAATTATTGCACACCGTGAGAAAAAATGAAATACCTCTCGGTAAAATGCCCGCTCTTTTGTCGAAAGTTTTCAAGGCTGTCCGAAAGCAAGCCCCGCCGGGCGGTGACCCGACGGGGAGGGCCTTTCGGCATCCACTAAGTATCCGCATCACTCCAAAATGTCGGTGAGCCCGTGGAAGGTAATGTCGAGCCGAGCACTCCCGTCCACCAGCGGGTAGAAGTTCACGTTTGTTGCGTGCTCAATGATCTTTGCAAGCATTTTCGGATCGTCGAAGTTAATGTCGCCTCCGATGACACTTACATAGCCCATGCTCTCAATGGGCTTGAAGAGTGACATCGTCACCTTCACCGGCGACCCGAAGTCAGTGCTCTTCAGCCTGTTGTAAGCATCGATGACCGGCCTTACCCTCATCGGGTCCGCCATTCTAAGCCGTTTTTCCTCCTTTCTGTGAACGGAGCCAAGCTCCCGGAGAAAGCGGATGAATTCCTCGTCCTTCGGATCGACCTCATCGTCAAGATCGTCACCGAACTCTTTGAAACGGTCATCATAGCAGCCCTCGAAACAGTCATTGTAAAATTCCTCGTAAAATCCTTCGTACATTGCAGTACCTGCCTTTCTGTTTTTTTGGTATCAAAGTGCCTTTTTCACCTGCGGCTGTCGGAGCCCCACCTTCTTTTTCGGTGCCTTTTTCGGTCGTGGCGGTGCCGTCCGGTGGCAAGTTCGCTCACATATTACCGCAGAGGGGGTAGTACAGCCGTTGTATCTTGAAAATGAGGCGAAGCTGTGGTAAAATAACAGTGTGGAAAGCGGACGGGAGTCCCGCTTTCAAAAGTGACTTCGAAAGGAGGTGTCGGCATGAAAAAAGATGACTTTGTGCTGATCGAGGGTGCCGCGGAAGAGGCAAAAGAGAAAAGAAATGCAAGGGAGCTTTTTGACAGCGGAGAGCTGTGGAAGCTTCCGGTAGGCACCGTTTCGTCTCTTCGGGCTATTCATAAAAGCCTCTTTTTCGGAGTGTTTGATTTTGCGGGGGAGCTGCGTCGTGTCAACATCGCCAAGGGCGGGATGCGGTTCGCTCCGGTACTCTATCTTCATGAGACCCTTTCGGAAATTGAAAAAATGCCAATGAGGACCTTTGACGAGGCGGTGGAAAAATACGCGGAGATGAACGTCGCCCATCCTTTTAGAGAGGGCAACGGCAGAAGCGGCAGGATATGGCTCGATATGATGCTCAGAAGCGGGATAGACAGAGTGGTGGATTGGAGCCGGATCGAAAAAGGCGAGTACCTCTCCGCCATGGAAAGAAGTCCCGTTGACGACCGCCCTCTGAAAGAGCTCCTTTTTGCCGCACTGACGGACGGAACCGACGAAAGGGAGGTTTTTTTAAGGGGGATCGACGCCGGATTCTCTTTCGAGGGGCTGTCAAGTGTCAAGGCGGATGAAGCTTAGGAAAAAGACTGTTGTGACGGCGCAAAAATCAAAAATGTCCTCGGCACCGATCGAAAAGACCGATACAGTCGGAGGTGAGGCGGAAAGGCGGCAATTTCAGATCCGGATACGTTATATCGGGACGGATATCTTCGTTTTTCCATCGCTGCGGCAGAAATCCTCCAAATATGGAGAATAATACTTGATTTTTCCGCGCCGATGTATTAAAATAGTGCTGTCTTGAAAAATTAATAACGATAAGATACAGAGGAGCAATTGCACCATGGAAAAGAAATTCAGAAGAATCGGCGTTCTCGCCTCCGGCGGAGATGCCCCCGGTATGAACCCCGTTATCCGTGCCGTTACTCGCAGCGCCATCGACCACGGCGTTGAGGTAGTAGGTATCAAGGGCGGCTATTACGGACTTATTCACGACGAGGTGGTACATCTCGGAGCAAGAGACGTTTCCAACATCATAACAAAGGGCGGCACCATGCTTTATTCCGCAAGATGCGTTGAGTTCAAGGAAGAAGCGGGAATGCAGAAGGCCATCGAGACCTGCAAGAAATATGATATCGACGGTATCGTAGCTTGCGGAGGAGACGGCACCTTCAGAGGAGCTACCGACCTTTCCAATCACGGGATCCCCACCATCGGTATCCCCGGAACCATCGACAATGATATCACCGCCACAGAGTACGCTATCGGATTTGACACGGCAATGAACACCACCGTTCAGATGATCGACAGGCTCCGTGACACCTGTGAGAGCCACGCCCGTTGTAACGTGGTGGAGGTCATGGGACGTGATGCCGGCGGTATTGCCATCAACACCGCCATCGCCTGCGGCGCCGTGGGCTGCATGATCAATGAGCTTCCCTTTGATGAGGAAGCCCTCATGAAGAAGATGATCAAGCTCCGCAATGACGGCAAGAGAGAGTTCATCGTGGTTGTGGTGGAGGGCAACCCCTACTACTCCGAAGCTTTTGCAAAGAGGATCGAGGAGGCTACCGGCATCGAGACCAAGTTTGCCCGCCTTGCTCACGTAGTCCGCGGCGGAAGCCCCACTCTCCGTGACAGAGTCACTGCGGCGAGAATGGGTACCCGTGCTGTCGAGGAGCTTCTTGCAGGCAAGAGCGACCTTGTGGTCTGCGAAAAGGGCGGCAAGATAGTCACCACCGACATCAACTTCGCTCTCATCACCGACAGAATGTACAAGGGCAAGTTGAAGGACGGCGACCTTGACAAATACAGCGAGGAGCAGATCGCACAGATGAAGGCTATCTGCGAGGCAAAGCATCAGAGCTTTGTGGATCTCTACAAGGTCATGGAAGAGATATCCTGGTAATCGATGACTAAAGCAGAACGGGCCACGGCAGCCGTCATGGGCTGTCCGCGACCCGTTCTCGGAAACAAAAACGCCGTTTGAGCGGATTTTTTAAAAAATCGAAGATCCGCTATTGACAACGATATCAAAGTTTGTTATAATAGCCTTCGGAATTGCTGCTATGGCTCAGTTGGCAGAGCACGTCATTGGTAATGACGAGGTCCCGGGTCCGAATCCCGGTAGCAGCTCCAAAAAGCCCATCCGTGAGGATGGGCTTTTTTGCTTTGGCGAAAGCTTTTTCATCGGATCAACTTAAAGCCCGTTTTCGGCGAGGAAATCAAGAACGGCGGCGTTGAAGGCTTCCGGGGCCTTTGCTGCGATGAAGTGGTCACCTTCAATGAATACGGTCTTCGAATTCGGAAGGCTGTCTCCGATAAGTTTGGTGTGGGACATTTTTATCATATCGTGAGTTCCGGCTATTACGAGGGTGGGTATCTTGATCTCTTGCAGGGTTGTGGGCTCCGTATGGGGCTCTTTGACCATTAGGGCGAGTATTTCCGCATGGGATGCCGCTTCTCTCGAAAAAACGCCTAAAAACGATGCCACAGCGAATCCGAAGACTATCGGCGCTTGAACGGATGCCTTGACTCCTCCGGGAAAGAGGTTTCCTCCGTTCAGTATCAGTCCGTCCACCGCTTCCGGATGGTTCAGTGCAAATTCAAGGGCGATGTTGGCACCGTCCGAAAAGCCGAGTATAACGGCACTTTGTATCCCAAGTTCTCCCATGAATGAGAAGAGATCCTCGGAAAAGCGCTTTATCGACATTTTGCCCTCTCCTCGGGGGCTTTTTCCGTGTCCCCTCGTGTCCGGGGCGATGACTCTGTATCTTTCACCGAAGACGGGGATCTGCTTTTCAAAATATCCCCGATCCTCACCGTTTCCGTGAAGAAGTATCAGCGGTTTTCCCGTTCCGGTATCGCTGTAGCTGAGTTTGATATCCATTTTATCCTCCGAGTAAGGTGCGATGGGGTTTTTTGGACGCCACCGTTACGCCGCTATTTTACCATGAACGGTGCCGTTTTGCAAGAGGAACGGATCTGACGGAGATGATATGCGGTTGACAAAAGGGAAGATAGGTGGTATAATGTGAGCAGTTCTTACTTAATGGTGGTAATGCGATGAATAACAAAGTCTACGATATCAGAGATATCACAAGTGTCAAAGACCTTTTTGAGAGCAGCGTGGAGCTGTTCGGTGAAAGGCCGGCGTTCCTTTCAAGAAACAAAGAGAAGATAACCAAGGTCACCTACGATAAGGCGGGGGAGGATGCTAAGAATTTTGCGGCGTACCTTAACTCCCTCGGACTTTCCGGCAAGAAGATCGGAGTTTCGGGGAGCAACTGTTACGAATGGGCATTGACCTATCTTACCGTTTGCAGCGGAGTGGGCATTATAATGCCCACCGATAAGGATCTGAACGGGGAGCAGCTGAGATTTGTTTTTGAAGATTCCGGTGCGTCTGCGGTGGTCTTTTCCGACAGTATGAAAGGAAAAGTCCAAGGGGCAGTCTCGGATGACTGCATACTTATCCCCTTCTCGGAGATATCTGAGTGCATTGAAAAAGGCAAGGCTCTCAGAGAGGCGGGAGACCGTTCCTATGAAGAACATCGGGTAGACCCCAAGGCGTTCGGGATACTCCTCTATACGTCGGGTACCATGGGCGTCGCAAAGGGTGTCATGCTCTCTCAGTACAACGTGGCGGTCAACGTGATGCAGGCCCTTCGCCGCACCGGGGTATCTCCCGATGACAGGGCTTTGTCCGTTTTGCCGCTCCATCACACGTACGAGTGCATGGCGGGCTTTTTGTCCTTCATCTATGCGGGGGCTTCGGTGGCATACAGTGCCTCTCTACGGACTCTCATGGGGGATTTTAAGGCCTTTGCCCCCACGGTGTTCGTAACGGTACCTCTTATCATGGACACCTTCTACAAGAATATCATGAAAAAATACAAGTCGGTGAAGGGCGGGCGTGCGCTCCTTTCCATGCAGACTGCCATGGCGGCGAAAATGAAGCCTGCCGCAAGAAAGAAGATCTTCTCCACGGTGAATGAGGTTTTCGGCGGAAAGCTTCGGGCGTTTCTTTGCGGAGCGGCACCTCTTCCGAAGGAGATGTTCGAGGCGTTCAGGATCTTCGGATTTGACGTGTTCGTAGGCTATGGGCTGACGGAGACCGCTCCCGTTTGCATGATGCACAGCGACGACTACGCGAACCCCTCCGACGTGGGATATCCCATCAGCGGACTGCGTGCGAAGATCGTCGATGCGGATGCAAACGGCATCGGAGAGCTTGCGGTGAAGGGGCCTAACGTGATGATAGGCTACTATAACCAACCGGAAGAGACCGAAAAGGTACTTCGCGACGGTTGGTTCTACACGGGAGACCTTGCCCGACAGAATGAGAACGGTACTTATTCCATTACCGGCCGCATCAAGAGCATGATAGTGGCGGAAAACGGGAAAAAAATCTTTCCCGAGGAGCTTGAAAGCGAGTTGTCAAAGTATCCGCTCGTGGCGGAGTGTCTTGTGTTCCAAACTCCGGGTGGACGGCCGGGTGCGGTCACCGCATCCATCTATCCCGACGAGGAGGCTATGGCGACGGTGGACGACAGAGAAGGGGCAATTAAAGAGATAGTTGATGAGGTCAATAAAAAGTTTCCTCATTACAAGCACATCACCGATACTGTCATAAGAAGTGAGCCCTTCGAGAAGACCACCACGAGAAAAATAAAAAGAAATGCCGAAGAGAACCTTCGGGGCGACAGATAAGAGAGGTAAAGAAATGAAAAACGGAAAAAAGAAGAATTCTTTGATAGCGGCTCTCGCCATTACGGGAGCGTTCATAACGGCTCTCGTTGCGGTGACAGTCTATTTTAAGAGTATGTTGAAGAACGTGCTGCTTAAGGAAGGCTTTGACTTTGACGGCTTCGATGACTGATGAGGACCGCAAGAACGGAAAACAGGGAAAAGTTTCTCTTAGCCGCCATTGAGGAGCTTCGTGAGCACGGAGTCGCGGACTTTTCGGTGAGAAGGGTCGCCATAGATTGCGGTGTCTCAAGCGGAGCTCCATACCGTCATTTTGCGGACAAGAACGAGCTTATTTTTGAGTCGATGAGGTACGTTAACGGCATTTGGCGTCGGCAGGTCGAACCGATACTTGAGGGGGATCTGACGTACCGGGAGAAGATAGTTACTATCGGTATGAAATACGTGGATTTTCTCTGCCGACATCCGGAATATTTGACGATACTGACCCTCAGCGACTCGGGAATGACGGAGAGGCAAAAGCGGGAGAAGGCCATGATAAGCGAGAGCATAACGGAACTTATCGACCGCTATTGCGAAAGTGTCGGAATGCCGGAGGATGTGAAAGTAAGAAAGGCCTACGTGTTCCGCTCTCTCCTTATCGGCGGAGCGTGGATGCTTTCGTCCGGAGTCTTTGAGAGTGACGAGAAGACCTTTTCCATGATAAGAAACTCGATATCAAGAGAGTTTGATATCGATTGAGAATGAGAAAGCCCGATGGGAGACCGCCGGGCTTTCTGAGCGAAGACAAGCGCAGTATCTGCGCAGTAAAAGACCCGACGGGTGACCGTCGGGCTTTTCGTCTTATTCTGCCTCCGTATTTGCGGAAGCGGTGGATTCAAGTGCGCCCACCTCGGCAGCCATAGGCTCGATGATCTCAAAGAGTTCGGGGCAGGTGATCTTGTACTTGAAGGTCTCCTTGTTATCGGGAGTTGCGGATACGTTGAACTGACCGTTTCCGATGTATTTCAGCAAAAATACTCCGGAGGGGTCGGTCTCCGTGACGACGGCGATGCTCCAATAAGTTCTGACGTTTTCCGCTTCTTCTTCGGTCTCTCCGGCGCCGTTGTAGGCTTTTACTACGGCCGCAACGGTCTCGTCATCGAATTTGTCGGGCTTGATCTTGTATGCGCCGGTAACGAGGACGTTTGCGGAATCGTCGATGGGGATGAGCTTATGGGGCTTTCCGCAGGCACAGAGGGCTGTGAGAAGAAGGGCTGCTACGCAGAAAAGGGCTGTTATTTTTTTCATTTTGAGTTCCTTTCGCTTCGGTTTTCTGTTCTGTGGGTCATATCAACCCGAAAAGCATCTCGCCGTAAGAGGGGAAGGGCCAGCGTTTTTTGTCGGTCACCTCTTCAAGAGCATCGGCAAAGCGCCTTGCTTGCTTCATGGCGGGTATCACCGCATCACGGCAAAAAGCGGCGGCATTTTCCATGTTCGAGAGGGAGTGGAGTGTT
This sequence comes from uncultured Ruminococcus sp., assembly GCA_964629225.1. GTDB lineage: Bacteria > Bacillota > Clostridia > Oscillospirales > CAG-272 > RUG14199. The sequence continues at coordinate 8,651 of CAZVQC010000034.1, forward strand.
CTTGAAACGCTTTCAAGCTTCAGTACCGCCTCGCTGAGGGAATAATTGAGGGATGCTATCTTTTCCGCAAGCCGCCTGTCAACGGTCACTGCGGAGCCGATGCCAACCTGCTCTGCAGACAGCACCGCATCGGTAATATCCTTCAAGTTTCCGATGGATGCAGGAAGTATCGACCGGTTGATCATACCCACCATGGTGTCGGCCTCGATGCCGATGACCGTCACGTAGTTTTCGAGGAGTATCTCACGTCTTGAATGGAGTTCCTTCTCCGTGAAGATACGGTGCTTTTCAAAGAGTTTTACGTTCTTTTCATCCGTGAGGTGGGGAAGCGCATCGGCTGAGGTGGGATAGTTTGTAAGACCGCGCCTTGCAGCCTCCTTTACCCAATCCTCCGTGTAGCCGTTACCGCTGTAGATGATACGGCGGTGCTTTTTTATCGATTCCTTGATCACTTCGTTGAGCTTCGCCTCAAAATCCTCGGCACCCTCAAGGGCATCTGCGAACTTTTCAAGCTCCTCTGCCACTATCGTATTGAGCACCGTAATGGGACCTGCTACGGAGAGGGCAGAGCCGGGCATTCTGAATTCGAACTTGTTTCCGGTGAAGGCAAAGGGAGAGGTCCTGTTGCGGTCGGAGGAATCCTTCGGGAAACGGGGCAGAACGTGAGCGCCTATCTTCAGCACCGGCGCCTCTTCGTCCTTGTAGCTGGTGCCGTTTTCAATTGCATCGAGCACGGCGCAAAGCTCGTCACCGAGAAATACCGAAATAATAGCGGGAGGAGCCTCGGATGCGCCGAGACGGCAGTCATTACCTGCGGTGGCAACGGTGATGCGAAGAGCCTCCTGATACTCGTCCACAGCGGCGAGAACTGCCGCAAGGAAGACGAGAAATTGAGCATTTTCGCCCGGTGTCTTTCCGGGGTCGAAAAGATTCTGACCGTTGTTGGTGGTAAGAGACCAGTTGTTGTGCTTGCCGCTTCCGTTGACTCCCTCGAAGGGCTTTTCGTGAAGGAGGCAGATAAGGCCGTGCCTGGATGCTACGTTCTTCATAACGTCCATCATGATCTGGTTGTGGTCGCAGGCGATATTTGCGGTGGTGAACATGGGAGCAAGTTCGTGCTGAGCGGGAGCGGCTTCATTGTGTTCCGTCTTCGCACAGACTCCAAGTCTCCAAAGAGTCTCGTCCAGATCGTCCATAAAAGCCTTGACCGCCGGCTTTATAGAGCCGAAATAATGGTCATTGAGCTGCTGACCCTTGGGGGGCTTCGCTCCGAAGAGCGTCCTGCCGGTGTAGATAAGGTCGGGACGGCGCTTGTAATCCTCTTTTCTTACGAGGAAGTACTCTTGCTCCGCTCCGAGGGTGGGAATGACCCTTTTCGTGGTCTCGTCTCCGAAGAGACGGAGGATCCTGAGTGCCTGTTTGCCTATCACCTCAATGGATCTTAAAAGAGGAGTTTTCTTGTCAAGAGATTCTCCCCCGTAGGAGCAAAAGGCAGTGGGGATGCAAAGAACATTGTTCCTTATGAAAGCATAGGAGGTGGGATCCCACGCGGTGTAGCCCCTCGCCTCAAAGGTAGCCCTCAGTCCTCCGCTTGGGAAACTGGAGGCATCCGGCTCCCCTTTTATCAGTTCTTTTCCGGAGAATTGAGTGATGGCGGTGCCGTTCTCGGCGGGGTGGACGAAGCTGTCGTGCTTCTCGGCGGTTATGCCAGTCATAGGCTGAAACCAGTGCGTGTAGTGGGTTGCACCGTTTTCAACTGCCCAGTCCTTCATAGCCTCGGCAACGGCAGTTGCCACGGTGATATCAAGGGACCGCCCCATCTCTATGGTCTTTTTCAGCCTGTTGTAGATGTCCTCCGGCAAGCGCTCACTCATTACTTTGTCGTTAAAAACGTCAATGCCGAAAAGACGAGTAATTTTGTCTTCCATAAAATCGACCGTCTTCGTGTAGTTTTCTTACAGTATAATAAAAAATGGCGCATCTGTCAAGTAGAAGCTGCAATGCTGTTGCTCCATTTCGGAAAAACTCCCCCCAAAAAGCACCGAAAACCCTATTTTGATGCAAAAAGAGCCCACCGAACGGGCGCGTATCCCGCCGATGGGCAAGTGAGACCGAAAACGGCAAGCTTCAATTGATGCCTGCCGTTTTTCGGATCTTTCCCACTAAAGAGCACTTGTTTCCCTTAAAAAACAGAATAATTAAGGGAAGGACGATCGTGTCCTCATTTCAGTCGAATATAGCGGGCCGGTCTGCCTGACAAATTTTGCAAATAAAAAAGTTTCAAAAAGTGTTGACAACTGCGGTTTCATGTGATATAATAACTTTCGCCGTAGAAAGAGCGGCACAATAAAGCATTTGCTGGTGTGGCTCAATGGCAGAGCAGCTGATTTGTAATCAGCAGGTTGTTGG
>CAZVQC010000035.1:0-10301 GCA_964629225.1 uncultured Ruminococcus sp.
TTATTAAATCCCTACGAGGTGGTATAACCACCTATAAATTTTTAAATTTCAAATTCCGATTTATCGAACAGATTATAACATATAATTATGAAAAATTCCACCATAACGAAAAAGGCGGGGTTTATTCAACCCCAACCTCAATCTCAGTTCCATTTTTGAATTGGAATGTTATTCTCTTCTCTTTGTGAACTGTCGCAGTTTCCAGGATTGAAAGCCATAGCCCTTCGTCCCAAGTCTCAAGGACGAGGGGCTGTTGTTCTATTGAACCGATGAAAATACGAAGTTCTCGGTCACGCTGCATCCGGCTATCTCGCTCTGCGGATGCTTCATTCAGCCGACCTACCGCTTTTTCGTAACGCTTCACGAGGCGGTTGTACTTCCTTGCGTATTCCTCTTGGGATTGCTCCTTGGATGCGTTTTCTTTGATGCACTGGTTGACCAGTTCGGCAACGATCTGGATTTCCTCATTCAAGGTGTCTATTTCCGTGTCGAGGTCGGTGCAATCAGAAACCACTTCACGCATTGCCTCACAGGCTTTTAGGACTTGCTCACGGGAGTCCATTAGCTGATTGAAAGCGGTAAAGAACGCTTGCTGAATCACTTCTGCATCAAGGGTTGGTGTTTCGCACTTTCCCTCGCCTGAGAACTTACTGTTGCATCGCCATATCACTCTGCGGTAAGCATCGTTTGAGTGCCACACCTTTTGGCCGTAGAAGCCGCCACAATCACCGCAGATGAGTTTGCTTGCGAAGATGCTTGAACCGCTGTAAGCTCGCCCCGGGGTCTGTCGGCGGGCAATTTCAGCCTGGACCATATCGAAGTCTATCGCAGAAATAATTGCTGGATGGCTGCCCTCAACATAGTACTGTGGAACTTCACCCTCGTTGACTTTCTGCTTTTTTGTAAGGAAGTCAACCGTGAACTTCTTCTGGTTGCGGGGGAAGGACTTGAACAAAGCGGCCTCCGGGTTATCGCTTCGCGCCGATGCCTGTCGCATCTCTTTTTCCTTCGCCTCGGTACACTCGCCTCGGAAAAATCGTGCTTTAAGGCACACCGCTTGTGAAAACAGTTATCAACTGTTTTCACTTCGCTAACCCAACGAGCAACGCTCGTCGGTCTCATAACTCGGAGGTCGGCACAGATCTTCCGTAATCAAAAAACTACGGAGTGCTCTGCACTCCGTAGTTTTTTGGTTGCGGGGGAAGGACTTGAACCAACGACCTCCGGGTTATGAGCCCGACGAGCTACCAACTGCTCTACCCCGCGATATGGAATTATGGTGCCGGAGACCGGGCTCGAACCGGTACGCTACTCACGTAGCACGGGATTTTAAGTCCCGGGCGTCTGCCAATTTCGCCACTCCGGCATACCGTACCCTATTCTCTTACAGCCCTATTACTATACCACGATTCTCGTTGAATGTCAAGTGGTTTTTTCATTTTTATTCTACTCGCAAAAATAAAAAATTATTCCTCCCTATCGAAACTCCCTATTTGTACCGTGTTCTTGGCAGATCCACCGAGCCGCATTACCGTCCCTGACGGTTTCAACGGCGTCCTCAAGAGCCTCTCTTATGACCGGCAGCATGAACTCAATGAACGAGTGGGCGAGCCCTCACCGTTGGAACGGTTAATTGCACCGTAATACTCATCCTGCCTGTCATGGATCATTGAATCCACCGGAAGCCCTGCGAACATCGGATCCCGTTCGGTCGGCAAAAGAGAGTGCCACTGACTCCTGCAGGTCTTGACCGAAAGCATTCGGACTCCGCCACAAGACCTCTCTTCATAACGCCGTGTGCCTTCATCAGATCCGAAATCGAATAAGGGTCGAGAGCGTCCATGATCTCATCGATTTCATAGGCATTTTTCACTTCCTCAATATCCTTCGGCGGTGTTAGCACCCGTTTGCTGTTCAAAACGGCGGTGACTTGTTCCAAGCTCAAAGTATTCTGTTATATTGCAAGGAATGAATGGATAGTGCGAATGCAGTTAGTCCTCCTCAAAGTGGGCTTGCGAATATTCCCGGATCGGCATTCAACCGGCTTGCCAGCCCCGATATCTCCGATACCGCATTGAGTATCTCTCCAGTGATATCAAGGGGGTGTTGCTCATACTCACTCCCCTTGTTTTTTTCTGTCTCGATTATAGTATCTCATCCCCGATTTGTCAGCCGAAATTAGATCCCGAAAACGGCAAGTACCATTGCTATTCCTTCAAAGATCAAGCCCCGCAGCAAACTACCGGTGTGCACCGCCAAGTTATCACGCATGCCGAGCACACCTAACAAAGCCACCCTATGACTGCCAAAAGTCATAGGGTGACTTCTATGTAGTATATTAATTGGTGGTTACTGTGGTTACAGTTTCGTCTAATCCGAAGTTAATCGACCAAGTACCATCAGACACCACCTCAATGCAATAGCGCATTCCATTTTTTCCGCTATTAAACAGTTCTTGTCCACTGTAATAGCCTATTTCATTTGCCAAGTAGGAACAACGCTTTCCATTCTCATTGTAAACCCTTACAATAAAATTGCGATCACCTGTGTTTAACAGGTCTACAACAAGTGCACCGTCTTTAAGTGTAAAAAAAGGGCTAACACAATCGCCTGTTCCAGTTAAATTGGATGTTCCTGCGCCAAAGTCTTTTGAAATCGTAATTGTCCATTGACCCGAAGATTCAACTTTAATATATCCATCGGTTAAGGAATCGGAATAAATCACAGAACCACTATAATCGCCAATTTCGTTTGACCAGCTTGTTTTTCTATCTCCATTTCCCTCGTAAGCAACTACAATGAAATTGCGAGGACCTCTATTGGTCAAGGATATTTTATACAGGCCTTTGGTGAGATTAACTCCTGTAATGATTTTGTCACCACTACCCGAAAAAACAAGAGGCTCAAAATAGTTGGGGTCAACTGCATCACATCGGGAACACCTTCCCTTATCATAAGAGTGACCTAAAGCAGACCCGTTTGTCGTTCCGCAGGAACATTTTTCGGGCTCCGTACAGGTTGCCGCAGAGTATGAATGGATGTGAACGGCTTTCGTCGTTTCGGCAGCCGTTTGAGCGTCTTGATGCTTTTCCCACCCGCTCGAATCATTGCTTTCGATCACTTTGTTGTTCAAGATCTTGTTGCCTTCGCCACTTTGGGTGACATTCGGTTCAGTATTTTTATCACCCTCGTTCCCGGTGTTCCACACAAGAACAACAGCTAAAATGACAACGACCGCAACGATCGCCCAAAACCACCATTTTTTGACGATCTCTTTGTAATCAACTTTATGCTCTGGTGTCACTTCGGTCTCAAACACCCCATCTTCTACGACAACCGGTGTTTCTCTCTTTTTTTCTCCGCATTTCGGGCAGAATCCTCCCTCGAATTCCGCACCGCACTTATCGCATCTCATTATTTTTTCTCCTTATTTTCTAAATATTCTACTAGACTGCTCACGTTACTTCAGATATCATATCGTGTTTTTAGTGACAGTATCCCACAGGTTGTAAGATCACAACAAGCGGCATCACGCCCGATCGCTTATGTAACGCTTTGAGAGACGGCATTAACGCCTCATGATTTTGTTGTGTTTGTTTTTTTCGACATATCACATGATATCCATAACTCTTTCCTCCCTAAAATAAAAAAGTGCGCAGCAGAAGCTACGCACCAAAAAACACATAGCTCCTATTGCTGCGACACAACTTTCGACAAACTACAAGAGAACGCCAAAACAGAGAATGTGTTTTTACCAAAAAACACTTCTCCCATAGTTTGTCCAATAATTCCGTTGTGTCGCAAAATTATTTTATCACAAAAAACAGCAATTGCAATATCCCACATGCCAAAAATATGTTTATGTTTTTAATTGGTAGATCATCAAAGTAAGTGCAGCAGCGCAATTTAGAAGTTGCATTACTTTGGAAATCTACGCTCGCAAAAATAAAAAATTATTCCTCATTAATCATAGTTCCCCGTTTCCTATTGTGTGCTCCGAGGGTTCATCGAGCTGCACACCGCCGCAGAACGCTTTTTAGGCGTTTTTGTCCTTGTGGGGAGAGGACTTCTCGGCCTCATCCGATCGCCAGAAAACCGTCTTATTTTGCCTCACAGAGGCATTCCTCGGTATCTTATGAAGCAGCCCTCCCCTTTTGGTGGGAGGGTTGCTTTTCGGCACTTTAAGTGAGGGTCACATTTCAAGTTCGTCCACATCGTGGACCCACTTATAGGCTTTTATGGGGAAGAGGATATCGCTTTCCCTCACGGCCTCTACCGATATCACCTTTCCTTCCTCAAGTGTTCCGACCACATCCACTGCGACCGCATCTCCCTGCTTGGTATCTTCATCACAGCGATAATCGAGGGTCCTTCCGACAGCCTCCACCCAAACACGGGCTATCCGATACTTCCGACAGCCATTTCCTTTTCTGTTTGTCAAGGTAAATCTGCCGTGCTCGGAAAACAGCACATTTCCTTCAAAGAAGTAATCGAAATAGCGGATATCATCAATGACGAAGGTACGGTCAAGAAGATCCTCGTTAAGGGTCGGTGAATAGGGCTCATACACCGCCGTAACGGTGGAATAAAGGCCGCACATTCCGATATCCGGAACCGTTATAAACATCTTTTCCGGATGCTTCTCCCCTTCTCTTTTGTGGGTGGAAAAGGTCACCGTATAAGATGCCCCGTCAGACTTTTTTATCACCATTTCGAGTTTTTTGCCGTCAATTGCATCCTTCAAAACGCCGCTCATGCTGGAGAAGGTGACACTTTCCTTCACTTCAAAGCCGGTCGAGCTTTTCACCCTGTCAAGTGCGCTCTCGATGCTCCGTTTCACCTTGCCGTCTCCGTAGTAGTTATGGCCTTCCATACGTCTGTCTATAGCATACTTTGCCTGAGTGTAGTAATAGAGCGCATCCTCAAAGACATAGTCAAAACCACTGACGCCGCCGTAGAACAGATCGGAGTACGGATCGTCCATCTCATCGATGGGTTCATCAAGGAGATCATTAACCTCATCCATATCGCAGCATTCCCTTTTATTTTTGAAACCGAGCTCCTCGCAATACCCTCCGAGTCTAAGGGCTACGTCGGCAAATTTGCAATCGAAATCGCCCTTTTTGATGTAGCCGATATTCTCATTGTAAAGATCCCAGACCATGCGAATGGCAGTCCCCTTGGACTTTGGCACGTAGTAACCGTTGTTGAACATATCCGCCACCTTGTAGCGTGCTTCATAGACTCCGTTGAAGGCGGCAAAGGAAAAGTATTTATACGCCTCCTCATAGTCCGGAACTCCCCCGTTGCACCTGCCGTAATAGTAGATATATCCGAGAGTGTTGGCGTATCTCGCCTGCTCGTCGATTCTACCGTCGATATCGAGAAGAGTCAACATACAGTCCCTTGACCGCTCCCAGTCACACTCGAATGCCTCGTTGCCGCCGTAGCATCCGTAGCCCACGGCGATCAGCCCGTCGCAGTCAAGCTCCTCTGCCAACCCCTCCGCAAAGAAGCGGTACATATCTACGTAGCTCGGATCCTCTTTTTTAAAACGGGAAAGCACGTCTGTATGACCGTTGAAATACCGCACTAATCTCCTCTTAAAACCATTGGGATAACGGCGCTCATAGGGCAGCTTGTCCCTGTCCTCAAGGAAGATCTCACCCTCCTCTATCGCACTGTCGATGCCGGTCCTAAAAAAGTTGCGCTGATCGCAGTTTACCTCATCTATCATCGTAAAAAGGGCATCCCGCTCGTTATAGACACCACCCTTTGACATCGCGGTCTGTCTTAACAGTTCCGTTCTGATGCAACTTATCCACATATCGCAAACGTCGTCGTCAAATTGCTCCCGACGTATGGTCTTAAAAGCCGCAAGAAGATCTTCGACTTTAAGAGGGTAGTTTTCGATATTGAGCACTTCACCCCCCCAATTGTCGTCAAAGAATCCCTCAATGTCGCATTCCAGCCGCACGAAGCACCTGTACTCACCATCGTTGAGAGGGACCGAGAAACAGCACTCAAGATCTTCCAGCGACAAACGTTTTTCCTTGGGATCAAAGAAACAATGATCCCACAGCGACCGTACCAGCGCTTCGTTCTCATCCACTTCGACCACGACCATGCGTTCAGATGCTTTTTTGCAGTGAACTATGTCTCCTACTTTAATTTCGTCCATTTAGGAACCTCCGTTAATTATTTTCAATTTCATTTTACCAAATTAGGTGTCCGATAACAAGTACCTTAACCATCAAACATAAGTAATTATGTTTTTATTTTACGGCGCCTTGAACCATTGACAAAAATACCGATGCGTGATAAAATATTAAAATATGTCAAATAACGGTGCATATCTGCAAAAAAACGCAGCTGTCCAAAAAGATAGAAAACCCCGCAAGAGCGGTACCGCATCAGCTCAAAGCGGAGATACAGTATAAATACTAATGATGTCAAAGAAAAAACGGAGAGGTGGCAAGTGCCCCTCTCCGTAACGGAAATACGGAAAGAAAGGCGGCACACTCCGCCACCCACAGCACTAATACGGCAAAGCAAGCTGCCACGGCACGTCCCCATCCGGATCACGTCCCCGGACGTCCCATAGGTCAAAAGGATCCTCACCGTCCGACCGGCCCTCCCGCGGATCCGGTGACACTGTACGATAACTTCATGCCCAAGTCCCCCTACAAAAACGGAGACCCTTGGATCACCTACGTGGGAGATGCCAAGGGCCGAGGCTACGGTTGCTACTCTCCCTGCGCAGTCGATACCGGCAACGCCTACCTTGACCTCGTAGGATCCTCCATGAGGGTGACCGACGTGAGAGGCAACAGTATGTCTTACTACGAGAGCCTCATCGACAGGGGCATCCCGGTAATACTCCGGTGCACCGTGGGAATGAACAGAAATCCGAGAATATGCCGGGAGGCTACCGTTAACGGAAAGAATGTCAACCGGCACTCAAGCTCCCACTGTACGGTACCCATCGGTTACACCGATGACAATTACATATTCTGCGACCCCCTCAACGGCATCAAAGAGTATTCAAAGTCAAGCACCGAGACCTCCTTTGCCATCAATTACAGACAGACTTGCATCGTCTCATGAAAAACAGAACAGGAAACAACGAATGAAAACATCCGCATCTAAAACAGCCCTGAAGCTTTTGGTACTCATCATCGCGGCGGCACTTATATCGGTGGCACTTCACCTGTCACTGAATGCCAAGTTCGGTGATTGGGTCTCCGTCACAGCGGAGATAACCGATCTTGAAAGAACACGGGGAGGCCGCCACACCCGAAGCGGCTGGAGGGTGACCTTCATGTATTCGGCAAATGACGAATACTATGTCGGTTCCGACAGTTTCAACGGAAGCATACCCGATGACATTTTTATCGGAGGGGAACACACCGTCTGGTACGATCCGTCATCCCCCGCCGACGTGCGTTTTTCCACTCTCCGTCCAACCGGCAGCCTTGAATCCTTCGTTCCCTTCTTTTTTGCCATTCCCATCGCTCTGTTCATAGTCGGCGGCGGAATAAAAGGACGGAAAAACAGGTCCCTGTAACCCCATGACAAGATCAAAATAACAACTGATGACAATGTCCGGCAGACACTCAAGCATCGCTCGGTCGCCTGCCGGATACTTTTTTTCATTCAAAAAAGATCTCCTCACGGTATTGCCGACTTCACCGTCACAAAAGACTTCTCCTTCATCCGAAAGAAGACGTTCCACCCCCGCCTCGCCGCCAAACGGCGCATCCGGTTCCACGCCCCCCGATAAAGCAACACTTCCCCGCCCCTGTCGCAGCCCTGTCCCACCCGCCAGGATCTCAAAAAGGCGAAAGAAACATGAAAAAAGCCGAAATAAAAGCGATATTTCGCCCTCACCCCAAAGATCAATACTTATCAAAACCGGTACAGTGAAAAATACTCGCAAAAAAAATTATATCACGGGGAGATTTTGTGCAAATTTTTCTTGCATTATGAGTTATTCGCTGTTATAATAATTGGGTGGTAAAACACAAAATCTTATTCTTACTGATTTAGAGGAGAATCGGAACACATGGAAAGACGGGTCGGAACGGTATCACGGGGCATTAGATGTCCCATCATCAGACAGGGCGACGATCTTGCAGAGATCGTAGCCACAAGCGTGCTTGAGGCGGCGGAATACGAAGGCTTTGAACTTCGTGACAAAGACGTTATCTCGATCACGGAATCGATAGTGGCAAGAAGCCAGGGCAATTACGCATCTATCGATGACATCGCAGCAGACGTAAGAAGCAAATTCGGCGGCGGAACAGTGGGAGTCATCTTCCCCATCCTTTCGAGAAACCGCTTTGCTATCTGCCTCAAGGGTATCGCAAAGGGAGTGGACAAGGTAGTCCTCATGCTCAGCTACCCCTCGGACGAAGTGGGCAACTGCCTCGTATCCCTTGACAAAGTCGATGAAGCGGGTGTCAACCCCTACAGCGACGTTCTGACACTTGAAGAATACAGACGTCTCTTCGGCGAGAACAAGCATGAATTCACCGGAGTGGATTACGTGGCGTATTACTCCGACCTCATCCGTGAGGCGGGCGCAGACGTGGAAGTCATTTTTGCAAATCAGCCCGGCGCAGTGCTCAAATACACGGATAAGGTGCTGGCTTGCGACATCCATACGAGAGCAAGAACAAAGCGCATTCTGAAAAATGCTGGCGCAAAGACCGTCCTCGGTCTTGACGATATCATGACCGCCCCCGTCAACGGAAGCGGATGCAATGAGAAGTTCGGTCTTCTTGGCTCCAACAAGTCCACAGAGACCACCGTCAAACTCTTCCCGAAGGAGTGCCGCGATCTCGTACTTGACGTACAAAAGAAGATATTGAACGCCACCGGTAAGAATGTTGAAGTAATGGTCTACGGTGACGGTGCATTCAAGGATCCTCAGGGTAAGATCTGGGAACTGGCAGACCCCTGCGTATCTCCCGCCCACACCGACGGACTCGTGGGAACTCCCAATGAGCTGAAGCTCAAATACCTTGCCGACAACGATTTCAAGGATCTGAGCGGCGATGCCCTGAAGGAGGCTATCTCCGCGAGCATCAAAGCTAAGAAGTCCGATTTGGTAGGTGACATGGCATCTCAGGGCACTACTCCAAGACAACTCACCGACCTTATCGGTTCCCTTTGCGACCTTACCAGCGGCTCCGGAGATAAGGGTACTCCCGTAGTTCTGGTACAAGGATATTTCGACAACTACACAAACTGAAAGGCGGTATGAAAAATGAGTAACGTAAGACCCGAAAGCATGGAAAGGATAACGACTCCCGCCCTTGCCAAAGCATTCATCGACGAGCAGGTAAAAGCTCTCAGAGAGCAGATCGGTGACAAGAAGGTGCTCCTCGCACTCTCCGGCGGCGTTGACTCCTCGGTAGTGGCAGCCCTCCTTATCAAAGCAGTGGGAGATCAGCTCACCTGTGTCCACGTCAACCACGGTCTCCTCCGCAAGGGCGAGCCCGAACAGGTCATCAAGGTGTTCAGAGACGAAATGAACGCAAATCTGGTCTATGTGGATGCCGTTGACCGTTTCCTTGACAAACTCGCAGGAGTTTCCGAGCCCGAAAAGAAGAGAAAGATAATCGGCGCCGAATTCATCAGAGTATTTGAAGAAGAAGCAAGAAAGCTTGACGGTATCAGCTTCTTGGCGCAGGGTACTATCTACCCGGATATCCTTGAGAGCGGTCCCGTAAAAGCACACCATAACGTAGGCGGCCTTCCCGAAGACCTTAAGTTTGAACTGGTAGAGCCTCTTAAGCTCCTCTTCAAAGACGAGGTGCGTGTCGTCGGTGATGAGCTCGGTCTGCCCCATAACATGGTTTACCGTCAGCCCTTCCCCGGCCCCGGACTCGGTGTCCGTTGCCTCGGAGCTATCACCAGAGACCGTCTTGAGGCTCTCAGAGAATCCGATGCTATCCTCCGTGAGGAATTCGCAAAGAACGGCCTTGAGGGTAAGGTATGGCAGTACTTCACCATCGTCCCCGACTTCAAATCCACCGGCGTTAAGAACGACCTCCGCTCCTACGACTGGCCCGTTATCATCCGTGCCGTCAATACCCGTGATGCAATGACAGCTACCGTTGAGAATATCCCCTTCGAGCTGCTCACCCACATCACCGAGCGTATCACCCACGAGGTCCCCGGCGTTAACCGTGTCCTCTATGACCTGACACCGAAGCCCACCGGCACCATCGAATGGGAGTAAATTTGAGGTCACTAAAACCCCAGTATTTATGCGAGTTTAGGCGATTTCAAAA
>CAZVQC010000036.1:0-9730 GCA_964629225.1 uncultured Ruminococcus sp.
CCCCCATCCACCGCAAGCGGTCCCCCTTCCCCCGTGTGACGGGGGAAGGCCCCCGGCGGTTGCGCCGCCGACAGACCACCCGCAAATTATCTCTTCAGTCCACAGCGACCTGTCGCCTGTCGAATCGGTTGGAGTTCTCGCTGACTCTGGTGGACGTGAATTTGGATGCATTGCCGAAGGCATCGTATTCGTATTCGTCAAAACTGAATAGAATATCTCCGGAGTAGTGCTCCCGCCTTATCGGCCGTGAGAATTCATCAAATACCGCAGTATCCTTCACCACAAGGACCCCGTCGGCGGTGTATTGGCACTTTTCCGCCTCGTTGCCGTTTTCATCGTAGCCGTAGGTGGTCACGTTGGTCACCGCATCGAAGGAGGAGTAGTGAGTCTCCTTTGATACCGCCCCGTTCTCGCCGTACTCGAAGCGGACGTAGGATTCCTTCACCCCGTTGCCGTTGTAGTTCTCCCTCGTTTCTACCGTATCGTCTGCATCGTAAATATCCGCGGTGTAGCCGGAATACTCGCCGGATGAGTCGACGTCGGGAGCAAAGACCTTCTTTGTCCCCTCATTAAAGACCGTCTTTGACGTAAGGGCCCCGTCTCCACCGTAGCTCTTTATAAGGAGCACGTCTCCGCTTGAAGAGTATCTGTAGCAGTTCACCGTGGAAACGACCCCCGTGTCCGGGTCGTATATCACCTCGGAGGATAGCCTGCCGGCGGAGTCAAAGGTGCTGGACGAGGGAGGAGTGATCTTCGTTGCCGCTTCCTCTCGGCTCATGTCCTCGCTGAGGGTCGGATCATCCTGGCTGAAGAGATCCAGCGCCACCGTGTCCCGTGAATAGATGTTCCCGCTCTCCGCCTCAAGCTGAGCGGCATGAGCGTGGCGCACCGCCAAGAGCACCGTGAGAAGCACCGCCACCGATACTATGAGTAGTACCCTGTCGGTGATGACGGAGCTTATGTCAAAGGGCAGCTTTTTCCCCGCGTATCTTGCACGCTTCCTTCCGGACGTGTTTTCTTTGTCCATGATGTCCTCCTTTAGTATGAGTCAAACGTCATTTCCTTTCGGAAAAACCGCCTTTTCCGTCTGATATATAGATCGTAGTCTCCGGTTCGTCGGAGCCCTCAACGTAACTGTAGTCGCAGTAGGAAGTGACTTTTCCGCTCACATCTACGTTGCTCTCTCTTGTCATCTTGCCGTCCTCGCCGTACTCGTAGAGAGTCTTTGACCCGAAGGAGCCGTCGCTTTTGGTAACAGTCTCCGATACGGTCCGCCCGGCGCTGTCAAGCTCGAATACCTTGGTCACGTCAAGCACCCCGATCTCCTTGTAGACTCGCTCCTCCGTCACCCTTCCCATCTCGTCGCAAACGTACATGGAAGCGGTGATGAGCCTGTCCGATGCGTCGTAGCGGTAGGAGTCGGTGATGTAACGCCGCCCGTCGTAGCAGTTGACCGCATACTCCTCAAGTTTCCCATCCTCATAGGCGTACTTCGTAGTGGTGTAGGTGTACTCGGTACCGTCATCGTTGTAGGTTATCTCGTGAGTCTCATCAAGAGTGCCGTCCTCGTTTTTGCCAACGTACTTTATTGGGCGCCCGTTTCTGTCAAGGATCTCCTCGTATCTGAGCTTTCCGTTCGGATAGTAACTGGCGCGCTTCAACACATTGCCGTTCTTGTCCTTGATCTCCCTGTAATCCCCCATGACGGTCGTCTCATCGGAAGTATTCTCCCCGTCCGCCTTTTTTTCGCAGGAGGCAGAGAGAAAAGCAAGGGTAACGGCGAGAAGCGCCGCAATTATAATGGTGAATGATCTCTTTTTCATATGATCTCCTCGTTTTAAGCTGATCTACCATGAGTATAGCATATAATTTCGGAAAAATCTACAATAACTTAAATGTTTCCTTTTTTTGTATTACCTTCCCATTCGGGGCTCTTGTGAAAAAAGACGAAAGGAAAGGCGGCAAAAGCCTTCATTATGTTATAGAGACACACGTCCGGAAGAGCCGTTTTAGGCATTTTTGCCCGGTCAAATAGGCAAAAACGAGAAAGTTTTTATTTTTACTAAAAAAATGGCACTTCGGTGTTGACATTTTGTGCAAATGGTGATAGAATGAGTATACCAAAAAATTATACGGAGGATCATCCAATGAAAAAACTGATTGCTATTTTGCTTTCTGTTTTGATGCTTGCTTCATGTTTCGCAATGGGCGTTTCCGCTGCAAGAAACTATGAAGAAGTTGAAACAGAAAATTCCTACTGGAAATTTGCAGAAGGTCAGTCCTACAACCCCATCGAAGTGGGCAACCAGGCAGGCAGGGACGTTGAACTCGACATCAGATTCGACCTCGACGGCTCAGGTCTTAAGAGCGGTTGGCCAAACCTTGCAAGCGCTCCCGTTATCTGCCTTGACGGCACTATCGGTGCAGGCACAACTACCACTACATCCGCTGTTTCCTTCGAAAAGGATGTATGGTATCACGTATTCTTCGACGTAGATGCTTCCAACAACAAGACAGATATCTATGTTGACGGTACTCTCGCAGGAACAGTTTCCGCAGTTCCTTCTTTCTACGACAACAGCCAGGCATTTTGGCAGTGGGATAAGATCTCCATCGATAACTTCACAGTAGGCGACTACTCTGAGGACTTCGAGGACATCACCACATTCGGTACTTCCGAACAGGGTCAGCTCGTAGTAGAGACAGAGTCTTACTACAACAACTACAACGAGTATTCCGAAAAGACCGGTAACAAGTACTATCAGTGGACTGCTGACGGCGCATACTGGTACATGGAAGACTTCGTATCCGATGCATCCGCAGGCTACCAGCTCCAGTTCAAAGTAAGACTTGACGACGCTACGTCCGAGACAAGATCTTACTTGGGCACAGATCCCATCATCAGCACCACTAAGGTCGGTGTCGGTTCCACAACACAGCCCGTCAACCTTGAGACAGGCGAGTGGTACACGGTGCTTTACAACAGCATTGCAGGCTCCGGCACAGGCATCGTTATCTGGGATAAGGACAATAATGTCGTTATTCAGACTGCTGTTACTACCAACCTCGGCGCACGTCCCTGCATGGGCGCTATCCTCCTCAGCATTGATGACCTCGTAGTTAAAGACGCAGCCGGCACCGTTCAGTGGAGTGAAGACTTCAACAGCGGTTCCTTCTCCAATGCGGGCGATTCCAACGCAGTTATTGTTGACGAGGCAAAGAAGGTCAAGAAAGACCTCGGAATAAAGTTCTGGAAATTTGCAGAAGGTCAGTCCTACAACCCCATCGAAGTAGGCAACCAGGCAGGCGAGGACGTTGAACTCGACATCAGATTCGACCTCGACGGCTCAGGTCTTAAGAGCGGTTGGCCAAACCTTGCAAGCGCTCCCGTTATCTGCCTTGACGGCACTATCGGTGCAGGCACAACTACCACTACATCCGCTGTTTCCTTCGAAAAGGATGTATGGTATCACGTATTCTTCGACGTAGATGCTTCCAACAACAAGACAGATATCTATGTTGACGGTACTCTCGCAGGAACAGTTTCCGCAGTTCCTTCTTTCTACGACAACAGCCAGGCATTTTGGCAGTGGGATAAGATCTCCATCGATAACTTCACAGTAGGCGACTACTCTGAGGACTTCGAGGACATCACCACATTCGGTACTTCCGGACAGGGCAAGCTCACAGAGTATGACTTCCCCACCGCTGCCGACCTTATCTTTGCTAACATCACCGCTGAGTCTAAACTCTCCGGCGAAGCTTACCTGAAGGAAGCTCAGTACAACAACAAGTACACATTCTTCGGACAGAGCTCCGACAGCCTTATCGGCGTTCCCGGTACTGACTATGTACTTTCCTTCTCTCTCGCACTTCTTCCCGCAACCGCTTACGGCGAGACCAAGAACGATCCTTACATTGAGTTCTGGATGAACAAGGCTTGCAACAGACGTCTGAGAATCGGTTCCTCCTTCGTAGGTATTGAACTCAACAGCACTAACCAGGACTTCGTAGGTTACGAGTGGGGCGACACAACAGTTGCTAACAGCCATAACATTACCATTATCTACAACAACAGAAACGACAAGACATCCCTTTACATCGACGAAGAGCTCGCATGGGAAGGTCCCTGCGGCGTTGAATGGGATGACCGTCTCATCGGTACCGTTTGCAACGGCTCCGCTATCATCGACAACCTCCACATTTACGATCTCCAGTACAACGAGAAGACCGTTTCCATCAAAACCGGTAACGACTACGAGTGGAGAGCAGTGAATGTTGATGCAGAAGACTTCTGCGAAGCAAACGGCCATATCGTTGGCAACACAACAAAGACAACTCAGGAAACATGCTACAGTATCGGTACTCTTACCACAGTCTGTGCAGTATGCGGCGGAATTGACTTCACAACAGACGTTGAAACGATCGAACACGATTGGCACGTATATCCCGAATACCATACCGCTAAGGCTGCTACAGCTACAGAGGACGGTATTGCATACTGGACATGTAAGGCTTCCGGTTGCCCTGAAAAGGTTGAGAGCAACAGAATTCTTGCTACAAACAAGTACACAGGCGTGATCTACGCTGACTTCGATTTCGAGTCCGCTGACGTAATGAACGTTATCCAGAGCAGCGCTGCTTTCACAACAGCTAACGACTTCACATTCGACGGTGGCGTTCTTAACCTCGCAGGTGACGCTTCTTACCACCAGTTCTTTGATCTCGGAAATACCAGCAGAGGTTTCACAGCTGCATTCCAGTTCAAGTATGACGGCACATACGAAACCGGTGACACCGACAAGCTCATCTCCGATGGCGGTTACGGCCACAGCCTGTACTTCTGGTTCGGCGGATCCAGCGGTTATGCTAACAGAGCAGGTATCGACTTTGATACCAACACAGCATTCATCCTCAGCGATAACAAGGCATTCGGTACAGTATCCGCTCCTGTCGATCTCGATGACGGCGAGTGGCACGATATCGTATTCAGATGCCGTACGACAACTGACGACGACTTCGATGTAGAAGACTACGGTTATGCTACTATCGAAGTTGACGGAGAGGTCATCGTTACCATCGACGGCGAAGATGCATACTGGAACCTCGGTGAAAACATGGGTCTCATCATCATGCGTAACTTCGGTGTTGCAGGTCAGATCGATAACCTCACACTCGGTTCTCCTGACATGACAGTTAAGTTTGAGAGCAAGGCTGTTGCCGGCGATATCAACGGCGACGGTAAGGCTGCAGTTTCCGACCTCCTTCTCCTCAGAAAGATCATCGCTAACGGCAACCAGTACGGTCTCGACCTCGCTGCTTGCGACCTTAACGGCGACAGCGTTCTTAACGCAGCTGACGTTGCAGCGCTCAAGAAGATCCTTAAGCACTGAGTAATTTGGTAGGATGCACGGCATCACTAACTGAATAACCCGAAGGGGCGCAGCAATGCGCCCCTATTTGGCATTTTTTGCGGAGTTTTTTTGAGGTGGTCTTTTTTGAAAAAGGCCCTCTGCCCCCCCAAAAAACTTTTGGGACTGGTTAGGTTTTTTGGGGGAAAACTTTTTTGCAAAAAAGATTTCCCCGCACCCCTTCAGAAAACCTTCAAACTGTTTTTGGTGGCGTGGATCATCCCCCGTTTGGGCTTTTCCGAATAGGAATCCTTTTTCTATCGCACCGTTTTGTCCCACCTTCGTCCATCGTTCGTGCGAAGTCTTTTTGAAGGGTTGCTGGGGCGGGTTACCCGAAGTGAATGTGCTTTGGGTTCCCGGGAAATCGCTTTTGGAAAAAAGTTCACCCGCAGAAATCAAAGTTCTCCCCCGAAAGCACAGACACTATTTCTCTCTACAACCCAAAACTGATGGAGATCGCTTCGTTCACAGCGCCCATTAAGGTGTCATCGAGATGCCCCATTTTATCACCGAGTCTTTTTTTGTCGATAGTCCTGATCTGCTCAAGGAGCACCACGGAATCCTTTGACAGGCCCACTTTGTCCGCATGGACGTCGATATGAGTGGGCAACTTAGTCTTCCCCATTTTGCTGGTGATAGCTGCGGCGATAACGGTGGGGCTGTACTTGTTGCCCACATCATTTTGCACTATCAGGACAGGTCTCATGCCGCCCTGTTCGCTTCCGACCACCGGGCTTAGGTCGGCGTAGTAGATATCCCCTCTTTTTACTGTCACTATATCACACTCCGTTATCATTAACTTCCCCCACGGGAACGTTTTTTCTCTGCTTAGAGTATTCCCTGAAACCGGGGCAGGTAAACGCAGGCGGGAAACTTTTCAAAAAACGTTCCCACTGACATTATATACCTTTGTTCGGGATTCGACACCGAACGCGGCGGCACCGTCACTGCCTCATTTTCCCAAAGGGCAAAATCCCTTTCCAAAATACTTGATTTCACCCTCATATTTTGATATAATAAACTAATACCTATGTGGGATCTCCCACATTACTACCTTAAGGAGAACGACTGTGGCAAGCGAAAGACAGAAACACATCAGGAATTTCTCAATAATTGCCCACATTGACCACGGCAAGAGCACCCTTGCCGACAGGATACTTGAGTATTCGAGAGCGGTATCCGACAGAGAAATGGAAGAACAGCTCCTCGACAACATGGATCTTGAAAGGGAGAGAGGCATCACCATCAAAGCAAGGGCGGTCAGAATAGACTACGAAGCCCCGGACGGTGAGACCTATGAGCTGAACCTGATCGACACCCCCGGTCACGTGGACTTCAACTACGAGGTATCAAGGTCTCTCAACGCCTGCGAGGGAGCACTTTTGGTCGTTGATGCCACACAGGGCATCGAGGCTCAGACTCTTGCCAATGCCTACCTTGCCGTAGATGCGGATCTTGAGATAGTGCCGGTGATAAATAAGATCGACCTGCCCAGTGCGGACGTAAAGAGAGTCCAAAACGAGATCGAGGATATCATCGGAGTCCCGGCAGAGGGATGCCCCGCAGTGTCCGCCAAGACCGGTCTCAATATCTCCGACGTGATGGATGCCATCATAGATCAGATACCCTGCCCCGAGGGGGACGAGAACGCCCCTCTTAAAGCCCTTATCTTTGACTCGGTCTACAACAGTTATTTAGGCGTCGTCGTCTACGTAAGGGTGGTTGAAGGTACTCTCAGAGCGGGAGAACGTATCCGCCTTTTCAGTACGGGTGCGGAATTTGATGTGGTGGAAGTGGGAGCCATGGATGCCTTCGGGCTTCAAAAGAAGGACTTCCTTTCCGCCGGTGACGTTGGATACCTCACCGCTTCAATTAAAAACGTTTCCGATACACGGGTAGGAGATACGGTGACCTTGGCGCAAGCACCTTGTGCCGAAGCCCTTCCGGGATTCAAGAGCGTTTTGCCTATGGTCTATGCCGGTATCTATCCGGCAGACGGAGCGAAATACAACGAGACCAAGGATGCCCTTGAAAAACTGCAGCTTAACGATGCGGCATTCGTCTTCGAACCGGAGACGAGTATCGCCCTCGGCTTTGGATTCCGTTGCGGATTTCTCGGCCTGCTTCATATGGAGATAATAGAAGAGCGACTTGAAAGGGAATTCAATCTCGATCTCATAACCACTGCTCCCAGCGTTATCTATAAGATAACCAAAACGAACGGCGAGGTGGTCTACATAGACAATCCGACGAACTACCCTTCCCCGGACGAGATATCCGAGGCGGCGGAGCCGGTGGTGAAGGCGACTCTCATTTGCCCCACCGAGTTTGTAGGCGGCATAATGGATCTCTGCCAGGACAGACGGGGAACCTTCAAGGATATGAAATATATCGACACCGACAGAGTTGAACTGTATTACACACTGCCCCTTAATGAGATAATCTACGACTTTTTCGATGCACTCAAATCCAGAAGCAAGGGATACGCTTCCCTTGATTATGAGTTTGACGGCTACGTACCCAGTAAGCTTGTGAAGCTTGACTTCCTACTCAATGGAGATATGGTGGATGCACTTACCTTCATCGTCCACGAGGATAAAGCCTATGGCAGGGCAAGAAAGATAGCGGAAAAGCTGAAAGACAACATACCGAGACAGCTCTTTGAAGTCCCGATACAGGCGGCGATAGGATCCAGGATCATCGCCAGGGAAACTGTCAGAGCACTGCGCAAGGATGTCCTTGCAAAGTGTTACGGCGGTGACATAACGAGGAAAAAGAAGCTGCTTGAAAAACAAAAAGAGGGCAAAAAGAAGATGCGCCAGCTTGGAACCGTCCAGGTGTCTCCGGAGGCATTCATGGCAGTTCTCAAGCTTGATGACGATTGATCCGAATTGCCCATTAGGAAGTGACCTTATGCAAAGACCGAGTAAAAAGCGTTTGGGTATCTACATTCACATACCGTTTTGCAAAAGCAAATGCGCCTACTGTGATTTCTACTCCTTTGTCCCAACGGATGAGGATATCTACGAGAGATACGTAAACGCCGTTATAGCTCATATAGAGAGCTACAAAAACGGGTGCGCCGCCTACGCTCCCGATACGGTATTCATCGGAGGTGGCACCCCCACCGCAGTACCCGTGGAGCTTCTTATAAAACTGATACGGGCGGTAAAGCGGAACTTCTCTCTTACCAAAAATGCGGAGATAACCATGGAAGCCAACCCCGCCACGGTGAACGTGAGGGATCTTAAAAGGCTTCGCCGTGCCGGCGTCAACAGGCTCAGTATAGGGCTCCAGAGCGCTGATAATGAGGAGCTTAAGTCTCTCTCCCGTATCCATACCCGAAGGGACTTCGAAGAGGCCTTCAGGGCTGCGAGAGAGGCCAAAATAGGCAATATTAACGTGGATGTTATGTTCGGCATTCCCGGACAGACGAGAGATACTCTGCTTCGCACCTTAAACTATGTGACGAAGCTGTCACCGGAGCACATCTCATTTTATAATTTGAAGATAGAAGAGGGGACGCCCTTCGGAAGGATGAGAGACAGTCTTGTCTTGCCGGATGAGGACGAGGAATACGATATGTACATGAGCGGCATCCGTTTTCTCGCTTCACGGGGCTATGCCCAGTATGAGATAAGCAACTTCGCAAAGCCCGGATTCCAGTGCCTCCACAATATCAAGTACTGGAACTGTGATGAGTATCTCGGTATCGGACCTGCCGCCCATTCCTTCTTCAACGGAAATCGCTTCTCCTTCGGCAAGAATGCGGAGAGATACATGACCGCAATGGAGAATCCGGAAAAGAGCATCCGCATAACCGACAGTAACGAAGAGATACGTCCCAAGGAGAGGCTGGGAGAATATCTTATGCTTCGATTTCGACTTAACGAGGGGGTCTCCACGAGAGAATTCTTCAGACTGTTCGGAAAGGACTTTGAGCGGATGTACCTTCCGAAGCTTTCACGTTACATAAGCGGCGGCTTCGTTGCCACCCGTGACGGCAGTTATTTTCTGACACCGAAGGGGATGTTCGTCAGCAATTATATTCTGTCGGATCTCCTTGATTTCTCCGATGTGGACCTGTACGATCCGATGAGCTGACGGGGACGGTGCGCTCCCGTTACGGATTTTGCTGTTTAGAGTCGGATGCGCCGAATACGGTCGGTGGATCCGGCTCGTTTCGGCTCAAAAAACACAGGAGCAAAAAACTCCGAAAAAAAACAAAAAAATGCAAAAATCCCCTTGACAAAGAGAGACCAAAGTGCTACAATAATCAAGCTCACCCGATGAAGGGGAGGACGCATCTTGAATTTTTC
>CAZVQC010000037.1:0-8787 GCA_964629225.1 uncultured Ruminococcus sp.
AAAAGAGTCCCCGTTCGGAAAAGCCCGAACGGGGGACATGACCAAAACCGTCCCAAAGTTTTTTGGGAGGGGTTTGGGGAACCCTTTTTTTCAAAAAAAAGGGTTCCCCAATAAAAGCCCACTGCAAAAAAGTCCACTGCAAAAACATCACACAAAAGGAGAAAATGATGAAAAAGACGGGAGTAGTCTGCGAATTAAATCCGTTCCACAAGGGCCATGAGAGGCTGTTTTCGAAGGCCAAGGAGGACGGCGGGGTACTTGTGGCGGTAATGTCCGGAAACTTCACACAGAGGGCGGAATGCGCCTTGTACGGGAAGTATGACCGGGCGAGAGTGGCGATATACGGGGGTGCCGACGTGGTATTCGAGCTTCCGTTTCCTTTTTGTGCCGCACCGGGTGACGTTTTTGCGAGAGCGGGCGTTGAGACGGTGGTGAAATTGGGCTGTGACGAGATGGTCTTCGGCTCGGAGTGCGGAGACATTGGAAAATTGAGGGCGGCGGCGGAGCTGACGTCGGATGAGGGCTTTTTGAAGGGTGTCCTTGAGGCATCGAAAAGGGAGGTACCCTTTGCGGTGGCGAGGGAGGAAGCGGTGCGGCGCGAGGCGCCGGAGCTTGCGGAGATCTTCGAGTCCCCCAACGACATATTGGCGGTGGAGTATCTGAAGTCGGCACGAAAGTACCCTCATCTCGGCATGAGAACGGTGAAGCGCATCAAAACAAAGAGCGCCACGGAAATAAGAAACACGGCACGGGAAGGCGGCGCCCTTGAGGGTATTCCGGATTACGCCGTCGAGGTATTCAAAGACGCTCCCATGAGTCAGCTTAACATTTTTTATGACATGCAGTGGTCATTGCTGACTATTGATAATGCCCTCTACAGAGTGCCTTCCGCCCCCGGCACGTTCGACTGCGAATCGGGGGTGATCAACCGCCTGCAGAACGTGGCAGGGGTGAGCTTTGACGGAAACGGGATGTTCGAGAAGGCCGCAACCAAAAAGTTCACCGCCTCAAGACTTCGCAGGGCGGCACTGTTCAGGTTTCTTCACGTGAAGAAGAGCGACCTTGAGTTGCCGGTGGAAGCCACGATGCTTCTTGCCTCCGACTTGGTCGGGCGGAAGATGCTGGCGGAGATGAGGCGGAACAGTGAGTGCCCGATACGGATTCTGACGAAATCCTCAAAGGCGTTTGAGGACGAGAGCCTCAAACTTATGGTAAGTGCCGACGTCTTTGCCGCCATGTGCTTTCGCCCCATGATACCTCCAAATCAGTTCCTCATTGAAACGCCATTCATAAAGATATGAAAAATCCGGCTTTTGACTTGACTTCTACGCTGTTATAAGATAAAATAATAAAAGAAATAAAAACGGGAGGGGATCTGAATGTTTCTCGGTATCGATCTCGGTACTACCGGGCTGAAATGCATCATGTACGGTGACGGCCTTGAGGAGGTCGCTTCATACAACCGCGAGTATCCGCTGATATTGAAGGACGGATACGTGGAGCAGGACGCCGAGCTTTGGTACTCCTCCATCGTGGGCGCAGTCAGGGGTCTTGTGGAGAAGACGGGCAGACGGGACGTGAGTGCCCTTTCCGTCAGCACCCAGAGCATTTCCTTCGTACCGGTGGATCGGGTGGGGATGCCTCTTTGCAATTCCATCAACTGGCTTGACATGAGGGCAGTGGATGAATGCCGGGAGATCGGCAGTGTTATCGGAGAGGATGCTATCTATTCGAAGACCGGCAAGCCTCTTGATGCCGCCTACTCGCTGTCTAAGATACTGTGGTTCAAGCGGCACTGCCCCGATATCTACCGTGACTGTTACAAGATACTGTTCCCCCTTGACTTTCTGAATATGCGGCTTTGCGGACGGCCTGTCACGGATCTTACGGTGGCGGGCGGCTCCATGATGTTCAACATTCACACCTGCCGCTTTGACGATGAGATACTGTCGGCTTTTGACATTGACGAAAACAAGCTCCCGGAGGTGGGAGTCATGGGCGACTTTGTGGGAGAGGTGCTCCCGGAGGTGGCGGAGGCCATGGGCATTTTGCCCGGATGTCGGGTGATATTGGGCGGTCAGGATCAAAAGCTTGCCGCTATCGGAGCGGGAATTTGCGACGGGGTGGTGACCATGTCCTTCGGGACGGCGGGTGCCATTTCCAAGCTTCATCGGGATTTCCGAAGTTACCGTCACACGCCTCAGTTCCGTTTCGACCGCGGACACTACGTGTCCGAGGCTGTGGTGGAGACGGTGGGCGCGGCGCTGAAGTGGCTCTCCGCCATGATGGGAGGTGTCTCCTATCGGGATATGGACCTGCTTGCCGCCGAGTCTCAGCCCGGTGCCAACGGTGTGGTCTGCCGTGCGGATCTTGCCAGGGGCGGCGTGTTCTCCGGACTGACTCTTTCCACTACCCGCGGAGACGTGATCTACGCTCTCTACGAGGGGGTCTGCCGTGAGGTGAAAGAAAAACTGGAGCTTTTGGGCGGCTGCGACACCCTTTGCGTTTTCGGCGGCGGCTCCAAGAGCGATATCTGGTGCGATATTCTCGCCCGTGTTACCGGCTGCCGTGTTATTCGTGCCGAGACCCCGGAGACTGCCTGCCTCGGTGCTGCCAAGGTGGCAAGCGGGAAGTGAGATCTTTTGGGAAATTTTCGGGGAACTCAGACCCCGCACCCCTTCAAAAAAACTCTGTATTTGTGGGGGCTTTTTGCAAAAAGCCCCCACGCCCCCAAAAACCTTCGGACAGTTTTTTTGGCGCGGCTTTTCCCCGTTCCGAGTGGGCAGTTTTGTGAGGCGTTTCTCTCGCTCTGCTTCGTCGGTGCGCTGACCGGTGTCGGTGCGGACGGGGAGTGAGCGAAACATACCGATGTAAAAAGAGTCCCCGTTCGGAAAAGCCCGAACGGGGGACATGACCAAAACCGTCCCAAAGTTTTTTGGGAGGGGGGGAGACCTTTTTTTTGAAAAAAAGGTCTCCCAAACAAAAGCCCCCTGCAAAAAAACTAACACAAACTAATTTAAGGAGATAAAAAGATGTTCAAATTCAAAGCGGCAGATTTCGTGCCTTACAAGAACGAGGAAGTGCTTGAGAGGTGTCGAAACATCAAGAGAGAGGACATGGAGAAGCATCCGAATCCCAACTTCCGCATTCACGTAGTACCCAGTCCCGACGGGATCTGGATAGCGGACATGGTAATGAGGATGCAGAGGAGCGATCTTCTCAACGAGAAGCTGGTAATGATATTCCCGAACCCCTGTCCGGTAGAGTACCAGACGGCGGCTGAGGCCATCAACAGACTGGGAGTGGATCTTCGCAACGTCCACATCTTCTGCATGGACGAGTGGGCGAACGAGAACGGGGAAGTAGCGCCGATAACCTACAATGCGGGCTTCGGCTACTCCTGCATGAAGTATTTCTACGGCAAGATCAGAGAGGATCTGAGGATGCCCATCGAGCAGATGCACTATTTCACCACGGAAAACGTGAAGGACTACTCGAAGATGATCTGCGAGGCAGGTGACGGCGGAGCCGACGTATGCTACAGCGGTCCCGGTTGGGCGGGTCACATTGCTTTCATCGACCCCCTGACACCCGAATTTGCCTGCGACAGTGTTGAGGAATTCATCAACATGGACGCCCGTCTTGTGACGCTCAATCCCATGACTGTCATGCAGAACTCTCTCCACGGCGTTTTCGGATGCAGCGGCGACATTGCCAACGTACCTCCGAGAGCGGCAACTATCGGCCCTGCCGACGTAAAGCGCTCCAGAAACCGCTTCGAGATGCACGCCATCACCACCATGGGTCAGTACTCCGCATGGCAGAGAATGATCTCCCGCCTTGTGTGCTACGGTGAAGTGACACCGCTGGTACCCTCCTCCATTCTCCAGCTCTGGGACACCGACGTCTACGTGAGCGAGGAGATCGCAAAGCCCTTCGGCTGCTTTGAGGAAGTCGGTTATTGATCTTTCTGCCGGAACAGCGGCGGAGTGGCGGTGAGTGACCGAAAAACGTCGAGAAAACGGTCAACGGGTGACTTAAAGTGGCTGAGCAGCCCCGAAAAACGGCAAAAAGCAGCGAAAAGCGGCGGCAAAGTGGCGGATAACCGACGGTAGAACGACGGTAGAACGGCGCTAGAACGGCGGTAAAACGGCGACAAAACGGCGGTAGAACGGCGGTAAAACGGCGGTAGAACGACGGTAGAACGACGGTAGAACGGCGCTAGAACGGCGGTAAAACGGCGGTAAAACGGCGACAAAACGGCGGTAGAACGACGGTAGAACGACGGTAGAACGACGGTAGAACGGCGAAATAACGGTCAAACATCGGCGCAAGCGGCAAAAAGCGGCAAAATAACGGCAAAATAACGGCAGCACCGCTGCCTTGGAACAGGACAAAAAATGACAGTAGAAAAGACGGTGGGGGGACGGGTCGTTCTGCCCCATCGGATAATAGAAGACGGCGCCGTCTCCATCGACGGCGGAAAGATAGTATTCGTGGGAGAGAGGCGGGATGCGCCTTCTGCCCGTGATGCGGAATACTATCCCGGATGCGCCGTCATGCCGGGCTTTGTGGACATCCACTGCCACGCAGGGGGAGTCGATGCAAAGGACGGACCGGCAGAGATGGCAAAGTACCATCTTGCCCATGGGACCACGTCCCTTCTCTGCACCTTCTATCGGGGCTTTTCCACGGAGCAGTACCTTGAGATGATAGGCAGAGTGGGGGAGGACATGAAAAAGTGCCCCACCCTACGGGGAGTCCACATGGAGGGCCCCTACCTTAATCCCCGCTACGGAGCCGAGTCTTCCGGTTGCGTGGGGGCTGTGCCCGACAGGGACGACTATCTCCCCATTGCAAAGACGGGCTTGGTTCGCCAGTGGACCTTCGCTCCCGAAGTGGAGGGTACCGACAGATTCCTTTCCGACATTGCGGAACTCGGTATCGTGCCGGCTATCGGTCACACTGCCGCATCTCCCGCTCAGGTGAAGGCGGCGGTATCGGGCGGTGCTCGGATCTTCACTCACATCTTCGATGCCACCGGCTGCGCCGTTGAGCCTTCGGCTTTCGACGGCACAGTTGAAATGTCCGCCTCCCTTGCGGGGCTTCTGTGCGATGAGCTTTCTTTTGAGCTGATCTGCGACAGCGGAGGCATCCACGTCAGGCCCGAGTATGTTGAGCTTCTCGGAAAGTTCGCAGGACCCGATCGTATCATCGGTATCACCGATCACTGCCTCGGCGGTGAGGAGGGAAGCGATGTGAACATAGTGAACGGGGAGCTCTACGGCAGCCGACTTACCATGGATCTTGTGGCGAAGAATCTCTTCGCTCTCGGCTTCTCGCTTCCCGAAATATCTCGGATAACGGCGCTGAATCCCGCCCGTGCGGTGGGACTCCGAAACGTCGGCGCTCTCGAAGTGGGCTTCGCCGGAGATATTGTGATCCTGAGAGACGACATGACAGTCAGAAACGTGATGATTTGATTTTTTTGGAGGATTTTTGGGGATTTTTGCGGGGAAACTTTTTTAAAAAAGGTCTCTCCAATAAAAGCCCCCTGCAAAAACACGAGGTAAAAAGAGTCCCCGTTCGGAAAAGTCCGAACGGGGGACGTGACCAAAACCGTCCCAAGGTTTTTTTGGGAGGGGTTTTGGGAACCCTTTTTTGAAGAAAAGGGTTCCCAACATCTCGCCAAATACAAACTAACTATTTCGAAAGGAAAGTGATTTTAAGATGTTGAGAGCAGGAGTATCGATAGCAGATATTTCTCCGGAAAAGGGCGTTGAGATGACGGGGTATCCCCACTGTCCGAGGCCGAACGAAGGCGTTCACGATCCGCTGTATGCGGCGTGCTTGTACCTTGAGAATGGCGGAAGGAAGCTTGCGTGGGTGACTTTGGATCTTCTCTACATTGGGAAGGACTACACAAAGCAAGTTAAGGAGGCTTTTCCCGACTTCAAGATCATGCTGACTACCACCCACACTCATTCGGGGCCGTGTTCATCGGTACCGGTGGCAGTTGAGGCAGACGAGGGCTGCTATGTTCGTGAGGACTATGCGGCGTTCCTTGTTGACACGATAAAGTCGGTAATAAGAGAGGCATCGGAGAACACCTTTGATGCCGAGCTTGGCACGGCGATAGGTCACGTGGGAGCGGAGCAGGGAGTCGGCGGAAACCGTCGCGACCCGAAGGGCCCCCAAGATCCCACGGTGAACGTGCTTGCTGTCCGTGACACGGAGGGCAAGGTCCGCAGTATCCTGCTCAGTTACGCACTTCATCCCACCTACCTCCACGCGGAGAGTCTGGTGGTAACGGCGGATTACCCGGCGTACATTCGCAGATATTTGAGCTACGCGGCACCGGATGCGGTATTCATGTTTGCTCAGGGCACTTCCGGCAACCAGTCCTCCAGATACTTCCGCACGGAGCAGTCCTTTGAGGAGGCGGCAAGAGTGGGAACCACCCTTGGCGTGGAGGTATTCCACCTGCTTGAGAAGATGGAGTATTCGGCTGACGTGGACCTTAAGTGGGCCATGAAGGAGATCGACCTTCCCGTCCGTGAATTCCCCTCCGTTGAGGAAGCGGAAGCCGAGTGCGTTCGCACCCGTCGTGAGTTCCACCTCCGTCAGAATGACGGTTCGGACTACATCACCTGCCGCAACGCAGAGCTGGCGGTGTTCGGAGCGGAGAACAGCTACGCTTACGCCAAGCAGATAAGAGAGCTTGGAAGCATCGACAAGACGGAATTCCCTTGCGAGCTGAACGTTATCGAGATAGGTGACACCATGATATTCACCACCCAAGGCGAGATATTCGTGGAGTACGGACTGGCATTGAAGGCGGCATCCACCGCAAAGAAGGCCTTCGTATTCGAAGTTACCAACGGCACTCTGCCGGGCTACATCTACACGCCGGATGCGGTGGCAGACGGCGGCTATGAGGTGGGCAACTCGGTATTCACTCCCGAGACCGGTGACCTTGTGGTAGCTACTCTTAAGGAAATGATGGGCGAGGTCAGATGACTTCGTGTCGAAAGACTTCGGGTCGGCGGCTTCGGGTCGGTGGTTTCGGATCGGATGACTTTTGGTCGGTGGCTTCGGGTCGGTGACTTCGGGTCGGCGGCTTCAGGTCGGTGACTTCGGGGCGGTGGCTTCGGGTCGGTGGCTTCGGGGCGGATGACTTTTGGTCGGTGACGTGAGGCAGTGCCTCTCTCCCACTTGAAAATAAAAAACAAAGGACGATAAAATGAAAGAACAGTCACTTAAAATGGCTCTCGACTCCATCAAGGTGGAGGCCGAGGCGGTGGCGGCGGTAGCCGACTTCATGGACATGGAGGCTTTCGGACGGGCTGTGGACGCTCTCTCACACTGCGAGCGGATCATGACATGCGCATCCGGATCCTCCGGCATTGCCGCTAAGAAATTTGCTCACTCCCTTTGCTGCATCGAGCGGGGTGCTATGTTCATGCCTCCCTGCGAGGCGGTGCACGGGGGTCTTGGGGGACTTAAGAAGAATGACGTAATGGTCATGGTCTCCCGCGGCGGAAAGACTGCGGAGCTTCTTCCGATAATTTCCGTCTGCAACAAGAAGGGTGCTACTCTCATTGCGGTGACGGAGAATTTCGATTCTCCTCTTGCAAAGAGCGCAGACATCATTCTTCCCTTGAAGCTTGCCCGTGAGAGCGACAAGTACAACTACATGGCGACGGCAAGCTACGTTCAAACTATCGCCATTTTCGACGCACTGCTTTGTGCGGTTATGGAGGAGACGAACTACGAGCACGATATGTTCGCTCTCATTCATCCCGGCGGAGCGGTCGGCGAGATGCTGAACAAGTGAGGTCACTGAAATGGTAAAAAATTACAAGATCAGACCGCCCTTCTTTGAGATCGGCCCCAAGGCCTATCTGTACGGTGAGAAAATGCTGGCACTGGCGAAGGTCATTGACCGGGTGGCGGCAAAGTACGATCTGGACGTTATCGTAACGCCCCAATACACGGACATTCCGCTGATAGCTCAAAATACGGAGCGCATCCACGTCTACGCTCAGCACATGGATCCTCTTCCCGTGGGACGGGGACTCGGCAGTGTTCTGCCGGAGGCTGTGAAGGCGGCGGGTGCCGTGGGCGTTATGCTGAATCACGCCGAGCGTCCCGTCACTCCCGACGTTTTGAAGGCTACTATTGAGAGAGCCGACGAGGTGGGGCTTGCTACGATAGTTTGCGCCAGCACTGTCGAGGAAGTTGCCGCTGTTGCCAAGATGCATCCGAATCTCATCGTTGCCGAGCCTACGGAACTTATCGGCACCGGCACCACCAGCGACATGGGCTATGTGAAGGCCACCATCGAGGCGGTGCGCGAGATAGATCCCGAAATAATGGTGCTTCAGGGCGCCGGTATCTCCACCGGTAAGGATGTCTATGATGTCATCAAGGCAGGTGCTTTTGCCACCGGTTCCACCAGCGGCATCATCAAGG
The DNA here is from genome assembly GCA_964629225.1 of uncultured Ruminococcus sp. Lineage (GTDB taxonomy): Bacteria > Bacillota > Clostridia > Oscillospirales > CAG-272 > RUG14199. The sequence goes on from CAZVQC010000037.1 coordinate 8,476, forward strand.
CTGCCGATCCCTACGCTATGGTGGAGGAGATGCTCTCCGCTCTCCGCCGCGCTTGGGATGAGATACATTAAGATTTTTTAATGGGAACTGTTTTTCGGGGAAACTTTTTTTGAAAAAAGATTTCTCCCGAGAACCCCCAAAGAGCTTTGTATTTGTGGGGGCTTTTTACAAAAAGCCCCCTGCAAAAAAGCCGAGGTGAAAAGAAGCCCCGTTTGGAAAAGCCCGAACGGGGGAGTGAGGGAAACATACCGAGGTAGAAAGAAGCCCCGTTCGGAAAAGCCCGAACGGGGGAGTGAGGGAAACATACCGAGG
>CAZVQC010000038.1:0-7161 GCA_964629225.1 uncultured Ruminococcus sp.
ATTTGAAAGCCGCCGATGTTAGCGGAGACGGCAGAGTCACCTCAAGAGACGTGCTAACAATGTCAATGTATCTTGCGGGTAAAGTCAGCTTAGGTTAAGTATTAACGCATCGCCCGATGTGAAACTAATGGGGATACGGTGTCGAGGGCGTGGGGAAACTACGCTACCAAAATGAAGAGTTTCCGGCCGGGGCGGAATCATCACCCGGAAATACAATTATCAACGGAGGCTATTATGAAGAAGATCCTTTCAGTCGTCCTTTGTATGGCAATGCTTTTGTCCGTGGTGCTGTCTGCGGCTACGGTATCTGAGGGAGCATCCTCAGATCCTGCCGACTCTTACGTTAAGACAGCGGCACCGAATGAGGACACCGATATCGACCTGTGGTTCGAACACTCCACAATCAAGGTCCATCAAGAGGACACCGTGTCCACCGGACGGGATACCTACTCCATCTACATGGCGAAAAACGAGATACAAGATACCCAGGTGATACTTTACAGCGCGACCGCGGCCAAAAGCGGACTTACTGCAAGCGTTACCGACTTGACTGCCATGGACGGAAGCGGGAACACCCTTTCGGCGGAACTCTACTACGAGTACTATATCAATGTGACGAACTTGAATACAAGGGCGATCTACGGACTTAAGGATGGTGACGATTCCATCATCCGAGAGGGAATGATCCCCGATGCCATCGCACCTATCGGTAATATTTCCGCCGGAAAAGGGACGTTTGGTCTTGCGGCAGGAAAAACACAGGCTCTTCTTATCAGAGTAAAGACGGAACTTACAAGCGCCTCCGGCTGGTACAGCGGAACATTCGACCTTAAGAATTCAAACGGCGACGTCATTAAGACTGCCACGTTCTTCACGTACGTGTGGAACTTTGAGATCCCCGAAAAGGGAACTTACCAAACATCATTCTACATTGACGGTCCGGCGAACGATACCGATGCCACTTACAAGGCACAGTATGACTATCTTCTTGAGAACCGTCTTCTCGGAATGCATCTTCCCGGAGCTCTCAACTCTTTCAACGAGTATCTGTCTAATCCGAGAGTTACCGCATTTGCCATTGCAAAACACGGCTCCTATCCTTCCAATACGAAGATGACAAATGACGAGATAACTGCGGTCTATAACGACCTTTCCACCAGAGATGACTGGGAGGACGTGAAGAGCCGTGCGTACTTCTACACGGTGGATGAACCCACGTCCAAGGAGCAGAACGATGCTCTTATGAACGCAGGCATCTGGACTATGGCTCATGCTACGGTGGAGAATATCAATTCGGACTACGAAAGGATCAGTTCCGTTTGGGATGACCCTTTCATCGTAGTACCATTCCATGAGAACACCCCCTATCCTTACGATACTTATCTCCAAGGAGCCGCTCTTAATTCCGATGGAACCTATGTGACCTACGATGACGGCAGAGCAAGCCTTGTAGGTATCAAGGATGCTATTCAGGGTATGATGGACAATAACTCCGTCACTATCTGGTGTCCCAAAATGTGCGCCTACACACCACTTGAGTATCTTGAAGACGCCGGCTATATCGGAACCAACCATCTTAACGTAGCTGCTCACGGGAACGTCAAAAACAACTGTCCTCTCAGAAGTCTTGACGGCATCATATCCGGATTCAATATTTCCGATATCAACGGCTGTTACTTCGACTGGACAAGCAAGTTCGGAGACTTCAACACAAGGTTCCAAAACTATCGTGCACAGCGCGCAAATGAGGGCCAAGAGATCAGATCATGGTGGTACGCTTGCGGTGAAAACGCAGGCTACACCTACACTAACCATCTTATCGAAAACACGGGACTTCAAACTCAGCTTATGTTCTGGCAGTCTATGCAGGTGGGCTCCACCGGATATCTCTATTACAGTGTAACTGCACCGGCAACCAACCTTACAAGCGGAAGCGACAGAAATAACAACGGTTCAACCGAAGACGGCATCTGGCCGGTTGCCGCAACCGTTAGGAGTACGCAGGGAACCACCTATTACGGCGACGGCGTTCTTCTCTACGGAAGAGATACCTTCAGATCGAAGCTCCGTATCACCGGTATCAATGTCCTCGGAACTATCAGAGTCGAGCAGATGCGTGACGGTATCGAAGACTATGAGATGCTGAATCTCTACCGTTCCATCTACGGTGAGGATAAGATGCAGGACCTTATCTCCAAGGTCTCAAATAACGTGGCAAATTACCTCTCCCTTCCTCTCTTTGACAGAAGCGGATACTCTGAAAGTATGACGGATGACGACATTTTTGCCGCTGTCCGCATCGAACTCGGTAACGCCGTAGAAAAGGGAATGGGCGGATGCACCGAGCACAAATGGAATGACGGTGTTATAACCACCGAGCCTACCACCACTGCGACCGGTGTCAAGACATTCACCTGCACGGTATGCGGCGAGACAAAAGAAGAGGCTGTCGCAAAGATCAAGTTGGGGGATGTGAACGGAGACGGCAGAGTAAGAGCAAATGACGCACTTCTGGTAAGAAGATACCTTGCCGGTGAAGAACTTACGGGCTTCAATTTGAAAGCCGCCGATGTGAGCGGAGACGGCAGAGTTACCTCAAGAGACGTGCTAACCATGTCAATGTATCTTGCGGGTAAGGTCAGCTTGGGTTAACCTGACTTCATTGGAACAATTAACGCAAAGTCCACCAAACCGCATTTTGCGGATCTGATACAGGAGAAAAATATGAGAAAAATTCTTTCGCTGATCCTCTGTGCTGTGATGATCTTTTCCGTTTCGGCATCGGTAGTGACCGTCACCGGTGGTACTTCCTCGGATCCGGCAGATTCTTATGAGAAAATAACTGCGCCAAATGAGGATACCGATATCGATATGTGGTTCGAACACACCACAGTCAAGTTCCACCAAGAGGACACCGAGTCCACGGGACGGGACACCTACTCCATCTACATGGCAAAAAATGAGATCCAAGGTGCTCAGGTGATACTCTACAGTGCCACCGCTGCAAAGAGCAACCTTACTGCAAGCATCACCGACATGACCGCTATGGACGGTAGCGGCAGCACTCTTTCCACGGAACTTTTCTACGAGTATTACGTGGAGGTGACCAACATCAACACCCGTGACGTCTACGGGCTCAAGGACGGTGACGAATCTCCCATAAGGGACGGAATGATCCCGGAGGCTATTGCGCCTCTTGCCAGCATTTCTAGCGGAAAAGGGACCTTCGGGCTGACAGCGGGAAAGAGTCAGGCTCTTCTTATCAAAGTCAAAACGGAGCTTTCAAGTGCCCACGGATGGTACAGTGCCACATTCGATCTCAAGGATTCAAGCGGAAACATTATCAAGACTGCCACAGTCTACACTTACGTTTGGAATTTTGAGATCACGGAAAAGGGAACATATCAGACCTCTTTCTACATAGAAGGCTTGATGGATGCTACCAACTCCACGTATAAGGAAATCTACGATTATATGCTGGAGAACAGGATGCTCGGAATGCAGCTTCCCGGCAAACTCAATTCTTCCAACGAGTACCTTTCCAATCCGAGAGTTACCGCATTCAGAATAGCCAATCACGGCTCCTACCTTGGAAAGATGACAAATGACGAGGTGGCCTCGGTCTACAACGACCTTTCCACAAGAGATGACTGGGAGGACGTGAAGAGCCGTGCGTACTTCTACACAGTTGATGAGCCGGTAAGCGAGGAGGTCAACGACTATAATATCGCAAACGGGTCATGGACAGAGAGACACGGTACTATGACTAACGTTCTGTCCGAAGCCGAGAGGATAAAGTCAGTTTGGGAAGACCCATACATTGTACTTCCTCTCTATCACAACGCCCCCTATCCCTACTACACCTACTCATCCGACCTTGCAAAGAACGAGGACGGCACATACGCCATCAAGGATGACGGCCGTGCAGAATTTGTCAATATCAAGGACAGTATCCAAGCGGCAATGGATAACGATGCGGTCACCGTATGGTGTCCCATGATGTTTGCCTACACTCCGCTTGAAATGCTTGATGCGGCGGGATACAAGGGATATAATCACTCAAGCAACAGTAGGGAAGGTACGCTTCGTATTCGTAACCTTGATGACTGGATATCCGGCTTCGACGTTGCCACTCCCGAAGGCTCCTATTTCGATTGGTCCAGTAAGTTCGGTTCTTACGCCGACCGAGTGAACGCATACAAAGAGCAAAAGGCAAGAGAAGGCACCGACATCAAGACCTGGTGGTACGCCTGCAGTTTCAACGGCAACTACACCTATGCAAACCACCTTATTGAAAATACGGGCCTCCAGACCCGTCTTATGTATTGGCAGTCCATGCAGGTGGGCGCTACCGGCTATCTCTACTACGGTGTCAACCTTTGGGATGAGCACAGGCAGGGAAGCTCCAACTATGCAAACGGTACCGGTAAGGCTAACGACGGAAGCATCGAGACCGGTATTTGGACCACTAACAAGGTGGTGCGAGCATCCACAGGATACTCAAAGCACGGTGACGGAATCCTTCTTTACGGTAGCGAGATGGCACGAAAACTGAGGGTCAAGAGCGTCAAGGTGCTCGGAACCGTTCGAATGGAAATGATACGTGACGGTATCGAAGACTATGAGATGCTGAATCTCTACCGTGAACTCTACAGTGAGGACAAGATGCAGGCACTCATCTCCAAGATATCAAATAACGTGGCTGATTATCTCTCCCTTCCTCTCTTTGACAGAAGCGGATATTCCGACAGTCTCACTGATGACGATATCTTCGCTGCTGTACGTATCGAACTCGGTAACGCAGTTGAAAAGGGAACGGGCGGATGCACCGAGCATTCTTGGGATAACGGTGTTATAACCACCGAGCCCACCACCACTGCGACCGGTGTCAAGACATTCACCTGCACGGTATGCGGCGAGACAAAAGAAGAGGCTGTCGCAAAGATCAAGTTGGGGGATGTGAACGGAGACGGCAGAGTAAGAGCAAATGACGCACTTCTGGTAAGAAGATACCTTGCCGGTGAAGAACTTACGGGCTTCAATTTGAAAGCCGCCGATGTTAGCGGAGACGGCAGAGTCACCTCAAGAGACGTGCTTACAATGTCAATGTATCTTGCGGGCAAAATTAATTTAGGCTAAGTATTACTGTCCCACTTGCAGTGCAACTGCAGGTGGGACACTGCACAAGAGTCCAAGGAAGAGACACACTGTGAATATGAAGAGTTTCCTTTGCCGAGAACGAGGATCAATGACCCGAAAAAACAAAAACTTCTATGGAGGTCAAGATGAAAAGAATACTGTCCGTTGTCCTTTGTATGGCAATGCTTTTGTCTGTGGTGCTGTCTGCGGTCACGGTATCGGAGGGAGCATCCTCAGATCCTGCGGACTCTTACGTTAAAAAGGTGGCACCGAATGAGGACACAGATATCGATATGTGGTTCGAACACTCCACAGTCAAGGTCCATCAAGAGGATACCGAGTCCTCGGGACGGGACACTTACTCCATCTACATGGCGAAAAACGAGATCCAGGACACTCAGGTTATACTTTACAGTGCCACGGAGTCCAAGTCGAAGCTGAAGGCTTCCGTCTCGGAGATGACTGCCATGGACGGAAGCGGGAACACCCTTTCGGCGGAACTCTACTATGAGTACTATGTAGAACTTTCCGGAATGGACACCACCGACGTGTACGGGCTCAAAGAGGGTGAGGAGTCGATAATCAGAGAGGGAATGATTCCCGATGCTATCGCTCCCATCAATAGGATATCCTCCGGAAAAGGTACGTTCGGTCTTGCCGCAGGCAAGAGCCAGGCACTTCTTATCAGAGTAAAGTCCACGCTTACAAGTGCTTCCGGTTGGTACAGCGGTATCTTCAACCTTATGAACTCAAACGGTGAGGTCATCAAGACAGCCACCTTCTTCACCTATGTTTGGAACTTCGAGATTCCGGAAAAGGGAACATACCAGACGTCCATCTACATCAGCGGATTTGACAACGAGACCTACAAGGACCAGTATGACTACCTGCTTGAAAACAGGCTTCTCGGAATGCAGGTACCCGGTGATCTTGCAACTGGCAATCCCTACTTGTCAAATCCGAGAGTAACGGCTTTTAGGGTCGCAAATCACGGTACATATTTGGGGCTTATGTCGAATGATGAAGTGATAAGGACCTATGAGCTTCTCTCCGTGCGGGATGACTGGGAGGACGTGAAGGAGCGTGCGTACTTCTACACGGTGGATGAGCCCACGTCTCAACAGCAAAACGATGTTATTATTGGCATGGGCATTTGGACACATCCCCGTCCCACCCTTGAGGATGTGAAAAGGGAGTACGCACGAATCAATGCCGTTTGGCCCGACGCCTATATAGTGCTCCCGTTCCACGAGAACACGCCCTATCCCTACGGCTACTCTATGGATGCCGCTAAAAACGCCGACGGCACGTATACTTTGGAGGACGACGGAAGAGAGAGTCTTTCGGGACTTAAAGATGCTGTTCAGGGGATCATGGACAGTGACTGCGTCACCGTATGGTGCCCCAAGATGTGTGCCTACACGCCGAATAGCGTCGTTAAAGCGGCAGGGTACACCGGATACAATCATCACACTTATGTCGGCACCGGCAGGTGTGCGGTCCGCAGTATTGACGGAGCACTTTCGGGATTTGATATCACCTCCTATGCCGGCACCGGTACTTACTTTAACTGGACCAGCAAATTCGGAGATTTTCAAGACAGGATAGACAGTTATCTCACACGTAAGAAGCACGAAGGCAAGAAAATGAAGCTTTGGTGGTACGCTTGCGGTGAAAACTCCGACTATACCTACGCAAACCACCTTATCGAGAATACGGGACTTCAAACTCAGATAATGTTTTGGCAATCCATGCAGGTAGGCTCCACCGGATATCTGTACTATGGGGCAAACCTCTGGGATGAGTTCAACCGTGGAACAGCATTCTATAAGAACGGTACCGGAAAAGCCAATGACGGAAGCGTTGAGATAGGTATTTGGCCTGTTAATGAGACGACCCGAGGAACTACCGGCAATAAATTCTACGGAAACGGAGTGCTCTTCTACGGAAGCGACACTTTTAAAACCAAGCTTCGTATCACCGGCATCAAGGTGCTTGGAACTATCAGAGTCGAGCAGATGC
>CAZVQC010000039.1:0-6867 GCA_964629225.1 uncultured Ruminococcus sp.
CCCGAAATTGTTATGTGGCTTTCCGACTGAGTCCTATTATATCACGCTCATCGCTCTTGGTGTCGATGGCAGAGGATGCCACCGCATTGGCAAAGCCGGTGATGGGCACCAAAGTCCCCGCCCCCGCGTGCCGTGCAAAATCGTCAAAGACCCCGATACCGGTGAGAAGCGCCGTCAGAAACACAAGAGTCATGGAGGACAGTGTCCCCGCATCTTCAAAAGAAGCCCCCAAAGCCCCCCAAAGCTCCCTTACGGCTTGTCCGAGGGTGCAGATACCGCCCCCTATCAAAAAAGCGAAAAAACAGTCCTTAAGCACCGGTGACTTCGGCGCATGAGCCTTCACATACCTGCTGTAATTTTTTCTGTCCATATCATTCTCCATTCCCCATTAGTATCTCCCGCAAAGCAAAAACTATTCCGTTTCCTACTTGAAAAAATATTAAAACAGTGGTACAATACGTTCGAAAAGGAGTGGTAACAGTGAATGAAAAAAAGCCTCAAATGAGGCCAAAAATAAATACGGCAGGAAAAACGGCAACAGCCTCCCCTCGCCAAAGCACGCCCCGAAGAAAAAAGAATAACAACCCGGACTTTAGGATAATAGCAGCCGTCATAGCGATAGTTCTCATAGCCGTCATAGTCATGATAGCCGTGGGCTGTTCAAAAGGCGACACGCCAAAGGACACCGCAGATTCAGCCGAGAGCACCTCCAACATCCCCGACACCACGGAACCCGTCATCGAGCCTCCGAAGCCCGACACCACAGTACCCGAAACGGAGCCTCCCGTGACTGTCCCCGTAGGAGCAACAGTCACCGATATCTCCCTTGACAGATACTCCGTCAGGATTGCCGCCGGATCCAAAGAGATGCCCATGGTGACTATGTACCCGGAAAATGCCGAGAATAAAAACGAGATCTGGCAGTCCGACAACACCGCCGTCGCCACGGTAAATAAGTACGGCAATATCTACGGCGTGGCAGAGGGCAACTGCACCGTAACGGTAACGTCGGAAGACAACCCGACAGTCTTTGCGAAGGTGGCGGTGACAGTCTACAATGACCCGTCCGTCAAGGCCCCCACCTACATAAACGGCATCCTCATAGCCAATAAGACCTACGCACTTCCCTCGGATTACAATCCCGGCGTTGACCCGGAGGCGGAATCGGCGCTTTATGAGATGTTCGCCGCAGCAAAGAATGACGGCATATCACTTTGGATAGCCTCCGGCTTCAGAAGCTATCAAAGACAGACCACCCTCTATAATAACTACGTGGCAAAGGACGGCAAAGCCGCCGCAGACAGATACTCCGCCCGCCCCGGTCACTCGGAGCACCAAACGGGACTCGCCTTCGACCTTAACAGCATCGAACAGTCCTTCGGAAACACCCCGGAGGGTCGTTGGATCGCCGCAAACTCTTGGAAATACGGCTACATCATCCGCTACCCGGAGGATAAGGAAGCCATAACCGGTTATATGTACGAGCCTTGGCACGTAAGATACATCGGGAAGGACAACGCCAAAGCAGTCTTTGAAAGCGGCCTCTGCCTTGAGGAATACCTGGGCATCACCTCGGTCTATAGCGAAGACTAAAACAAAACAGCAACGCAAAAGCCCCCGACACTTGCAAAGAATGCAAGTGCCGGGGGCTTTGGTATTCTCGTTATTCTCGGTCTTATTATTACCCGATACAATGTCTCCTTTTGTTGTCAACAGTTTTTTCTTGTTAACTTTTTCACTACGGAACGCATTTTACCGGAATAGAGTTGCTGTTCCGAACTCTACCGCTCCTTTGTCGAAAACAGCCCCCGAATAATGATTCGGGGGCTGAATACTTCAGTTATTACTGCCAATGTCCGTTGACCTTGACCCAGCGACCGGTGTAGCCTGCCTGGAACCATGTCAGAGGATTTCTGATATCGTCTGCGGAAGAGGGGAAATTATGGCAGCCGTATTTGTCATAATAGTCCCCGTCAGCGTGGCTCGTTATCTCAACTTCCCTTTCCACAACGGTATTGTAGAGGTCACGGTAACGCCTTTCGTAAGCCGCCTTAGTCTCCTCATCGCCGCCGTTATAGTCACGCTCAAAGGTGGCGGAGAGGCCCAGATAATGAGCATGGAGCGAAGTCATCTTGACCCTGTCCTTCTGCTCCTCGGTGGACGCCATCTCGTAAGCACGGTCGAAAAGCTCCACAAAGCGCTCGTAATTGGCGGCAACGTATTCCTCATTGTACATATTGAAGGCACGGTCAAAATTGTTCGTCCAACAGCCCTGAAGGTCGCCTGCCGCATTTGCCATCTCTATGTATTCACGGATGCTCTCCCAGCCCTCACCGTAGTAGATCATGAGGAACTCGTTGAACATCTCATTGAACTCGTCCTCCGTCATGTCCGCATTCCAAGCCAGCTCCGACAGCATATATGCTCTGAGAGGCTCGAAGGAGAGAGTACCGGATCCCTCGATATAGACACCGTCCACACCGTGGTCGTACAGATACTTCATATCGTTATAGATGTTGAAAAGGTTGGGTGAGGGAGCCATATAGAAGCTGAAATTAACGGAATAGTACCATATGTATAGGTTCTCCGTAAGCTCAGCCCAAACGCTGAGATAAGGAATGTCATAGGCGTTACTTTGAAGGGTGGTATTGCCCATGTAATCGGTGATGAGAAGTCTCTCATTACCTCCCGCCTCTATGCAGGCATCCACGTCATCATAAGGATGGTTGTTGCATCCGGATATGCAGAAGCAAACGCACACATTGCGGGCGGGCTTCGTTATTTTCGGAGGATTTCTGGCATCCCAATAGGCAATCGTGAATACCTGTATACCGGGATACGCCTCATCCATCTTCTCCGCCACCCTGTTGGAAAGGCGGAATACCGCTCCGGAGAGGCTCTCGTCCTCGTCATAGATCTGCTTGCAGGACTCGCACATGCAGAAATTTGTATTGTCATTGGGGGAGCAGGATATCTGAGTATGGTTGACTCCCAGCGTCTTGCCTCTGGACTCATAAGTATCAAGTAGATCCAGATTGTAAGCTACTATCTTTTCAAAGGTCTCATTACTGCTCATGCAAGGCTGTTGGTTATTGGGAACTCCAAGCTGACTTACAAAGGAGTGAGCGTGAGCGCCTACAGTGCCGACTCCGCCGCCCCATGTGTCGTAAGCTCCCGCACGGGAGCCGTCCGCATCGGAGGCATTAAGTCTCAGCATGGAAAAGTCGGTATAAGATATTACCTCCGAATAGTAGGAGATACCTCGGTAGCTGAAAGAGGGCACCTCGGTAGCCTCAAAAGCAGGTGACATATCCACAGCATCCGCCTCATAAAGATAGACGATATCGTAGGTAAGGAATCGGTAACCCACTATCTCCTCAAGGAAGAAATAGGTCACGTAGATGCAGCCCCTCAGCTTTCCGCAGGTGAAGAGCACGTCTCCGTCATCGTCAACTTCAACGTGATAGCCCTCATCCCCCAGATCGAACACATCATCCTCGTCATAACCGTAGATGATATGATAACTGTCGGGAGACATATTATCCGTAATATTGAGGGTAATGCCCACCGCACGGCTAACGTATTTCTGCAGCTCCGTTGCGGCTGTCTTCATGGCGGGAACGTATCCTTCCGACAGAACTATCTCATATCGGGAGATATTGCGACCGTCCACCTTGAGATTATCCAAACGGTAGACCGCATCCGTGTTGTTGCCCTCGTAGTCTATCATTCCCATGATCAACTTTTTAAGGTTCAACAGGTCGGGATTTCCCACGTTTCCGTCTCCGTTAATGTCCGCCGCAAGCAGGTTCACATCCTTGATTTCGGAAACATTCGACAGATACTTCTTGAGAAGAAGCACGTCCTTCGTGCTCTGCCTCAAATCGTCATCCACATCTCCAAGTAGAAAACCGTAGGTGATCTCAGGGACGCCTGCCGCAGAAATTGCGGTGTATGCCGCGCCAAGGAGCATCACTAAAGTCATTAGAAAAGCAATTATCTTTTTCATGCTGTTCCTCCGATACAGATCGAATAAAATGCGGCGCAAGCATAATGCCCACAGGCATCAAAAGTACCACATAGATCGAAATAAAAAATCCAAGTACAGTATAACATCATAATACAAAAATATCAACTGTTTTTTTGAAAAAACTCCCCCGCTTTCGCGGGGGAGCGAACTGTTGACTATGTCAACAGTTCGGCAGAGCAAGAGAAACGATGTTATTTTTTGTGAAAGCCGAGCGTCGGCGTAGTTGCCTACGGTAGCGATGGCTTTCGCAAAAGTGGTTGAAATAAAAAGAAAAAGGCTTGAAACACCGTTTCAAGCCCGATATTTGACTGACCTTCAAATTATGGGTCCTTCGGTCTTGCCATGACTTTTCAGCCACGTAAAGAACGAGTTTATCATTGCTCTGACTCCCCCGCTTTCGCGGGGGAGTCAATAACAATTATCAGACGTATCTGCCGCCACTGTAGACCCAGTAGCCTGTGCAGTCATCCCACAGCCACTGCATGGGATTCATGGGATCGCCGTTCGAGGGGAAGTTGAGACAGCCGTGTGCGCCGTCAAGACCTGCCACCCGGACATCCTTGCTTTCTACGATATTGTAGAGTCTTGCATATCTCTCGGCGTAGATCGCTCTTGTCTCCTCTGTGCCCTCAACATACTTGGTCTGGTATGTTGCGGAAAGACCGAGGAAGTCGCACTGCATTCTGCAAAGCTCAACTCTGTTCCTGTGAATATCGTTTGCAGCCGCAGCGAGAGCCTTCTCAAAGAGGCTGTCAAGATAGTCGTAGTTATCGCGGAAGTATGCTTCGTTGTTCATATTGAAGGGACGATCGTAGTTGTTCGTCCAGCAACCAAGTTCATCACTTGCCGCATCAACAAGCTCGATATATTCCCTGATATACTGCCAGCCATCGCCGTAGTAGATCATAAGATACTCATTCATCAGCTCGTTGTATTCCTCTTCGCTCATGAAGGGGTTCCAAGCAACCTTTGATCCGAGATATCCTCTCAGATACTCAAAGCTGTATACACCGGTGCCGGATCCTTCCGAATAGATACCGTTAGCGCCGTTAGCCGCCACAAACTTGAAGTCGTTGTAGACATTGAAAAGGTTCGGTGCGGGTGCAAGGTAGTAATGGAAGTTGGGGCCGTAGTACCAAATGTACAGATTGTTTGTAAGTTCAGCCCACTTGTTGAAGTAATCAATATCGGCAGCGTTGCTCTGGTTGAAGGTATTGCCCTGCCAGTCAAAGTTCTGAAGTCTCTGGTTACCGCCGCACTCAACACACTTCTCTATCTCATCATATGCATGGTTGTTACATCCGCCGAAGCAGAAGCAAACTACTACGCTGTCGTGAGGACGTGTGTATTTCGGAGGATTACGTGCATCCCAATATGCGATGGTATAAATCTCAAGACCGGGGTACTTGGTCTCATAGAGACGTGCAACACGGTTGGAAAGACGGAATACCGTACCTGCGATACTTCCCTCGATCAAATAAATCTTCTTACAAGCCTCGCAAGAGCAGAAGTTTGTATTGTCGTTAGGGGATACGGAGACCTGAGTAAAGTGAATGCCCAATACCTTTCCGGCTTCCTCTGTACGCTGCTTGATGAGCATATCGTTGAAGGCAATGACCTTCTCGTATGTCTCCTCAGAGGTGAGGCAAGGCTGCTCCTGATTCTGAGCGTTGGTGGGCTGACCGTAAGGCTCGGTCACGTACATCTGGTATGCATAGGAGTGAGCGTGGATCCAAATGGTACCTACGCTTCCGCCGTACTCCTCTTCGATATGACCGTAAGCGGAGCCGTCGCAGGAGTTGTCTCTTATAAGCCTTGCGGTGTTGGAATTAACGCCCGCCTGAGAGATGGAACGGTATGCGATCTGGGGGACTTCACACTCGGTATATCCAGCAGGAAGATCCACGTTCTCAGCCTCATAAAGATACTCAACGTCATTGAGAAGGAATCTGTAACCGAGGAACTCCTCAGCCAAGAACTCGGCAACGTAGAGAGGACCTCTGAGAGTGCCGCAATACAAATAAACGTCACCTTCGGCAGTTACGTCCACCTTGAAGCCTTCCTTGCCGAGAGAATAGTCATCATCCGGGTCGAACATGAACTTGATCCAATGCTTTGAGGTATCATTGGGAGTCACGTTGGGATAGATACCGCAAGCCTTGCCAATGTAATTGCGAAGCATCTTTGCGGAGTGCTCCGTGCAAGCTGTGTAATCATCACCGAGGACGATATCGTATCTGGATATGTTCATGCCCGCAATGGTGACGGTATCCACCTTGTACTTCTTATCGGTGTTGTTGCCGGTGGAATCGCTTGAACCGATAAGGATATTTTTAAGAGCGAGAAGGTCGTGACTGCTGACTTTTCCGTCTCCGTTAACATCGGATGCAAGCTCGTTGATGTCACGGGACCCGGTAACGGCGCTCAAATACTTCTTGAGAAGAAGCGTATCCTTTGCGGTGAGTTTTGTGTCATCGTCCACATCGCCACGGGTATAGCCGTACGTCGGATCCGCCGCAATAGTAGCGGGAACCAAAGACAACAGCATGACGAATGTCAGAAGAAGCGCAATTATCTTTTTCATGTTAACCTCCGAGGAGTGATCATTATACAGACTTATTATACTACATAAATAAGCAAATTGCAATAGCACAAAAAAGAATTTCCCAAGGATAATAATTATTTATCTTCTTTTCGCCGCCATAAAACAAGATCGGGGTACAGACTTCCAAAAAAAGGAATGAGTCTCTCGCCACAGAATGGCACACAAAAGACTGTTTTGGGGGCGTTTTAAGGGCTTTTTAGCGTCTTTTCCGACGGAGATGATAAGATAGTGC
>CAZVQC010000040.1:0-3042 GCA_964629225.1 uncultured Ruminococcus sp.
ATCTGTGATAGAATGGACTCAATATCGCCAAGCTCGCTCTCATCAAGTTCAATGCCGTTCTCTCTTGCGTATTCACAGAACAAGAGCACGTCGGTCGCCTCGCTCTCAACATATTCGACGAAGTAGTCAAACCATGTTCCGGTACCGTCGGGAGTGTTTTGAGCCTTGAGAGCCTTGTCCACATCAATACCGCTGTAGGCAAGAAGATAGTCTTTGTACTGATCCCCATAGGCGTTTTGTGCCTGGGTCAGCTGCGTTGTGTAATAGTTGGAGAAAAGGTAGCAGAGCTCTGCATTGGTGACGGAAAAGTTTTCCGTGCTCATTACGACTGCCGTGGGATCGACAGTGCCGTCCGGCAGATCGTTTGAGTCCTTTTTTCCTATCTCACAGGAAGCAAGGGAGACGAGCATGATGAGGCAGAGAAGCAGAGATATCGTTTTTTTCATATTTCGGATGTGAGATCCTTTCGCAACTTCAAATATAGTTATTTTTTGTATCTGTCAAGTTATTTTATCACAGTGCTGTGGATTTTGCAACCGTGAGCGCTATTTTTTCTTATTGTTGTCTTTTTTTGAATCTTGGACGGAGCCTTGTCATGTAGAGAGATATCATGAGGGACAGTGCAACGTCCGCCATGAGGAAAAAGATATTGGCGAAGATGAATGCCGCCGCCTTCAGCGTGAATCCTATTTCGGCGGAGGCGAAAACGTAGGATGCAAGGAAATACGCTCCCGCAAAGGCGATATTGAAGTAGGTGAATTTGAGAGTCCACGAGATGAAGCCCGGAAAACGTTCGAGAAAGGCTTTTATCATGGGATATATGCCGCCGAAAAAGGCAAATTCAAGCGCCGAGAACTTGTCGGGAATAAAAAGTACGCACAGCGTTCCGCTGACAAGCCATATGAGCCACGGGTATTTGCCTCCTATCTCGATGACGACAAGCACGACGACGAAGGAGGAGAGCACCGCCGCACACAGATCGAGCACCCCGGTCAATGAGGCAAAATACATGAGCAAGAAGCACCCGGCGGCAATTAGACTCGAAAGGGCAAGTTTTTTTGTGGTCTCTAGGGAGCTTGAGCGTTTTTTTCTGTTATCTGCCACCGCAACAGCCTCCTCTGCAAAGATGGTTGAGACATATCATAGTGCCGCAAAGGTCGCAAAGATCGCTCTCGCTTCCGCCATAGGTATTGTAGGGGTTCGAGCCGTAGGCTCCGCTGCCCCTCAACTGGTCACGCAGTGCGCTGTACTCTCTGTTGGAGGGGTCCATGTAGCAGGCGGTGTTGACGTATTTTTGCGCATCGAACAGATTCCCCTTCTTGACACAGACACAACCGAAAAGGAAATTCCACTCGGCTCCTCTGGAGGATGTGGGGATGGCATTCAAAAGCTGCTCGGCTCGGAATATGTCGGAGTTTTCGATGCATCTTCTTATCTCATAGTATTTCGGGTCGTTTGAAGAGGAGGAGTTTCTGCCGCTGTTTCCGCTTGAGGAGGACTGAGTTCCGCTTGCACGTTCCTTGCGGATCGTTTCGTATGCTTCGTTGATCTCCTTCATCTTCTCTTCGGCGAGATCCGAAAGGGGATTGTTGACGTAGTTGTCCGGGTGGTATTTGACCGCAAGGGCACGGTAGGCTTTTTTTATTTCCTCATCCGATGCCTGAGGGGAAACGCCGAGAACTTTGTAAGGATCTGTCATGTTGTTCTTCCTTTTCCGAATTTGAATTATTTTAACTTTTCTACTTAAAAGATAGTTAATTGCCTTTGGCGGATACATTGCCCCCATCTTTTTTTGATCGGGATGCTCCAAAAAGGATGCGTTCAGCCTCTTTTCCGATGCCGAAATTGATGATGTTTGAGAGGATTCCGAAGTAGATCCCTTTGTTCTCGGGGGCTATCAGGTCCAGCGCCGCATCTGCTCTTGCCGCATCGAGGCTGATGGCGGTGAAGATGTCCGTTGCGATGCTTTCCTTCAGCCGTTCTTTCCCGTCGGTTCCTACGGTGAGAGCATCGCCGTAAGAGAGAAGTATCGGGTTGTAATTACCGCTTTTTTTGTCCTTTGGAGCATCGTCTGCCGCATCGGCAACGTAGATGAACCTACCGACACTGCGTCCGATCTCGAAGGTTATTCTTTTGATCTCTCCGCTGTATCCGAAGGAGCAGATATCTCCCAAAATATCTCCGAATATGTCTGCGGGAATGTCGATGGAACGTTCTCTCGATGCTTCGATCTGCGAGAGGGCGTCAAGTTTCTCCTCCACCGCTGTTTTCAGTGGCAGATACTCTTCGGGAAGCTTCTTTAGTGCTCCATTTTTTATGGGGGTGAAAAAAGCGATACCGAGGCGTTTCATCCCTTTTTCATCGGATGCATCGTCTTTTAGTTTTGCGGACGCCAGTATCGCCCCTGCCGCCGCACAGTAGTCGAATACGTGGCAGGGAAGGGCGGTGTTTCTTTTCGTTATGGGGTGAGCAACACAGCTTTTTCTCTTAAATGAGATTGGAATTCCCTCGGCGGCAAGCCTCAGCGCCGCAAGAAAAACGTAGTCGTAGCTGAGACCGAGGCGGGATGGGTGACCCGTCACCTTGCCCATGGCACGGCAGACACCGCAATAGATACCCTTGTAGGCCTCGTATTCGCTCACTCTTAACGTGGGGATAAACGGCTTCACATATCCGAACATGGCGCACCTCCGTTTTTTTACTATTATAATACAAAATGAGCGGTATTGCAAGGAGGATGTGCCATGTTAAGAAAACTTTGGTACCATAAGGCGGGATATGCTCCGAAAGCAGTGCCTTGCAGGGAAAAAGCGAGCGGGGAGCGGCGACGGATAAAAAAACAAAGAAAAAAGCAAGCCGATGCCGACTTGCTTTCTTTGGGGTGAATAATGGGATTCGAACCCACGACCTCCAGGGCCACAACCTGGCGCTCTAACCAACTGAGCTATATCCACCGTATCGGGCAGATACCGAAGTATCTGCCGTGGCGTACCTTGGGGGATTCGAACCCTCGACCTACTGCTTAGAAGGCAGTTGCTCTAT
>CAZVQC010000041.1:0-2891 GCA_964629225.1 uncultured Ruminococcus sp.
CTTTGCAATGCCACAGATGTAATAAATTTCTATACTGCCTTATCAACCCGTAGCAGAAGCCTCGGAGTTTTTTTGTCACTCACTTTTTCTCAGCAACAGCGATCGCAGCCCTTCCTATTTTCAAGGACGAAGGATTCGCAGTCCGTGCACTCCACTACTGTGGGATCCGCCTCATGTGTGCCGATACGGATCTTATCAAGGGCACAGTAGTCTCCGTCGCTGCTATGATTCTTGCACTGCTTCACTGTGCAGGCGATATTGTAATTTGCTTTTCTGTTCTCCATTTTCCACTACTCCTTAAATAATGTGGCTTGTGGCCCGTCCTTATTCTGCCCCATGAGAAAAAAACTATTCAACGGAAGCGGAGACCATTCTTTTTTTCGAAAAACGCTTTTTTGAAAAAATCTCACTTTGGGGGTTGACAAATGCAATACTTCGTGTTATGATGTATTACGCTAAAGGAGGTATCTGATGGATATTCAACTGAAACGGGGTCTGCTTGACGTCTGCGTACTCGCCGCTATCAAGGACGAAGACTCCTACGGCTACCGGATAATCAAGGATCTGAAGCCCTATATAGTGCTTTCGGAGTCCACGCTCTACACGATACTGAAGCGCCTTGAAGCGGCAGATATGCTGACCGTCCGCACGGCGGAGCACGATGGGCGGCTTCGGAAATACTACCGAATAACGCAAGCGGGACTTGACCGGATAGCCGATTTTAAAGAAGAATGGAAAGAGATCATGTCAATTTACCGTTTCGTAACTAAGGAGGACGGGATCAATGAACAGGAATGAATTCATCGAAGAGTTGGAAAGAAGCCTTGCGGGGCTTCCGAGGGAAGAGGTCGATGATAAGTTGGCGTTTTACGGCGAGATGATCGACGACAGAATGGACGACGGCATCTCGGAGGAGGACGCAGTAAGGGAACTTGGGGACGTAAAAGCGATAGCAAGGCAGATAACCTCTGAAGTTCCCCTCATCAAGATAATCAAGGAGTCGGTAACTCCGGATAAAAAGACATCAAGCCATCGGAACGTGGTACTGACGGTACTTGCATCGCCTTTTATCCTCGTTTTGGGGGCAGTATCCTTCGCCCTTTTGGCGGCGTTCTACGCAGTGATGATCTCGGCGATCATCGCCCTGTGGTCGGCGGAACTGGCACTTGCATCAAGCGGGCTTGCTCTGATAGGAGCAACGGCAGTCTGCATCATTGCAAAAGGCGGAGCGGGAGCATTTTTCTGCCTTGGGGGAGGATTTCTCTGCCTCGGCCTCTCGGTATTTCTCTTTTTCGGCTGCCTCCTATTCACGAAGGCAGCCATCAAAGCTTGTAAAAATTCGGTCGTCATGATAAAGATCTGCTTTACCGGCAGAGCATTAAAGGAGGCAAAAAAATGAGCAGAGCAAAAACAGCTTGGATGATCCTGGCGGCAGCGGCAGTTATCATCGGCATAGCACTCATCGCAATAGCGGCAATATCAACAGGATTCAATATCAAAGACATGACCGGAGACGATAACATAATAAAAGAACACGTTTTTAGTGAAAGAATCGAAAGCATCAAAGCAGATGTCACCACCGCATCCTTCAGTATCACGCCCTCGGAAAACGGGGAGTGCCGAGTGGAATGCACCGAGAAAAAATACGTCACCTTCGATGTCACGGTCGATGACGGCACTCTCAAGATCACTCAAAGCTGCGAAAGACCTTGGTACGACTTTCTCAGCCTCTCATTCGTTTCTCCCCAAGTAAAAGTCTTCATTCCGAAGGGAGAACTCGGAGTTCTGACACTGAGCAGCTCCACCGGAAACATCACCGTACCGAAGGACTTCACCTTCGAAAAAATCGATATCACCGCCACCACCGCCAACGTAGCACTCTACGCCTCGGTGAAGTCCTCGGTCTCCGTCGAGACTTCCACCGGCATCATCGCCCTTGACGGAATAAAAGCCGACAGCGCATCCATATCGGCTACCACCGGTGGCATAACTCTTTCAAATTCCGAGATAGAAAACGATGTGAACGTCAAGACCACCACCGGTGCCGTTAGATTGCAGGATTCCTCCTGCAATAACTTGACCGCAAAGGTGACAACGGGAAGGCTCTCATTCTCCTCCTTCACCGCAAAGGGTGATATCACAGCCACCTCATCCACGGGAAGTGTTTGCTTTGACTCCTCGGATGGGGAAAACATCACAGTCAAGACCACCACCGGCAGTGTTACCGGAAGCCTGAACAGTGAGAAACGCTTCATCACCGACACCTCCACCGGAAAGGTCAGTGTCCCCGAAACGGGAAACGGCGGTGAATGCCGAATCAGCACCACCACCGGTAGCATCGATATAACGCTGAAATAAGAGAGAGAGCATCCGATAGGAGACTTCTCTTGTGCGGATGCAAAAGTCTTCAAAAAACAGCCTTAAAAAGCTCCACAGCGCACGTTCGTTGCGGGGCTTCTCTTTTTAATGACCGACAAAGCGGGTTCCACGCCCCACAAACGGAGCAGATGCGGAAAAACGCCTTGAAGTTAAAGTGATTCGCACAGTGAGGAATCGGCGTTGTAACACGACTCTGTAGCCACAGCGAGAGTAAAAAAGTCCCCGCTCGGAAAAGCCCCAACAAAACAAATACATAGTTTTTGGGGGGGTGTGGAGGTCTTTATTTGCAAATCACTGTTTTTCACTAAAATGCGCTGTGATCCGTGCCGCAGGCACGCCGAACTTATTACCTCTTACCTTTTCCCTATTACTTTCCAAAGCCCCAAGGCATTTTCAAGCAAGAGTGAAGAGGTAATAGGTAATAAGTAAGCCCCAAGAACATAGGATCCTTGGGGCTTTGGAGGCGCCACCCGGATTTGAACCGGGGAATAGAGGTTTTGCAGACCGGTGCC
>CAZVQC010000042.1:0-2190 GCA_964629225.1 uncultured Ruminococcus sp.
GAGGGGGTGCGGGGGAGACTTTTTTCAAAAAGTCTCCCCCGCAAAAAGCCTTCCCACAAGTTTTTTGAGGGGTGCGGAGGAGACTTTTCTCAAAAAAGTCTCCCCCACAAAAAGTCTCCTCCGCAAAAAAAAAAATTATTTTTCTCAAAACGGGGCGTTTTGTGACGAAACGACAATTCTTCCGAAAAAACGGATTTTTTCATCACAAAAAAGGGGTGAAAATGTGACGAACTGCAGTTGAGGCACATTCGGGGATAGGATTTTTCCGAAAAAATGCTATTGACAAAAAAACAGAAATATGTTAAAATATTGCAGATGCTGAAAACGGAGTAAAAGAAAGGAGAAATAACACCTTTCCGGAATAGTCTCTGCGATGGAACGGCTTCCGAAAGAGAGCCGATGAGCGGAGTTCCGCGGCACTTTTATTTTTGTTTTCGGTCAAGCAATCGAATGTTAAGAATACATCGAGACACGTGAAAAGGAGAGACTCATGAAAAAGAGAACACTCAGTATTTTCCTAGCCATCTGTATGTTGATGTCGGTATTTCCCATCGGCATCTTTGCGGCTGACCCCCCGGAAGAAACGGGTATTCCGGTCGATATGACCTACGAACTGGGCAGCGAGAGCCTCACAGAATTCAAGGGCTACGGCGGCGAAACCTACGGTACCAGGGTATCCTTGAATCTGATTTCCGGGCAGGTCATCTATATCCGTGCATACGGCGTAGACAAGGCGCTCTACCTCTATAGCATCGTCTACGGGCCCTCCGGCGAAGCGCTCAAAGACTTTATGGGCGGCGGCCATTCCGACGGTTGGGGCATCGATAATGGCTATACCGTCCCCGACGACGGCACCTATACCATTGCCGTGTTCGGAGCGAATAAGACTGTGACGGGTAAGATATCCATCGAGATCGATTACCTCTGCGGCTATTCCTTCACAAAGGAGGAGATGTTTGATTCCGCAACAGAGTT
This sequence comes from uncultured Ruminococcus sp., assembly GCA_964629225.1. Lineage (GTDB taxonomy): Bacteria > Bacillota > Clostridia > Oscillospirales > CAG-272 > RUG14199. Next base: position 976 of record CAZVQC010000042.1, read on the forward strand.
CTCCGGAAATGTTATGAATGAAACGCTGACCACCTTTGACGACTTCGTCGGTTATAGCAAAGATGAGGGCGGCAGTATTGAACCCGGCAGAGCCTACAGCCTCTATATGGACAAAGGCGACAGATTAAATGTCGAGGCTGTAGTTCGCGGCAAATCTGGTGTGGTGTATGCATATCTTTATAATGCCGATGGATCCCTTGTTCATGCCTTCCGTCGTAAAGATATCGATACATATTTGAATGAGACCTACACCGCAACCGCAGCAAACACTTACTACCTTATCCTCGAATGTCGAAGCGGTTTCCTATACAACCTCGAGATCGATCTTATACTGAGCCACGCAAAGGACGACGTCCTGCTTCCCGATGAACTCTTTGATGCAACTTCCATTACGGATAATAGCGAGTATTTTACCTCCATTAGTGATTACCGTGACATCATCATCGACGGAAAGGTGCAGCCTGCTTATGTCGTCCACCGGAAGATACCCAAGGATACCACCGTTTACTTCAGCTACGGTTGCAATGCAGGATATGACGGTGTAGTCTATGTCTACCATAAAGAGAACGGGTCCTATAGAAGGATCATGAATCGTCAGGACTACGATAACTACAGCGGGGACGGTGAGCAGGGCTCGCTGGAAGAGTCCTATTCCGAAGGGGATTATTATTTCGTCTTCATATGGCAGAATTTCACCGAACAAGATGCTTATATGACCATCAGTATTGAAACCGAAAGCCCCGCGAGGACCAGGCTCGAAACAAAGCTTCGGTCCGTGAGTCCCACATCGGATTTTCTGATTAATGAGAGTGTCACCTTTGGGGAAAGCGACGAGGTGTCCAGCCGTTACTATGCAAACACCGTCTTTCCGAAGATGTACGTGTTCCGATCACCCGCCGATCAAGACGTCGTGGCGAGAATCGGATACGAAGAATATCCCGATTTTAGCGGCCTTGACGTGCTACTGTACGGGGTAAACAAAAACGGGATTTATGAAATCATCGAAAAAGCATATATAGAGAACGGCGAATCTTGGTATTTCTATCTCGAAAATGAAGGCACTTACGCTGTCGTTTATCTTGCCGAGTTCGATAAGCGTTATCCGGGAGGTAAAAGCTTTATTGCCGACTTGCAACTTCCGTTTCCCGCCCCCGTTTCCATCGACGAATACTACAGTAGGCGTCCCATCACGTCCCTTGACACCGATTACAGTAT
>CAZVQC010000043.1:0-2153 GCA_964629225.1 uncultured Ruminococcus sp.
TGAAAGCCGCCGATGTTAGCGGAGACGGCAGAGTCACCTCAAGAGACGTGCTTACTATGTCAATGTATCTTGCGGGAAAAACAAGTCTCGATTGACGACAAGACCCTAAGGATCGATAACCGAATTGATCAACATGGCTACAATAGCGGTCATGCAGAAGCGTGGGCGCAAGCCCACGCTTTTTAGGATCGGAAAAACGATCTAAAAAAACAGAAGAGACTCAGCCTATGGCTGAAATGACCCATCAAAAAGACTTTTTACGGAGGTCGTTATGAAGAAGATCATATCCCTGCTCCTTTGCGCCGTTATGCTTCTTTCCGTGGCAGTTTCGGTAGTGACGGTATCCGGCGGTGCATCTGCCGATCCGGCGGACAATTACGAAAAGATAACTGCGCCCGCCGAGGACAAGGCTATCGATATGTGGTTTGAGCACTCCACTGTCAAAGTGCTTCAAGAGGAACATACTTCCACAGGACGTGACACTTATTCCATCTATATGGCAAAAAACGAGATCCAGGATGCTCAGGTGATACTCTACAGTGCCACTGCAGCGAAAAGCGGGCTCACTGCAAGCGTTACCGACATGACTGCCATGGACGGAAGCGGAAATACCCTTTCTGCCGAGCTTTACTACGAGTACTATGTGAAGGTATCGAACACCTACTCCACCGATGTTTACGGTCTCAAATCGGGAGAAAAATCCATCATACGTGAGGGAATGACTCCCGATGCCATTGCTCCCATAAGCGGTATCTCAAGGGGAAAAGGAACATTCGGACTTACCGCAGGGAAAAGCCAAGCTCTTCTTATCAGAGTTAAGACAGAGCTTACGAGCGCTTCCGGCTGGTACAGCGGCACCTTCAACCTTATTAACTCAAACGGTGAGGTCATTAAGACTGCCACATTCTATACTTACGTGTGGAACTTTGAGATCCCCGAAAAGGGAACTTACCAGACATCTCTCTTCATCGACGGACTTAATAATACTACTTACAAATCTCAGTATGATTACTTGCTCGAGAACAGGCTCCTTGGAATGCAGCTTCCCGGTGAGCTCAACGCCTCCAATGAGTACCTGTCTAACCCGAGAGTTACTGCCTTTGCCATTGCGGAAAAAAGCGGATACCCCTCCAATAACAAGCTCTCGAATGCGGACGTAACGTCCATTTATAACATGCTTTCGTCCCGTGAGGACTGGGAGGACATAAAGAGCCGTGCGTACTTCTACATGGTGGATGAACCCACATCTCAAGAGCAGAATGACAGGAACATATCAAACGGTTCTTGGACATCGTCCCGTCCGACGGTAGAGACGGTGAATGCGGAATACAGACGTATCAGTTCCCTGTGGCCGGATCCTTACGTAGTAGTTCCCATTCACAACAACACTCCTTATCCCTACAATACTTATTCAACTACCCTTGCTCAGAATGCCAACGGCACTTATACCATAGTTGATGACGGTCGTGAAGCATTCAAGGACATCAAGGATGCGGTACAGGGTATTATGGACAATGATTCGGTGACTATCTGGTGCCCCAAGATGTGTGCCTACACTCCCTCTTCCGTCCTTAAGGCGGCGGGATTTATCGGAACTAACAATCCGAGTGGCTGTGCGGTCAGAAACCTTGATGGGACTCTCTCCGGTTTTAATATTTCAGTCTCTGCCGCAAGGTACTTTGACTGGAACAGCAAGTTCGGAGAATTCGGTGACAGACTTGACACCTACAGAGCCACCAAGGCGGCTGAGGACAAGGATATCAAGTCCTGGTGGTACGCTTGCGGAAGAAACGCAAACTACACCTATGCCAACCACCTTATCGAGAATACGGGACTTCAGACACAGATCATGTTCTGGCAGTCCATGCAGGTGGGCTCCACCGGATATCTCTACTACGGTGTCAATCTGTGGGATGAGAACAATATCGGCGAGACCAACATTGTAGAAGGCACGGGCTCTGCTAACGACGGAAGCAGTGAGAGCGGCATTTGGGCTGTCAACAGGACCCTTAAGGACAAAAAGTACATCTACGGTAACGGCGTTCTCTTCTATGGAAGTGACGTCTACAGATCAAAGCTTCGTATCACCGGCATCAAAGTGCTTGGAACTATCAGAGTCGAGCAGATGCGTGACGGTATCGAGGACTACGAGA
>CAZVQC010000044.1:0-1686 GCA_964629225.1 uncultured Ruminococcus sp.
TCTTATTATTATCATCAAACGCAAAAAGGAGGACGGGGAAAATGACTAACACCTCCACGGCAAAAAAGCTCACCGGCGGCATCGTGGCTATCGTCATTCTTTCCGTCTGCCTCACCGTCACCACCTTTGCACTCGTATGGGCGCAGGTGTCGGTGGAAAACAACCTGTTCCACACAGGAAAGGTAGATATCAACCTAAACGACGGGAAACCCGTCATCAACGAACACGAATTCATCTTTGAACCCGGCATGACCGTGGAAAAAGATCTTTTCATAGAAAACAACAGTACCTGGTCGGTCTATTACAGACTCTACCTTGAGGACATATCCGGCGGTCTTGCGGACGTGCTTGAAGTCACCGTGAAGGACGGGGACAAAGTGCTCTTGAGCGGTACCGCAAAGGACCTCACCAAGGAGAGAGCCGTAGCCGCCGATGACGTGTTGCAGATCAATGAGAGAAGACCCCTTAAGATAGTATTTCATTTCCCCGAAGAGAGAGGAAACGAAGCACAGGGCCTTGATCTGACCTTCACCGTGTGCGCAGACGCCACACAGACAAAGAACAACCCGAAGAGGCTTTTTAACTGAGGAGAGACCAAATGAAAGCATGGAAGATCATCCGCAACATCATCACCTGGGCATTCGTTGCCGTAGCGGTGTGTATGATGGTATTCACGATAGTCTCGGTCTCCACATTTGATAAAGCGGACCGAAATATCTTCGGATACAAGGCATTCATCGTCCTCTCCGACTCCATGAAAGCCACGGACTTCGATGCGGGAGATCTGGTGCTCATAAAGGAAGTGGATCCCACCACCCTAAAAGAGGGGGATATCATATCCTATACCTCCCAAAACACCTCAAATTTCGGTGAAACGGTAACTCATAAAATACGCAAACTAACCTCCGATGCCGAGGGTAACCCCGGATTTGTCACCTACGGTACTACCACAAATACCGACGATGAAACGGTAGTCACCTATCCTTTCATATTGGGCAAATATCAAACGAGTATTCCGAAAGTGGGCAAGTTCTTCCAATTTCTGAAGACTACCCCCGGATATATCGTCTGCATCCTCGTTCCCTTCTTGATACTCATCCTCATCGAAGGCATCCACTGTATAGGCCTCTTTAAGAAATATAAGGCGGAACAGCAGGCGGAGCTGAAAGCGGAAAGAGATAAGATAGAAGAGGAACGCGCGGAAGCACAGCGCATGATGCAGGAGCTTTTGGCAATGAAGAGAGAAATGGAAGAGAGCAAAGAACAGCCGGACAGCCCCGACTCCAAATAAAGAGACCTTAATTTAAGTGCCAACTATTAAGAATAAGACATCCCGGTCACAGCATGATACCCAAAAGACCGATCACATATCACATTATCAGCCGCACAATATCGGGTATAAAGCACTGATTTGAAAAAGCCACGCGTTGCCCGAGCCGTTTGAAGAAAAACGGCTCGACCCTTTTCCGTCCTTTTTCAAAAATAAGCGGCACATCTCTGCTCAATGTCTGCCTCGGTAACCTTCGCAGACATGGTCGAATATCTCGACCGCTCCAACTCGGTGTAAACACGGAAACCGTGATTACATAATGTCATTGACAAAAAAATATTATTTTAAGGAGGAAAAAACAATGACAAACAGTAAGTCCACAAAGCGGGCACTGCTTCTCAGCGCACTCTCCGTTC